>NZ_QODK01000001.1:640642-1281284 GCF_003324485.1 Cohaesibacter intestini | reverse complement strand
TGAACCCGTAATTGTCACCTCCAACCCATTCCAAAAATAAAGGCATTCTTCGCGCACTTCATGCGCAACGATGAACTGCGGCCAAAATCACAGGCAGAAAATGGGGCAACCTCATGAATGAGATGGGTTAGTCGTCTCCAAGTCCGACAAAATGCCCTGCAACATGATGCCATACGAAGCATTCGCATTCCCAAATGCTGAGAAGCGGCAGAACGTTCAGATCGTTTGTTTCTCAAAAGAAGGAGGCTCTTGTGCTTTCAGGGTTCAGTATCGCCACTGGTCTTTCAGAGTTCATGGCGTACCACGAGAAATTCTCCCACAGTGGCGTGACATACATGAGCAACTCCAAGCCGCACTTAAAGAGAGGATTGTCTTCTATCTGGCACCTGATGCTTGCGAGGGTGGTTTGGACTGCAAACGGTTGAGCAGATACCTATATTCCAAGCCCAGCGATCCCCAAAAATAAAACCAGCATAATCATCCGGCGGCTAGGCATTTCAAATGCAAAGCACCTTCATGCCCATACGCGTCGTGTCGTTCCAATCAGACAACAAAAGGGTGGTCGTTCAAAGCAGTGGCCCACATGTGGCACTAACTGCCAACATAAGGATCACTTCAAGATGCTCATGAAGAAACACACCACCACCACCCCGGAAGTCTCCACGTTCACCTTCGTTACCCGTTCGGCCAACGATGGGCAGGTCAACTCGCTTTACGACATCCGCACGGTCACCTTCGAGGATAAGCCGAATGACCCTTGGTTCGTCGCTGCTGATGTCTGCAAGGCGTTGGGGTTCAAGAACGGGCCAAGTGCGGTGCGCCAGCACACGGAATCCAATCAACGGAATACTATCGTAATTCGCGATGGTATTCGCGAGAACCCTCAGAGACTGGTCGTTTCTGAAGGAGGTCTTTACGCTCTCATTCTCGGTTCGGAGCTTCCATCAGCCAAAGAGTTCAAGCTCTGGGTCACTGATAAAGTCCTTCCCGCGATCCGCAAGGACGGCATGTACGTCAAGGGTGAGGAGAAGGTACTCACTGGTGAAATGTCGATGGAAGAGATGACCCTCAAGGTGCTCGAAGGGTTGCAAGCCAAGGTAGGCCGACTGACCAACGAGAAGGCCGCTCTGACCGAAGACATCACCCGGAAGCAATTCGTCATCGAAGAGATGCACGATCAGGTGGGCGAACTGACTGAAGACAATGCTGCACTCGAAGCCGTCAAGGCTGAGATGGAGCCAATGGTTGAAGGCTTCCAGCACTTCCTATCAGTGGATGGCACCTACAACAAAGAGGCAGTCGCCAAGATCCTTGGGTTCCCTTCAGCGATCAAGCTGAACCGCTGGCTGGCGTATCTGGGCATCCAGTCCGCTCGCAAGACGTGGAAAGGTGGCGTCGAGAGGATCAAGTTCTGGTATCTCCGGGCTGAGTGGGTGAAGCGTCAAGATCTCTTCAAGACCAAGACCTCCACTGATGTCATCCGGGGGACTCAAGTTCACATCTAAGGCAACACGACCCACTTCATGGCTGCAAGAAGTTGCTCGTCAGAAGGCCCTTTCGAATATCGGTTCAGCCCCTCACCCGGTCTTGAATGCCCCATGATCCAGTCTGAAACCCAAGGGTTGATGTCACCCTGTTCCAGCAAGGTTCTGGCTCGATGCCGCCAGCTATGACTGGCAACCACGCTTTCGTCCTTCACTACCAACCTGAGCGAACGCCCAAGACGCTGAGAGAGCGTGTGGGAGCGCTTGTTGTAGACCTTGGAGACAAGGTTCCCAAAGACATACTCTTCATCTTCACGGTCCTCTAAGCGCACCCGCAGCATATCCATGACTGCCTTGCAGACGACAGGAACACGACGAATCCCCGCCTTGGTTTTCGCTTCCCTGATGTGCAGCCAAACAGCATGACCTTGATCAGAACAGTCTCTTATCCGCAACCGCGCAGCTTCCTCCAAGCGCAGACCTGTTACCGCCAGCAGTTGGACGACATGAAAATCATCGGGGAACTTGCCGTGCCGCTCAAGGGTCTTGGCTAGAACAGCAGAGGCTTCTGGTTCAGTGAATGCGCGACGCCCCAGCGCCTCTTCATTGGCTTTTCGGGGTTTCAATCCATCCCAAGGGCTTCTCCTGTCATCCGGGATATAGCCATTCAGTTCGAGCCACTTCCAGTGACCACTGTAAGCTGACAGTTTCTTTTGAACGGTGTCTTGCGCTCGCCCCGGCGACAACTTGTTCCTGACAAACTCGGACGCTTTTCGACGGCTCACTTCTTCAACCGTCTGGAACTCAGTCGCTAGATCCTTGAAGGCTGCACGGTACTCGTCCTTCGTCTTCTCCCCTACCCTCGTATCACTCAGCCATGTTTCCATGTAGTGGGTAAGTGGGATGGTCTCTCCCGTGGCAATGCTATGAAAGCGCTCAGCATCTTCTGTTTTGGAGCCAAGCTTTCGCGCAGTGTCCAGATCGTTCACGCCTTTAGGAAAACCACGCTCTTCGATGGAGTATGACCGATCAACGATCTGTTCTTCAATGAAGGCTTTTTCCTGTGCAGATTTGGCATCATGCAGCATAGAGCGCCATATCGACGCCTCTGCTACAACCTCATCAGAACCACGGGCATTCTCAATCTGCTGCTTCCAAGCCGCAACAATTGGTCCACAGAGAGCCAGTGCCCTGCGCCTATCATCGGTTTGCAGCGACTTCATGAACTTCGTTTTATTGATAATACCCCGTACATCCTTGGGAACATCAAGGGTCGCATACCAGCGCTGGCGTTTCTTCAAAAGGTAGTTTGTCATGGGTGCTTCGTACCACGTTTTCGTACCACGCTGAAGCTTTAACCCTTTGAAATATTGATTTTATTGAGGAAATCAAGAAATGGTGACCCCGGCGCGAGTCGAACGCGCGACCTACCGCTTAGGAGGCGGTTGCTCTATCCATCTGAGCTACGGGGCCATTTGAGCCATTGCATGAAAAACTGCCTTCTTGAAACAATGGCAGTCGCTAGCAGCGAAAACAATTCGACCGCAATGTCAAAGCTCTCTATCATTTCGCCTATGGCAGATCAACCTGCCCTGTACGCTTTCGATTGCCTGCCTCGCAGGATTGAACCAAAGGCCCTATGGATGCGCACCCATCAGCTCTTGCTCTTCGTCTTGATCGGCTTATGTGGCACCGCACTCTCACTGGCGTCATCTCAGGCAGATGAGCGCGCGGCCACCCATCCGTGCCTTGAAGCCTTGTCCCCCTTGGCACCGACGGGCACCAGCCGCTTCAGCGCTCCAGCTGACATTATAACGCCTGCTGGCAACATCTGGCTGTTGGATGGCATCCTTGTAGAACATCTCAAACCCGCAAGCCTTGCACAGCAAAAGCAGGCCGAGATCACGAAAGTCCTGAAGTCAGCACGACCCACCATCCATGCCAGCAAAAAGGCAAAACCGGATCGCCGGGGCAGACGGCCCGCCTTTATTCAGTCCACTCCCGAAGCAACTCACCAACCACACCTGTTGCAGGAGCAACTTGCAGCGATGGGCCTCGTGCGTATCGATGTCGACACAGTGTCGAATGTCTGTGCCAAACGCTTGCTGAATGCGGAACAAAAGGCTCGACAGGCCAAACTTGGATTGTGGAAAGAGGCGCAGTATCAGCCAAAGCCATCCAACCGCCTCCACCTTTCTGCCATCGTCTCCACCTATCAGCTTGTTTATGGCAGGGTGCGCACGGTCTCTCGCATGGATCACAGCACCAGCTATCTGAATTTCGGCCCCAACTGGAAAAAGGACTTTACAGTCACACTCAGTGAAAAAAGCCTGACCCGATGGGAAGCCGAAAACAAATCGCTGGATGCCCTGAAAAATGCCTATATATATGTTCGAGGATGGGTCGAAACACGCGGGGGGCCGCTGATTCGAGTGCACCACCCGGAGCAACTGTGGCAGGAAAAGCCACCCAGGTGAGCCGGGCGGATGCAAGCAAAGGATAAAAGCAAGCTGAATGGTCCAGACCTTCAAACGAATTGCTCTGAGAATTGATGTGGGGACGAATATTTGAGCAAACAGCGCCTGACCCGTCTTAGAAACGCTGCCATCCTTGGCGCGACCCTTATGCTGCTGGCTGGCTGCAAGAGCGTATTGACCAGCGGCAACGAACCGAGCATCTCCGGCGTCGCCCCTGCCAACAGTTCGGCCATTGATGCCGTCGAGCGGGAAATCGGCCGCAAGGAACATCCCAAAATCGTCAAGGCCTATGGTGGTGTCTATAGCAATCCGCGCCTCGAAGTGATGGTGGCAAAGCTGGTTGGCAGGCTCGTTGCGGCCTCCACCGAGCCCAATCGCCCTTATCGGGTGACCATTCTCAACAGCCCGACGGTCAATGCCTTTGCCCTGCCCGGCGGCTATCTCTATGTCACACGCGGCCTGATCGCTCTGGCCAATGACAAGTCTGAACTGGCTGCAGTCCTCGCCCACGAAATGGCCCATGTCACAGCCCGCCATGCGCTGGAACGCGCCAGAGCCCGTCGGGATACGGAGCTGACCGCCAAGGTGATGGACAACATGGTCGGCGATGACAATGCACGCAAAGCATCGATCAAGACCAGCAATCTGGTGACACTGGCCAGCTTCTCGCAGGTTCAGGAACTCGAGGCCGACAAGCAGGGCATCGAGACCGCCTTTCGCGCAGGACTTGACCCCTTCGCGGCCAGCCGGTTCCTCAGCACGATGGGCCAGTATGCAGAATTTCTCACAGGCCGCGCCGACAATGATCCGAAGGCCAACTTCCTGTCATCGCACCCCACCACCCCCCAACGCATCCAGACCGCGATATTCACCGCCAGACGCTACGGCGGTCCGAGCGTCGGTGCACGTGAACGCGAGGACTATCTCGAAGCGATCGACGGCATGCTGTTTGGCGACGCGCCGGATGAAGGCTTCGTGCGCGGCAACTCCTATATTCACCCGCATCTGCGGATCCGTTTCTCACTGCCAACGGGCTATCGTCTGGAGAACACCACCAAAGCGGTGCTCGCGGTGGCCCCGGACGGCACCGCGATGCGCTTTGATGGGGTGAGTGTCAGCCCTGACGTGCCTCTGACCAGCTATCTGACGTCCGGCTGGGTCACCGGTCTGCTGACCGGTTCGATTCGCGAGCAGATGATTGATGGCCAACCCGCAGTACTCGCTGCGGCCAAGGCCAAGGGCTGGACCTTCCGGATCGCCATCATCCGGGTCCAATCCGCCACCTATCGCTTTGTATTTGCCACCACAAATCCGAACTCTGCCTATGAAAGTGCGGTCGCCGAAACTGTCAACAGCTTCCGCACCCTCTCCTTCCAGCAGGCGCAGTCCTACAAACCCCTGACCATCAATATTGTCACGGCAGGAGGTGGAGACAGCCCGCAACGCGTGGCGGAGCGCATGGAAGGCACGGAGAACAAATTACGCCTGTTTCGCATTCTCAACGACATCGATTCAGGGGCGCGCCTCAAACGTGGCCAACAGATCAAAGTGATCCGCTCCTTGAACTAAGGCCTGCAGCCCTCGGACCGGCCCGCAGTCCAACGCTCTACTTTCGGCACGAGGCATGCAAATGTCACCAACAGCCGCACAAGGCTTTTGAAGGACAAATAAAAAACCCCGGTGAACAGCGCTCACCGGGGTTTTTAAATGTCATCCCATCAGGGACACAATCAGGCAGCAGCTTCTTCCTGCTCGGTCTTGGCAGCGCCACGGCGCGGCCCTTTGGCCAGATTCTTCTCGATCAACTGAACCGCTTCCGTGCCGGACAGCTTGCGAATCGCAGCCACTTCACGAGCCATACGATCCAGAGCAGCCTCATAAAGCTGGCGTTCGGAATAGGATTGTTCCGGCTGGGTGTCGGAGCGATACAGATCGCGCACGACTTCTGCGATTGACTGCAGATCACCGGAATTGATTTTTGCCTCATATTCCTGCGCGCGGCGGCTCCACATGGTGCGCTTGATACGAGCGCGCCCTGTCACCGTCACCAGCGCCTTGTCAACAGCATCTTCATCGGACAGCTTCCGCATGCCTACAGAAGCGACTTTGCCAATCGGAACGCGCAAGGTCATTTTGTCTTGCTCGAAGTTGATCACGAAAAGCTCCAAGCTCAGACCTGCGACTTCCTGCTCTTCGATATTGACAATTTGGCCCACACCGTGAGCTGGATAGACGATGAATTCGTTGATTTTAAAGCCCTGACGTTGGGTGGCTTTTTTGATGGCCATACGCTAGAAACTCCCGCGTCGCTTGAGAGCGGATCCATTACCCGCCCCAATCTCTTTAATAAACCGGAAACCCGCGTTTTCGGTCACAAAACGCAAAATGCCGCCACTTCAAGAAATCATCGATCCAGTGAAGAAGGGCATCCTTTTGCAGTGCATCAGAACTGAATTTGGCACGTCTGTGTGTATTGCGCACTTTAACATTGCATGAAGCATTAAATGCGCATAAAAAAACTCCCAGAACAGGAGTGTTGCATACCTTCCTTGATCAGCTGATTACGGGAGAATAGCATATTTTTGTTATATTTCCAAGATTTGATTGTGATCAAACTTTCACGGTGCGCCCAAATCGCGCCTGCGCAGCCTCATTGATATGACACAATCCGCAGATCTCTGCCGTTAAATCACCCAAAATCCGCATCGACTCAGCATAAAATTAGTTTTCTGCGACCATAAAAAATGGCCCGGATATGCGCTTTTTCACATCCGGACCAGCTGTCATTATACTGCATGGCAGCAATGCTCAATCACCTTCACCCGGGTTCGGGGAGAGATATTGCAGCTTGTTCTCGACACCATCCCACTTCTTCGCATCTGCCATCGGCGGCTTGGAGGCGGTGATGTTAGGCCACTTCTCGGCATATTCCGCATTGATCTTGAGCCAGTCTTCAAGGCCCGGCTCGGTATCCGGCTTGATCGCTTCCGCCGGGCATTCCGGCTCGCATACGCCACAGTCAATGCACTCGTCGGGATGAATAACGAGGAAGTTTTCACCCTCGTAAAAACAATCGACCGGACAGACTTCAACACAATCGGTATATTTGCACTTGATGCAATTATCCAGGACGATATAGGTCATTGCCTTCTCCGCATTTGGATGCCGATCCCAGGCCCAATCATCATGCGATGATACGGGCAGGCATCCCTTTTGCTTACATATGGCGCGAGCGCCAGTCCTTTTCCGCAAGCCTGATCAAGCCATCGGTCAACGCCGACCAGACCATAAATTCATTCCCAATTTGCTATCGCTTTTACCCCGGGGATTCAAGCGCTATTCATTGCAAATGGAGCCCGCAAACCAGAACCATTTTGCGACAGCCGCTGCTTTCGGGGCCATATTTTCCCCCACGGCAAATGGACTGCCCAAAAGAGAAAACAATCGTTGGAATTCAGGTTCCTTGATCAAACACAAATCGCCAGAAAAAAACAGGTAAAAAATATACCTATTATCGAAAGTTCTAGATACGCCCGTCACTCATCGCCGTAACTGCGCTTGAGCCGCATCAATTCACGCCTGTCTTTCTTGGACGGACGCGGCTGACCAGCACCGGGGGCAACATCCATTGCGGATTGATCCGATTTGACGGGTTTGGGAGAGAGGTCTTCAAACAGCAACTGGGCTTCGCTGGCAGGGCCGCGACGCGAACCGAGCGCCTCAACCTTGTAGACCAGCACCAGATTGCCCCGAACAATGGTCAGCACGTCACCCACCTTGACGGCCTGGCTGGCTGCACTGACCTTGTCCTTGTTGAGCCGCACGGCGCCGGATGTAACAAGCTTAGCAGCCAGACTGCGCGTCTTGGCAACACGCGCAAACCACAGCCACTTGTCAATCCGGAGCTTGGAGGTCGCCTCACTCATGCGGCACCATGGCAGTCGCGAACAAGGGCTATTTGCCCTTGTCCAGATTTGCTTTCAGAGCAGCAAGTGCCGCGAATGGGGAATCAGGATCCGCAACTTTTTCCGGTTTGCGCGAGGTCTGATCGCGAGGCTTGCCGCGACCCTTGTCATTGTTGCGCGACCGATCCTGACCTTTTTGGCCACCATCCTGATTGCGCGGACCACCGCGTTTGCCGCCTTTGCCACGGGCGTCTTTCTGACCCGGCTTGGCGTTGCGCTGACCAGAGCGTTGTGGACGGCGATCCCCACGCCCACCCGGACGCCAGATTTCAAGCCACTGTTCTTCCGGCTCGCTATCGGCTTCAGCCTTCGCCTCTTCCGCCCCTGCTTCAACAACGGCGTCAGCAGGTGCAGCTTCCTGTGGAGAAGTGTCTGCATCAGCAGAAGCGTCCCCGGATTTGTCCTCTGCATCCACCGCTTCAGCGACTGCGGTTTCCCCTTCAACCGGGGCGGCAGCCTCTGTCTCGGCAGGTTTTTCGGCTGGCTGCTCCGGCTCGATTCGGCGCCGCTCGACCCGATAGCCAAGCGATTTGAGAATCGTTGAGAAGTCTTCCCCGGCACATCCCAGCAGCGAGGTCATGGCCACCGTCACGGTGAAACCGCGCTCGACAGCCCCTTCCGGCGGCTCGGGCGCTTCCTCGGTTGGACGCCAGCTGAGCAGCGGGCGAATGAGATCGGCCAGACGCTCGAGAATGTCGATTCGTACCGCGCGCTTGCCATAAACACCGAAGCCGACGGTTTTGTAGAGCTGCGGTGCAATCGCCTCATTGATCGGAATAGAGGTACGGCCGGAAGCCGACAGAGCCGGCACATCCTGAATGCCTTCCTGATCCAGACCACCATTGTGAAGGGCCCACATCATCACCAGCATCGTGCTTGGTGCCGGCTTCAAAAGAGCCGGAATATAGATGTGATAGGCACCGAACCTGACACCGAACTTGCGCAACGAGGCACGGGCATCCTGATCGAGCGAACGCACATCTTCTGAGACCGATCGACGATCTAGAATACCAAGATTTTCAACGAGTTGGAACGCAAGCCCTTTGGCGATGCCTTCCAGTTCCTCGACTGTCGAGAGATCCACCAAAGGCTGCAAAAGCAGATTGATGTGATTGCTCAACCAAAGATTGATTCGCGACTGGACATTCTCCAGCGCGACACCGCTCAGACCTTCATCAGCCAACACCATCAGGCGCGGCTTCAGGACCACATCGCCAGCCACCAGCTTGGCAATCGGCGCACCCTGCCACCGAAGGATTCCATCCCCGGATAACAAGAACTGATCATTGGCTGCGCCAGCGATTTTCTCCGATCTGTTTTCGAATTCGACAGAAAGGACTTTCTGCGCGGCGGCATGAATAGCTTTGGCATCATTGCCTTCAGCACTCACATCGGGCGCAAAGCGAAATCCTTGCAATTGACCAACATGCTGGCCTTCCACCAGCACGTCACCGGCAGGAGTAATTTCCGCTTCGAGCATTGCTTTTTCTCTCAGACGTTTCATCAGTACACTTGTGCGCCTATCAATGAAGCGCTTGGTGAGCCGCTCATGCAAGGCATCCGACAAGCGGTCCTCAACGGCTCTGGTTTTCTCTTGCCACAAAAGGGGTTCATCTAGCCACCCCTTTTTATTGGCAACAAAGGTCCATGTGCGGATATGTGCAATTCTATTGGCGAGTGTGTCAATATCGCCATCAATCCTATCCGCGTAGGCAATCTGTGCCGTTAGCCAGTCATTGGACAAAGTCCCCCGTTCTTCGAGCTGCTGAAACAGCACGCCAATCAGTTCTGCATGGTTGGCCGGGGCAATCTTGCGATAGTCCGGCACCTGACAGACATCCCATAACAATCGCAAACAATCCGGGCTGTCCGTCCGCCGCTGAATGTCGCGATCCTTGTAAAGCAATTCAAGAGCCTGCACATCACTGGCGGGCAAGGCCTTGGTCAGGCCCGGCTGGCTGGGTGCGACCTCCAGCGAGGCAATCAGATCGCCATAGCTGGAAAAATCCAACATACGATTGCGCCATTGCAGCATTTTGACAGGCTGGAAGACGTGGCATTCAAGCTGCTCGACCAATTCATCTTCGAACGGGCTGACCCGCCCCGTGACCCCGAAGGTCCCGTCGCGGGTGTGACGCCCGGCTCGCCCGGCAATCTGCGCCAGCTCGGCAGCCGTCAGGCGGCGATGCTGAAAGCCGTCAAACTTTTTCTCCGCCGCAAAGGCCACATGATCCACATCGAGATTGAGCCCCATGCCGATCGCATCCGTCGCGATCAGATGGTCCACATCGCCATTCTGGAACAGCTCGACCTGCGCATTGCGGGTGCGGGGAGACAGACTGCCCATCACCACCGCTGCGCCGCCCTTCTGGCGGCGAACCAATTCGGCAATTGCATAGACGTCATTGACCGAGAAAGTCACCACCGCAGACCGGCGCGGCAGACGCGACAGCTTCTTCTGTCCCTCATAGGTCAGTTGCGACATCCGCGGGCGGCTGGTGATCGTCGCTCCGGGCAGCAATTGCTCGACCATCGGCTGCATCGTCGCCGCGCCGAGCAACAGGGTTTCTTCGCGGCCGCGCAAATGCAACAGACGGTCGGTGAAGACATGACCGCGCTCGAAATCGGACGCCAACTGCACCTCGTCGATGGCGACAAAGGCGACATCGGCATGCGCAGGCATCGCTTCCACAGTGCAGACATGATAGCGCGCCCCTTGCGGCACGATCCGCTCTTCTCCCGTATGCAGCGCGACGGCCTCAGGCCCGACCTTGGCCACCAGCTTGCCATAGACCTCCCGCGCCAGCAGCCGCAACGGCAACCCGATGATACCCGACGAATGGGCCACCATCCGCTCAATCGCCATATGGGTCTTGCCCGTATTGGTCGGCCCGAGAATCGCATGAACATGCCCGAGAGCCGGATTGCCCCGTCTCTCAAAACCCACATTGTCCGCCCAGCCGGGCGCCTGTTCGCTCAACCGATGGATATGCGCCCGCGCACCTTGGTCCGCAGACCTTTTGGCTTTCGGGGCCGCCTTGGATTTGAACTTGGCTTTCGGTTTTGTGCGTGGGGCTGCCTGACGATCCTCAACAACAGGATCGCTGGCGCTCAGCAGCGCGGCCATTTGCGCTTCCATGGAAGGCTCATCGGCAGAAGGCTTGTCTTTGAGATGCGCGCCCGCAAAAGGCTGATCGGTTTTGGGCCGCGATGCACGCTCATCCGGCAGACCTTGATCTTGCGCACGGCGCATCAGCTCTGCTTCAATTCCCGCAAAGGCATCGGGCCGCCCTGCGGCGATAGTCTCGGCCCGCTTGACCCGCAAACGGTCTTCAGCCTCGGCGCGCGCCTTCGCCTCGGCCTCACCCTTCAGGCTGTCCGCCAACCCGGCCAGCGAGGCAAAAGGGGAATCGGTATGTTTCTTCTTGGTCATGGACGTGCCGATGGCCTGTCTGAGAGCCGGCATCTCATCAAGGTCGGCTCGTCTCTGGTGTCTTTCTTCGAATGTGCGAAATCTTTCACACAATGGCGGATGCCTGTTCGTGCTCTTCTTATCTCAAAAGCGGCTTCATGCTTGCAAGCAACAATCGGACCACTTGCTCTTTTTCCCGTCGGCCACGACATCCTTGCAACATTCAACCCAAAGCCGCGCAACCGCACCAATATTAACGAAAAGAACGAGTCTGGAACGAATCATGCCCGAATCGACGACTTTCACATGTTCCTATATTGTTCTATCTCGATATAGATGACAATAGCGTGACAGACACAAGATCTCGTGGCAGCTCATAAACCATTTGGAAACAGTCTGCCCAAAATCGCAGCACGGCCTGTATATTTTTTAACCACTTCGCATCAATTCGAAACAAAGCCATATTTTCAATTGGTTAACAATTTCCCCACAACAGAGCGCTTCGCGTTAACCCTTTGAACGCAGAGAGAACAAACTCTGCACGAATCGCTTCTTTCGCCATGTTCTCAAAATGTTCCCGCCAGATATACCCACAAATTTGCCCCCGCCATCAATATCTAGGTGATATGAGTATAACGAACCAAATCCCTGCTGATGCTCAAACTTTGATCATTAACCAACCGTCCCGATTTGACACATCACGCAAGCGGCACACTCCCCCATCTGGTGTGCGTGGAGACAGATCCATCTCATATATCGAAAGGGAAGGCAGTAGGGACAGGAGGCAAGCGCTGGACAATCAACCGGTGCGCGTCTCAAGCGCAGCCAAGGCGTTTGACCCCGCCTGTCCTGTTGACCAGACAAGGCAAACAAAAAAGGGGGCACATGCCCCCTTTTTTTCGGTAAGTAATCAGTTCATGACCACAGGATCAGTTGAATTGGATCTCTCTGGCCTGCAACACGAAACGGCCGATATTCGTTCCCATTTGGATGCGATAGACCGCGACCACGGGTTCATCCGCCACGGGAATAAACCAGGCCTCCAGATCCTTGTTGCTCTCCATAAACTTGGTGCTGGCCTTGTTGGGCCGATGACCGGCGACGAATCGGAATCGCGCCCCGCATTTGGTGACCGGTCCGCTATAGGCTCCATGATAGCTGCCCTTCACCGTGTCGGTGCTCTTATAATAAAGCTCGATATTGTAGCGCCAGCGCCCATCAAACATCCGGATCGTCCGATCGCAGACCGTCTTGCCAACCCGATCCTTGGGGGAACGGACGGACATCAACAGACTGGATAGCGGGTCAATGATACCCCGGGTATGCACCCGTTTCAGCGGAATCCGGTCTTTGTGCTTTGAAACCGGTGGGGAGGCCGAAAAATCACTGACATTGCCCGACCGCATGGCGATCTGAACCACATTGTGGATTTTGTCTTCCTTGGAATTCAGGGCATACATCGTTGGCAGCATGGTCTTGCTGTTAAAGCGCCCCTTGCTGATCGCACGTCCCTTACTGTCGATAAACAGCTTGGACACCCCGGATGTCTTGGCGAAAGCATCAATTTCATATTTGCGCCCGTTGACGCTGGCTTTTGCTGACCCCTTACCAACCGGAATTCCGGCAATCGAAATACCAAAGGTGGCCTCGATTTCCGTGGCATCGGCCAAAACCGGGGTGAGGACAACCCCACCCGTCAGGCCCACACAAAAACATGCCCCCAGCAAACCGGCCCTTACAGAGCGGGTCTGGACTGCGCCCCCGCAGGTGCGGATAATGGGCATTTTCAAGATATCTTGCATCGCGCTCAGCATTCTAATCCCCAAAACGCAAACGAGTGGCCTGATGTAAACGGCAACAGATTGGCAAAAGGAAGTGCAATTTCCCAAACAGCGCACAGTGAGTTCCACAGAACTGTGACACATTCCATGCGTGCCATGCGTGGCCACATCCCAACCAGCACGACCACTAGACTATCACTGTCTCTGAATATGGTTAACAAATTGCGACAAACCCGTAGTCCGAAACAATTGAGGCAAATTGAAGGCTCTTGGCGGCCTAGGGCTGAAAACAAAGTTGCAAAACAGGCCTTCAGTCGACAGATTCTTCACAATTCATCCAGTCGCGTGGAAAAGCGCCCCCTCTTTCTCATGGCTTCAGGCAGGAAATGGGAAAAGAAACGGCGCAAAGGCTCAGAAATGCTTGACGTAGCCTTTCAGGATCACTATACCGGGGCGACTTTTCAGCCAATCTGCTCTGTCAGACTGGCCGAACACAGAATATGAAATGAGCGGGCGCCCGGTGGCGTCCTAATAATTTGTGAGGGATTTTCCATGGCACGTCGCTGTGAACTGACCGGTAAAGGCGTTCAGTCCGGTAACAATGTCAGCCACGCAAAAAACAGAACCCGTCGTCGCTTTTTGCCAAACCTGGTGAATGTGACTCTGCTGAGCGAAACCCTCGGCACCGGCGTTAAGATGCGCGTTAGCGCTCACGCCCTGCGGTCTGTTGAGCATCGTGGCGGCCTTGATGCTTTCTTGGCTAAAGCCAAAGACTCTGAACTGTCGAGCAACGCTCTGCAGATCAAACGCAAGATCCAGAAGGCACAGACTGTTGCTTCCTAAGCAGCGGTAGGTCTGCCAAGCGCAGGCTGCCTTTGACACGACAAGAAAGCAGCGCCTCACGGGCGCTGTTTTTGTATCTTAATCCGCTTTGGGCTATTCTCCCATTTGCGGCCAACATAGGAGGGTGACACATGGTTGCTACTCATGAAAAAGCTGGCTCAGCTGCTCTGGGCCTCGCCATTCTGGCTATGGTTGGCGTTGTCGCCGCCTCGAACTATCTGGTTCAGTTTCCCTTCCATCCATTCGGTCTGCAGGATCTCCTGACCTGGGGCGCCTTCACCTATCCGATGGCTTTCCTTGTTACCGACCTGACCAATCGCAAATTTGGCCCCAAAGTGGCCCGCCTGATCGTGCTGGTCGGTTTTGCGCTGGCTGTGGTCCTGTCAATCTGGCTCGCCACCCCACGCATTGCCATTGCCTCTGGCACTGCCTTCATGGTTGCCCAGATGCTGGATGTCTTCATCTTCAACCGTCTGCGTCAGGATGCATGGTGGAAAGCCCCGCTGACATCCTCCTTCCTCGGCTCGACCCTCGATACGATCATCTTTTTCGGCATCGCCTTCTCGGTTCAGTTCGCCATACTCGACACCGGCTTTGGCATGACGCCCGATGGTTTCCCGACCGACCATGCGCCGCTGCTGGGTGTAGCCACGGCTGAAGCCCCACGCTGGATCAGTTGGGCCATTGGCGATTATCTGGTAAAAATGCTGGTTTCGCTGATCATGTTGGCCCCCTACAAAATCCTGCGCGGTCGCGTTGACGCGCTGGCCCCGTCTGCCTGAGGGATTGGCACTCGATCATCCAAAGCCAGAACTGCAAAGAATAGAAGAAACCGGCCAGACCCGATCTGGCCGGTTTTTCATTGCCCCGCAGGCAACAGGAACTGCAACAGTAAGGTACGTTGCAGGGGATTGAAATTGTCGTCAGAGATCAGCGTGATCAGGTGAGAGCCATCCGGCTGCGGCTGGACCGCCATGCCTTCCATATTGTCAAGCGCATGGGACAGATTGCCTGTCAGCAGGATATCCGTGCGCTCGATCGCCCCCGCACCAAAATCCGCAGCCCGCACCCGACGGATGCGAATCTGCAAGCCGCCAAACAGCGAGACTTTCCGCTCCAGAATCAGCAAATCCCCCGCCCTTGTGAAGGCGGCGTCGGTGACCGCCAACCCGCCCTGCTCCGGCACGGTAAAGGCCTGCGCCTTGCCATTGCGCACAATCCAGCCCTGTATCTGATCCCCCGCAAAACGCTCGCTGATCAGAATGAACGAACCGTCGTGGCGCGTGCCTTCCGGTGAAAAGGCAATCGCCTCAAAGCCTGTATTGGCCTTAGCCCCGCGCAACACAGAGCGTGGCAATGGCAAAGAGCGGCTCTGGCGGGTAAAGGTTCCCTCCTTGGTGAGCCCGTAGCGTACGACCCGCGCATCCCCTTCAAAACTGACATAAGCAGCCTTATCGTGCAGCGCCAAACCCTCGCTATCCCGCTGCCAGCCTTCCATCCGCTCCGACAGCTGCGGCAAATGGCGCATCGGCCCCGCCTCCACACCATCTGGCCTGCCATCCTTGAGCAGCAAACGCGCTTTCAACACCGTTCCCTTGTCACCAACAGCCAGAAAGGTTTGCGAATCAAGAAAGGCCAGCCCGGAGAAGCCACCAAACCTGTCATGATCGCTTTCAAGCTCCAGCCCGCCCAGCCAATGAAGCTTGCCATAGACATTGTCATCGGTGCCATAACCGCCAAAGGAACGGATGGGGGTCGCCTGAATGGAGAGAGGTTCAAATTTCGGTGCCGCCATCGGCAACCGCACGGGTGGCAAGCGAACAGGCTCAGCCGCCTTCACAGGCACAACAGCGAGGGGCAAGCCTTGCGGCGAAACAAACAGGGAAAAGCCCAGCAGGGCGGTGCAGGCCAGCAAACGACCAAAAGGCCGGATAGTCCGGCCTCTCAAAGGGTCGTGCGCAGGCATGCTAGCGTCTCCGCATCTTGCGCCGCGCCGCCTTGCGGGGGTCAATGGTTGGCTGGGCATTCTCATCAAACAGTTCGGCCAGCTTCTCGGTCATCGCCCCACCCAACTCTTCCGCATCAATGATCGTCAGGGCCCGCTGATAATAGCGCGTCACATCATGGCCGATGCCGATGGCCAGCAGATTGACCGGTGAACGGGTTTCGATCTCCTCGATCACTTCGCGCAGGTGCTTTTCAAGATAATTGCCCGGATTGACCGACAAGGTGCTGTCATCAACCGGCGCACCATCCGAAATCATCATCAGGATCTTGCGCTGTTCGGGCCGCGCCAACAGGCGCTTATGCGCCCAATCGAGCGCCTCCCCATCGATATTCTCTTTCAGCAGTCCTTCGCGCATCATCAAGCCAAGATTGCGCCGGGCCCGACGCCACGGACTATCTGCAGATTTATAAATGATATGCCGAAGGTCGTTCAGGCGTCCCGGGTTGAGTGGCTTTTCAGCCTTCAGCCACGCTTCGCGCGACTGACCGCCCTTCCAGGCCTTGGTGGTAAAGCCAAGAATCTCGACCTTGACGTTGCACCGCTCCAGCGTCCGGGCCAGAATGTCGGCACAGGTCGCCGCAATGGAAATCGGTCGCCCGCGCATCGAGCCGGAATTGTCAATCAGCAACGTGACGACCGTATCGCGGAATTCAGTGTCCTGCTCCCATTTGAAAGACAGCGGCCGCATTGGATCCGTCACCACGCGGGTCAGGCGGGCGGTATCAAGTAATCCTTCTTCGAGATCGAAATCCCAGCCACGATTCTGCTGCGCCAACAGGCGACGTTGCAGCCGGTTGGCCAGACGGGCCACAACCTGATGCAAGTTCTGCAGCTGCTTGTCGAGTTGGGCCCGCAACCGATCAAGCTCGGCCGTCTCGCACAAATCCTCGGCATGGATGATTTCGTCAAAGCTCTGGGTGAAGACGCGATAGCGGGTGTCCGGCTCGTTGCGGCCATAATCCTTCTGGGACATGGTCTCGCCGGATTCCTCACCATCGAAATCCTCATAATCGATCATGTCCTGACTGGTCTGTTCATCAGCCTCGGACTCGCCCTCATCCTGCTCTTCAGCGCTTGCTTGGGCTTCCTGATCCTGCTGCTGCTCGCCCTCGGAAGATTCCTCGGTTTCGCGATCATTCTCGACATCGTCATTATTGCCAGATTCGCTATCGTCAGCATTTTCTTCGCTGTCTTCGGCTTCTCCGCCCATGTCATCGGCAACGTCGAGATCCGCCAGCACCCGACGCAAGCGGCGGGCAAATTTGGCCTGATCCTGAATATCCTCGGCCAGACCGTCAAGACTGCCTTCGGCGGTCTGCTCGACCCAGCCGCGCCATTGCTCGACCAGCGCATGAGCGCTGTCGGGGATCGGTTTGCCGGTCAGTTTCTCACGCACGATAAGAGAGAGCACATGATCAAGCGGTGCCTCTTCAATGCGGCTCGAATCCCCTGCCACATAGCGGCTATAGCGATCTTCGAGCATCGCCGAGAGGTTGCCCGCCAGACCTTCCATCTGGCGTGCGCCAATGGCTTCCACCCGCGCCTGCTCGACCGCATCAAACACCCCACGCGCCCGCGCCCCGTCCGGCGCATGCTTTGCGTGAACACGCGGATCATGACAGGCGACCCGCAAAGCAAGACTGTCGGCCTGCCCGCGCAGAATCGCGGCTTTCTCAGCAGTGAGCGCACGCGGCGGTTCCGGCAGACGCGCCTGACCGGACACCAGCATGGGTCGATCGGCAGAGAAATGCACATCCAGCTCCACATGACCGGCAATGGCTTTCAGGGTGCCGCTGACCGAATGCTTGAACCGTTCATTCGGGTCAACATGACCGTGCAGCTTTGAGGGTGACTTGCTCGACATGGGCTTCTTCTTCGTCCACCAACTTGCAACAGGATGCTGTGAGCCTTAGCTCACAGCGACATTCACGGAGCTTTCCGGCAGTTCCTCGCCAAAGCAACGCTGGTAGAACTCTGCCACAAGCGGCTGCTCCAGCTCATCGCATTTGTTCAGGAAGGTTACCCGGAAGGCAAAGCCAATATCCGCGAAAATGTCGGCATTTTCGGCCCAGGTGATCACCGAACGCGGGCTCATGACGGTCGACAGGTCGCCATTCATGAAAGCATTGCGGGTCAGATCGGCAACACGCACCATCTTGCCGGCGGTCACCTTGCCTTCATCGCCCTTGAGCGATTTCACTTTGGCGCAAACGATGCCCACTTCATTGTCATGCGGCAAATAGTTGAGCGTAGTGACAATCGACCAGCGGTCCATCTGGCCCTGGTTGATCTGCTGGGTGCCGTGATACAGGCCCGACGTATCCCCAAGACCAACCGTGTTGGCGGTGGCAAACAGGCGGAAGGATGGATGCGGACGGATGACGCGGTTCTGGTCAAGCAGAGTCAGGCGACCGGCCACTTCCAGCACGCGCTGAATGACAAACATCACATCCGGACGACCCGCATCATATTCGTCAAACACCAGCGCCACATTGTTTTGCAGCGCCCATGGCAGGATGCCATCGCGGAATTCGGTGATCTGCTTGCCTTCTTTGAGGACGATGGCGTCCTTGCCGATCAGATCGATACGCGAAATATGACTATCGAGGTTGACGCGCACACAAGGCCAGTTCAGCCGGGCAGCGACCTGTTCGATATGAGAAGACTTACCCGTGCCATGATACCCGGAAATCATCACCCGCCGATTGTGAGCAAAGCCGGCAAGAATGGCGAGCGTTGTCTGCTTGTCGAACAGATAGTCCGGATCCAGATCCGGCACATATTCATTCGCTTCACTGAAGGCTGGCACCATCCAGTCCGCGTCGATGCCAAAGGTTTCGCGCACGGATACTTCGGTATCCGGCAATTGGGAAAGTTCGTTGCTCATATCATTCACTGCACTGCTCAGGATGGGGCCCATCACTTGCCTTGGCCGCAGGGGCGTCTGGGAAACGCGTTCCCTATGGGACAGGGGCCCGATTGAAAGCTCGGTCATTCGAAATCGCAACTTAAAGCAATCGAGACCGAAAAGAAAAGGTAGATTTGCGCTTTTTTATGTCAGGAGGGAGAGAGCGGATCACTCTAACGTGACGGCCTGCATCTCTGGCCCGTCACAAGACGGGCATTAGAGGTGCAAAGGGACCGTCGGCAACGGGTTGGCAATCCCCTCAGAAAAACAGGCGGCCAAGCCGCCTGCAACATTCTTTTCTTGGCGCGGCAACGCTCGCGCCCTCACCGATAGGCACGCGATCAGCAATAGCCACCGGCGCGCAAGGTATTGTAGGCGGCGATAACGTCCTGCAGACGCTCTTCGCAGGCCCGATCCCCCTTGTTGAGGTCAGGATGGTTTTCTTTCAACAGCCGTTTATAGGCGCGTTTCACGTCATCTGCGGTCGCTGGCAGGCTCAACCCGAGGGTCTCGAACGCCTTTGCTTCCAGAGGCCGCAACTTGCGGGTCTGGTTCTGGTGGCGTGAGCGACGTTTGGCCCGTTCGGCCGCACGCTGGGACCGCCCATCGGAAAAGCCGCTGCCTTCCCAGCTCCGTCCCCGCGCTTCACCAGCCTTATGAGTGGCGTCACCCCAGGCATTGACGCCCATTGCCCAGGTCGGACGGTCGCCGGTCGCGGTGCTGGCCTTGACGCTGTCCGCCTCGTCGTCATCCATACCAGTGAAGTAATTGTAGTTCTGATTGAACTCACGGGCATGCACTTCACAGAAATTGTGATACTCACGACGCGCCGTACCACGCTTGGGCGCCTTGCAGCCCCCAACCTTCTCGCAGCCGGGCCATTCGCACTGCTCTTGCTGCTGCTTCTTCTTCTTGCGGTCAACATCTGGTTTGATGCGAATGGAATCAAAAAGTTTCGAGTCGAGTTTCATTGATTTTTGTTTGTCTCCGAACGCTTGGTTATCGCTCTTACATGGCGCAGAACAGATCGATTGCTGTAAGCCTTTGGTCATGCTATTCGACATCACCCCTTGCACAGACAGGGTAAAAACCCTACCTGCGGGACAATGGAAAAGCAGATCTGCTCAAATCACCCCTAAATTTGAAGTGCAACAATTCAACATTCTTCGCCATGACCGTCAAGAACACGATTGAGAAAAAACTGAACAAACACCTTCAACCCACATTGTTGGAGGTCTTTGATGACTCCGATCGGCATGCCGGCCATGCTGGCGCTCGCCCGGAAGGCGAAACCCACTTTCGGATTCGCGTCTCCAGCCCGGCTTTTGCCGAGCTGTCCCGGATCGATGCACACAGAATGGTGCATGATATTATCAAAGAAGAGCTCGCAGGTCCAATCCATGCTTTGGCCCTTGAGACAATCAAGCCGGCCTGAGCTGAAAACGAGCTGTCAAACCCAGCCAATATCCGGACCTATCGAACCGGAGTGATTCTCAGCGACGTGATCCGGTTACGCTCCTTGCGCAACACGCGGAAACGGAAATCATAGAAGGTGAAACCCTGTCCCGGCTCGGGAATTTGTCGGGCTTCATGGATGACCAGACCGGCTATGGTCGTTGCCTCATCGTCCGGCAAGGACCAGTCAAACGCCCGATTTAGGTCGCGGATCGGCACGGAACCATCCACCAGAACGGACCCGTCCGGCTCGACCTTGACACCCTTGACGTCAATATCATGCTCGTCCGAAATGTCGCCGACGATCTCCTCGAGAATATCTTCAAGCGTCACCAGTCCCATCACTTCGCCATATTCATCCACCACCAGCGCAAAATGGCTCTTGCGCTTGAGGAAGGCATTGAGCTGGGCCTTGAGGCTGGTTGTATCGGGCACAAACCACGGCTCATTGACCACCGACATCAAATCAAGCTTGTCCGGATCCCCCTTGACGCCTGCCAGAGCCCTGAGCAAATCCTTGGCATGCAGAATGCCAATGAAATTGTCCTGCTCGCCCTGCCACAAAGGAATACGGGTATAGGGGCTTTCGAGCGCCTGCTCGACAATCGCGACCGGGCCGTCATCAATATTGAAAGAGCTGACATTGGTGCGGTGAACCATCACGTCAGAGACATCAAGCTCCCCCAGATCCAACAGGCCACCGAACCGGTCACGGTCCGCTTTGACCACACTGCCTTCCATATGCAGCAGATCAACCGCGCCACGCAATTCATCCTGACCAGACAGGATCTGAGCCCCCTTGGTGTCGACCCCGACCAGACGCAACAGGCCAACCACCAACCATTCCACCGCCACAACGAATGGTCCGAACAATTTGGTAATCACCCGCACATAGGGTCCAACCCGCAAGGCAAAGCTGTCCGGGTTGGAAATCGCCCATGTCTTTGGGAACACTTCGGCAAAGACCAGCACCACCAGCGTCATGACAAGCGTCGCATAGACCACGCCAGCCTCGCCAAACAGCGTGATGAACAGGCTGGTTGCCAGCGCCGACGCCAGAATATTGACCAGATTGTTGCCCAGCAGCAGCGACCCGATCAGGCGCTCGCGAATCTGCAACAGCTCATTGACGGCCAAAGCACCCGGCTCGCCATTCTTTTCCTTTTGCAACATACGGGCGCGCGACGCCGCCGTCAGCGCGGTTTCCGAGCCGGAAAAGAAGCCAGACAGGGCGATCAGGCAAAAAATCGCCAGAGCGGTCAACCAGAGCGAACCAAGCATCAGGCCAGTTTCTCCTCAAGAAAGGCGCGCAGTTGAACCGGATCAACACCCTTTTCAACAAAGGACTGACCCAACCCGCGCGTCAGAATGAAGGTCAGATTGCCGCGCGAGACTTTCTTGTCCTGCGCGATGAAATCCATCAGCAGATCCACTTTGGGCAACTGACCGGGGATAGCTCCTATATGGGTAGGCAACCCGACCGCTTGCAAGTGGGCAACCACACGATCGGTCACAGCCGGATCACACAGGCCAAGACGAGCGGAGAATTCATGGGCCAGAACCATGCCGATTGCCACCCCTTCCCCGTGCACCAGTCGTTCGGCGTCATATTCCGCCATCCCTTCAAGGGCATGACCAAAGGTATGGCCAAGATTGAGCAGCGCCCGCTGGTCGGCCTCTTTCTCATCGGCGGCCACCACATCGGCCTTGGCCTGACAGGAGCGCGCAACGGCTTCTTCGCGCTCAGGACCTCCGGCAAAGATGCCCTGCCAGTTCCGCTCCAGCCATTCAAAGAAATCCGGTTGGTTGATCAGACCATATTTGGCCACTTCCGCATAACCGGCCCGAAACTCCCGTGGGCTAAGCGTATCAAGCACCGCCGTATCCGCCAGCACCAGATGCGGTTGATTGAACAGGCCGAGCAAATTCTTGCCGTGCGCCGTGTTGATGCCGGTCTTGCCTCCGACCGAGGAATCCACCTGCGAGAGCAGAGTGGTCGGAACCTGCACAAACCGCATGCCCCGCCGCACGACCCCGGCAACAAAGCCCGCCAAATCACCAATCACGCCACCACCCAGCGCAATCACCAGATCACCACGTTCAAGCCGTGTGTCCAGCACCCCGTCACACGCCTTGATCAGTCCGTCATAGCTCTTGGTCTTCTCGCCCGGTTCCATCACCAGCACTTGATGCTCAATGCCATGGGCGGAAAGGCTCTCTTCGGCGGCTGCCAGATGCAAACCCGCCACTGTCCGATCAGTGATGAAGACAGCACGGGCACCGGGAAACTGCGCTGCAAACCGCGCCCCAAGTGACCCCAGGACCGAGCGACCGATCACAATGTCATAAGAGCGATCTCCGAGCGCAACGCGGACCTTGGTCTCGTCGGCCATTTGTTCAGAAGCTTGCGGAGCCATCCTCATCTCACTTTTCTTGTTATGCAGTCAGCCAAACAAAGGCCGAAAAGCAGACCGGGCATCACGCTGGACCCGCGTTTCAAGTCAGCTTGCCCGATCAACGGGGGAGACCGAGATAGTCTTCCAAGGCCTCAATCACAAAAGTCACGATCTTCTCATGGGGCACGTCAATGGAGTCCACCGTCACATCGGCTTGCGCATAGACCGGATAACGTTCGTCCATCAGACGACGCATGACCCCTTCGGGATCTGGATCCTTCAGCAAGGGTCGATGGGAGCGTCTGCGCACCCGCGACATCAGAATATCAAACTCGGCCTTCAACCAGACCGAAATCCCCTTGCCATTGACCAGCGCCCGGGTTTCCTCATTCATCCAGGCGCCACCACCGGTGGCGAGCACCTGATCGCCTTGCTCCATCAATCGGGCAATTACCCGTTTCTCGCCTTCGCGAAAGTGAGTTTCACCATGTTCGGCAAAAATGTCGGCGACCGACATGTTGGCAGCGGCCTCAATCTCGTGGTCCGCATCACGAAACGGGATGGAAAGCCGGTTGGCCAGTCGACGACCAATGGTCGTCTTGCCTGCACCCATCAGGCCCACCATGATGATGGGCCGCCCATTGAGAGCCGACACCAGACGCTTTTCGCGTTCGCCACCATCACTTTTTTCAGACTTCGCCATGGATTTCCTAATCTCTTTTTGTCTGTTTCTCGTTTGACCGCGATTGGCCCGACCTGTCAAGCCAGCTTTGCATTTTGCCCAAAAAACCCGGCATCCCGTCCCCAAATGCCCGCAAAGGCTGACAAATTGACTGGAAAAGACACAGCCGCAAATGACAACGGTCGGAATTCGGTGCTAGGTTAGCTCGCATTGATACAAAACCAGACTGACAAGCAATCGGAACCATTATGCCTAGTTTGATCAAAGCCTTGGTATTTCTTCTTATTCTGGGCGGCCTTGCTGCGGGTGGCATGTTCTATCTCGCCAATTTCGTTGAGCCGACCCCGAAGGAAACCGTCATTCGCATCCCGTCCAAGGATCTGCGCTAGCCCTTCATCCTCACCAGCCCCATCCATCCGCCCCGCGACAAAGAGCATATTGTGGCCCTGAGCAACCCCCGAGCAATCGACCTCTTTCTTGATTCCCTCAGCGCAGAAAAAGGGGCGTCTGCCAACACGCTGGAGGCTTATCGCCGGGATTTGGACGATCTCGATAGTGCCTGCAGCCGTCAGAAGATGCGCTTTGAACAAATCGACGTCGATGCATTGCGCAGTTATGTCGCCGATCTGTCCGATCAGGGCCTCGCCGCCTCGTCCATCGCGCGCAAAATATCTTCGATCCGGCAATTGTTCCGCTTTCTTTATCGCGACGGCTTTCGCAACGATGACCCCTCGACCACCTTGAAAGCCCCCAAGCGCCAGCGCCCCTTGCCCCGGATCCTGACCGAGCAGGAAGTTGACCGGCTGATCGAAGCAGCCCGTTTCAATGCCAGCCTTCAAGGCCCGACCCCGAAACGTCAGATCCGTGCAATGCGGCTTTATGTGCTGCTCGAATTGCTGTACGCCACGGGCTTGCGCGTGTCTGAACTGGTGTCATTGCCAGCCTCGGCGGCCCATCAGGATGGACAGTTCCTCGCAGTGGTCGGCAAAGGCAGCAAAGAACGGCTGGTACCCCTGTCAGACCGGGCCAAGGAAGCCATGCAGGCCTATCGAACGATGCTGGGTGAAGATCCCACCCGCAACCAGCTCAAGAACCGCCAATGGCTGTTTCCCTCATCGGGCCAATCGGGACATTTCACCCGTCAGGCCTTTGGACGGGATTTGAAGTCATTGGCCGATGATGTCGAGCTGGATGCCGCATCCGTCTCCCCTCATGTGCTGCGCCATGCTTTCGCCTCGCATCTGCTGCAAAATGGTGCCCATTTGCGGGCCGTTCAGAAGCTGCTCGGCCATAGCGATATTTCAACCACCCAGATTTATACCCATATTCTGGATGAGCGACTGATCGAACTGGTTGAACAGCACCACCCCCTGTCCGATCTGGCGAACAAAAACACATCCAAAAGGGGCAATTGACCTTCCCTAGGGACACCCCATTTAAGAGAAGCTTGGGAAAAACCCCATGCGCTCAGCGATAAGTGCGCCATTGCTTGACACGCTTGCTTTATGCGTCCAACGTGCCGCCAACTTGTCAGATAGACCAGAAACACAAGAAAACGCGGATCGAACCACCTATGCATAGTTATCTGGAATTTGAAAAACCGGTTGCCGACCTTGAGGGCAAGGTGCAGGAACTGCTCGTCATGCAGGACAAGGGCGAAGCGGTCGATGTGGGTGACGAAATTGCCCGCTTGCAGAGCAAGGCCGATAGCGCACTGAAGGATATCTATGCCAACCTGACACCATGGCACAAGACCATGGTCGCCCGGCATCCGGACCGGCCACATTTCGTCGATTATGTCGGCGCCCTGATCGATGAATTCACCCCTCTGAGCGGTGACCGCAAGTTTGCCGACGATGAAGCCATTCAGGCCGGTTTCGGCCGCTTCCGTGGTCGTCCCGTCGCGGTGATCGGTCAGGAAAAGGGCTCGGACACCGAAAGCCGCATCAAGCATAATTTTGGCATGGCCCGTCCGGAAGGCTACCGCAAAGCCGTCCGCATCATGGAACTGGCCGAGCGCTTCAAGATGCCTCTGATCACCTTTGTGGACACGGCAGGGGCCTATCCCGGCATTGGCGCGGAAGAGCGCGGCCAGTCGGAAGCCATTGCCCGCTCCACCGACGCCTGCCTTGCCATGGGCATGCCCAATGTCGCGCTGATCATCGGCGAAGGGGGGTCTGGTGGCGCCATCGCGATTGCGGCAGCCAACCGGGTTCTGATGCTCGAACATTCCATCTACAGCGTAATCTCGCCTGAAGGGGCAGCCTCGATCCTGTGGCGTGATTCCACCCGGGCCAAAGACGCGGCGACCAACATGAAAATCACCGCGCAGGATCTGTTGCAACTCGGCGTCATCGACCGGATCGTGTCCGAGCCTGTGGGCGGTGCGCATCGTGCACCGGACACCGTGCTTGAACGCGCTGGCAACATGATTGCCGATTGCCTGTCCGAGTTTGACGGCATGACACCAGAAGAAGTGCGCAAGGCCCGGCGTGAAAAGTTCCTCGCCATCGGCAGAAGCCTCTGACTTGTCTGGCTCTTATGCCCAGGATTGCGACTCGTATAAAGGGAGGGTTCACCCCTCCCTTTTTCATGGCCGTTTGATCGCGCCTTGGGCCATCCAGACCAACCATCTGGTTCATTTTTTCTTGAAGACGGCAAGCTGCCCTATTCTTGCCGCACCAATCCTCCTATTTTTTTGAATTGCATTCTGGGCCCGTTTCCCGATATTTGACTTAAGGAAAACAGGGCGCAAAGCAGCAACGACTGAAAACAGCCAGCCTCGATGGCCCGCCAATAGCGTGTCCATTTCCGGGGCTTGCCAAGAGACTTGTCCGGTAACCATCTGTCAACCAGTTCTGGTTACGGATCGTTGACCATACCGACGGTAGGATGGGGTCAGATTGGCACGCGCGAACAGGCAAGTAACAGCAAATGATCAAAGCTTCACATTTCTTGGCGGCATCCATGGCAGTGCTTATGCTGACCGGCTGCAATCCTGAACTTCTTGAAGATGGCAAGCATTTGCAGCCCATTTCGGCCAAACTGAAGGACGAGATTCGCAAGCTTGATTCCACAGAGCAGGCCCCGCTCTATATTCGTATTTTCAAGAAGGAATCGGTGCTTGAGGCATGGAAGCAGCGCAAGGACGGCACCTATGCGCTGCTCAAGACCTATCCGATCTGCGCCTATTCCGGTGAATTCGGCCCGAAAAAACGCGAAGGCGACCGGCAGGCCCCCGAGGGCTTTTACTCCATCACCCGTGGCCAGATGAATCCGCGTTCAAGCTATTATCTTTCCTTCAATCTGGGCTATCCGAACAAGTTCGACCGGGCCTATGGGCGCACTGGCAAGCATTTGATGGTCCATGGCTCCTGTTCATCCCGTGGATGCTATGCCATGGAAGACGCCCCGATTGCCGAAATTTATGCTCTGGGGCGCGAGTCTTTTGCCGGTGGCCAGCGGACTTTTGAAGTGCATGCCTTTCCTTTCCGCATGACGCCGGAAAATATGGCCAGATACCGGGACAGCGAACATTTCGCCTTCTGGCAGAATCTCAAGAATGGTTACGACCATTTCCAGATCACCCGGAAGCCACCCAAGGTCGAGGTCTGCAACCGAACCTACATCTTCGATCCCGTTGGTGGTGGCCATTTCGATGCCACGGGCCCCTGCCCGGATTACGCCCTCGAGCCGTCTTTGCTGGCCTCGCTGAAAAAACTCAGAGCCAAGGAAAATGTCCGCTTCCAGCAAGCCGTGCTGGAGCTTGAACAACAGGCCAAGGAAAAAGAAATCAAAACCGCCGACGCGATGGTTGATTCCCAGCTCGATCTGCTCAAACGCAAGCAACGCATCGCGGAGGGCAAAAATCCGGATGGCTTCCTTGCCGGTCTGATCAATGGCAATCCGACCACGCCATCCGCAAACGCACCAAGCGCGGCCCCAACCCCAGCCCCAACCCAAGCCCAAGGCCAAGGCCAAGCCTCGCAGCAGCAGGCTCTGGCTCAATCCGAGATCAACCGGCCCCAGACGGAACAGTCTGGCAGTTTCTTCTCCCGTCTGCGCAGCGCTGTCGCAAGCCCCTTCAAGCGCTCGGCATCAGAGCCCACTCAGCCACAGCAAACGTCAGAGCCAAGCCTGCTGACCCTGCCAAAGGCCCGCCAGTAATGCACAAAGGCCCGGCTTGTGACCGGGCCTTCTGCTTATCCTGATTGCCTTTTGATAATCTTGGGATCGATTGTGCCCTAGGTCACCCGATAGCCCATCCGAACACCACCCCAGTGGCGCCCCCGGACATAAACCGGTGCAGACACATCCTTCATCAACACAAAGGTGCCGCCACCCATATCCCGACGGTAGGTCTGCAACAGGAAAGGCTCGGTATTCTGCCCGGCCGACAGACCGACACGATCATTGAAAATCCGCCGGTTACGGCAATTGGCAGCATTCCAGATCGGGTCATCGCCTTGTGGCTTCGAGAAGACCTTGTTGTGGGTTGGCAGATACCCGTTCCGATCGATCGCGGCAACAAAGACAATGACGTCATTCTCAGCCACAACAGGTTCCTGAATGGCTGGCATGACGCGATCCGTCATGGTGGTGAAAGGTGCCATCACCTGTTCCGGATCCGTCCCGACAATCGGTGTATAGGTCATGTCGAACAGATCGGTCTCACTGATCCGCCCGGCCCGTACCTCTGCCTCAAAGGCGTCTGCCACCTGATTGGCCAGCGTCTGGATGGTCTTGATACAGAAGGTATCATCCGTCTCGATGCCGCTGATCGAGGACCGCGCTACCATGCGGTCTGCTGCAGCGACCGATTTAATCATCCGCTCGCTGGCCCTGTTGAGCCCGGAATGGGTGGCATCAAATGCCTTGTGCACCGAATCCACATCACCAACCAGCGTCTCGATCGTACCATTGGCTTCAGATACCTGCCCTTCAATGGACTCCGACGATTCCCGGATCGTCTGAAAAGCTTCGTCCAGACCGGTAATCAGCCCGTGCACCGACGCGGTGCTTTTCTCGACCTCATCCATGTAGCCCGTTGCTCGACCGCTGAGATCGATCAGGGCTTCGGCTTCCTGATCCAGATCGGACAATGTGGACCCGATGGTCTCGGTGGCCTTGCTGGTCTGGGCGGCCAGTTCCTTGACTTCCGCAGCAACCACCGCAAACCCTTTGCCGGCTTCCCCGGCCCGTGCCGCCTCAATCGTCGCATTCAGCGCCAACAGATTGGTCTGCCGCGCAATGGCATCAATCGCGGCAGCCACATCGCGCACGGAAGAAAAGGCGCTCTGAAGCCCTTGAAGCTGGGAGTTGATGCCTGTCACCGACTCCACCAGCTCGCTGACCTTGCCCAATGTGACATCGATCATCTCGCGGCTTTGCACCACTTCCTGCGATGTTGTCTGGGCAATTTCAAACGACCGGCTGGCCGCATTCATGATCTGGTCATTCGAAGCCTTGACCTCGCCAGAGGCTTTCACCAAATCGGACAGGGACTGGAAGCAATCAGATGTTTCCTTGTTGATCAGTTCAATCTCACCGGCCAACTCGGCCATATCCTGCCCTAGATCGCCAAGATCATGGACAACATCGCTGATCAATTGTTGATCAATCGGAGATACTGAGCTGTCAGGATTGTCAAGTTCGCTCTCGGTGTCCCCCGAACCGCGATCGAACGCTTCGTGGTCTGTGTCCATATGCACAGCACGCGAAGATTTTGAAAATTTGAACATGTCCCACTCGTCACTAGCGTTAGAATCTGTGATCGGTCTATCATTTGATCGCGCGGGTTAACAAAGACAAAAGAAGCGCCCGTTTTGCGCTATTTTTGGCCTGTTTTGGCCTGTTTCCGGGTCGCTTTGCCGATATTCTCGGCAAAGCGTAAACAAAGACATACGTGTCAGCCCGGATTAAGTCGGCTTCCGTTGACCTCTTGTTTTTGATTTTTGTTATGTTATAACGTAACTTAAATCATCGGATTTTTCTGCACACTCCCCGACCCCACCCAAGAAATGGCAAAAAGTTTCACCATGGCTTCTACTGTGAAAAACCTATCCCGGCACTTGGCCGCCCTCTCCGTATTTTCTTTGGTTACCACCCTTCCCGCTCTGGCCGCCCCTGACGTGGTGGCATCCGTTGCACCGGTTCATTCAATCGCTGCAGCCATCATGAAGGGCGTTGGGACGCCTCACCTGCTCATACCCTCTTCCGCGTCTCCACACAGCGCAGATCTTCGCCCATCCGGTGCACGGGCGCTGCAGGATGCAGATTTGGTCTTCTGGGTTGGCCCACGCATTGAGGCCTTCCTAGTCAAACCCCTGAACACACTGGCAGCGAACGCAAAAGCCATCCCGATGATCGATGCCGAAGGCATGACATTGCTGCCGGTCCGCTCTGGCAGCAACTGGGAAAAACACACCCACGCCCATGATGATGATCACGAACATGAGCATGAGCATGAGCATGAGGATCATGATGATCACGAGCATGAAGGTCACGAGCATGAAGATCATGACAAGGAGGGTCATGAACATGCGGCCGAAGAGCATGACCATGACGCCCATGATCACGACCATGACGAAGCCAGCGTCATGGACAATCACATCTGGCTCTCCCCGGACAACGGACTGGCGATGGCAGCTGCCATAACCAAAGCCCTGTCCGAAGCCGACCCTGACAATGCCCAGATCTATGCCGCCAACAGCAAGGCTTTGACCGCAGAGATCAAAGCGGCATCAGAGGAAGCCAAGAGCCTGCTCGCCGACCACAAAACGGCCCCCTTCATGGTCTTTCACGATGCCTATCAATATTTCGAGGCAGCGTTTGATGTGTCAGCCATCGGCTCCATCACCCTCACGCCCGGTGTCAATCCCGGCGCCGCTCGGATCAAGGAAATAAAGGAAAAGCTCGACCATCTGGGCGTAGCCTGCCTGATGTCCGAACCGCAATTCTCCTCCAGAATCACCACGATTCTGGTTGAGGGCACCAAGACCAGACAGGGCCTGCTCGACCCGATTGGCAAGGAGCTAACCGAGGGCCCCACCCTCTATCCAGAGCTGATCCGCTACAATGCCCGCCAACTGGCCGGTTGCCTGAAGGGCGCATGATCAGGGGTGAGGCAGCGATCTTAGCCTTGCCAACAACACATGAAAAAGCGGGCGCAAAGGCCCGCTTTTTTCTTACTCAGTATCATCCAGAATGGATGGCCCAAGCCCCAGAATTTGGGGATCGGTTGGCGCAATGACCGAAGCATCCTTGCCCGGATAGTGCAGATTGGCCAGCAGATAGCGCAGCATGTTCAGCCGTCCGCGTCGTTTGTCATTATAGCGGATCACCACCCACGGCGCATGTTTGGTATGGGTTGCCTCCATCATCCGGTTGCGCGCATCCGTATAGGCATCCCACAGATCCAGCGACTTCAAATCGATCGGCGACAATTTCCAATGTTTGAGCAGACTGTGGCGGCGATCATGAAAGCGCTTGAGCTGCATTTCGCGTCCCACATTGAGCCAAAATTTGAACAGCCGCGTGCCGCTATCCTGAATCATCTTTTCGAACCGTGGTGCATCATCGAGAAATTTGTCAGCCTGCTCCGGCGTGCAGAAGCCCATCACCGGCTCGACCCCGGCCCGGTTGTACCAGGAACGGTCAAACAGCACGATTTCCCCCTGCGTCGGCAATTGGGCCGCATAGCGTTGGAAATACCATTGCCCCTGCTCCACATCGCTTGGCTTGGACAAGGCGACGACCCGCACATGACGCGGATTGGTATATTCAGTCAGTCGCTTGATCGAGCCGCCCTTGCCAGCGGCATCCCGTCCCTCGAAAACAACAACAATCCGCTGGTCAGTCTGGCGCACCCATTCCTGAACCTTGACCAGTTCGATCTGAAGCTTTTCAAGCTCCTCTTCATATTTTGACCGCTTCAATTTCTTACCATGGGGATAGTTGCCACTGCGCATGGCAACGTCATTCAGAGCGTCTGGAAAATCGGGATTGTTGATATCAAACGGGACAGGCATCACAATTTGCTCCGGCTTCTATGTCAAACGGGTGATGGCGATGCTAACGCCAATTCGAAGGGAAGGCCAGCCACTCCCGCTCTGGACACCCTGAAACGCCATTCCAGCCGCAGCCCTTTGAGCAAGATGGTGTAGCAAGGAATTGTTTTCAGGTTGCAATTCGATTAGACCTATCCCTGTCAAACACTTTGCTGATTGTCGCTCGAACAAGGAAATTCTCTTCAATGTTGCACAAAGCCCTCCGCTCTTTTGGCCTTGTCTTGCTTCTGATCACCACGCTTGCAGCAGGTGCGGTTTCAGGCGCTCGGGCGCAGACAACCGAAGCCCCGAATGTTGCGGATTCCCTGCTTGTGAAGCTCGATCAGATCGAAGCCACACTCAACCGTGACGGCCTGTCCGAAGACACCTTCTCCGAACTGCGTAGCAGCCTCAGCGACATCGAGGCCAAGGCGACAGCGCAGAAAAGTCAGGTCCAACCTCTGCTACAGGAAGCCAAGGCGCGCCTCGAAGCGCTGAAACCGGCAGAAACAAAGGAAGGTGAGGAAGCTGCAACCGAAGCCGACAGCCTTAAGACACGGCGTGAGGAACTTCAGGAACAAGTTACCCAGATCGACGCCCAGCTCAAGCTGATCTCCTCCAGTCTTGTTCGTGCCGAGCAGTTGAACAACCGCATCACCCTTGCCCGTCAGGACCGGTTCACCCGGCAATTGTTCGAGCGCAGTGGCACCATCCTCAACCCGGCCCTTTGGCTCAATGGCCTGTCCGGCAGCGTCACCACGTGGCAAGCGGTCACCACGCTCTTTTCCGATTGGGGGCGCTATCTGATAACCCGCGCCGCCGATCACATCTGGCAGGTGATCGGAGTGATCCTGATTGTCGCGGTGGTGATCGTTGGTCCCTTGCGGTTCCTGCTCTTCTCCGGCTTGCGACGCCTGTCCAATCTGGAAGACCCCACGGCACTGCAACGCAGCCTCTATGCCTGCTGGGCCGTGTTTGTCTATACCATCGTGCCTGTTCTGATCTTCCTTGCGGTCATCCTCATCCTCGACAATGCCGACCTGATGCCACGCCGCGTTGAAGCCCTGATGTCCGAACTCGGCTCCGTGGTCTTCACCCTGTCCTTGAGCTATGGCTTGATCAGGGTTCTGCTGGCCCCAAGCCGTCCCACCTATCGACTGCTCAATATCTCAGATTCCGACGCCAACAAACTCTATGGCATCGCGCTGACCCTGCTGGCCATCTATGGCTTTGAAATCACCCTTGACGAAACAGACCAGACCCTGTTGACCCCGCTTGAAACCACGATCCTGCTCAGCGGCATCGCCTCGATCCTGACGGCCATCCTGATCTGGACCGGTCAACGCGTGATGATCAACACCACGCCACAGCACGAGACCCCGGTCGATGAGTCCCTGACACTGCCATCCGGTTTCAATCTGCCCGGCTTCCTGCGTCTGTTGCAGCCCTTCATCTGGATTGCCTGTCTTGTGATCGGCCTTGCCCCGATCCTTGGATTTGTATCACTTGGCAGCTTCCTCGCCATGCAGCTGGGACGCACCTTCATCATCCTTGGCCTGCTTGGCATTTTCTCGGCCCTGATCGACAATTTCCTCAATGAAGAGCTCGAAACCGGCAACACCGCAGCCCAGAAAATCTCGCGCGCTATGGGCATCACGCCAAAGACGGTCAATCAGTTCAGCGTGCTGTTCAATGGCCTGATGCGTATCCTGCTCTATGTTGGCGCAGCCCTGCTGATTTTCACGCCATGGGGTGTGGAATCGACAGGCTTCTTCTCTTCGCTCGAAAAGGCCATCTTCAATATCCAGATCGGTGATCTGAGCATTTCCCCGATCAACATTGTCGGGGCACTGGCGGTCTTCATCGTCACTCTGGTGCTGGTCAAGAGCATCCAGCGCTGGATGGAACAGCGCCTGATGCCTGCAACCGACCTTGATACGGGCCTCAAAAATTCCATTCAGACCAGCATTGGGTATGTCGGTTTCATCCTTGCCGCGATGCTGGCCTTCTCCTATATGGGTGTCAATCTCTCCAACATCGCGCTGGTGGCTGGTGCGCTTTCAGTCGGTATCGGTTTTGGCCTTCAGAGCATTGTCAACAACTTCGTCTCCGGCCTCATTCTGCTCGTCGAACGCCCCATCAAGACCGGTGACTGGGTCGTGGTGGGCAACGATCAGGGCTATGTCAGCAAGATTTCCGTCCGCGCCACCAAGATCGAAACCTTCGACCGCGCCACTGTCATCGTGCCTAACTCGGACCTGATCTCCAACCGGGTGATGAACTGGATGCATAACGGCTCCATGGGGCGGATCATTGTGCCTGTCGGGGTTTCCTACGATTCCGACCCGGAACAGGTCCGCGACATTCTGATGCGCGTGGCCAGTCAGTCCGATCAGGTGTCCTCCTACCCCAGCCCGAGCGTCTATTTCATGGAATTTGGCGCATCCTCACTGGATTTCGAATTGCGCTGCTTCATTCACGACATCAACAGCTCGCTAAGCGCCAAGAGCGACCTGCGCTTTGCCATTTTCAAGGCCTTGAAAGAAGCCAATATCGAAATTCCATTCCCGCAGCAGGATGTCTATATCCGCTCGATGGCAGCCCCGAACAAGCCGATGCAACCAGAACTGCCACCGGAAACACCGCCCACCCAGCAAAGCAAACAGACAAGTCCCAAGTCCGACGGTCATCAAAATGCCGAATATGAGTTGAACGATGGCAATGACAATGATTCTGGAGAAGGGGACGGCGATGCCGCGGCAACCGCATAATATCGGAACATGGGCGGGTCGAAAAACCCGCTTGGCACGCCTTCTGGCAATAGGGCTTGCCACTGCATTGCCATTTGGCCTTGCCAGCTGCAGTCAGGGGCCAGGCTTTGACCAGCCGGTCATGTATGACAATCTCAACCGCACCGGAGCCTCGGTTAACCCACAGGAAGCGCTCAGCATGCTCAATGCCTACCGCAGCCGACAGGGACTGAGCCAGCTGGTTCTGAGTGACAAGCTCACGACGGCTGCGCAGGAGCAGGCCAACGCCATGGCGGCGGCCGACAAGGTCAGCCACACATTGGGACGCGATCGAACCCTGATCAAGCGCCTCAACAAGGCCAGTTATGAGCCAGATATTGCAGTAGAGAATATCAGCGCCGGCTATTGGACTCTGGCCGAGGCCTTTTCCGGTTGGCGCGATTCGCGCGGCCACAATGCCAATATGCTGCGCAAGGGTGTCACGGAAATGGGGATTGCGACGAGCTATCGTCCGGATGCCAAATACAAGGTTTTCTGGACCCTTATTCTGGCCAAGCCGTCAGAAATCAAAGAGCCGGACACGATGTCTCAGATGCGGCCCAACATCCTCTTCGCCCAATAACGAGCCTGCTGCTTACCATCTGCCGCCGCACTGTGGCTGAGGGCACCCACTCTGCCATAAGCACTGAGCGGCACGAATAGCTGCGCATAGGCCCGATGTCCGCCCCAGATGTGCTCGGCCACCGGGTGGCCCGCATCCGCCAAGCTGTCGACATAATCGATATCGGGATCAGCCAAGGCCTGAAGGCTGAGATGATGCAGGATATGCACGCCGGGAGAAAAGCGTTTATAGACTTCATCCATCCCGGTTTTCCAAGAGAAAAGACCACGCCCCGCCTGCAAAGACACCAGTCCCGCGATGCAATGATCATCAAGCATCATCAGATCGATCCGGGCACGCCCTTCTGCCAGCAGTGGCGGCAGAAAGTCATGGGCAAACGCATTGAGCGCAGGCACCACCGACAAGGCCGTGCCTTTACGGGCCTTCCAGCCCGAGGCCTCGACCTTCAGAAAAGCCTCCAGGGCTTCTCCATCATCCAGACCATCCCGGGTTGAAACGAAACGCACCGCGCCCATTTCCTCAAGCCGACGCCTTTGACGGCCCATCAGTTTGCGTTTGTTCCGACTCAAGGTCAGACCGGCATCCTGTGCAGTGCGACAATCAAGAAAGCCCCGTTGGTGCGCGCGACGCATCAGCATCGAGGCAGAGGGACCAAAGTGATCGACCAAAAAAGCGCGAAGCCACTGAAATTCTCGCGCTTCAATCGGGAAATAGGGCCATATCAGAAAGTCCGCGCCGGCTTTGTCGATCAACGCCTCAAGCCCGGCTCTAAAATCCGCCTCATTGCGCTGATGCCTGCCATCCAGATCAAGGAAACAGCCACCGATCGGACCGTAGCCATGCCCCCAAAGGGTTGCGTAACTGGCCCCCAGAGACGGAGCGGAGCGCTTGTTTTCATAGTGAAACCGGTAGCCACCCTGATGGACTTGCTGAACCGGTCCGGCACAAATGCGCCCGTCGGCAGCCTCAATGAAAGCAGGGTGCACGAATGGGCTGTCAAACAGATCCATTCTGTCCTCCACATTCAACATCCTGTCTGCTTTCAACAACATCCTGCCCGGTCCCATATCCGTTGCCCTGCCCATCAGACCGCGCAATGCGGTTTCGGTGCACTGCATCCAGTATAAGCAGTTTTTCCGATACAAGACGGCATAGTTTCAGCTTTAGGTTAATCGATCGCGCAAGCAGCACGCGATTTCCATCACCTTTTCCCTTCACCTTCAAGGGATTGAGCGCCGCTCTACGCTAGAATCGCTAAAAATTGAACAATTCGATCAAGAAACGAAACAAAATTGCCAGCTTGCACGCTTTAACGGATCATTAACCCTGATAACAGAATTCCAGTATCGCGGGCTTCCGAGCGGCCTTCAAGGCCCCCATCGAAGGCCAAGTCTCACCTCAAGTCTCACCCGGCAAAGCCACCTTCATCGAGAAAGACCTGCTCCTCTGGTGTTGTCTCACGACCCAGAACCGCATTGCGGTGTGGGAAGCGACCGAAGCGGGCAATGATATCGCGATGGATGATCGCAAAGCGCTCGGAATTGGCGTTGCCGATCCGCTTCATCCAGGCGATGCAATCCTCTTGTACCTGCAAATCTTCCGCATGCATCATCGGCATCACCGCAAAGGTCTTTTCATCATAGCTGAGCTGATTCCAGTCCGGATGCGCGACCAGCGTTGAAGAGAGCCGTAAAGCTTCATCATCATGGGCAAAAGCTTCGGCCGAGTCGCGATAGAGATTGCGAGAAAACTGATCCAGCACGATGATCAGAGCCAATGTTCCGTGCAGGCTTTCCCGCCAAGCGCTGAGCTGACCGGCACGGGCCGCCTCAAGCACAGGACCGAATCTTTCGCGGATCTCCGCATCGAACCCGTCATCCTTGGCAAACCAGTATTTCGGATCGGCCCCGAACCAGAAATCCAACACTTCTTGTGGCTGTACGTGATTGGCTTGCATCATCATCTCCCCTTATTGTCCGGTTTCCCCGCTTGCGACATCGTCAGCGAACCGTTAGAAACCGAGATCACCCCATATACTGATTTATACTGGATTTAACGTAAGACGGAACGCGCCTCATGCAAGAGATGGACTTAAGCGGCCTCAAATGTCCCCTGCCCGTCCTGCGGACCCAAAAGGCATTGTCGGCCATGAAGGCAGGCGACTGCATAGAGGTCACCACCACCGATCCGATGTCGATGATCGACTTGCCTCATTATTGCAACGAGCATGGTCACCGACTGCTGGCAAGCGACCAGCACCAAGACGGTAAGATGCGTTTTCTGATTGTAAAAGCGTGAGCGACTCAGGGCTTCGGGCGTGGCAAATAGGCCAGACGAACCACATCACCCTTCTGCGCCTTTAGCGGCTGGACCGGCTTTTCGAACGGGCTGGCTAGGGGCAATTGCGCCATTTTCAGCGGCAGCTTGATCGGCCTTTTCTTCACCCCGGCATAAACCCGCACCGGCTCCATTACCTTGAAGCGCGGCTCAAGAAAACTGACCTTGTAGGCCACATGTGGCGTCCATTTCGGCCCGCCATTGGGGCAGATTTCCGGCCGCATGTCATGGGGTCGAGTGATCGCTCCAAACTGGGTCCCATTGGCAATCGATGCCCCGGCGCCCGGCGCCATATCCTGCCGCACGAAGCCTTGGGTCAGCAGGAAAGCGGCTGTCTCGGAACGCAGTTGTGTGTTGGAAGCCCCCAGCACCACAGCCACCAGTTGCCGGCCATTGCGCGTTGCAGACGAAACGATGTTGTAACCGGAGGAACAAACAAACCCGGTTTTCATACCGTTGGCACCGCGGAAGGTTTCGAGCAGCTTGTTGTAGGAGCGAAGGACCCGCTTGCCATGGCGAATGGCCGGGATCTGGAACAACGGGCGATATTGCGGAAATTCCAGCAGGATCTGCCGGGTCAGCACAGCCATGTCACGGGCCGAGCTGGTTTGATCCGGATGGAAAAGACCATTGGCATTGACAAAATGGGTCGCAGTCATACCCAGACGCGCCGCCTCCCGGTTCATCCGCTCGGCAAAGGAAGGTTCACTGCCCGCAACCCGTTCACCCAAAGCGGCGGCAATGTCGTTGGCCGATTTGACCAACACCATCTTCAGTGCATTGTCGACCGTCAGCCGTGTGCCGACCTTGAACCCCATTTTAGACGCAGGATAGGCCAGTGCATGCTCGGAAATGGTCACCACACTATCTTCGGACAATTCGCCAGACGCGATGGCCCGAAAGGTGACATAGGCCGTCATCAGCTTGGTCAGCGATGCCGGATACCATTTCTGATTGGCTTTTTGATGATACAGCACCTTGCCGCTCGCCACATCCATCAGCAACAGCGGATTGGCAGACAGAACCAGATCCTGCTTTTCCGCAGGTTTGGCCTTTTGCGCCGCCTGCGCCGACCCGCCCGTCGCCAGCATTGATCCCATCAGCGCGACAAGGCCAAGACCGACCAGCGATAGCGCCGTCAAACGTCTGCTGGATTTGACCAGACTGTCTTGTTTGGTGTGACTGGCTTTGACGCCAAAGGCTGGACGCATGATCCGAAACTCTCCGAAGATAGGCAGTTCGAGACTGATTCTCAGATCAGTCGGGTAGGGTTCTGACGTTAAAGACCCACCCCTCTCTAGCGGATGCACCGACGGCGAACAAGCCCCAATCGCGAGAAGGCGCATTCCAACAGGGGCCGCAGAGACAAAGCCCTTGCCCTTGCTTGATGCCCCCACTAATCTCAACGCAATCACGAGACAGCACGGTCTCGTGCGATGGAAGCTCAACAGAGCCCGTCCTGTTCAAACAAACCTTTCCAAGCAAGGCCTCCATTCATGCCAATCATCAATCGTATTGCCGACTTTCACGACGAACTCACTCAAGTCCGGCGCGATTTGCACCAACAACCAGAGCTTCAGTTCGACGTCCATGAAACCGCCAAGCGGGTCGTCAAGGAACTGACAGCCTATGGCATCACGGACATCACCACTGGCATTGGCAGAACCGGCGTCGTCGCCGTGATCGAAGGCAAGAGCAACATATCCGGCAAGACTGTAGGGCTGCGCGCCGACATGGACGCTCTGCCGCTGGTTGAGACCTCCGGCAAGCCCTATGCCTCCAAGGTCGAAGGCAAAATGCATGCCTGCGGTCATGATGGCCACACCACCATGCTTCTGGCAGCGGCCAAGTATCTTCAGGAAACCCGCAATTTTGATGGTCGCGTGGCGCTGATCTTCCAACCAGCTGAAGAAGGCGGGGGCGGCGCGCGCGAAATGGTCGCAGACGGCCTGATGGATCGCTGGTCGATCGATGAAGTCTATGGCATGCACAACTGGCCCGGTGTGCCGCTCGGGGCCTTTTGTATGAAGGATGGCCCGATCATGGCCTCAGCCGATCGCATCATGATCAATGTCGAGGGCAAAGGCTGCCATGCCGCCAAGCCCCATGAAGGCATTGACACTGTCGTGGTGATGGCCGCCATTATTCAGGCGGTGCAGACCATCGCCAGTCGCAACACCAACCCGCAGAGCTCGATTGTCGTCTCTCTTTGCCACATCCATGCTGGTTTCACGGACAATGTGGTCCCCCAGACCGGTTTCATCGAAGGCACGGTCCGCACCCTCGACCCCGCAGTCCGCGATATGGCCGAACAGCGCTTGCAAGAAATTGTCGAGGGCACGGCAGCTCTTTATGGTGCCAAGGCCACATTGGCCTATCAGCGCGATTACCCCGTCACTGTCAACCATGGCGCGCCAGTGGCAATCGCCGAAAAGGTAGCCAAGGAACTGGCCGGTGAGGACCAGGTCGATGCCACCATGACGCCATCCATGGGCTCGGAGGATTTCTCCTTCATGCTACAGGAACGACCCGGCGCGTTTGTTTTTGTCGGCAATGGCGACAGCGCCTCGCTGCATCATCCCGATTATGACTTCAATGATGACCTCATTCCGGTCGGGGCATCCTATTGGGTGAAGATTGTCGAGGCTGCCCTGCCAGCCTGAGGCCAGACAACCCAATCCCGCAAGCCCGATGCAAGGGGGCGATCATGTTAGAATCTCTGCCAATCTTTGCCGACACCGGCCTTAATGAGCTCGCTTTGTGGGGTCTGATTGTCGCCGCTTATGCCACCTCCGCCATGACTGCCGCCTTTGGCATTGGTGGCGGAGTTGCGCTGTTGGCAATCATGAGCATGGTCATTCCCGTCGCAACCCTCATTCCAGCCCACGGCATCGTCCAGATGGGCTCCAATGCAGGGCGGGCATGGCACTTGCGTCCCCATATTCGATGGACCTTCATGCTGGCCTTTGCCATCGGCGCGATCCTTGGTACGGCGGTCGGATCGCAAATCGTGATCGCCTTGCCCGATGCCCTGTTGAAGATCATCCTTGCTCTGTTCGTGTTGTTTCTGGTCTGGGCTCCGCGACCCAAATTCATGCAAGGCGGCGCGGCAACCATCGGATTTGGCGGTGCCTTTTCCTCACTGGTCGGCATGTTTGTCGGCGCAACCGGCCCCCTTGTCGCTGCCATCGTGGCTGGCAAAGCCCCGGACCGTCAGGGGGTCGTTGCAACCCATGCAACCGCCATGACCCTTCAACATGGCTTGAAGATCATTGCCTTCGGCTTTGTCGGCTTTGCGTTTAAAGCTTGGATCGGTTTGTTGCTGGCAATGATCGCGTCCGGCTATCTGGGGACCATCACCGGCGGCAAGATCTTGCATATGATGGATGAAAGCCTGTTCCGCAAAATCTTCAAATATCTGCTGACCGGTCTGGCACTGCTGATGCTGTTGAATGCCATCCGCACGCTTCTATAGCCGACAAGACGCATCAAATGGGCGCCAAAGCGCAATGATGGCCGTGCGTGCGAAAGGATGTGAACATTTTACCAGGAAGAGAAATGGTGCCCCTGGCCCGACTCGAACGGGCACTCCGGTGAAGGAAACGGATTTTGAATCCGTCGCGTCTACCAGTTCCGCCACAGGGGCACGTGAGGTGGGAATATAGAAGCAAAAATTCTCCCGTCAACAGACAAGCGTCACAATTCTTCCATAGTCAACACGATTTGACACACCCTTAACCAGTGCCCCCTATGCTCGCGCCACTGGAACAAGGCACAAAGGTGCCCTATCTGAACTGAGACATTCCGCCTCCGGCAGAGACAAGAGAGAGATGATCCCCGATGCTGCGCAAATTGTATGATTGGACAATGGGTCTGGCATCAGGCCCCCGCGCCCCTTGGGCGCTCGGGTCGGTTTCCTTCATCGAAAGCTCGGTCTTCCCCATCCCGCCAGACGCGCTATTGATCCCGATGGTCATCGCCAAGCGCGAAAAAGCATGGCTCTACGCAGCCATTTGCACGGCGGCTTCCGTGCTGGGTGGGTTGCTGGGCTATATCATCGGTGCCTTTCTGTTTGACCAGCTGGCCCAGCCGATCCTTAGCTTCTATGGCTATGCGGACAAATTCGCGTCTTTCACAGAACGCTACAATGAATGGGGCGTCTGGATCGTGCTGATTGCCGGTCTTACCCCCTTTCCCTACAAGGTCATCACCATTGCGTCGGGCGCCACAGGGCTGGCCATGCCGGTCTTTCTGGTCGCTTCCGTCATCGCCCGGGGCATTCGCTTCTTTGCCGTCGCAGCGTTGCTCTATTGGCTCGGCCCTCCTATTCGCGACTTCATCGAGAAAAGGCTCGGTCTGGTTTTCACCGTGTCGCTGATCGTCTTGATCGGCGGTTTCGTTGTGGCGAAATATCTGGTTCCACACTGACAAATTTTCGACATGGTTGCCCCCTAAAGCTCTGACACCTGCCAAGCTTGGCCCTCCCGGCCCGCATCCCGTCCCTTGGATGACAGACAATGACATTGACGACCCCGCTTTCCGACACCCAACGCATGAGCGCCCTCCTGCTCTTTCTGGGATCTGCCTTCATTTCCCTTTGCTCCCTTGGCTTCGAACATATTGGCGGTTTCCAGCCGTGCCAATTGTGCTACATCCAGCGTCACACCCATTACGCCATGGTACCGCTCGCAGCCATTTTGGTGCTTGCGATCCGTCTAAAGGCCCCCGCACCTTTTGTCCGGCTGATGCTTTTGGCCTTGTCGGGCCTGATGTTCTACAGCGCGGGCGTGGGCGTCTATCAGGCCGGTGCCGAGTGGGAATTCTGGATGGGTCCCAGCGACTGCACAAACACCGTTGAAATCACCAACAATGCCGCCAATCTGCTGCAGCAACTTCAACAAACCGAACTGATCAGTTGCTCGGTCGCCCAGATGCGCATTCTCGGTCTTTCCTTTGGCGGCTGGAATGCCGTGCTGTCCAGCATTCTCGGCGCCATTGGCCTTGTCGGCGCATTTGGCCGGGATGGTATCTTCGGCTTTGTGTTCCGTCTGCTGCCCTTCCTCAAGGGCTGGCTCGACAAGCTCTATGGTCAGGCCTGATCAGATCACTCCGTCGCGCCCTGCTTTCAGGTCGCGATAGATCGCCCAGAGCAAATGCGCAGCCGCGCTGCGCTCTGGCTGCCACGCGCTTGCCGCCAATTCCTCCAATTGCTTGGCGCTGAGCCGCTCGTCCGCCCCCACCAGATGGGCAGCCGCCACCTGCAAGGCCAGATCACCGGACGGCATCACATCACGCCCCCCAAGACAGAACAGCAGATAAATATCGGCTGTCCATGGTCCCACCCCATGCAACGCAAGCAATTCCGTGCGCACCACAGACAGGCCTTGTTCCAGCAACCCATCGGGATCAAAGCCATCTGCAAAGGCTTGGGCGATCCTTGTCACCGCCTTGATTTTCGGTCGTGACAGAGAGCAGGCACGCAAATCCTCTTCGCTCGCCTCGGCCAATGCTTTGGCCTCCATGCCCGGATAGGCCGCCTCAAAGCGCTGCCAAATGGCATTGGCCGACGCAACCGAGACCTGTTGCCCCAACAGGATCCGCAACAACCCCCCAAGGCCTCCGGGCCGTTGCCGCAAAGGGATCGGCTGGCACAGTTCGATGAAAGGCACACAGCGCCGGTCCAACTGACCGAGCCGCACCAAAGCCGCATCGAGATCTGACTGATCCTTAAAGCGTTCCATAATCGATCTTTCTCACTTGGCGTCCCTATAGACACTCCCTGCCCGAAGGGGCTATCAATCACCAGATTGCCTCCTCCCGCAACCGGACAAGACCCGATGTGCCCGATTTTCCGCTTTGCCCCCAGCCCCAATGGCGCTCTTCATCTGGGCCACGCCCTCTCGGCTCTGATCAATTTCGAAGCGGCACAACGCAGGCAGGGACAGTTTCTGCTCCGCATCGAGGACATCGACACCATCCGCTGCACCCCGAACCAGGTCAACCAGATGACCGATGACCTGCGATGGCTGGGCCTCGACTGGCCTGAACCGGTCGTGCAGCAATCCAGCCGTTTTGACGTCTATGCGGCAAGCATTGATCAATTGAAACAGCGAGGCCTGCTCTATCCTTCCATCGCCAGCCGCAAAGAGATCCGGCAGGCCATCGCCCGCTCAGAAGAACAAACAGGGCACCCCCATCCGCGTGATCCGGATGGAGCACCGCTGTTCCCCCGCCATTTGCTCAAGGAGAAAGAGCATGCGAATGGTGACTGTGCCTGGCGGCTCGATATGGAAAAGGCAATGAAATTGGTGGCGTCCGCCCCCCTCAACTGGCAGGAAAATGGCCTTCGCAGCCCATCCTATCCGCAAGTGTCCGCCATTCCTGCTCAGCCAAACGCATGGGGCGATGTGATATTGGCGCGCAAGGACTGCCCGACCAGCTATCATTTGTCGGTGGTGGTGGATGATGCCGCGCAAAAGATTTCCCATGTGGTGCGAGGGCAAGATCTCTATCACGCCACCGGCCTTCACCGGCTGTTGCAACAACTTCTCGCTCTACCCGCCCCACTCTATCATCACCATCGGTTGCTGACTGACATTGCAGGGCAAAAGCTCTCCAAATCCCGTGGGGATCTGAGCTTGAAGACGTTGCGCGCGCAAGGTGCGACACCCGCCGACATCCGCACCATGATTGAGTTTTCCGACGACGATCTGGCTGCGTTTCTCTATTGACCCAGAATCTGGTGCGAGACGGAAATCCAGAAAGGCAGGGTCACCAGCCCCAAAAGCACCGACAGGGTGATGGTGTTGGCCGCCACCCGGTGCCCGACACCAAAATGCTCGGCCAGCAAATAGGCATTAACCCCGGTCGGACAGGCCGCACCAATCAGGATCACAGCCACCCATTCAGTTGGCAACGGAATCAGTGTGCTGGTGATCAGCAGGAACAGAGCGGGCAGCAGCATAGTCTTCATCAAGGCCAGCAGGAAGCCCGACAGGATGTCGCCACTCAGCCCGTATTTGCGCATCCCCATGCCCATCGACATCAAGGCCAGAGGCACGGTCACGGGCACGATCTTGTCAATCACCACCGAAGCCACCTGTGGGATGCCAAACCCGGTGAGGCTCCACAGCCCCCCGGCCACGATGCCAACGACGATCGGATTGGCCGCAAGCCCCTTGGCCACATTGAGCAGAGCAGCGCCGACATTCAGCGCCTTTCCCTCTTCCCGATCATACCATTCCACCAGAATGGAACTGACCAGCATCGCAGCAGGCAAATGCACCGTCAGCAGCATCAGCAAGGGAAACAGCGCCTCTTCGCCATAGACCCCGGTGATCATTGGAATGCCAAGCAGCACCAGATTGGAGAAGCCAGCGGAAATCCCGGCCACGGCCAGTGCCTTGCCCTCGCGCTTGAAGACCACCGCCAGCAAAATCATCCCCAAAATCCAGACCGCAAACAGACAGGGGAAATAAGCCCCCCACAATGGCCACGGCGCCTGTCCGGCCAGATCATTGGTCGCCAGATTTCGGAACAACAGCAAGGGCAGTGGGATGGTGAAAACGAATTTCGACAGGGCCGCCCCGACATCCTGCGGCACAAGGCCAATGATCACCACGCCATAACCAAGACCGATCAGCGCAAAGATGGGAAAAACAATCAAGAGAATATCGGCCATGGAGATCTCCGGGGCAGGCAGGGCGGGGACATGAGGCAGGTCACGGACGCAAGGAAGCAATGTCCTTGTGATGCCAATGCTTTGGCAATTAAACTGACGCTTGTCTCAATCGAATTGAGGATGGCAAGTTGGCAGGGAAAGAGGCATCATGCGGATAGACAACCTCTTGAAAATGCACATCTAAGGGTGCCTATAGCATAAAATGGAATACAAGAATCAAGAAAATGTTGACCAGACTCGTGAAGTCGACAGCTTTCACCATGACCTGCGCACCCAGTTGAGCGCCATTGTCTCCCTGAGCACATTGATCCGGAAATCCCGAAATCCGGCCAACTGCACCGCTTTGCTTGAGGCTTTGCATTTGGCCGCCAACAATGCCATGGCAATGATGGAAGACGGCGCTGCCATGCATGAAGCCCTGCCGACCGCCAGCATGCAGCTGGTCAAACTGCTTAAGGATTTTGAGCAAGTGGCATCAGGTCTTGCCGAGGCACGCGGTGCCCATTTCAGGCTGGTGCTTGATCCGGCACTCAAATCCACCGCCTTTGCCAGCCCCGATCCGACCTATTTCAACCGGCTTTTCACCCTGCTGCTCGACAATGCCATCAAATATGCCCCCGGCTCGACCATCACCCTGTCGGCCACCATCAAGGAAGGCAACGAATTGGCGCTGGATTTTGCCGATGATGGCCCGGGCTTTGGCGTTGCAGACCCAAGCCTGCTGTTCGAACCCTATCAGCGAGGAACCAGTTCCGAAGGGGTCGCCGGGTCAGGTCTTGGTCTGTGGAGCGTCAAGACGATTGTCGAAATGATGCATGGCAAGATCTGGGCGGCTGCCAACAAGCCCACGGGTGCCGTCTTCTTTGTCCGTCTGCCGCTTGATGTGGTCGCAACCGCTCCACTACCAGAGGATAAAGACGACAGCGACACCAAAGCGACAACAGAAGACGGCCTCGGTTTTGCCGGGCTAATTGTCGACGACAATGCCACCAATCAGCTGATCATCTCCGAATTGCTCAAAGCCATGGGCTGCGCCACCAGCCATGCCTCTTCCGGCGAAGAAGCGCTAACACGCTTGGCATCTGAACAGGCAACCGATCTGCCGGACTTCATGCTGCTAGACATCCGTATGGAAGGCATGGATGGTTGGGAACTGGCCGGGCGCATCCGCGACAACAAGGCATGGGATGCGATGCCTCTGATCGCGGTCTCCTCCGACCCGACCCCGGCAGCGTTGGCTCCCTTTGATGGCTGGATGCAGCGACCGATTGATCCTGAAAGGCTCCAATCGATGCTGAGCGATCTGGTCAAGAGCTAACGGCCTTGGCCGTCGCCTCTCTATCCAATGTGGAAAGAATATAGCCCGCAATCGTCAAAGATTGCGGGCTTCCAGTTAGCCCACCGACCAACGAGTTTCAGCCACCAGCGGGCACAATGGAATGCGGTCGGGCACCTACCGCAAAGCCTGATCAAGTCTGTTTGGTTAGGCAACCAGTTCGGCAATATTCTTCATGATTTCATTCAGCTGGAAGTCTTTCGGCGTATAGACAGCGGCAACCCCATGCTCCAAGAGATGCGCCGCGTCTGCGGGCGGAATAATACCGCCAACCACCACGGGCACATCATCCAGCCCGGATGCCCGCATCTGGTCCATCACATCGTCAACCAGCGCCAGATGCGAACCGGACAGGATCGACAGCCCCACCACATGCACCCCTTCTTCGAGTGCAGTATTGACGATCTGCTCCGGTGTCAGACGAATGCCCTGATAGACCACCTCCATGCCGCAATCCCGTGCCCGCACGGCAATCTGCTCCGCTCCGTTGGAATGGCCATCAAGGCCCGGCTTGCCGACCAGAATTTTCAAGCGCCGCCCCAATGTCTCGGACACTGCATCCACTTTCTCGCGCACGCCAGCCAGTTCTTCGCTGGTGGCCAAAGCCGCCTTGCCAACCCCGGTCGGGGCGCGATATTCGCCAAAGACCGAGCGCAAGACCTGACCCCATTCACCGGTGGTCACCCCAGCCTTGGCGCAGGCGATGGAAGGCTCCATGATATTGGTCCCGCTCACAGCGGCATCCTTCAACGCGGCCAGCGCCGCTTCAACAGCCCCGTTGTCGCGGCCCTCGCGCCATGCCTTGATCTTCTCGACCGCTTCCTGCTCAACGGCAGGATCAACGGTCAGAATCGAACCACCATCGCCAGAAGATAGCGGCGACGGTTCGCTTTGCTGAAACTGGTTCACCCCGACAAGGGTCTGATCGCCGCGCTCGATGCCTTCAAGCCGCTTGGCGTTTGATTCCACCAGCTTCTGTTTCATATAGCTTGATTCAATCGCCGAGATCGCGCCGCCCATTTCCTGAATGCGAACCATCTCCTCGCGCGCTTCTGCCTTCAGCGCTTCGACCTTGGCATCGACTTCCTTGGAGCCATCAAACAGATCACCAAATTCAAGCAAGTCCGTTTCATACGCCATGATCTGCTGCATCCTCAGCGACCATTGCTGATCCCACGAACGCGGCAAGCCAAGGGCCTCATTCCAGGCAGGCAACTGCACCGCCCGCGCCCGCGCCTTTTTCGACAAAACCACCGCCAGCATCTCGATCAGGATGCGGTAGACATTGTTCTCCGGCTGCTGCTCGGTGAGGCCGAGGGAATTGACCTGCACCCCATAGCGGAAGCGACGATATTTCTCTTCCTTGACCCCATACCGCTCAAGACAAATCTCGTCCCACAGATCGACAAAGGCCCGCATCTTGCAGATTTCGGTCACGAACCGCATGCCCGCATTGACAAAGAAGGAGATCCGCCCGACCGCTTCCGGAAAGTCAGCTTCGCTCATCACGCCGCTTTCCTTGACCGCATCCAGCACGGCAATCGCCGTCGACAGGGCATAGGCCAACTCCTGCACAGGCGTCGCGCCTGCTTCCTGCAAATGATAAGAGCAGACATTCATCGGGTTGAATTTCGGCATTTCGCGATAGGTGAAGCCGATAATGTCGGTGGTCAGCCGCAAGGATGGCTTGGGCGGAAAGACATAGGTGCCGCGCGAGAGATATTCCTTGATCAGATCATTCTGGGTGGTGCCAGCCAGTTTGGCCCGATCCGCACCCTGCTCATCAGCAACCGCGATGTAAAGCGCCAACAGCCATGCCGCCGTCGCATTGATGGTCATCGAAGTGTTCATCTGCTCAAGCGGAATCTGATCGAACAGGGCCCGCATGTCACCAATATGGGCAATTGGCACCCCCACTTTTCCCACCTCGCCGCGCGCCAGCGCATGGTCCGGGTCATACCCTGTCTGGGTTGGCAGATCGAACGCCACCGACAGGCCGGTCTGACCCTTGGACAGATTGGTGCGATAAAGGGCATTGGAATCCTTGGCCGTGGAATGGCCCGCATAGGTCCGAAACAGCCAGGGCCGGTCCTTTTGCCGCATCTCGCTTGCCGCGTGCCCGGTGTCAGCCTTCATACTTTCGTTCACACTGTGTTGATGGGTCATCTCTGGTTCCTCCCGATCACCCGCCAAGGGTCGTGTCTCTCTGATCCACCTTCGAACGCGATGGCAAGGCAGATGGACCCGCAACCCCCTACGGCACTTCAGCTTTTGTTCCATAGGGCAATAGGCGTCGTTCCACACCCTTCCCCTTGGTCACTTCTTTTTGTTCAAGCAAGAGTGTCTCTTCGCACACGCAAAAAGCAAATTGGCAATAAGACGTATATCTTTGCGCAAAATAATTTCGGATAGTTTCGCAAGTGCGTCATAAAGCGCAGTTCGCAGTCCAAAGTTGCTGCGGCGCAATATGACCAATGCAATGGCTTTCTATGTCAGGAGGAGCATAAATGGCTGAAGAACTGCTTGCTCAGGGCACCACCGGTGAAAAAAAAGATCTATATGAGATCGGTGAAATCCCGCCACTGGGACATGTGCCCAAAGAGATGTATGCCTGGGCGATCCGTCAGGACCGTCACGGCCCACCGGAACAATCCTTCCAGATCGAGGTCGTCCCGACCTGGGAGCTGGACAGTCACGAAGTGCTGGTCCTCAACATGGCCGCTGGTGTCAATTATAATGGCGTCTGGGCAGGCCTTGGCGAGCCGATTTCGCCGCTCGACGTGCATAAAAATCCCTATCATATTGCCGGCTCCGATGCCTCGGGCATCGTTTGGGCCGTCGGCTCGAAGGTGAAAAACTGGAAGGTCGGCGACGAAGTGGTCATTCACTGCAATCAGGATGATGGCGACGACGCGGAATGCAATGGCGGCGATCCGATGTTCTCACCCACCCAGCGGATCTGGGGCTATGAGACCCCGGACGGCTCCTTTGCGCAATTTTCCCGCGTTCAGGCGCAACAGTTGCTGCCCCGCCCGCAGCATCTGACATGGGAAGAAAGCGCCTGCTATGTGCTGACCCTGGCCACCGCCTACCGCATGATGTTCGGCCACAATCCCCACGAGCTGAAACCCGGTCAGAATGTGCTGATCTGGGGCGCCTCGGGCGGTCTTGGCGTTTTCGGCGTCCAGATTGCAGCGGCCGCCGGAGCCAATGCCATCGGTGTGATCTCGGACGAATCCAAGCGCGATTTCGTCATGAGCCTGGGTGCCCGTGGCGTGCTGAACCGCAAGGATTTCAAGTGCTGGGGCCAGTTGCCCAAGGTCAATTCGCCCGAATATGCCGAATGGTTCAAGGAAGTGCGCAATTTCGGCAAGGCCATCTGGGACATTACCGGCAAAGGCAACAATGTTGATATGGTGTTCGAGCATCCCGGTGAAGCGACCATGCCGGTATCCACCTTCATCGTCAAACGCGGCGGCATGGTGGTCATTTGCGCAGGCACATCAGGTTTCAACCTGACCATGGATGCCCGTTATCTCTGGATGCACCAGAAGCGGGTTCAGGGCTCACACTTTGCCCATCTCAAACAGGCCATGGCCGCCAACCAGATGGTCATTGACCGCCATGTGGATCCTTGCATGTCAGAGGTCTTCACTTGGGACCAGATCCCCAAGGCCCACGATCTGATGCTCAACAACCGCCATCAGCCGGGCAACATGTCCTGTCTGGTCAACACCAGCCGGACCGGCTTGCGCTCCGCCGAAGAGGTGATTCTGGCCAGCCGAGGCGAAGAAATCTGATTTCTACCTGTCAAAAGCGCAGGAAAAAGGCCGGTCACACCGGCCTTTTTCATATCCCATGTCACGCATATCCCATGTCACGCATTGCTTGTCTGATAGCGCAGATCCTCAGACATGCTCGCCATCTTCTTTTTCCGTCACGCCCTCCGCATGCTTCTTCGGGTCGGGATGCTCAAGATCCGCTTTTGTCACCCGGTTGCGATTGAGCCGCTGCCAGCGAATCCGCCAGGCATTCACCTCTGCACCGAACAAAAAGATCATTGAAATAATGTGCAGGAAGATGAGGGTCGCCACCACCCCGGCAAGCCCCGCATAGACCTTGGCATATTGTGCAAAATGGGACAAATAGTAGGAGTAGGCCTCTGCGGTGATCCACCACAGAACCAGCGTGGTCAAAACCCCGGGCCACAGATCATCCCACTCGATTACCCGCATCGGCAACCAGCGATGGCTGGCGACAAGAAAGGCCGTCAGGATCGGCAGGGCAATACTCAGGCGCACCACATCAAACGTCACCTGAAAGTCCTGCAGCCACGGCAAATGCGGCTTGGCGATCTGCCATGCCAGCGGGGCCATGAACAGACCAGCCGCCACCGACACCATCACCAAAATCGCCCCGATGACAGCAATCAGCCCCATCGCCCGGCGCGACAGGATCGACCGGCGCTCATAATAGCCATAGGCACGGTTCAGTCCTTCGCGCAGGCTCTCGACCAACGAGGTCAGCGTCACAAGAAAGATCACAAGAGACAGGGACAACAGGCTTCCCGTTCGCTCGGCAATCACCGCGTCCACATCCGGCTGCAGGATATGGGCGATCGGATCAGGCAACAGGAAGGGCAATAAATCCTGAAGGATATTCCCCAGCTCCTGCCCACCGGCCCAAACGGTCACCCCGGTGATGATCAGCAGGAAAGGAAACAGCGATAGCAGAATAGAGAAGGCAATATTGCTGGCCAGCGCGAAACCATGATTGTCCGAAAACCGCCAGAAGATCCGAACCGGAACCAACACCCATTCCCAAATCTGAGACATTCCCGACACCCTGACGCAAAGACGCTATCCGTCGCAATCCTTATAAGCTGCAATCATAAAAAGCAATCCGTCACAAAATCGCGAAACCGCAAGGGATGGATGGACAATTAGGGTTTGACCGGATAGGGATCCTAAACCTGCCCGCTCTGTTTCCCGCTTCGGCCTGCCATCAAAGGGTCTTTCCATGTCAACCAAGACAAAGCCAAGCCTTGCGCAAGCAACCCCTGCCCTGTTTGTCGTCTTGTGGTCGACCGGCTTTATCGGCGCACGGATGGGGGCGCCCTATTCCGAACCGATGACTTTTCTGGCCATGCGTTTCTCGCTGGTCCTTGCGCTTCTCTTGCCCATTTCCCTGATGCTGCGTGCCAAATGGCCCACTCCGAAACAGGCCTTCCATGCGTTTGTAACAGGCTTGCTGATCCACGGCGTCTATCTGGCCTGTGTCTTCTGGGCCATTGACAATGGCATGCCTGCCGGGCTCGCGGCTCTCGTGATGGGTCTGCAACCGGTCATGACTGCCTTCTTTGCCCGTGGCATTCTGGGCGAGCGCCTGACGCGCAATCACCTGTTTGGTTTCATACTGGGATTGATCGGCATTTGCCTGGTGCTTTATCCGCGCTTGAGCGGTGGGGATTTTTCCGTCACCCCGCCCCAGATTGTGGTGGTTTGCGCTGCCATGCTGTCCATTTCCTTTGGCACCGTCTATCAGAAACGCTTTGCCGCCAATCTCGACATGCGCGCCGCCACCATCTGGCAATATCTCGCCGCCTGCCTCCTGTGTGCCGGACTGAGTTTTGCCACTGAGACCCAAACGATTGTCTGGTCAGGCGAGTTCATCTTTGCCCTTGGCTGGCTCACTCTGGTCCTGTCCATCGGTGCCATCTTCCTGTTGCTCTGGCTCATCGAGCATGGCGCCGTCTCCAACATAGCCGCCCTTTTTTATATGATCCCGGCGGTGACTGCGGTCATTTCCTATCTGCTGTTCGACGAGCCGATCACCTTGATGCAGATCCTCGGCATCATCATCACCGCCACTGGTGTATTGATCGCCAGCCGCACAGCCAGATAAGGCGACAGGCAATAGAAGAGAAGCATCTTTTCCCTTCTTCCCATCACTGCCTTGCCTGCATCCAAATGCCGCGCGCATTCACCGGTTCCTTTGGCACCATTGCCAAGCCCGTCAAATCACGTCCCATCTCCCGCTTCAACGGCAGTGCAACATGACTTTCCATTAATCCATTGGCCAATTGCCAACTGCCTGCCCGCCCTTCACTGTGCGGTGCAGCATAAACGGATTTTCGACCGCGCGAACCAAGCGGCACTCAGACCGACGCGCAGTCTTAAAGGAGGAGGAAGATCCATGACCCTGACCATTCAGACCCAAGCCATCCCGACGCCAGAGACCTTCATGGACGACACGGGTGCCGCCCTGACCGCCATCGAAACCCTGCTCGAAGCCATCAAGACCGAAGTGCGGGCCAAGGTGGTTGTCGAGGATCGCATCAGCGCAGAACGGATCGAGGCTGAACAGCGAGCCACCCACGGATTCGCCTGGTTCGCCACTTATGTCGAAGCGCTCAAGGAAATGCGCGGCTATGCCAGCACGCTTTCAGACGAAGGCCGCTTTGGCGAAATGGAAATGTTGATCACCCGCATCGCCTTTGCCGAATATCTCGCCCAGATCTTTGGCGGCATCCCGATGACTCAAGGTGAAATTGTCCGTCTGGCAGATTTCAACCTGCCCTTTGAGGCCATCCAGAAGGCCTATTGCCCGCAAATTGTGCGCCTGATCACAGAAGGCAACACACCAACCATCCGCAATCGCCTGATCGCGCTGATCGAGGCCGCAGAAGGGGCCGCTTCCTATGGCGATGCCGGTCTCGACGAAACCATGGAAGCCTTTCGCGAGGAAATGCGCCGCTTTGCCGACAGCGAAGTCAAACCCCATGCCCATCAATGGCATCTGGACAATGCCTATATCCCCCTCGACATTGTCGACAAGATGGCTGAAATGGGTGTTTTTGGCCTGACCATCCCGGAAGAGTTTGGCGGCCTTGGCCTTGGCAAGGAAAGCATGTGCGTGGTGTCGGAAGAATTGTCCCGCGCCTATATCGGCGTCGGCTCGCTTGGCACCCGCTCGGAAATCGCCGCCGAACTGATCATTTGCGGCGGCAATGACGAACAGAAAGAAAGCTGGCTGCCCCGCATCGCGGCGGGCGAAATCCTGCCAACCGCCGTCTTCACCGAGCCCAACACCGGATCTGATCTGGCCAGCCTGAAGACCCGCGCCGTGCTGGATGGCGACAGCTACAAAGTCACCGGCAACAAGACATGGATCACCCATCCGGTCCGCGCCGATCTGATGACGCTGTTGGTCCGCACCAACCCCGAAGAACCCGGCTATAAGGGCCTGTCCATGCTGCTGGCAGAAAAACCGCGCGGCGACGATGCCAATCCCTTCCCGGCGGCCGGCATGGATGGCGGCGAGATCGAAGTGCTCGGCTATCGTGGTATGAAGGAATATGAGATCTCGTTCGACAATTTCGAGGTCAAGAAGGACGCCCTGCTGGGCGGCGTCGAAGGGCAAGGCTTCAAGCAATTGATGCAGACCTTTGAATCCGCCCGCATCCAGACGGCAGCCCGTGCCATTGGCGTCGCCCAATGCGCTATGGATCTGGGCTTGCGCTATGCACAGGAACGAGCCCAGTTCGGCAAATCGCTGATCAATTTCCCGCGCGTCGTCGACAAGCTGGTGATGATGGCTGTTGAAATCATGATTGCCCGCCAGTTGACCTATTTCTCCGCCCGCCAGAAAGACCATGACAAACGCTGCGATGTCGAGGCAGGCATGGCCAAGCTGCTTGGCGCGCGCGTCGCTTGGGCCGCGGCCGACAATGCCCTGCAAATTCACGGTGGCAATGGCTTTGCACTGGAATATGAGATTTCCCGTGTCCTGTGTGATGCACGCATCCTGAATATTTTTGAAGGGGCAGGCGAAATTCAAGCCCAGGTCATTGCCCGTCGCCTGCTTGGCTAAGATGCAGGAAACCTAGCAAGCTTTGGTAAAATGTCTCGAAGACGTGACGACAGAAAGGGTGTTTCGGCAAGAAGCACCCTTTTCTTTTTGCCAATGTCTGGTAAACCACTATTAGCTAAAAGTATGAGACAGGAAGAAATGGCCCAAAGATCAATACTCATCACCGGATGCTCCACCGGCATCGGACACCATTGTGCGCTGCGCCTGAAGGAAAAAGGCTGGCAGGTTTTTGCCACCGCACGCAAGGTTGAGGATCTCGAAGCTCTGCGCGACGCCGGTCTGACGGCCATTTATCTCGACTATACCGATCAGCAGTCCATTTCCGCCTGCAAGGAAGCCGTTCTCAATCACACCGGCGGCAAACTTGATGCCCTGTTCAACAATGGGGCCTATGGTCAACCCGGCGCGGTCGAAGATCTGCCCACCGATGTGCTCAGGCAGCAATTTGAAGCCAACTTCTTTGGCTGGCATGAACTGACCCGCCAGATCATTCCGGTGATGCGGGCCCAGGGCCATGGCCGCATTGTCCAGTGTTCCTCGGTGCTCGGCTTTGTGCCGCTGGCTTTCCGTGGTGCCTATGTCGCCTCGAAATACGCACTCGAAGGCCTCACCGACACCATGCGCCTTGAGCTTCATGGCTCCAACATCCATGTCTCGACCATCGAACCCGGCCCGATCACCAGCCAATTTCGCGAAACTGCCCGCAGACGCTTCATCGATTCGATCAACATCAATCGCTCGCCTTACAAGGAGCGTTACCAGAGCAGACTGGAAAAAATGGATTCCGATCAGCCTGACCGGTTCGAGAAATCCCCTGAAGCGGTGTTCGAAAAACTCATCCATGCGATCGAAAGCACCTCCCCCAAGCCCTATTACATGGTCACGGTGCCGACCTATCTGATGGCTTGCCTGAAGCGCCTTTTGCCAAGCAAACCGCTTGAGACCTTTCTGCGCGCTGCTGGCGACTGACCCGACATCTTAAGGCGGCAATCGACAAAAGTCGTGCGCCCGAGGTCTTTTCCGTTATCCGTATAACCTGCTAGAGTGAGGGAAGCCGCCTGCGACACTTGATCGCGCATAGCGGCAGGCCCGGCGCATCGCCCGATGCATCTCCCTTAAAAGGAACACCAAGAATGTCAGCCCTTCTGCCCACTCTCGTCCCGATCGCGCTCATCGCAGTCGCCATTGTTCTTGGACTGGGGCTTTACAATATGCTGCGCGGCGGCAGCCCCAGCCGCTCGCAATCCCTTATGCGCTGGCGGGTGATCCTGCAGTTCGTGGCCATTATTCTGGTCATGGCCAGCCTCTATGTGATGACCTGACCCCTGCCATTGATCGCATAAACCGCCGTCCCGCTTGTCCAACCGGCCTTGATCGGGCGCGTGCGCTTGCTATGTAAAAAGAACAAGTTGCATGCGCGCATGTGCCATCTACACTGGTGTGCGAACGCAATTGCATGATTCTTCTTGCCCCATCAGCCGCGCATCTGGACGGCTGACATCATCCCTTGACTGCTCACCCGCCGGATTGGCCAACGCCGCATCGGGTCCGGGTGCAAAATACGGAAAGTTGCTCCATGGTCCGCCTGAACAAGATCTATACCCGCACCGGCGACAAAGGAACCACGATGCTCGGCAGTGGCGACCGCGTCGCCAAGCATGACCTGCGTGTGGAAACCTATGGCACGGTTGACGAAACCAACTCCATCGTCGGCCTTGTCCGGCTGGAACTGGCGGACCTGCCTGAAATGGACGCCATGATGTCACAGATCCAGAACGACCTGTTCGATCTGGGCGCCGACCTCACCACCCCGGATCGGGGGCAAGAGTTCAAATATGAGCCTCTGCGCATCACCGCGTCTCAGGTTGAGCGTCTGGAACAGCAGATCGACCAATTGAATGCTGATCTCGAACCACTCAGAAGCTTCATCCTGCCCGGCGGCTCCCGTGCGTCGGCCTATCTGCATCTGGCCCGCACCGTCTCACGTCGTTCGGAGCGTCTGATGACCGCCTTGGCCGCCATGGAAGACGAGCCGGTTTCCAACATCTGCATTCAGTATGTCAACCGTCTGTCCGACTTCTTCTTTGTTGCAGCCCGGGTGGCGAACAATATGGGCAAGGAAGATGTGCTTTGGGTTCCGGGACAAAACCGCTAAACTGATCCCGAAACAGCCTTCAGCCCGAGGGCCGGGACAGAATGGAACCGCCAGATGTTCATACCGCTGCATGACAAGAATGATCTCACCCATGTCCGCTGGCAGTATGCAACCCTTGGCCTGATCCTTACCAATGTGGTGGTCTTTGTGATCACCACATCCGGCTCCGGCGGCCTTGTGCTTCAGGATTATGCGCTGGCCTATGGCCTTATCCCCAGCGACTTTGCCCGCCAAAATCTGAGTGCAATTGCGCTCACCGAGCCAATCCTGCTGACCGCCCCCATCTCATACGCCTTCCTTCATGCCGACTGGATGCATCTGATCGGCAACATGGCTTTTCTCTGGGTCTTTGGTGACAATATCGAGGACGCCATGGGCCATGGCCGCTTCTTGCTCTTCTATTGCCTGTGTGCCATGGGCGCTGCTGCCCTGCACATGATGATCAATTGGGGATCTCCCATCCCTTTGATTGGCGCCTCCGGGGCGACGGCCGGCATCATTGCCGCCTATTTGCTGCTCCATCCGCGCGTCAAGGTCTGGATTCTGGTGCTCGGACGCATTCCGCTGCCGGTCCCTGCGCTCTATTGTCTGGGCGCTTGGATTGCCTTGCAGATCTTCAACTCCGTCACCAGCGTCGATGAAGGCGTCGCCTGGTGGGCCCATGTTGGCGGGGCAGCAACCGGGGCCTTCCTCATCCCCCTAATGAAATATGCCAATGTTCCACTTTTCCAACGCAGTGGATAAATTACGTATACGTAACGTAATTATAACCGAAAGTCATGCGACTGCGACGGACGGATTGTTGACAGCCCCAATCCATGCCATTACCGTCCTCCCCAAACTTGCAGCAGCCGACCGTCAGGGCGCATCTTTCCGATTGCGAAAGGCGCCCCTCATGCGTTCATCAGATGCGTACAGTTCTATTCAATTCAAGCAACTTCTGAACTGGCCTATGCCGGTTCATGTGGGAGAGACGATCCATGAAGATTCTCGTACCCGTCAAACGGGTTGTCGATTACAACGTCAAAATCCGTGTCAAAGCAGACGGAACCGGTGTTGATCTTGCCAACGTGAAAATGTCCATGAACCCGTTTGACGAGATCTCGGTAGAAGAAGCCGTTCGCATGAAAGAAGCGGGCACGGCGACGGAAATCGTTCTGGTCTCCGTTGGTCCACAACAGGCACAAGAAACCCTGCGCACCGGTCTTGCCATGGGGGCGGACCGCGCAATCCTGATCAAGACCGATGCCCATGTGGAACCACTCGGCGTTGCCAAACTGCTCAAAGCCGTGGTTGCGGAAGAACAGCCCGGTCTCGTCATCGTTGGCAAACAGGCCATTGACGATGACAGCAACCAGACCGGCCAGATGCTTTCCGCCCTGCTGGGCTGGCCGCAAGGCACCTTCGCTTCCAAAATCGACATTGAAGGCGAAACCGCATCCGTCACCCGCGAAATCGATGGTGGTTCGCAGGAAATCAAGATTGCCCTACCTGCCGTGGTCACCTCTGACCTGCGTCTGAACGAACCACGCTATGCCTCCCTGCCCAACATCATGAAGGCCAAGAAAAAGCCGCTTGATACCAAGGAAGCCGGAGACTATGGCGTTGACATCGCGCCGCGTCACGAGATCCTTGCCACCGCCGAACCTGCTGCCCGCGAAGCTGGCATCAAGGTGGAAAGCGTCGCCGAACTGGTCGACAAGCTGAAAAACGAAGCTGGCGTGCTGTAAGGCAGAAAGAGGAGACACAAGATCATGACAACCCTTCTGATTGCCGAACATAACAATGCGGCACTGAATGAAGCCACCACCAAAGCCATGACTGCAGCTGTCGCCCTTGGCGCAGACGTTCATGTGCTGGTCGCAGGCAAAGGCTGTGGTGCCGTTGCTGAGGAAGCCGCCAAGCTGAGTGGTGCCGCCAAGGTGCTGGTTGCCGAAAGCGATGCCCTTGAGCATCAGCTGGCCGAAGCCATGGCTGCCCAGATCGTAGCACTGGCCGATGGTTATGACGCCTTTGTTGCGCCAGCCACCGCCAACGGCAAAAACTATATGCCACGCGCCGCTGCCCTGCTCGACGTGATGCAGCTGTCCGACGTCACCAAAATCATCGCGGCTGACACCTTCGAGCGTCCGACCTATGCCGGCAACGCCATCCAGACCGTAAAGACAAGCGACGCGAAAAAGGTCGTCACCGTGCGGACCGCCAACTTCGCTGCCGCTGCCACCGAAGGCTCGGCTGCCATTGAAAGCGTGGCCGCAGCCGATGCTCCGGCTGGTGCCAGCTTCGTCAGCGAAGAATTGTCCCAGTCCGACCGTCCGGAACTGGCCGCAGCCCGCGTCATCATTTCCGGTGGTCGTGGATTGGCATCCGAAGAACAGTTCAACGCCATTCTGACCCCAATCGCCGACAAATTGGGTGCCGCCATTGGTGCCTCCCGCGCGGCGGTTGACGCTGGCTATGCACCCAATGATCTGCAGGTCGGCCAGACCGGCAAGGTTGTTGCTCCCGAGCTGTATATCGCGGCGGGCATTTCCGGTGCCATCCAGCATCTGGCTGGCATGAAGGATTCCAAAGTCATTGTTGCCATCAACAAGGACGAGGAAGCTCCGATCTTCCAGGTGGCGGATTATGGCATTGTCGGCGACCTGTTCGACATTCTGCCCGAGCTGGAAAAAGCCCTCTGAACCAAGGCTTCCGCCTTCACAATCTGGCCGGATGGAACAAATTTCGAAAGGGTGCCCCATCGGCACCCTTTCGTGCTTTTCGCATTTGCGAAATAGCCTATAATCTGCCACTATTCCGCCCAGACCACGCGATGGCTAGCAACAAGCGGCCCGCGCGATGGGAAAAAAACAAGAACCCCAAGAAGTAGCCGCAACAGCGGCAAGCGGTGAGCAGGATGATTTCTGAAATCAAGAAAGTCGGCATCATTGGCGCTGGACAGATGGGCAATGGCATTGCCCATGTCTGCGGCCTGTCAAACTATGACGTGGTCCTCAACGATCTGAGCGCGGACAATCTCGACAAGGGCATGGCCACGATCAAGAAAAACATGGATCGTCAGGTCTCCAAAGGCACGATCAGTGCAGCCGAACGCGACGCAGCTCTGGGCCGCATCATTCCGGCAACCGAGCTCAAGGCCATGGCCGAAGTGGATCTGGTCATCGAGGCCGCCACCGAACATGAGGAAACCAAGCGCAAGATCTTCGCCGCAGTCACCCCGGTGCTGCGCCCCGACGCGATGATCGCATCCAACACATCCTCGATTTCCATCACCCGTCTGGCTGCGTCGACCGATCGTGCCGAGCAATTCATCGGCATTCACTTCATGAATCCGGTGCCGGTGATGAAGCTGATCGAACTGGTGCGCGGCATTGCCACGGACGAGCAAACCTATATCACCTCGAAGAAATTCGCTGACAGCCTGGGCAAGACTGTTGCGGTTTCCGAAGACTTCCCGGCCTTCATGGTCAACCGCATCCTGCTGCCGATGATCAACGAAGCCATCTATACCCTTTACGAGGGTGTTGGCTCGGTCGAATCCATTGATACCGCCATGCGCCTTGGCGCCAACCACCCGATGGGCCCGCTGCAGCTGGCCGATTTCATCGGCCTCGACACCTGCCTGTCCATCATGCAGGTGCTTTATGAAGGCTTGGCCGATACCAAATATCGCCCATGTCCGCTGTTGGTCAAATATGTCGAAGCAGGCTGGCTTGGTCGCAAGACCCAGCGGGGTTTCTACGACTATCGCGGCGATGAGCCGGTGCCAACCCGCTAAGCAGCGGTCGCAGAAACGGCAATCTTTGCTCAAGGCACCCGGTTTCGGCCGGGTGCCTTTTTTGTCACGCCTGCGCCCTTTTGGTTGCCGGCATTCTGCCGGTGCTTGCAGGCCCGCCAAACCGATGTTATGAAGGCTGTGCAAATGCAAGAAAGGGCTTTATGTCATACCGTCCCACAAAAGAGATTGTAAGCGCCTAGCATCGACCAACAATCAGTCGATGCCGATGGTTGCATGACCTCTGACCTCCATGCTCGCGTCCGGGCAGGATCAGACGTCAGCAGCCCTTATGGCAGCAAAATCTTCTTTTCCCACACAGAATAAACAGCTCATCAACGCTCCGCTGCATCTTGCACGGCAAGCACCACGCGCTGTTTTCCGCACGCCTCTTTCCCATGCCCAACCAGAAACAATGGCATGCGGTCAGAACGGTTGATGCGCCCTGGATGCCTTCGCCCCAGCGACTTGAAGCATTGTGACTTCAAGCATTGTGGCTTGAAGCTCGCTGACGGGCATCCTTCTGTCTGGAATCCCGGTATCTGGCAAAGCCGATCACACCACAAGATTTTGGTCTGTCCAATCATCCTTCTGATGATGAACGGAATAGACAATGAAACACCCTCATCCTTGCAGCAAACAGCGCAAGCGTCCTTTAACCCATCACCCCAAAGACAAACGAGACAAAAAGAGCCGCAAACGCTGGCACACGACAAACGAAGCCTTTCGCTGCCACCATTGTCAGCAAATGGTGTTTCCGGCAGAGCAGATAGGCACCACGCAACGCAACCACTGCCCGCATTGCCTCTGGTCCTGTCATGTTGACACCAAACCCGGCAACCGCGCCTCCACCTGTCACGGCGGTATGGAACCGGTCGGCCTGACCTTCAAGCATCATGGCTTTGACAAATATGGCCGCGCCAGAACCGGCGACGTGATGCTCGTTCATCATTGCCATGGCTGTGGAGCAATCAACCTCAACCGCATTGCCGGTGACGATTGTCTGGCAAAGCTGTTTGACATCTTTGACCGGTCAGAGACGCTTGGCCCGCCTTTGTTGCGCAAGCTCTCGGAGCAGGCAATCTGCCTGCTGACCCGGACCGACAGCGATCGTTTGCACCAAGCCATCTATGGCAAATCCTTCCGACCGGATGCTCTGACAAGGGTTCCATAGCCAGCGGGCCGCTACCGGCCCCTGACCCCAGCCAATGCTTGCCGGGCCTCCACCACCCGGCAGGCATTCCTTCAAGTTCGATCAATTTGTTTAGCTTTTTATTTACCCTGACTTAAGGAACAGATGCGAAACTAACGCTTCATAGGATCCAATGATCTGGAGCAAATACCCATGTCTTCTGTCGTCTCTCTGGCCTCTGCAATGGTTGCGAAAAACGCAGCGGAGACCAATATGGAACTTGGCAGCACCCTGACCAAGATTGCCCACAATGCCGACAATGCCATGACTGGCATTCTCGACAAGCTCGTCCAGCAGGGCCTGCAAAATAATGCAGCAACCCCGGAAGGGATGGGCGGGTCGGTCAATATCAAGGCCTGACCTTGCCTGAAAGCCGATACCCGACACAAATCTGCAACCCGGCCTTTGCCGGGTTTTTCATTGCCCGAACGACAAGGCAAAGCCTACGCTTCTGACGCAATTGTGATACCGCCGAGAGCGCTTCTTCATTGTCGATTAAGGACAAAAGTCAAATCTCATGGGGCAAAACAAAACCATGAGGAGAAAGACGATGTGTGGAGTATCAGCCGCTGGTGGGGGAGGACATGTCGCCCAGACCAGCTACTCAGCCCCGAGCCCTACGCCCTCGCCTGCCGCCAGTGCAGCATCAAGCCCGGCCAAGGCCGCAACACCGCCCCCTGCCCCGGCGGGCCTTGGTGGATCAGTGGACCTATCGGTCTGAATAGGAAAAGCCCGGAAAAATCCGGGCTTTTTTGTGAGATCAGAGCAGACGGCACCGACTTACTGTTTGCCAATCACATCCCGGATCATGAGTTTGGCCTGTTCGTCAGCCCAAGGTGCCGACCCTGACATATGGGCCAGTGAGCAGCCATCCTGATCAATGATCAGGGTCGTTGGCATGCCGAACGCCATACCCTGTTTGCGCAAAGTGGGGAACAGCGCCATGCCTTCATCATAGAACAGCTCAAGATCGTTGAGCGTGAAGGCATCGAAGAATTCCCGCGCCTTGGCGGGTGCCTTGCGATCCAGACTGATGGTGACAACCTCGAAGTCATCCCCGCCAACACTTGCCTGCAGGGCATTGAGGTCAGGCATTTCGTGACGGCAGGGCGCGCACCATGTGGCCCACAGATTGAGCAGCAGCACCTTACCTTCGAAATCGGCAACCGATACATCACTGCCATCTTCGCGTTTGAAGGAAAGGCCGGACATATCTCTGGGGTGACCACTGATCTGAAGGGCCGCAATCGCGCCCTTGATCAGCGGGTCAATGCTGTCGATCCGCGCCTTGGAGGCGGGGCAGGCATCCGCTGCCCAACCGACCGCTGGCAGCATCAGCATGCCCATCATCAAAAGGACCTTGCTGGCCCACTGCTTCATTCCCTTCACCATATCTCTCCTACCTTATTGGTCTTTCTTATTTTTCCTGCCTTGATCCGGCCTGATTTCTGTTGTCCAGAAGTCTGCAGAATTTTCTACCTCAAAAGCGCTGACAGCCCAATTTTGTTGTGGCATAAAGCACGGCAACAAGCACATACAGACTGGAACATCTATTATGAGCAACAAAATGTGGGGCGGGCGCTTTTCTGAAGGCCCAGATGCAATCATGGAAGAAATCAACGCTTCCATCGATTTTGACAAAAAACTCTATGCCCAGGATATCTCCGGTTCGAAAGCTCATGTAAGCATGTTGGCCGAGCAGGGCATCGTCACGAGCGATGATGCCAAAGCCATCAAGGATGGTCTAGACACAATCGCGGGAGAAATTGAGGCGGGTACCTTCACTTTTTCGCGCGCGCTGGAAGACATTCACATGAATGTGGAAAGCCGCCTTGCGGATCTGATCGGCCCGACCGCCGGTCGTCTGCATACGGCGCGCTCGCGTAACGATCAGGTCGCCACCGATTTCCGCCTCTGGGTGCGCGAAACCCTCGACACGCTCGATGGTCAGCTGCTCGAGTTGCAACAGGCATTTGCCGACAAGGCCGTGGAATTTTCCGCCAGCGTCATGCCCGGCTTTACCCATCTGCAGAGCGCCCAGCCGGTGACTTTCGGTCATCACATGCTGGCCTATGTCGAGATGCTGGCTCGTGACCGGGGCCGGGTGCAGGATGCCCGCAAGCGGATGAATGAAAGCCCGCTTGGCGCTGCCGCGCTGGCAGGCACCTCCTTCCCGATCGACCGTCACATGACCGCCAAGGCGCTGGGCTTTAACCGCCCGACAGCCAACTCGCTGGACAGCGTGTCAGACCGCGACTTTGCCCTTGAGGCCCTGTCGGCGGCCTCCATTTGCGCCATCCATCTGTCGCGCTTTGCCGAAGAGCTGGTCATCTGGTCTTCCGCCCAGTTCCGTTTTGTCAAACTCAGTGACAAATTCTCCACCGGCTCCTCGATCATGCCACAGAAGCGCAACCCCGATGCCGCCGAACTGGTCCGCGCCAAATCAGGTCGCATCATCGGTGCCCTCAACGCTTTGCTGATCGTCATGAAAGGCCTGCCGCTGACCTATTCCAAGGACATGCAGGAAGACAAGGAACAGACCTTCGACGCTTTGCAGAACTTGTCCCTCTGTGTCGCGGCCATGACCGGTATGGTCAGCGACCTTGAGCCCAATGTCAAAGAGCTGAAAAAGGCCGCTGGGTCAGGCTATTCCACCGCCACCGATCTGGCCGACTGGCTGGTGCGCAGTCTCAACATGCCATTCCGCAACGCCCACCATGTCACCGGCACCCTTGTCGCCATGGCCGCCGAGCGCAACATCGAGCTGCACAAACTGACGCTTGAAGACATGCAGTCGGTGGATCCTGAGATCACCGCCGATGTCTTTTCTGTGCTATCGGTAGACAAATCGGTTCGCAGCCGCACCTCCTATGGCGGCACCGCACCGGTCAATGTCAGAAAACAGGCGAAAAGCTGGCTGAAAAAGCTTGAAAAAGAAAGAGCAGCCAAGCAATAGTCGGATCAACGGCGCCGGGGACATCCCAGTCTCCCGGCCCTCTTTGATTCGCTCTGGTCCCATCGACCCTGAGCAAACACCGCATGGCCCTTGAAAGGGCAAAAACGAAGGCACAAGGATTTCTCGCGATGGCTCTCAATTCCCTTTCCCTCGCCCCGGCAAAGACACTTGCCAAGCTTCTGTGCCTGACAGCCCTGGCTGCCGGTCTGGCTGCCTGTGGCCAGCGCGGCCCGCTGGTCCCGCCTTCGGCCAAGACCCCGGATGCCGGTATGGAGACGGAGGCCGCACCAGCGACCACCAAAGACAATCCGAATGTGCCTGACGAAGGCTTCGTTCTGGACCCGCTGCTCTAAACCCAGACGGCTCAAACCTCATTTCCCGCCCGCGTCCCGGAAAGGCACGCGCGACAAACCGGCGAGACGATTATGCACCATTTTGATTATGTCGACGGCGTGATGCATGCCGAGGATGTGTCCATCCCCGAAATCGCCCGTCAGGTGGGCACGCCCTTCTATGTCTATTCCACCGCGACCTTCGAGCGTCATTTCAAGGTCTTCTCGGATGCCTTTGGCGATGTGCCTTCGCTTGTTTGCTATGCGATGAAGGCCAACTCCAATCAGGCCATCCTGAAAACCCTTGCCCGTCTGGGCGCAGGCGCTGATGTGGTATCCGAAGGGGAAATGCGCCGCGCACTGGCCGCTGGCATTCCCGCTGACCGGATCCTCTTTTCCGGCGTCGGCAAAACCCGCCGCGAACTGACCTTTGCGCTGGAACATGACATTCTCTGTTTCAATGTCGAATCCGAGCCGGAGCTGGAGCATCTCAGCCGCATCGCCAGCGATCTGGGCAAAGAAGCCCGGATCTCGATCCGCATCAACCCCGATGTCGACGCCAAGACCCACGCCAAGATCGCCACTGGCAAGTCGGAAAACAAATTCGGCATTCCGTGGAAGCGCGCCCGTGACGTCTATAAACGCGCCGACAATCTGCCGGGCATCAGGGTCACTGGCATCGACATGCATATCGGCAGCCAGATCACCCAGCTCGAGCCGTTCGACAATGCCTTCCAGCGCCTTGGCGATCTGGTTCGGGACCTGCGTGCCGACGGCCATCTGATCGACCATGTGGATCTGGGCGGCGGTCTGGGCATTCCCTATGAAGCCAACCAGTCGCCACCACCTTTGCCACGCGATTATGCGGACACGGTGAAGAAGCATGTCAAGGATCTCGACTGCAAGGTCTATTTCGAGCCGGGTCGTCTGATCGCAGGCAATGCGGGCATATTGGTCAGCGAAGTCATCTATCGCAAGGAAGGCGAAGGCAAGACTTTCCTGATCGTCGATGGCGCAATGAATGACCTCATTCGCCCGACCCTCTATGAGGCTTGGCACGAAGTCAAACCGGTCATCGAGCCGGGCTTTGATACCCCGGTGACCAATGTCGATGTGGTGGGACCAGTTTGCGAAACCGGTGATTTCCTCGCCCAGAACCGCCCTCTGCCAAAAATGGAAGCGGGCGATCTGCTCGCCATCATGTCCGCAGGGGCCTATGGCGCGGTTCAATCCAACACCTATAACAGCCGCCTGTTGGTGCCTGAAGTGCTGGTCAATGGCGATCAGTGGGACGTGATTCGGGCGCGCCCATCCTATGAGGATCTGCTCGGCCTCGACACCATCCCGGCATGGCTGGAGGACTGATCCAGCCCTCCTGCAGCATCGCTCATTTCAAGAAGAGTTTCGCTGAAACAATCGAGCCCACAAATATGGCCGACAGGATGTTGGCAGCAATCAGGGGCGGCGAATTGATGGCAATGCCATAGATCAGCCATAGGCTCATGGTGGTAAAAAGCATCAAGTTGGTGGACAGCGACAGGTCCTTGGTCTGTCGTGTTTTCCAGACTTTCAACACTTGCGGGATCCAGCAAAGGGTCCCCAGCAAGGCCGCAGCGTAGCCGAGCAGGTCAATCATGTCGATTTGCCTTCTTCACTATGGCTCTGGCAGGCAACAGCCTGCCTAGCAAGCCGATTGCGCACCATCGATATGGAGATGGAGATTGGGCGTACCCTTTTGGAACCGGAGAAACGGTCAGGTACGTATATGTAAGGGCCACCCTCTTAGCATATCCTTGTCCGCCTGTGGACCCATAAAAGCAACAGCTTAGAAAAGACCGCGAAAAAGGGGCTCGCAAAAAGCAAAAGGACGGCGCGATGCCATCCCTTTTGCAAGTCTCTATTTGCGCTCAATTGCGGCAATTAGCCATACATGACCTGAGATATGGAGGCTGGTCCGGCAGCGGCACGCCCGGACAGCGCCTCACGCACCGCGTTGCGGATTTCCGCCAGAGAAAATGGTTTGGATACCACATCATGAACGATGGCATTCAGGCTGTCGCAGCGTTCCCGCTGGTCGGCAAAGCCGGTCATCATCAAAATGGTCAATTCGGGATACTCTTGCGCGGCGCTTTTGGCCAGCGCTATGCCATCCATATATGGCATCTTGATATCGGTCAGGAGCAGATCAAACGCTCCCTCGCAATCCGTCAGTACATCAAGGGCATCCCCACCATCTTCTGCCGTTCTGACTTCGTGTCCGTCCATCATCAAAGCGCGCTGGACAAACATACGTACGCCATCATCGTCTTCGGTCAGAAGAATTCGGGCCATATGTCCCACTCCCACACTATACTCAAACTCGTCACCCCAAGATCTCTTGATGATCTTGCCATCCCATTTGACAGGGAAAAGGTTTACCAAAAGCGAAAGCGACGACGAAAAGTTGCGGATGGGAGCGGCAATCCGACCCAGTGGGGGATAAGCGCCCAATCGACAAATCCGCTCCGGCGACAACGGAACGGCGGTGCAAACAGTCAAACCAGAGGCAGAGTAAAGCTCTATTCGAGATAACCGACGAACGGCACTTCCCGATAGGAATGCGCTTTGTCCATACCATAGCCGACGACAAATTTGTCCGGGCAGACGAACCCGACATACTCGCCTTTGATATCGGCGATTCGTTTGCCCGGCTTGTCGAGCAGCACCGCCACATCCACCCGGTTAGCACCGCGATTGGACAGAAGATCCTTGGCAAAGGCCAGTGTCCGGCCGGATTCGAGAATGTCGTCGATCAGCAGCACGTCGCGCCCTTTGACCTCTTCCTCGACATCCCGCACCACGCGCACATGGCCGGTGGATTTGGTGCCCGTCCCATAACTCGACAGGGACATGAACTCCACTTCCAGCTTCACGCCCGCCCGATAGAGCGCCCGCAGCAAATCGGCTGCAAAGACGAAGCTGCCCTTCAGCACAGCAATCACCAGAAGATTTTGATAGCCCGCATCCGCTATGGCCTTGGCCAGCTCGGTGTTGCGATCAGCAAGGGTCGCCTCATCATAGAGGACGTGAATGGTGTCTGTCATGCGCTTGTCCGGATTCCTGTTGCCGCGTGTCGGATGGCTTGGTCATGGCCTGTCTGGGGCCACATTGGCCCACGTTGGCATGACGGATCAATGGAACATCCGCAGCGATACAAATTTCGCTTGTGAGGGCGCGGCAACCGACGTCTTGATCGTCTTGCGCTCGCCCGGCCCCAATCCCCTGATGTCGGGATTGATATCCCATGAATAAAGTTCTGAATCGTTGTTGCCAAGGACCGAAAACCGCACAGAGGGAAGACTCACAGGTTCTATCCCAAGATTCACAAGCTCAGCCTCCACCGCAATCACCGGAGCACCCGCCTTTTGGACCAGTTCGACATTCACCGCTTGAATATCGACACCGGTCACGTTGATGTCCATGCCCAGCATGTCATAGAACGAAGCCAGATCGGGGAAGCTTCTGGTCCAGAAATTGGGGGCCGCGACCAGCGAAATAACCAGAACAAGCGTAGCGGCCAGAGCCGAGGCGCCAACAATCCATTCCTTGCGCTGGGCAGCCTGCCCTTTGTTGCTGTCCTTGGCCCTTGCCTTGGCTTTCTGTTTCTTGCGCCTTTTGCGACGCACACTTGATTCGATGTCAGTGCCGCGCGCCACTTTCTTCTGCGCTTCAAAGGCTGCGGCATCCATCAGGTCCATCACCGGCGAATCGAACCGATCATCTTCATCACCAGTGACCATCATCGGATCATCGCTATTTTCCGACGTGATCACCGTTGGTCCGTCATCAGACCCTGCATCGTCCGTATCAAACAGGGAGTCGATATCATCCTGACTCTGCTCGTCTCCCCCCGACGGGCTGTCAAACAAGGCGTCAATATCATCCTGACTTTGGTCCTCGCCCCCTGAAGGGCTATCGAACAAGGCGTCGATATCATCCTGACTTTGGTCTTCGCCCCCTGAAGGACTATCGAACAGAGCATCAATATCGTCCTGGCTCTGGTCTTCACCACCAGCCGGGCTGTCAAACAAGGCATCAATGTCATCTTGGGAATTGTCGCCGTCATCGGCTTGGTCAGCGGGCGCTGCCGGGGAAGCGGTCACCTTTGCAGGGGCTTCGGGCACCGCATGCCATGTATCCCCGCAATTGGCACAGCGCACCGGCCGCCCCTCGGCACCGATATAGTCGTCAGGCACCTGATAACTGGTCGAACATTTGGGGCAGGTGATTTTCATTGGCGCACAATCAGTTGAAGCCACGGTCACGGAACATCCGCATTTCTGGTCTCAAACAGAGGAAAGCGGACGAATCATCCACAAAATAGGATATCAGCCCTTAACGCTTTGCCAAGACCTGTCTAAAGATCAGGCAAACCGGGCACAAATCGGATGAATTCACGCAGGAAATCAGGCAAGCTCGGCACCAACAGCAAAGAGGGAAACCGGTTTGATTCGCTTTGAAAATGTTGGACTGCGCTATGGCATGGGACAGGAGGTCTTGCGGGATGTGTCCTTTGACATTCCGGCAAAATCCTTCCAGTTCCTTTCCGGTCCCTCCGGCGCGGGCAAGACATCCCTGCTGCAATTGATGTTCCTGTCGCTCAAGCCCAATCGCGGCCTGATCAAGATATTCGGCAAGGACACCGCCCGGCTGGATCATGACGAGCTGTCCCAACTGCGCCGCCAGATCGGTTTTGTGTTTCAGGAATTCCGGCTGCTCAACCACCTGACCACCTTTGAAAATGTCGCCCTGCCGCTGCGGGTTCAGGGCAAGTCGGAGCATGATTACCGTACCGATGTGGCCGAACTGCTCCAATGGGTCGGACTGGGCCATCGCATGCATGTCTACCCACCGGTCATGTCCGGTGGGGAAAAGCAGCGTGCCGCCATTGCGCGCGCTCTGATTTCCCAACCCAAACTGCTGCTGGCGGACGAACCGACAGGCAACGTCGACCCGATTTTGGCGCGCCGCCTGCTCCGGCTGTTCATCGAGCTGCATCGCTCGGGCACTTCCATCATCATTGCCACCCATGACACCGGACTGATGGATCAGGTCGATGCCCGCCGGATTGTGCTCAATGATGGCGCGCTCTATGTGTATGATTGAGGTCTGAACTGTGGCAACTGACAAACCAAACGGCAATGGCAGCAATCGGACAGGTGGCAATGGGCATCCATCAGGCCCGTCCATGCATGGCGCCCATAGCTTGCCACCCATGCCTTCGAGCTCACCCCGGGTTGGCCCGAACCTCAATCCAATTGACAGCCAGTCCTTTGCCCCATCGGGCAAGCCCCCGCCAACAATCGCAAAACCAAAGCGCCGCAAGGGACGTCTTGGGGGCCTCAAACCCAAGGCAATGCTCAAAAATTCCAGCTTTGCGATGGCCAACAAGGCTGACCCCATTGTGCCCAAGGGCACCATTGCCGGTCACGCTCTGGTGTTGGTCATTGCCATCATGAGCTTTCTGGCGGCGCTGACAGTGGCTGGGGTCTCGGTGGTCTCAGATGCCACCCGCGACTGGCAGTCGGACATTTCGCGCGGTGCCACCATCCAGATCCGCCCGATTGAAGGGGTCGACATCGATGCCGAGTTGGCCAAGGCGGTGCGCATTGCCCGCGAGGCCAACGGCATCAACAGCGCCAGGGTGTTGACCGAAAGGGACTCGAACGCCCTGCTGGAACCATGGCTCGGCCTCGATCTGGCCTTTGACGACCTGCCGGTTCCCCGGTTGATCGAACTGACCATTGATGACCCGTCCGTCGTGGATTTCGCTGCCATCAGCGACGCCCTGCAAAAGCAGGTTCGCGGCGCGATCCTTGACAATCACCGTTTCTGGGTCGACCGCCTGAAATCCATGGCCGAAACCGCCATTCTTGCGGGTGTCGCCATTCTCGCTCTGGTGATCGCCGCCACGGTGCTGATCGTCGTCTTTGCAACCCGTGCCGCCATGGCTGGCAACAAGGAAACCATTGAGGTTCTGCATTTTGTCGGTGCCAGCAACCGCTTCATCGCAAGTGAATTTCAACGCCGTTTTTTTGCCCTTGGCATCAAGGGCTCCATATCGGGCGGTGGCGGGGCCATGCTGGCCTTTCTGATGATGCAGTTTGTGGTTCGGGAGGATGAAGGATCAGCAGCGGCAGATCAGATGCAGGCCCTATTGGGTGTGATAGAGCTCGGCTACAGTGCTTATCTGGGCACCTTGGCACTGGCGCTGGCCATTGCCATCTTCACCGCAGTCACGACACGATTGACGGTTATCAACACGCTGAGCAAACTGAGTTGACCAGAACGGTATCCCGTTGTCCAACAAACGACAACGACCTCACCCCGAGATAGAAAACACTGAAAGCAGATACCCCCCAATGTCCAATCAGGCCAACAGCAACAGCCTTGACAAGTCGGAGCTCCGCGAAGCACGCGGCTGGTCGTTCTTGTCCTGGCGCAAGTTGGCACGGCTGATTGCCCTGTTGGTCTTGTTGACCATCGCCATGCTCGGCATGGGGTTGGCAGGCTATACCGGCTATGTGTTGCTGGCCAGTGAACGCGAGCCGGAACCGGCTGACGCCATCGTGGTCGTCACCGGCGGCGCAGGCCGTCTGGAAAAGGCCATCGAGCTTTTGAAGCAGGAGAAAGGCAAACGACTGCTGATTTCGGGTGTCCATCCCGGCTATGGTCCCATCACCCTTGAACGCCGCTACAAGCTGACCAAGAACCAGATTGCCTGTTGTGTCGATCTCGACAGCCGGGCGCTCAACACAGTGGCCAATGCCACCCAGACGGCTGAATGGGCCCGCCGTTATGGCTTTGAAAGCCTGATCATCGTCACTAGTGCCTACCACATGCCGCGCACCATGCTTGAAATGCGCCGCGCCGCGCCGGACATTCGGCTGCAGGGGCAGTTGGTAACCCGCTCGGACCGCGCGCTGTTGACCCGCCTGTTTGACTGGAACAATGTCCATTTGCTGACCAAGGAATATGGCAAACTGCTCGGTGCCATCGTCTATGGCAGCTCCGAACGGCTTACCAAACGCTAACCGGGAGGGTGCCAAACCCTTACGCCTTTCCCCAAGATCCGCCGCCCCGTTGCTGGACTCCTTGCCCAATATGGCCGATAACAACCGCGCATGGCGATCCAGCCACCAGTCCAGCGCGACGTCATGCTGCTCGAAGACACATGATCAGGGACGGCAGCCGCACAGCGCAACCGCCGCAATTGCCCTGACCACAAGGGATTAATGCATGCTGTTCGTCCGGTCGTTGCTCTATCACATTGCCTTTTATGTGGTGACCTTCATCTTGTTGCTTGCCTGCATGCTGACCCTGCCCTTTCGCCGTTTCGGGGTGATTGCCATTGCTCGTTTCTGGGCGGCCCTCTGCACCAAGCTTCTCACCCTGATTGTCGGCGGCTCCTATGAAGTGCGCGGCCTTGAAAATCTGCCGCAAAATCAGAGCCTCATTCTGGCCGCCAAGCATATGAGTGTGTTCGAAACCTTTGCGCTGGTGCCCTTGGTCAAGGATCCGCTTTTCATCCTCAAGCGCGAACTGATGTGGATCCCGCTCTTTGGCTGGGCGGTGGCCCGTGGCGAAATGATTCCGATCAATCGCGGTGCCCGGGCAAAAGCCCTGCGCCAAATGCTCGAAAACGCCAGACAACGCATGCAGGAAAACCGCCAGCTGATCATCTTCCCGGAAGGCACCCGCCGTCCGCTCGATGCCGAGCCGGTCTATAAATATGGCATCAGCCATGTTTATAAGGCGCTCAATGTGCCCTGCTATCCCGTCGCGCTCAACACCGGCCTCGCCTGGCCCCGCCATTCCTTTTTGCTCTATCCGGCCAAGATCATTGTCGAGATCCTACCTCCGATCGCTCCGGGTCTGGATCAGGATGTTTTCTTTGCACAAGTCTCCCAAACCATCGAGACCAACAGCGATCGCCTGATTGCCGAAGCAAGAGCGGAACAGGCCAAACCGGCCCCAGAGGAATAATTTTTTGACGAGCGATCACCATATCTTGTATTCTGCACATCAGGGTCTACATGATATAGGAAGAGATCAGCTTGCTTTTCAAGCAAATTTGTTCTATTTTTGTTCTCATTCTGACGGAATGTGACCTCAGGAGGACGTCATGTCATCAAGACCGAAGGGAGATCTGGCCAAGGACAGCCTGAACAGCCGTTTCTGCTATTGGCAGGGAAGCGGTGAGGCACGCTATGTCTTTTCCCAAATTGCCTTGGATGACATTGCCAGCTTCAGCGACTGCGTCCTGATACTGGCCAGCGAAGAAAGCTCTCACCCGCAAATCCAGTGGATCGGCGCGATCGAAGACCTGACGCCGAAGGTCTTGAGCAACATGAGCGATACCGCCCTCATGCATCTCTCCGCCTATGTCCATTTGTTGGCCGGTGGCGAGGAAGAGCGCGCGCGCGTCGTAAGCGATCTTGGTGAGGCACCAGACCGCAGTGAGTTCAAGATCCCCGCCTGAAGACCCCCGCCTGCTTGAAGACCCCTGTCCGCCCGAAGTCAGCCATTGGCCCGCAGCCGCTCCGCCAGCGCAAACAACTCTGCATCCTCGATATCGATGTCCCGCAAGTGATCCACCGTGTTGAGCACATAATCGATATTCGGACCCGATTGGCCATGGCCGCGCAACACGAAGGCCGCCTGTTCATCAAGCGATAGTTTGCCTGCATATTGCGGGTGGCTGTGATCGGCAATATAGATCACGGCATCGACCATGCGCCCCCCTTCCGCTGTCGGGCCATCAAGCAGACGCACCGCGCCTGTGCGCTCCAGATAGACCATCGTCACCTGTTCCCGCGCTCGCAGATAGGCCATCACCTCATCGCGTTTTTCCTCGGCGACGCGGAAGGCCATGCCCATGCTATGCCCCCCGGTATCAAGCCCCAGAACCAGCCCCGGCACCTCCGGCGTGCCCCGGTGGATATGAGAATAGATGCAAAGCGAGCGGTGATAGCCCTGCAGATCGGCAATATGGGCTTCCAAATAATCAAAGCCCGGCCGCCACATCAGGGACCCATATCCAAACACCCAGAGATCACTCATCTATCCATTCCATTCTCAATTGTCTGAGGCATGTCTTGCCATCGCCAGTATCCTCGATAAAGCGTTGGCAAGGCACACCCGGCCTTGATTGCGCCACAGGAACGGGCGACAAGGGCTCTGGATACCAATCAGTCCCATGATTTGCAAGAGACGAGCCCAGTGATGTCAGACAGTCTGCCAACCGAAACCAAACAGCCTTCTTCAAAGCGGAAATATGTCCTGCTCAGCGCCTTCGTGTTGCTGGTGGCAGTCGGCTGGAGCGCCTTTTGGTATATCAGCTACAGCCGCACGCAAGAGATCGTCAACCGGCTGATGGCCCGCACCGTCGATGGCCAGCAGCTGCTGCAATGCAACGAGCAGACCCTTGGCGGCTATCCTTTCCGGCTTTCCCTCACCTGCGCCTCCTACCGCATTCAGGATCCGCGCTCTGGTTGGCAGGCAGAAGGCGGTCCCTTGCGCGCCATCTGGCAGGTCTATGCCCCCAATCTGGCAGTGATCGAAACCGAAAACCGCGCCACCCTCACCCATCAGCCAACCGGCCAGAGCTTTGAAATGGTGGCCAACCTGATGCGCGGTTCGGTGCGTTTCAGCCCGTCCGCCTTCGTCACCCGCGCCTCCTTTGAGGCAACCGAGCCGACCTTTGCTTCGAACAATCCGCAGCTGGCGTCCCTGATCGGCGACATCAAGGCCAAAGCGATGGAATTCCACCTGCGCCCGACCCCGGATCAACCCGCCAATCTCGATGTCTCGTTGGCCGCCACCGACTTTGCCTCACGGGCATTGCCCGATCTGTCCGGCCAAGTCTCCTTCACCTTGGTTGGCGGGCTTGAGGCCGTGCTCCACAATCAGGGCAACCCGGCCCGCGCATGGCTGGAGCAATCGGGCAAGGTCAACCCGCTCGCCGGCAACATCGAAATCGGTCAGAAGACCATCAAGCTGTCCGGAGACCTGGCCTTCGATCGCCTCGGCATGGCCAATGGACTGATCAAGGCTCGCATCCTCAACCCGCCTGCTGATCAGGCCAATCCGGTGCAAACACTGACCGCCAAGAAAGACGGCCTCAATGGCCCCCTCACCGCGCTGCAATTGATGGGCAAGCCGATGAAGGATGGTGACCTGATTGGCTCCGAAGTCGAGATCAAACTGAGCAACGGCCAGATGAAGGCAGGCTTCATTCCCCTTGGCACCGTGCCACCCCTGCAATTCTAGACACAAGTCTCAGGCCCCCAGCCAACAAAAAAGCCGCAGACAAAATCTGCGGCTTTTTCTTTTTGGTGCCAACTCAGACACACCGACCCCAAGGTTAGCTGCCGGTGAAGGCATGGTCATCCTTGGTCAGTTGATCGGCATGGGTTTCCCCGTCCTTGATATGACGGCCAAAGTCGGAGGCGTCAATTTCCTGCCCCGCATCAATGATGCTACGGCGGATGGATCGGGTCCGTGTGAACAGATCGAAGAGGGCGTCCCCGTCTTCCCAGCGAATGGCCCGCTGAAGGGCAGTCAGATCTTCGGTGAAGCGACCGAGCATTTCCAGAGCCGCCTCCTTGTTATGCAGGAACACGTCCCGCCACATGGTCGGGTCCGAGGCCGCAAGGCGGGTAAAATCCCTGAAACCACCTGCGGAATATTTGATCACCTCGGAATCCTTCACCATTTCCAGATCTGACGCCGTGCCGACAATATTGTAAGCAATCAAGTGCGGCAGATGTGATGTGATGGCAAGCACCTGATCATGATGTTTGGCATCCATCACTTCGACATTCGAGCCAAGCAGGGTCCAGAACTGGTTTGTTTTGTCGATCGCTGCCTGATCCGCCCCTGCTGGAGGGGTCAGAATGCACCAGCGATTGATGAACAATTCGGGGAAGCCAGCATCCGGGCCGGACTCTTCCGTACCGGCAATTGGATGGCCGGGCACGAAATGCACATGGTCCGGCAAATGCGGCTGCATCTGTTTGATGATCGACCCCTTGACCGAGCCGACATCGGTGACGATCACCCCGTCGGCCAAGTCACCGGCAATGGCTTTTGCCACCGCTTCGCACGCGCCAACAGGCGTGCAGACAATCACCAAATCGGATCCGCGCACACTTTCGGCGACATCGGCATGATAGCTGTCCCCAAGATTGAGCTCTGCTGCCCGATCAAGGGTGGCCTTGGAACGCGTATGGATCGCGATATGCTCGACCACCCCACGCTGGCGCGCCGCCAATGCAATGGAAGAGCCAAGCAGACCGATCCCGATCAGCGTCATGCGTTTGAAAAGAGGATCAGTCATCACTGCTCCCTTTCATAAAATCTGCTAGCAAGGCAAGCACCCGCTCGCAGGCTTCTGCAGAGCCGACCGTCATGCGCAGGGCATTCGGGAACCCGTAATTGCCGACCTGACGCAGAATGCAGCCATGGGACAGCAAATAGGCATCGGCTTCCACCGCACTCTTGCCCGGCGCATCGGTGAAGTGGATCAGAATGAAGTTGCCAACGCTTGGCGTGACGGACAGACCGAGATCCTCCAGCCCCTTTGTCAGCCTTGGCAGCCATTCGTCATTATGGGCCACCGCCGCGCGAACAAAGTCCTGATCGCGGATCGCTGCGATGCCTGCGGCCTGCGCTGCGCCAGACACGTTGAAGGGTCCACGCACCCGCTCCATGGCATTGATCACCGCTTCTGGACCAAAGCACCAGCCCAGACGCAAATTGGCCAGCCCATAAATCTTGGAGAAAGTGCGGGTCATCAGCACATTTTCCGATGCACCCGCCAGCTCGACGCCGGACTGATAGTCGTGAGCCGAGACATATTCCGCATAGGCCGCATCGAGCACCAGCAGCACCGAGCCCGGCAAACCCGCATGCAGACGGCGGATTTCGCTGAAAGGCAGATAGGTGCCGGTTGGATTGTTGGGATTGGCGAGAAACACCACTTTGGTCCGCTCGGTGACCGCAGCAAGGATCGCATCCACATCGGCAACGCAATTCTTTTCCTTGACCATGACGGGCGTGGCGCCAGAGGCCTGAATGACAATCGGATAGACGAGGAAACCATGTTCGCAATAGATCGCCTCAACACCCTTCTCAAGGAAGGTGTTGGCAATCATCGACAGGATTTCGTCAGATCCGGCACCACACAGGATGCGACCGGGATGGATGCCATGAACGTCCCCGATCGCCTCCCGAAGGGCGGTACTGGCCCCGTCCGGATAATATTCCAGCTGTCCTGCTATCTGTCGATAGGCATCCACAGCCTTGGCGCTTGCCCCCAATGGGGTTTCGTTCGACGAGAGTTTGTGAACGGGACCGTCACTATTCACCTGAGACTTGCCAGGGACATAGACGGGAATGCTCATCACACTGTCACGAGGTTGCGGGCGCTGAAGCTGTCCGGACATGGACATGGGATTACTCCTGAACTGGTGCAATCGGCAGGGGGCCTGCTCATCAGGGCTGCTCGATCACAAGACTTGAAATTGGCCGCTGCGCCCTGCTTGCCTCAAGAGCGCAACCCGCCTGTCTTAACGCCAAAATCCCGCACCATTCAAGAAAAAAGGCAGGATCCGGCGCACATATACCGCGCATGAAACCACTCCATGCGTGGATTTCATCATTTCTGATCAAGATTGAGGACTAGAGAGCGCAATCGGCGTCCAGTAGCCCCCGACGGTGCCACGAATGACCATCGGATTGTCAGACAGACGCGTCAGGCTCTCGACGGTCACCTGAGAGACGGAGAACGGCACGGACGCGAGGATTTCGCAATGGCCCTCTTCCATCACCTGACTGACAATGTCACCACCGATCCGGGCAATGGCCGCTTCGGCTCCTTTGCTTGAAGGGGCAGACAGGGCGACAAGGCGAACATCAGGCACCGTGGTATCCATCAGCGGCATCGACAGAACGAAGGCGGGCGCCGCCGCCGGACGTCCCGGCTGGGCAATCACCGGCAAGCGTGAAATCACCTGCACCCCATCGGCCGCCAAAGACAGCCACCAGGCACGTTCCGCCTTGGCCTTGACGCCAACCACACCGAGCACAGAGCCTTCTCCCGCGCGCACCCGGTCCACCACCGCCTGACAATCCATCGCTTCGTCAAAACCGACCGTGAAGCCGAAATAGAACCGCGCCACATCGCGCAGATCCGATCCCGGCTCAACCACCACCTCGAAAGGCGCCTGCATGTGGGTGAAGGTCGCGATGATCTCGCGCCAGAGATGCTCAACGGCGGTGATCGGCAAAATGCCCCGATGCCGCCCCACAAGGCGGCGCATCATGTCCATTTCGCGCCCGGGCCGGAAAGCCGCGCCGGGTTTGTCGGTCCGCTTGACCGCGATCAACGCCTCAACAATCTCGCTACGCTCGATCAGATTGAGATGGATGGTTTCATCGATGCGGTCTATACGCTGCCGCAATTCATCAAGCGTGGGCTGAATGTCCCTGCTGCTGCCCGTCGGGGTCTTGCTCATCAGTTCGTCCTGTCGTCTCGCCTTTTGTCGCCAATGCGAAAATCCCGATCGCAATCACCAAAGTCGTCTCTTGGCGCAATGCATGGGCAGTTGCGGCAGATCCTATCGCAAATTTTTCTCAAAGCCATACATAAAAGAGGCTACGACAAAAGCAAAGAAAGTAATTGACACTTACCCTTGCTCTGCCTAGCTACAAGGCAATAATAACAAGGGGCAGGCCGCCCGGACTTGCTTGAAATAGGGCAGACAAATCTGCCAGTCACCCAACTCTATTCACCGAGGAAGCATTCATGATCGGTCCAACCGACGGCGACAATCAGGACACGTCTTCTCCTCCGCGCGACGATACCGCCCTAAGAGAAGCCCAACACCCATCCAGCAAACATGTCACCTTTGGGGAAGACATGCCGTTGATGCTGGATGCAGGTGTCGCCCTGTCGCCCTTCACGATTGCTTTTGAAACCTATGGCACGCTGAATGCGGATTGCTCCAATGCCATCCTGATCTGTCACGCCCTGACCGGCGATCAATATGCCGCCTCGATCTCACCGGTCACCGGCAAGCCGGGTTGGTGGGAAAACATGATCGGCCCGGGCAAGCCCATTGACACAGATCGCTTTTTCGTTGTCTGCGGCAATGTTCTGGGGGGCTGTTCCGGCTCGACGGGCCCTGCCTCGATCAACCCCGAAACTGGCAAGCCCTTTGGTCTCGACCTCCCCGTCATCACCGTGCCCGACATGGTGCGTGCCCAGAAGATGCTGCTCGACCATCTTGGCATTGAAGAGCTGTTCTGCGTGATTGGCGGCTCGATGGGCGGCATGTTGGCCATCCAGTGGGCTGCAGAACATGGCGACAAGGTCAAATCGGCCATTTTCATTGCCACCGCTGCCCACCATACCTCACAGAATATCGCTTTCTACGAGGTCGGCAGACAGGCCGTGATGGCCGACCCGGACTGGCATGGCGGACGCTATTACGATTATGACGTCACCCCACGCAAGGGTCTCTCGGTCGCGCGCATGGCCGCTCACGTCACCTACATGTCCGAGCAGTCACTGCAAAGCAAGTTTGGCCGCAATCTTCAGGATCGCAAGGTCAAAACCTTTTCCTTTGATGCCGATTTTCAGATTGAATCCTATCTGCGCCATCAGGGCATGACTTTTGTCGACCGCTTTGATGCCAATTCCTACCTCTATGTCACCCGGGCGATGGACTATTACGATCTCGCCGCAGACTATGGCGGTCAGATGGCCAAGGCCTTCATGGGCACCAAGACCCGCTTCTGTCTGGTATCCTTCACCTCGGACTGGCATTTCCCGACCAGCGAGAGCCGCAAGATCGTCCATGCGCTCAATGCCGCCGGAGCCTCGGTCAGTTTTGTCGAGATTGACAGCGACAAGGGCCATGACGCCTTCCTGCTCGATGAGCCGGAGTTTTTCGACGCCATGCGCGGCTTCATCGGCTCTGCTGCCCGAGACTTTGGCCTGAGCAGCAAAGATAGCGACGACGAGGAGGAGGCACAATGAGCCTGACCGAAGACAAGAAAGCACTGGTCGTTGGCCGTCGGGCCGACAATACCCGCATCGACTTTGAAATCGTCGTCGACATGATCGCACCCAACTCAAAGATCCTTGATGTCGGCAGTGATGATGGCAGCCTGCTTGAGCTGTTACAGGCAAAAGACGGCGTGGAAGGCCGCGGCATTGAACTGTCCCAGCGCGGGGTCAATCGCTGTGTCTCGCGCGGCCTGTCGGTCATTCAGGGGGATGCGGACGAAGACCTGATCTATTATCCAGATGACAGCTTCGATTATGTGGTCCTGAGCCAGACCATTCAGGCCACCCGCAATCCGCGCAAGGTGCTTGAGCATCTGTTGCGCATTGGCCGCAAAGCCATTGTCTCCTTCCCCAATTTCGGCCATTGGAAGGTGCGTACCGATCTGTTGTTCCGCGGCACCATGCCGGTCAACGACTATCTGCCCTACAGCTGGTATGACACGCCGAACATCCATTTCTGCACTGTGCGGGATTTTGTCAATCTGTGCGGCGAGGCCAATGCCACCATCGAGCGGGCCCATGGCCTGCAAGGGGATGGCAAGCCGATTTCTTTCTCTGCCCCGTGGTGGTTCTGGAATCTGTTTGCCGAACAGGCCATTTTCCTGCTCTCGCGCAAACAGGATTGAGGCACAAGGCTTTCAGGCAAAGGGAACAAGGCGGCGGCAACGCCGCCTTTTGTCTGAGCCGATCGTCGACCCTGTTCAGCCCTCAGACTTGGTCAATTGATGTATAGTCCGGCCGAACTTGGGTAGATTGGGCGCTGGCAGGAAAACTGGACGGAAGCGGCTTTCAAACATCGTCGTCTCGGCCACCGGCAGGCCTTGGCGCATCAACTTGGTCGCTTCGACCATCAGCACACCGGACAAGGCAGGCCAGAAGCGCTGCCCCAGTCGCTCCACCACCTTGGCAGACCGTATGAAGGCTTTGCCACTGAACGGTCCGAAATGCAGCGCTTCGCTCCATTGCAACGGCTGAAACATCGTCTGGCGCAATAGATGGCTCAACTGGCCCTTGGAAAAGGGACGCCCATAGGCAAAGGGCGTCTGGTCCAGCCGCGCCCACAAACCACTCCGGTTCGGCACGATAATCAGCAATTTGCCACCCGGCGTCAGTACCCGCCAGATTTCGCGCAAATGCTCCGCCGGATTGTCCGCCAGCTCGAGCATATGCACCAACAGGATGCGATCGACGCTGGCATCGGGCAAAGGCAGCGCCTCCGGGTCGACCAGCGTGGTTAGTGACGCCCCTGAAGACGGCCAGTAAACGGCCCCCTGCCAGGACGGCATGAAGGCGATGGTGCGCTCCGCATTGCCTCGCAAATCACGGATGTAAGGGGGCGTATAGCCCACCCCGAGCACGCTCAATCCCTTCAGGTTGCCCCAATGTTGACGGATGCACTGATTGATGTGAAAGGCCGTCGCCAGCCCCAGAGGCTGCGCATAAAAATCCCGCAAATCGAGGACATCAAGAAACATGCAACACCACTTTCACATCGTCGGTTGGGGCAGAATCTGCTGGCGTGAAAGGCAACCGCAACACCTCCCCTCGACCCGCAACAAGTCGAGCGCTCTGCGCTAACAACCCGGTTAGCGATAATGTGGCACTCTCCCGTCGGAAAACCAACCCTTGGGCTTGGAAAAAGCCATCGCCTGTTGCCTATCCCATAGCATGGCGTCCTCGTATCAGAGCCGTCCAGAACCAACCTCGCCTGCCTTTGGCGGAATCAAACACCCATCTACACCATTTTGCGACTATGGTTCGCCCAAGACATATGCCACACTGGACCCAATCACTGTTTCGCCCTTTTGGCTTGCAAATCAAAGACAAAGGACGAGACCGGGCCATTTTCACTCTCTGGCGCCCATCCTCAGCAAAGGGCGAGAGAGCAGGAGCAAGGTCTGACAAATCGATAGTCGAAGGAAGGAAGCCCAAACATGCCGAAGCACGCTTTGGAAACTGTTCTTATCCCGTGTCTCAATGACAATTATGCTGTTCTCGCGCATGATCCCGAAAGCCAGTCGACCCTTCTGGTCGATGCACCGATCGCAACCCCGATCCTGCACATTCTCGAAGACAACAACTGGAAACTGACCCACATCCTGCTCACCCATCATCACCATGACCATATTGGTGGTCTGGCAGCTCTGCAGGGGGTGACGGGCGCCACCATCTATGGTCCCGAGGAAAGCATGTCGAAAGTCCAGACCATCGAGACCGGTGTGAAGGACGGCGACACCATCAAGTTCGGCGATCTCGACATCAAGGTCATCGCGTCTCCGGGCCATACCCGTGATCATCTCAGCTTCTGGATCCCGGATGCCGAGCTGGCCTTCACCGGCGACACCCTGTTTGCCATGGGCTGTGGCCGGGTGTTTGAAGGCACCATGGAGGACATGTGGTTCTCCCTTGATCGGCTGGCCAAATTGCCACCGGAAACCACCATCTATTGCGGCCATGAATATACATTGTCCAACGGTGAATTCTGCCTGACCATCGAGCCGGACAATGAATTGCTGCTCCAGCGGATGGAAGATGTCCGTGCCAAGCGCGAGCGCGGTGAGCCAACCATTCCAACCACTATGCTTGACGAGTTGACCACCAACAGCTTCCTGCGCGCCAACAATGCCGAGGTCAAGGAAGCGCTCGGCATGGCCGATGCATCAGACCTTGAGGTTTTCACGGAAATCCGCTCAAGAAAAGACAATTTCTAGACCACTCTCCTCGCAAAGCAAAAAAGCGCGCCGTCAACCGACAGTGCGCTTTTTTATGCCTGATATTTGCAAGGTCAGATCTCAGCCAGTTCCCAGATCGGGCCTCAGAAAGGCTCCCCGCCAAACAGCTTCTTTGCGGTTTCGTTGATCAGCGTGTGACGGCGATCGAACTTCTTGGCCAGAATGATGTTGGTCATGGTCCGCGCCACCCCATTGATTTCACCAATTTCGTCAAGCAGAGCGTCCAGATCTTCGAGCTGCGGCATCTCGACAATTAACGCCAAATCAAACGACCCGTTGACCGTAAAGCAGGACGAGATTTCCGGGAAATCCTCAAGCTTCTGGACAATCGGTGTTTGCAGTTTTGGATCGATCTCGACAAATACGATGGCCCGGTTCAGCGTCTCCAAAGGGTCGCTATTGAGCAACACGGTGAAGCCATCAATCACCCCTTCGCGCTTCAGCCGTTCGATACGCTCATGTACGGTTGAGCGGGCCACCGACAATTTGCGGCCAATCTCGGAGGTCGATAAGCGGGCATCGGCTTGCAGAATCCGAATGAGCTTTCTGTCCAGATCATCAAGGGCACGCCGCATCATCACACTCCGTCATCAACCAATCGCCTATCCATCCAACACGGCCCGCTTTGGCAACGAATAAGCAACGCGATGGAATCATCGGGTCCACTTATTCATACTTTGCCAAGGGACGCCAACAACATTTTGTCACGCAATCCGACTTGTCCAGCATTTTGCCGAAGCTTCCCGGCAATCTATCAAGCTGGATAGGACAGCCACTATGACTTAATCTCAAGCCCGATTATAGTGGCCAGGCAAAGCTACATTTAGCTATAAAAATCAATAAATTAAAGACGAAGAAGCCTCCCCTTCGAAATCGTCCTTCCCTTCCTTTGGAGAACCACATGTCCGCAAATCTTGCGAATGAAACCAAATCCCTGCTCGAAAGTCTCGGCGTCGACAGTGCCACATTGTCAGGTTCGATCACGGTCACCAGTCCCATTGATGGCTCGGTCATCGGTCAGGTCGCTGAACAGGGTGCCGATGCCATGAATGCTGCGGTCACTGCCGCCCATGAGGCCTTTCTATCATGGCGCACGGTGCCTGCCCCTGTGCGGGGTGAACTGGTTCGCCAGTTGGGCGAAGCCCTGCGCACCCACAAACAGGCGCTTGGCAAACTGGTCAGCATCGAAGCTGGCAAGATCCTGTCCGAGGGCCTCGGCGAAGTGCAGGAAATGATCGACATTTGCGATTTTGCCGTTGGCCAGTCCCGCCAGCTCTATGGCAAGACCATTGCATCGGAACGCCCCGGCCACCGGATGATGGAAAGCTGGCATCCGATGGGTGTCTGTGGTGTCATTTCCGCCTTCAACTTTCCTGTAGCCGTCTGGTCATGGAACACCTGCCTGGCCCTGATCTGCGGTGACGCCGTGGTCTGGAAACCTTCCGAGAAAACCCCGCTGACGGCATTGGCCTGCGATGCCATCCTGCAGGGCGTGCTGGCCGATTTCGAAGCCGCCCCGGAAGGGTTGCATCAATTGGTCGTTGGTGGTCCGGAAGCCGGTAAGGCACTGGTCGACAATCCGCTGGTGCCGATCCTGTCCGCCACCGGGTCCACCCGCATGGGCCGGGCCGTTGGCCCGCGTGTCGCCGACCGCTTTGGTCGCTCGATCCTTGAGCTGGGCGGCAACAATGCAATGATCGTCGCCCCCAGCGCCGACCTCGACATGGCCATTCGCGCCATCTGCTTCTCTGCTGTAGGCACCGCCGGTCAGCGCTGCACATCCCTGCGCCGTCTGATCGTTCACGAGAGCATCGCCGACCAGCTTGTCGCCCAGATACAGAAGGCCTATGCCTCGCTGCCAATCGGCTCGCCGCTGGAGGCCTCCACTCTGGTCGGTCCATTGATCGATGAGACCTCCTTCAACACCATGCAGGCCGCGCTGAAGCAGGCCGAAGCCGAAGGTGGCAAAGTTGTTGGTGGCGAGAAAGTCGTGGTTGAGGGCGCTGATGGTGGCTTCTATGTCCGCCCGGCAGTTGTCGAAATGCCCGATCAGACCGACATGGTCAAGACCGAAACCTTCGCTCCGATCCTCTATGTCATGCGCTATAGCGATCTCGGTGACGCCATCGCCATGCATAATGATGTGCCGCAGGGCCTGTCTTCCTGCATCTTCACCCTCGACATGCGCGAGGCCGAAACCTTCATGAGCGCAGCTGGCTCTGATTGCGGCATTTGCAATGTCAATATCGGCCCATCCGGTGCAGAAATTGGCGGTGCCTTTGGTGGCGAAAAGGAAACCGGCGGCGGGCGTGAATCCGGCTCTGACGCGTGGAAAGGCTATATGCGCCGGGCGACCAACACGATCAACTATTCTGCCGAGTTGCCGCTGGCACAGGGCGTCTCGTTCGACGTCTAGCAGCCCCAACGATCCGCGGCCCCGTTCCCATCGACGGGCCGCCAAAGCAACAAAAGGGCCCCATCGGGCCCTTTTCTCTGTCACAAATGCGTGTTTGGAGGCCCATTCCAGCGGTCCAGCTGTGATTTGCACCCCTCGGCGCCATGGGAATGGTTGCACCATCGAAAAATCGTTATAATGTAACATTTTCATTCGACCCTGATCACCCCAGACCCGTGGCAAGCCCGTGCGCACCTCTCAAATGCTTCTTTCCGGCGACAACCTGACCATTGTCAGCGATGGCAAAACCCTGCTCGACAGGGTCTCCATTTCTGTTGATCGCGGCGAAATCATCACCATCATCGGCCCCAATGGCGGCGGCAAAACCACCCTCGTCAAGGCCCTGCTCGGTTTGCGGTCTGTCTCCTCAGGCAAGGTGCAACGCCAGTCCGGCCTCCAGGTCGGCTACGTGCCGCAGAAGCTGGTGATCGACCGCACCATGCCGCTGACGGTCGAACGGCTGATGCGTCTCACCGGCAATCACAGCCGCGATGCCATGTTGGCCGCGTTGGAGGAAACCGGCGTCGCCCACAAGATCCACGACAATGTTCACACCCTGTCAGGCGGGGAAATGCAACGGGTCTTGCTGGCCCGCGCTCTGGTCGGCCAGCCGGATCTGATGGTCCTTGATGAGCCGGTGCAAGGGGTGGATTATGTGGGCGAGTTGGCCCTCTACCGTCTGATCGAAGAGATCCGGGACCGCCACAATTGCGGCATCCTTCTGGTCTCCCATGATCTGCATATGGTGATGCGTGCCTCAACCCGGGTCATTTGCCTGAACACCCATGTCTGCTGCTACGGCCAGCCAGCAGACGTTGCCCAAAATCCCGATTATCAGCGTCTCTTCGGAGCCAAAGGCCTTGAGACCATGGCCCCATACAATCATCACCACAATCACAGCCATGACCCACAGGATGCGGAGATGATCGATGAAGGTTGCTCCTGTGGTCACGACCATGACAACGGGCACGAGCATGCTCATCCACATGAGGGGAGCAAGCGTCATGCTGGATGACTTCTTCACCCGTGCTCTGCTTGGTGGCATCGGCATCGCGCTGGTCTCCGGCCCGCTGGGCTGTTTCATCGTCTGGCGACGCATGGCCTATTTCGGCGAGACCATGGCTCATGCCGCCCTGCTCGGCATCGCCTTGAGCCTGCTGTTCGAGTTGATGCCGATTGCCGGGGTCTTTTTCGTCTCCCTTGTCATCGCGCTCCTTCTCTATGGACTGGAAAAACTCGACCGCCTGTCAACCGACACCCTGCTCGGCATTCTCTCCCATGCGTCGCTGGCCATTGGTCTGCTCGCTCTTGGCTTCATGACATGGCTGAGGATTGACATCATGTCCCTGTTGTTTGGCGACATCCTGTCGGTCAGCAAGCAGGATCTTGGAGTCATTTGGGGAGGGGGAACTTTGGTTCTTGCCCTTCTGTTCGCTCATTGGCGCAGCCTGTTGGCCAGTACCATCAGCCCCGACATTGCCGCCGCCGAAGGCCTGCCGACCCAGCGAGCCAATCTGGTCTTCGTGCTGTTGATCGCTCTGGTGATCGCAGTGGCGATGAAACTGATCGGCGTGTTGCTGATCACCTCTTTGCTGATCATTCCCGCTGCCACCGCGCGACAATTTGCCAGAGGTCCGGAATCGATGGCCCTGCTGGCAGCATTGATCGCCTGTCTGTCGATTCTGGGCGGCCTCAATGCATCCCTGATCTGGGATTCGACCCCCGGCCCCTCGATCGTGCTGGCCGCCTTTTTGCTGTTTTTGGGAGCGCTGGCAACCGCTCCGATCCTGCGCAAGATGCGCAAAACTTGAAAAGCGGGTACTTTTGTTACTCAGCTATTTCGAGCGCAGGATCATATCCTTTGACGCCAACACGGCACCAAAGGTGATCAACAGGGCCGCCGCCGCAATGGTCCAGCTGAAAACACCAAATCCGGCCAGCACCAATATAGCGGTCGACAGCAGCGGGGCAGCATAGGATGCCGCCCCCAGCACCTGAATGTCGCCATGCTTGACGCCATAATCCCAGACATAAAAGGCCGCCCCCACGGGCATCAAGCCAAGGCCGAGCACCGCCAGCCATTCGCTCCCACCCCGGGGCCAGACGGTGGTTTCGAACGCCAAATGCGCCAACGCACTCAACGCTGCGGTTACCAGACAGAAACCAACGACAATATCGGTCGGCACAGCGGAAAAACGCCGCGACAGGATCGAGTAGCTCGACCAGGTGAAGGCACAGACAATGGCTGCCAGATAGCCCGGCAAATAAGCCATATCCACGCTGATACCGCGCCCTTTTGAGACAATCAGCACCGTCCCAGCCAAGCCCAGCAAGGCACCAGTGAGATGGAACCAGCGCAACCGCTCCCCCGGCAAAAGGGCAGAAAGCACAACAATCAGCAACGGCCACAAATAGGCAATCAGTCCCGCCTCCACCGGAGGGGCCAGCCGCAAGGCGGTGTAATAGAGAAAATGATAGCCAAACAGGCCAATCACCCCTAGCGCCCAGACAGGCCAAGGCTGCTTTAGCACCCGCCACGCACCGGGGCGAAACAGCCAGCTCACCAGCCCGATGGAGCCACCGATCAAAAAGGTCATCGCCGTCAGCTGAAAGGGAGGCACCGTGCCACTTGCTGCCGTGAACAGGGCCAACAAAGCCCACATCAGAATGGCGACAAATCCGATCAGGGTGGCCAACAGGCGTCTGGACATGGGCGATCTCTTTTCAGGTTCAGGGAGGCAAAAGGCGAGAAGCCACATGAAGCCACAAAAAAACCGCGGGAAACAAGATCCCGCGGCACTTATCAAAGGCTTATTACCCCATCAGCAAAGAGAAACACGACCCTAGCCGTTGGCGATATATTGCCCACCATTGACCGTCATCACGGCCCCTGTGATGAAACCGGCTTTCTCGGATGCGAGGAAGGCCACCATGGCGGCGATTTCTTCGGCCTGCCCCAAACGGCCGACCGGAATGCTCGACACAATGCTTTCCAGCACCTTCTCTGGCACGGCGGCCACCATGTCGGTGTCGATATAGCCCGGACAGATGCAATTGACGGTCACCCCCTTGCGGGCGGTTTCCTGCGCCAGCGCCTTGGTGAAACCGATCACCCCAGCCTTGGCGGCGGAATAGTTGGTCTGACCCATCTGACCCTTCTGGCCATTGATCGAGGAGATATTGATGATCCGGCCATGGGCACGCGCCCGCATTTCGTCAATTACCGGCTTGGTCATGTAATACATCGAATTGAGGTTGGTATTGATGACTTCGTGCCATTCATCCACCCCAAGCTTGTGCAGCATGCCATCACGGGTGATGCCCGCATTGTTGACCACCACATCGATGATGCCGAGATCTTCCTCGATCTGCCGAAGGCCTGCCTTGCAGGCTTCGAAATCGCCCACATCCCATTTGTAGGCCTTGATCCCGGTCCGCTCTGAAAAGGCCCGGGCGCGTTCGTCATTGCCGCAATAATTGGCGGCAACCAGAAAACCGGCTTGCTTGAGTTCGATTGAAATGGCTTCCCCGATCCCGCGGGTCCCACCGGTAACAACTGCAACTTTAGACATATCTCTCCCCTATGTCAGTGTCCGCCACCGCTCACTCCTGCGGTTTAGCGAACCAGATTGGTCTGAAGTTGGCCCATGCCATCCAAACCGGTTGCGCAGAGCGGCGCCGCCGCCCTGCGATCCCATTCAAGTTCCACGACGAACAAACAGGCGTCCTTGTCTTTTCTTTTTCGGCGCCCGCCGCCCCATGGTCACAATCTCCGGGCCTGTATCCCCTCGGCCCGAAGACGCTCAGTTTGCCTTATCGTTCGACGCACAGGGCAACGCCCATGCCACCACCGATACAAAGGGTCGCCAGACCCTTCTTGGCATCGCGACGCTTCATTTCATGCAGCAACGTGACCAGAACACGGCAACCAGAAGCACCGATCGGGTGACCGATGGCAATCGCACCGCCATTGACATTCACCTTCTCGACATCCCAGCCCATATCCTTATTGACCGCACAGGCCTGTGCCGCAAAGGCTTCGTTGGCTTCAATCAGGTCAAGGTCCGTTGCGCTCCAGCCAGCCTTTTCCAACGCCTTGGTGGAAGCCGGAATCGGCCCCGTACCCATAATGGCAGGATCAATACCAACAGAGGCCCATGCCTTGATGGTGGCAAGCGGCGTCAGACCACGCTTCTGGGCTTCCTCGGCGCTCATCAGAACAACAACGGCCGCGCCATCATTGATGCCCGACGCATTGCCCGCAGTGACCGAGCCATCCTTGGTAAAAGCCGGACGCAGTTTCTGCATGCCTTCAAGATTGGCCCCGTGACGGACATATTCATCATCCTCAACCACCCGCTCCTTGCGGCGCTCGATGACGGAGACCGGCACGATCTCATCCTTGAATTTGCCGGCTTTCTGGGCGGCCTCGGCCTTGTTCTGCGAGGCAACGGCAAAGGCGTCCTGTACATCACGGCTGATGTCCCACTGGTCGGCAACATTCTCGGCGGTCTGTCCCATATGATAATCATTGAAGGCACACCACAGGCCATCCTTGATCATCGTATCGGTGAATTTGGCATCCCCCATCTTGGTGCCCGCGCGCATATTGGCTGCATGCACCGACAGGGACATATTTTCCTGACCACCGGCCACAACGATCTTCGCATCTCCCATTGCGATCTGTTGCATGCCTAGCGCCACGGTCCGCAGGCCCGAACCACACACCTGATTGATCAACCAGGCGGGAGCCCGCTCGCCAACACCGGCCTTCAACGCCGCCTGACGGGCCGGATTCTGGCCCTGACCTGCGGTCAGAACCTGACCCAGAATCACCTCGTCAACATCCGCCGGGTCAATATCGGCCTGGGCAAGCGCCCCTTTGATTGCAATGGCGCCCAGCTCGGATGCCGGCATGGCGGCAAAGGAGCCAAGGAAAGACCCGACAGGGGTGCGCGCTGCCGCGACGATGACAATGTCAGTGCCTTGAGTCATAATAGTTTCCCTATTTGTTTGACAGAAAATCTCTCTGAAGCCCGCCGTTTGTGCTGCACTGCCGCAAACCTCCCTGACGAGCATACACCTTCAAACACAACGCCAAAAATCGGCTAGAATCCGGCATAATGTCAATTAAGCCATGGGCCTAGTCTGAAAGACCAATGGCCAAAGGCGCTGATTTCAATTTGTCCTATCTGCGGTCCGACTGCAAGCCTTTGCGCGGTTGCACAAAAGGCAAGCAACAGGACTTGGCAATGCAGCACGAAACCACTAAGCTACAAGCTCTTTTTGGAACCGGCATGGCGAGGAGAGCAGGTCGGTCGATAGGAAAAAGGCACCCACATGACAAAAAAGTCAGATCAGACCATCATCAAGAAATATGCCAACAGACGGCTCTATAATACGGGCACAAGCACCTATGTGACGTTGGAAGATCTCTCTGAGATGGTGAAAGCGGAGGAGGATTTTGTCGTATTCGATGCCAAAAGTGGCGACGACATCACCCGCTCGGTCCTGACCCAGATCATCTTCGAGCATGAAAATAAAGGCCAGAACTTGCTGCCCATCGCCTTCCTGCGCCAGCTGATCCGCTTCTATGGCGACAGCATGCAGACATTGGTGCCAAGCTATCTGGAATTTTCCATGCAGAATCTCACCAACGATCAGGACAATCTGCGCAAGCAGCTTGCCGATTCCTTCGGAGGGTCCCCCTTCGAAGCCATGGAAGAGCAAGTCCGCCGCAATTCCGAAATGTTCGAAAATGCCATGAAGATGTTCATGCCTTTCGGACCGGCAGCCGCGGCCGCGCAACCCAAGGCCCAAGAGGAAAAGAAATCAAGCGAGCTTGATGTCCTGAAGGACCAGATCGCAGACATGCAGAAGAAGATTTCCGAACTCGCGGACAAGAAAGACGATTGATCGCGATCGCCTTGAGGCAAAAAGACAAAACCCTCACAGACAGAGCGTCTGGAGGGTTTTGTTATATCCAGGCTTGTGATCGGCCTACCCGATCACCCCAGCGCTTTGCTGCCAGGATTTGAAGTCCAGGGAATGTCCTGACTCGCCTTGCCAAAATGATAGCCCTGAAAATAGCCAACGCCCATTTCGGACAGGATATCGGCAATCTCCTGATTCTCGACCCACTCAGCCACGACATCGATATTCAGCTCACCGGCCAGTTCAGAAAACATGCGTACGAAGGCGCGGTTCTGGCGATTGGTGACGATATCCTGAACAAAGCTGCCATCGATCTTGACCAGATCAACATCAAGCGCCTGCAGATTGCGGAATGAGGTATAACCCGCCCCGAAATCGTCAATCGCAACCTTGGCCCCCAGATCGTGCAATTTGTGAACGAACTGCACCGCCACATCCATGTTGCGGATCGCTGCGGTTTCGGTGATTTCCACCACCAGCCGTCGGGCAACATCCGGGTTGGCTCCGATACGGGCCTGCAAATAGGTGGTCCAGTCCTTGTCCATGCCCACGTCCGGTGACACATTGATGCTGAGCCGCGCTTCCGGATAGGTGAACAAGACATCCAGTGTCATTTCCAGAATGCGGTGATCGAGCATCGCCGCCAGTCCGAGCCGCTCGGTATATTGCACAAAAGTCGCTGCCGGGATGGGCTCACCATCACTGTCATTCACCCGCATCAGCACTTCATGATAGATCGTCTCGCCGGTCTTTGATGAGACAATCGGCTGGAAGGCCAGTGCGATGCGGCGCTCATTGAGGGCGGAAATCACTTCATCCGCCATACGGATCATCTTTTCACGCTTGTCCAACGCAAAGGGCACCGAATGGAAGGAGCGGAACGAGCCGCGATTGTGCCGCTTGGCCCGGTCGAGCGCATCAAGGGCGCAGATTTCGGCGGTGCGCAAATCCGGCACCGTGTCATTCAGATGCACGCCCCCCATGGTCAGGGTCACATGCACGGGTCCGGCATCCGTCTGGATCAGATCGTCACGCGCCGCTTCAAGGAACCGCTCGGCGGTTGCCGCCATTTCCTGTTCGGAACAATTGTTGATCAGCAGGCCGAACTTGGTGCCCGAAATGCGCCCCACCATATCCCCGTCACGCAGGCGCAAGGACACCCGCTTGGCCACTTCGCGGATCACCTGATCGGCAATGTCAAAGCCATAGGCTTCATTGACCACCCGGAAATTGTCGATATGGGCAACCAGATAACAGGCCGTCGTCCCGGTCTTCTCCCGCCGCTTGAGGGTCTGGACCAACTGGTCACAAAAATAGGTGCGGTTGAACAAGCCCGTCAGTTCGTCAAATTGGGACAGGAAGCGTTGCCGATGTTCGCGATTCTGCCGTTCATCGACAATCCGCATCAATCCATGAATGCGTTCCGCCCGCCCGTCAGCCCCCGCAAACCAGCGTCCGCTCTCTTCCAGCCAGAGACGCTTTTGCGATTGCAGCCCCTCGGGCGCAAAACAATAGATGCATTCGAACGGCACTCCATTCCCGTCATCAGCCTGACCGGATCCGAAAATCGCACGATAGCGGGTCGCCAGCGTGTCAGGCGTCACACAATCGGCAAAGGACTGACCGGTCGTCAGGCGCGCAGCAAGGTCCATATCGAACACGTCGACCACGTTGCTGCTCCAGCGCAAATGATCCCCATTTGCCTGCCAGTCATAGACGACTTCTCCGATCGATGTGAGGATATCCCGCGCTTTCACTGCCATCTTCTTATTCTGGAATGGTTGTTTCGGTATGCCTGGTCGTGCTCTTTGCTGCCCTCGATCCGGCCCTTCATGATCATGACCGGGCCCCAACCCGCCATCAGACCATATCGGACCGCATGCGCCCCAACAGGCACTCAAAGCCACATTCATGTCTGATTAGACGGACTTAAGGTTAATTTTTCCCAAATTACCGACCTTTCCACACGGCCCGATTAACCAAACTCTTAACAAAGTCTTAACGACTGGCCCGCTTCTTGCTCCGCTCTGCCTGAAAAGACGAAACAACGTCTTGATTGTCCCAAATTGGAACAATCAACGGGAAGGCAGAGAAAATGACCGGCTTGATCATTGCACCAGCGTCTCATAATCCGACGAGTCACAATCCTTATGGAACGCCCTTGCTGACGGACGCCCGTCAGGAGCCTTTGCCACGCCCGCATCCGCAGGCCGATGACACCCGGCAGGCACACCCCACACCACCCCATGCGACACCCCCAATGGGCACCTATGCCCATATTCAGGCACAAATTCTTGGCAGCAATGGTCTGGGAACCAACGGCCAGCGCAGTTTTCGTCGCCCCACCGCCAGTTCCCCGCGTGAGGCTGCCAGAGCCTATGGGCAGGCGCGCCGCCGGCCACAAACCGTCTCGGATATGCCGCGCCTGCAAAATGTTGTTTAAGATCCCGAACTAGATCCCGATTGCCATCCCGTCCTTGCGACAGTCTGAACCGCCCCAGTAAAAGCCGGTTTCCGAATCGCGGGCAATGATCTGACCGCCACCATGAGGCTTGTCAGCCCAGACCATTTTGTGGCCCTTGGCCTCCAGAGCGCTGAAGACATCGCCAGCCAGCGGCGTTTCAGCGACAATCTCTCCGGTCTCGTTCCAGAATAGCCGCGGCGCATCCAGCGCCTCCTGCGGATCCATGCCGTAATCAACCATATTGGCGATGACCTGTGCATGGCCCTGCGCCTGATAGGCCCCACCCATCACCCCGAAGGACAGCCATGTCTTGCCATCTTTGCGGGCCATTGCCGGAATGATAGTATGCAGCGGCCGCTTGCCGCCATCGATGCAATTGGGATGCGCCGGATCGACCACGAAGCAGGCGCCCCGATTCTGCAGCATCACACCACTGTCCATGGTACAGACCCGCGCACCAAAGCCGCGATAGACGGAATTGATGAAAGACACCATGCGACCATCCCGGTCAGCAACCGTCAAATAGACTGTATCAGATTGAGACGGCACAAGACTGGGCAAGCTGTCGTTGCGCCGATCTGGCGAAATGGATGCTGCCAATTGCTGGGCATAGGCGTCCGAGATCAGCGTTTCAACCGCAACCCGCATATGGTCTGGATCCGTGATATGAGCATCGCGCATCGCATAGGCCAGACGCCCTGCCTCCAATTGCAGGTGATGCCGCTCCGCACCATGCGGCGCAAGAGACCCCAGATCAAACTGCTCAAGGATCTTCAACAGGGTCAGTGCCGTGATGCCCTGTCCATTGGGCGGCAATTCAACAACCTCCACCCCGCGATAGCTGGCAGACACCGGCACCAGAGGATCGCAACTGATCCCGGCCATGTCTTCCTCGGTCAGGAGACCGCCATACTGCTGAACCAGAGCCGCAATCTCGGCGGCAATCGCCCCGCAATAAAAGGCATCGCTGCCCCCTTCAGCCACCGCCCGCAAGGTCTTGGCAAGCGCAGGCACCGTGTGTCGCTCTCCGGCCTGCGGTGCACGGCCAGCCACCAAATAGTGCTTTGTTGCACCGGGATCGCGCTTCAACCCCTCGACCAGATCCTGCCAATCCCACGCCACGCGCGAAGTAACAGCAAAGCCCCCTTCGGCATAATCGATCGCAGGCTGAAGGGCCGCATCAAGCCCCAGTTTGCCATGATCCTGCACCAGCCGATCCCAGCATTTGAGCGATCCGGGCACGGTCACCGCGTGAATACTGCTCTCGGAAATCTCAGTGATGCCCTGCTCAACGAACCAATCGGTCTTGGCGGCAGCTGCAGCCCGGCCAGAGCCGTTGTAACCATGCACCGACCCGTCCGGCTCGCTGATGATGGCAAAGCAATCCCCGCCAATGCCGGTCATGTGTGGCTCCACCACACTGAGCACCGCACCTGCGGCAACCGCCGCATCCACCGCGTTGCCACCCTTGAGCAGCACCGACAAGGCAACCTGACTGGCAACCGGGTGCGACGTGGCGCACATTCCCGCTTCCCCATATACCGGCGAGCGTCCTGGCAGCTGGAAATCCCGCATGATCAAACCTCCTCCTCTGGCCAAGCTGTTTGATGCTCGGCTCATTCCCTGACCATTCTCTGGCCATTGTCTGGATAAACAAAGAGGGATCAGGACGATCCCTTAGCAAGACCATCGCCGAAATCACAACCGGACGCAATGTCTTTTGCAGCAACTGGGGAAGAGCCCCATCGGGCAGCGGGGCGCAGAACAGAGCTAGAGCATGCCGCCCGGCCCAATGGCCACATCGCGCGTCGCGCCGCGAATGGTGATCGAATAGCCAGCAATCACGTCGATCAGAGAAATGCACATCAGGATGAAAAAGACGCTCGTCGCCGTCTGCGGCACCAGCAGAAACTCGATCAAATAGGCAACAAACAGCAAGGTCGACAGAATGTGATCAACAATCGAGCTGACCCCGGTGCGCGTCGCCTTCAGGATCTCGACAAACAGCAGGATCAGGGCCGCGACGATCATCACGTCCCCCAGCGTCAATGTCCAGCGCGCGTCAGACACCATCTCGATGGTGAAGATTGGCGCACTCCAGGGATCCCCAATTGCATTCCCCATCAGGCCGAATGCAAAGGCGTTATAGACAAGCAAAGGGGCAATCAACAGCGGAATATTGAAGATCATTGAAAGACACTCCGTGCCGGAAAGAAGAATGAATATCGCAAGGCGGTCGCCGATGGCGCTTCGCAAGCGATAAGGATTCGCCTGCCATGGAACCAGCCTGTCAGCGCCACGCCATTCAGACATAAAGGAAAAATGGGCATAAAAAAAGGCCGGACAAGTCCGACCTTTTTAAACTTCAATCGTCAAGAAGCAAAGACTTAGTCTTTGGCTTCCATAATCTGACGACCACGATACATGCCGGTCTTCAGGTCGATATGATGAGGACGGCGCAGTTCGCCAGAATCCTTGTCTTCGACATAGACCGACTGCTTGAGTGCGTCCGCAGAGCGGCGGAAGCCACGCTTCATGCGGGTCACTTTTTTCTTTGGCACAGCCATGGTCAAAACTCCGTCGTCAATAGTCCACTATGCGGGGCGAGCCCCGTTGCGGAACCTACTCTGTTGTAAGAGATTGCGGGCCTTATACAGAACCCGAGCGCGCTTGACCAGAGCAATCTTGCAAAAATGATCGCTTTTTCTGGATTCTCTCGCCAAACATCACGTCTTTGCACCACTCTTTACCTTGCCCGGTTGAAAATTCAAGCCCTTTTATGGGATTCCCCCTTCAAACAAAGGCCGTGAGATGGTTTGCCAACAACCGGATATTGCTCTCCATCGCCGAGCGCGGCCGCCAGACCATGACGATCTCGCGCTCGGCGGTCGGCTCCTTGAAGTCTCGCACCACGATATCCAGCCCATCGACCAGCCCGGCCCGCAAGGCAAGCCCCGGCAACAAGGTCCCCCCCAGTCCGTTGGCCACCATCTGGACAATGGTCATCAGGCTGGTTGCCTCGATCTCCTCATCTGCAACCTGCCCCGGTGTCGGGTCGCCTCGTTTCAGGCTGGCCAGCACGTGATCGCGAATACAATGACCGTCTTCCAACAGAATGAGCGGCTCACGCCGCAAATCAAGCGCTTCGATCTTTTGGTGTTTGACCAGAGGATGGCGCAGGGGCAATGCCACATGAAAGCGATCCAGCCCCAGCGACTGGCTGGCAAAGCCCTCGATTCTGTAAGGCAAGGCAATCACGGCCGCATCCAGCCGACCCGCCTTCACGTCATCAAGCACATGGCGGGTCAGCTTTTCCCGCAAATAAAGTTTCAGATCAGGAAAGGACCGACGCAGTCCCGGCAAGGCCTTGGGCAGCAGAAACGGGCCGATGGAGGGAATGACACCCAGCCGTAGCCGCCCGCTGAGTGGTTTTTCCTGCCGCTGCGCCATCGCCACGAGTTCGTCCGTATCCCGCAGCAGGGTTTTCGCCCGCCCCAGAATCTCGTTGCCCAGCACGGTCAGGCGAAACTGGTCACTTTCCCGATCAACGAGCGTCACCTGTAAAATATCTTCAAGCTGGCGTATCCCCGAACTGAGCGTCGATTGAGACACATGACAGACTTCCGCCGCCCCCCGAAATGATTCCTTCTCGGCCAGTGTGCAAAGATACTGCAATTGTCGCAAAGTGGGGCGAATGGGCATCAGGGGTCTCCATCAAACCGGGATAACACAACAAGGATCGAAAAAATCGGACGCTTCTGGCGAGATTGGATTATATGATCGATTTTATCGATCAGCAAATTCGAAATTTGAGATTTGATCTATCGCGTCAAATATGGTTGAAAGGGTCAACAGAATTTGAACGATTCTAAAAAGACAATCCTCCCCTCCCACCCCTTGGAGACATGCAATGCTTGGTATTGGCGATAAACTTCCTGAATTTTCCATCACTGGCGTAAAGCCGGGCTTCAACGAAATCGTCGAGAATGGCGAAGAAGCATTTGAAGCCCTCACCGAGAAAAGCTTCGAAGGCAAATGGAAGGTTATCTTCTTCTATCCAAAAGACTTCACCTTCGTCTGCCCAACCGAAATCGCTGAATTTGCACGTCTGAACGAAGAATTCGAAGACCGCGATGCTGTGGTTCTTGGCGGTTCCACCGACAACGAATTCTGCAAACTGGCTTGGCGTCGGGATCATCCGGATCTCAACAAACTGCCAATCTGGATGTTTGCTGACACCAACGGCTCCCTCGTGGATGGCCTCGGCGTGCGCCACCCGGACGGCGTTGCCTACCGTTACACCTATGTGGTGGACGCGGAAAACACCATCCAGCATGTCTATGCAACCAACCTCAATGTTGGCCGCAATCCAAAAGACACCCTGCGCGTTCTCGATGCATTGCAGACCGATGAACTCTGCCCTTGCAACCGCGAAGTCGGTGGTGCGACCCTCGGCTAAGCCGACCCGATCAAGCCGGATGGGCCACGCGCCCATCCGCATTCTGGGCCGATAGGCTCTCCTCCTCCCAAGATAGTTTCACCATTGCCCAGCGACTGAAAAAGGCGCGGGAATGGCCCTCTACACCCTGATGATAGGAAATGCACCATGACCATCGACGCGTTGAAATCGCAGATGCCAGACTTTGCCAAGGATGTGAAGCTGAACCTGTCGAACATTGCCAGTGACGAAAGCCTCACCGATCAGCAGAAATATGGCCTGATGGTTGCCTGCGCCATTGCCACCCGCAGCCAAGTTGTCCGCGAAGCCTTCCTTGCCGAAGCCGCCGACAAACTGTCCGCTGAAGCCCTGACCGCCGCCAAGGGTGCTGCCACCCTGATGGGCATGAACAACATCTATTACCGCTTTGTCCATTTGGCATCCAACAAGGATTACGGCTCCATGCCTGCCAAACTACGGATGAATTTCATCGCCCGCCCCGGCGTTGACAAGGTTGATTTCGAGCTTTGGAGCCTTGCTGTGTCCGCCATAAATGGCTGTGGCATGTGCATCGATTCCCACGAAAGCATCCTGCGCGACAATGGCCTGACCACCGAGCAGATCCAGACCGCCATCCGCTTTGCGGCCATCATCCAGTCCGCTGCCATTGCCCTTGAGGCTCTTTGACAAAAGCTCAGGACACAAACGTGGCAGACCAATAGTCCACCGCCCCGTCTGGCAGCTGCCCCAGCAGCTGATCGAGAGCTGCTTCATCCATGTGGCGTCGCAATGTTGCGACGACCACCCTGATCGCATCATCTGGTGCAAAATTGTGATGCTGCCTTAACCCCTTGACCTCCCGCGTCCAGTCCTCCCGACATCCAAAGACTTCCTGTCCCTCGTGCTCATCCCAACCGGCAACAAAGATTGCACGCGCCACCGGTGGCAACAGTCCGGCAAAGCGCAAAATTTCTGCGGCAGACAATCGCCGCCTGAAAACCACAAGCACAGCCTCAAGCACAGTATAGGTCTGGTTACGAGTTGTGAGATCAAGATCGTCTTTCAGCGCGAGAAGTGTTGTTTCATAGACTTCACTTGCATGGGCGATCTCCAACGGCATCGGCATGGCGTGGCTCCTGTTATGCTTCGCAAAACATCGAAGGGTGATTGTTGGAAAGCGGTGTTCGGCCCCGTTTTAGCTTGACGGCCCGAGAAAAAAAAGGCATCGCCTCTCCAAACCCTCACGCAACAGCACAACCCGAACCAGCAGCAAAGATGATGACTGACAGCGTTTCAACATCCGCCCCTGCAAACGATGTCTTCAGGGCACGCCTAAAACAGAGCGCCGAAGCGATCGAGGAGGCTCTGTGCACCTACCTTCCCGAGCAACCCGCGCCAAATGACGCTTCAGCACCCGCCTCGCTCATCGCTGCCATGCGCCACGGCGCACTGAATGGCGGCAAACGCATCCGCCCCTTCCTGATGATCGAGACCGCCCGCATGCTGGGCTGTGATGCGCCCGGCACTCTGCATGCGGCCTGTGCTCTGGAGTGCGTCCATTGCTACAGCCTCATCCATGACGACCTGCCAGCGATGGATGATGACGATCTGAGGCGCGGCAAACCAACGGTGCATGTGGCCTATGGTGAGGCAATGGCAATCCTTGCCGGCGATGGTCTGCTGACACTGGCATTTGACATTCTGGCAAGAGACGACGTCCATCCAGACCCAGCGGTACGGGCCGAGCTGGTGCTCGGCCTTGCCAGAAATGCTGGGATCAGCGGCATGGTCGGGGGACAAGTGCTTGATATCGAGGCTGAACATCGCACGCGTACCGAAGAGGAAATCCTGAATCTGCAAGCCATGAAGACCGGTGCTCTGCTGCGCTATGCGTGCGAAGCCGGGGCCATGCTGGCCAAAGCAACCAAAGAAGATCGCGCTGTGGTCACGCGCTTTGGCACCATCATTGGTCTGGCCTTCCAGCTTGCGGACGATCTGCTCGATGTGACAGCCACCTCGGAACAGCTGGGCAAAACAGCTGGCAAGGATCTGACCTCCGAGAAAGCCACGCTCGTCAGTCTCTATGGCATCGATGCGACGCGGCAAAAGCTCTTCGCCCTGATTGAGGAAGCCGAGAAGCTGCTTGCCCCTTATGGAAAACGGGCCGAGACGCTGATCGCCACGGCCCGCTTCATTGCGGAACGGAAAAAATAGTCGGCCCCAATCAGGAAGCGTTCGCACCAAAGCGCTGTTCAATATAATCGCGGACCATCTGGTGGAATTCCGCAGCGATATTGTCGCCCCGCAGGGTGGCACGCTTTTCCCCGTCAATGAAGACCGGTGCGGCAGGTGCCTCTCCGGTGCCCGGCAGGGAAATGCCGATATCCGCATGCTTTGATTCGCCCGGTCCATTGACCACACAGCCCATCACCGCAACATTCAGCGCCTCGACACCGGGATATTGCTCACGCCAGACCGGCATGTTGGTGCGGATGTCGTTCTGGATATCCTGCGCCAGTTCCTGAAATACAGTCGAGGTGGTCCGGCCACAGCCCGGACAAGCGGCAACAATCGGAATGAAGGAGCGGAAGCCCATGCTCTGGAGCAGTTCCTGCGCCACCTGAACCTCACGGGTGCGATCGCCCCCCGGCTCTGGTGTCAGTGACACGCGGATCGTGTCGCCGATGCCCTGTTGCAGCACCATGCCCATTGAGGCAGCAGAGGCAACAATGCCCTTGGTGCCCATGCCCGCCTCGGTCAGGCCCAGATGCAAGGCATAATCGGAACGCAGCGCCAACGCTGTATTGACGGCAATCAGATCCTGCACCTGAGACACCTTGGCTGACAGGATGATCTGATGCGGCGACATGCCCAGCTCTTCAGCCCGCGCCGCCGACAGCAAGGCAGACTGGATGATGGTTTCATGCATCACGGCTTGCGCTGGCTGCGGATTGGCACTGGCGGAATTTTCATCCATCAGTCTGGTCAACAATTCCTGATCGAGCGAGCCCCAATTGACCCCGATCCGTACCGCTTTCTGATAGCGGTTGGCGGTCTCGATCATCATCGAAAATTGCTGATCGCGCCGTGCCTTGAAGCCCACATTGCCCGGATTGATCCGGTATTTGTCGAGCACTTCGGCGCAGGCAGGATGATCCGCCAGCAGCTTGTGGCCGATATAGTGGAAGTCCCCAACCAACGGCACATCGATACCGAGTCGCAACAGCCGTTCTTTGATCTTTGGGACGGCCGCCGCTGACTCGTCCCGGTCCACCGTGATGCGCACCAGTTCCGACCCGGCCTTGTGCAGGGCGGCGACCTGCGCCACCGTGCTGTCCACATCCGCGGTGTCCGTGTTGGTCATCGATTGGACGACAATCGGGGCGCCACCACCAACGGTCACGGAGCCCACCTTCACCGCCTTGGTGATGCGGCGTTCAAGGGGAGCGGTTAGAAAGGCCATAGATCCTCACTTTCCCGGGAGATCCGGATCGACCCGCCCAAGCGAGCCTCTATGTCCCGATCCGTTCAGCCAACGGTCGGTGAGCAGGGGAAAATTTTCAAGCAGGCCTTATATGGCAAATCACACAGGCCGGTGCAAGGAGCCCGCCCGCTTCTTTGCATGTCCTCCGCTCCCATTAAGGGCAGAGAACAAAAGAAGCAAAAGCAGAGTTCGAGTCTCAGTCTTCGGCCCCGACAAAACCACGGCAATCGGAACAGATGCCCCGGATTTCCAGCACCGGCGCATTGGGAGTAAAGTGGGCTGTTGCCGCAATTGTATCGATCAGACCGCTCAGGCTTTCCGACTGGAATTCCGCAGCCCGACCACAATCATCACACAAAAGGAAGATGATCACGTCCCGGTGCCCTTCAATGCAATGGGTACAGGCGACATAAGCATTGCGGCTTTCGATCCGATGAATGATGCCATGCTCCATCAGGAACTCGAGCGCCCGATAGATCGAGATCGGGGCAAGCATTGTCTCGCTCTTCTCCTTGCGCACCCGATTGAGGCGATCAAGAATGTCATAGGCGCTGGCAGGCACATGACTGGAACAGAGCACTTCCAGCACGGCCTTGCGCTGATCGGTCAGTCTCAGGCCCCGCTCTTTGCAGAGTTTTTCCGCAGCCCCCAGCATCTGGCTGACACAATGACTGTGGTCATGGTCTTCCAGTTCGATCATTGCCACACTCCTTCTTCCCGCCCGCTGATGATAATCCAGCCCCTCATGATGATGCACTGCACTTTCGAACTATGCACAACCATAGACCCTTGCCAAGCCTTGCGAGGCAATTAAGCTGCCCGGCAAAGGACCATGCCACCATAACTGGAGATCAAAGCCCGGCATATCAACTTTATGGCAGATCAGAAAAGATGGCATACGGTCACCCTGCCCAGACAGATGGACCGGAGCTGCAAGAGGAGAGAGAGATGACAACCAACACCAAGCCGCATCAAGGCGCGCATCAGGGACAGACCGCCTTCATCACCGGATCGACCAGTGGCATCGGACTTGGCGTTGCCCGGGCCTTTGCCAGCCAGGGAGCCAATGTGGTGATCAATGGCCTTGGCGATGCCAACGAGATCGAGCAGGCCCGCCTATCGATTGAACAGGACTTTGGCGTGCGCGCCATCTACAGCGCGGCAAACATGCTTGACCCGGAAGCCATCAAGCACAGCATTCAAGTGACCGAAGACGAGTTCGGCATGATTGACATTCTGGTCAATAATGCAGGCATCCAGCATGTCTCACCGATCGAAAAGTTCCCGATCAACCAGTGGGATGCCATCATCGCTATCAATCTCAGCTCCAACTTCCACACCATCCGTGCCGCCCTGCCGAAGATGAAACAGAAGGGCAAAGGCCGGATCATCAATATCTCGTCGGCCCATTCGCTCGTCGCCTCCCCCTACAAATCGGCCTATGTCGCTGCCAAGCACGGTGTTGCGGGACTTACCAAAACCGTCGCGCTGGAAGTGGCCGAACAAGGCATCACGGTCAATGCCATTGCACCGGGCTATGTCTGGACCCCGCTGGTAGAGCGCCAGATCCCCGACACGATGAAAGCCCGCAACATGACCGAAGAAGAAGTGAAGCGCGACGTGTTGCTATTGGCCCAGCCAACCAAGGAATTTGTCACCATCGAGCAGGTGGCCGATCTGGCGCTGTATCTTGCCAGTGATTCGGCGGCCTCCATCACCGGCACCACCATTTCGATGGATGGCGGCTGGACCGCAAAATAAGCCAGTCACCCACTGATAATCAAAAAGGCCGGTTGGTGACATCCCAACCGGCCTTTCCATACCTCAAATTGTCCCGTGCAACTCAGTTGGCCGCAGCTGTGGCCACAGGCTTTGGCTCGGCAATATCGAGCAGATTGCGCATGTCGCCTTCTTTCTGGGTCAGATCAGCCAAAGTGTATTTGTCGAGTGCTTTCAGGAAGGATTCCAGCGCATCATTGAGCGCATGGTTGAAGTCGCACATCGAAAGAAGCGGGCAATCATAGCTGCCTTCATCGAAACAGTCGGCGAGATGGAAATTCTCTTCCGCCGCCCGGATGATCTGGCCTAGGGTGATATCAGCCGGGTCTTTCGCCAGCTTCAGGCCACCATTGCGGCCCCGATGTGTGGTGATGAACCCGTTCGACACCAGAATTGGCAGGATCTTGAACAGATGATATTCCGAGATGTCATAGACCCGGGCAATTTCGCTCACCTTGGCAAACTCGCCTTTCTTGGCGGCGCAATACATCAGAATACGGACAGAGTAATTGGCCTGTTGGGTCAGTCTCATGATCGGGTCACCTAATGCTCTCGGTTTGGATCTCTTGATACGCGCCCTTCGGGTTTGCAGATCTGGTCATGCATGCCCACTGTCTTGGTCAATCCGTCAGACATGACGTCACTGACGCGACATGGAAGCGCTCCGCGCCCTGTGATTGTTGGCGCAGACCTAATATGGGGCAGTTTGCATCATTTTTCCATAGCTTAGAATAGAAACAGAGACGCAGCATTTGCCCACTGGGATAACTTCGCCTAATTTTCGTGGTCTGATATTCTCTTTTTCACCCCAGATGGCCAACCGCGAGTGTGACCATGTTCAATTACCTGCCGTCCCTCTCTGCCCTGCGTGCCTTTGAGGCCGCTGCGCGCCATCTCAGCTTCACCAAGGCGGCCAATGAACTGGGCGTCACCCAAAGCGCCATTTCGCGCCAAATGCGGGCGATGGAAGAGTTGCTCGGGCTTCGCCTGTTCGAGCGCACCGGTGCGGGGCTGGTCTTGACCGAAGCTGGCGCCGTTTATGCCGACAAGATCCGCTCCAAGCTACAGGACATCGAGACGGCGACCCTTGAACTGCTCGCCTATCGCGGTCAGGGGGGAGAGCTGACCATTGCCTGTCTGCCAACGCTGGGCGCGCGCTGGCTGGTGCCGCGCCTGAACAAATTCACCACCGCACACCCGGAAATTCTCATCCATATCGTCACCAAGATCGCGCCGTTCGAATTCAGTGATCAGCATATCGACGCCGCCTTTCACTTTGGCGACGCCACGTGGGCGGGCGCACTGACCGATGCTCTGATGCCGGAATTCATCATACCGCTTGGGCATCCGGATCTGCTCAAGGAAAAAGAAGCCTTGGGCCTCACCGCCCTTCTGCACAAATATCCCCTGCTGCAAGCCTCATCGCGCCCCACCATCTGGCCCCACTGGTTCAGCCAGTCTGGCCTCACCCATGCCAATCCCCATGTCGGCCCACGCTTCGAGCATTTTCATATGGTGATCCGCGCCGCAGCGGCCAAAATGGGCATTGCCATCCTGCCGCGCCTGTTGGTCGAGGAAGAGCTGGCATCGGGCGAACTGGTGGCACTGGATGAGACGGCGGTGCAATCGAACGGCAACTACTATTTTGCCTATCCCCAAACCAAACGGGCCAACCCGAATCTGCAAACCTTCCGCACGTGGGTCATGCGTGAGGCACTGACCACCAAGAAGCAGATGCTGAAGGCCTATGAAGGCAAGTGAAGGCAAGTGAAAGCGCGTCCTTCCGACGCAGGGGATAACCATCCTTCATGCAAAAGCCCGTTTTTGCCGCAAATTTTCCACGAAGTCATGAGCAAAGCTCATGTGCTTTTGAATATTCATCGCTTCTCGGATAGGCATGGCCCCACTAGGATAACCCCCAAAGAGAACCGGACAGACACCTGCACCCCGCCCTTGGATGTGAACAATCGCCACGAAGAAGCAAGATTGCCACCCAAGGCCCAAGCGATGGTCGCCAGATCCGTCTGTCCGCGATAAGCTCTGCACAAGGCGATGCCCTACGGACCACCCCCTGATGGGATGCTCCCACCAATGAGACATCGTGCGATATTTTAGGAAACACAGTCTTTCTCCTTGCCGGTTTTTGGCGGAGCAAAAAGGCTGCCAGTCAAGGAGCCGGCTCATATGTGTGCCAAACCGCAATTCACCTGGGATGATCCCTTCCATTTCCGCGACCAGCTGGACGAAGACGAGCGGATGATCACCGATGCCGCCCGCGCCTTCTGTGACGACAAGCTGATGCCGCGCATTCTGGAAGCCAACCGCAACGAGACCTTCGACATCGACATCATGCGCGAGTTGGGCGAAGTCGGGTTCCTCGGCCCAACCATTGCCGAAGAATATGGCGGGGCTGGCGTCAGCCATGTCGCCTATGGCCTGATTGCCCGCGAGATCGAACGGGTTGATTCGGGCTATCGCTCCGCCATGTCGGTGCAGTCTTCTCTCGTCATGCATCCGATTGACGCCTATGGCACCGAAGAGCAGAAGAAGAAGTATCTGCCCAAGCTCGCCACCGGCGAACTGATCGGCTGCTTTGGCCTGACCGAACCCAACCACGGCTCCGACCCGGCGTCGATGATCACCCGCGCCACCAAGGTCGATGGCGGCTATCGCCTGACCGGTGCCAAAATGTGGATCACCAACAGCCCGATCGCCGACATTGCCATCGTCTGGGCCAAGTCCGACGCCCATGACGGCAAGATCAAAGGCTTCATCGTCGAAGCCAGCACCGAAGGCTATTCCGCGCCAAAGATCGAAGGCAAAATGAGCTTGCGTGGCTCTATCACCGGCGAGATCGTCCTCGACAATGCCTTTGTGCCAGACGAGAATCTGCTGCCCAAGGTGCAAGGGCTTGCCGGTCCGTTCGGCTGCCTCAACAAGGCACGCTATGGCATCGCATGGGGCGTGATTGGCGCAGCAGAATTCTGCTGGCATGCCTCGCGCCAATATACCCTTGACCGCACCCAGTTTGGCCGCCCATTGGCCCAGACCCAGCTTGTCCAGCTGAAACTGGCCGACATGCAGACCGAAATCACCCTTGGCCTGCAAGCCGCTCTGCGCGTTGGTCGCCTGATGGATGAAGGCAATTGCCCGGTCGAGAATGTCTCGCTGATCAAGCGCAACAACTGCGGCAAGGCCTTGCATATTGCCCGGCTCGCCCGTGACATGCATGGCGGCAACGGCATTTCCGACGAATTCCACGTGATCCGCCACATGGTCAATCTGGAAACCGTCAACACCTATGAAGGCACCCACGATATCCATGCGCTGATTCTGGGCCGTGCCCAGACCGGCCTGCAGGCATTCTTCTGAGCCATAGAGCGAGTCAGGCACAAGACCTGACCTGAAGAAATAGTCTGCTTTGGACGGTGAGGAGGAGTTCGTCCATGACAGGAGCCCTGTCGCATATTCGTTTGCTCGATCTGTCCCGCATTCTGGCTGGCCCTTGGGCCAGTCAGATCCTCGGGGATCTCGGTGCCGATATCATCAAAATTGAACGCCCCGGCAAGGGCGACGACACCAGAGGCTGGGGCCCGCCCTTTCTGCCCGACGCCATGGGGGACGCGAGCCATGACGCCGCCTATTTCGCCTGTTGCAATCGCAACAAGCGCTCGCTGGCCCTCGACATTACCAGCCCCGAAGGCCAGCAAATCATCCGCGATCTGGTTAAGACCAGCGATGTGCTGATCGAGAATTACAAGGTCGGCGGCCTTGCCAAATATGGCCTTGATTATGAAAGTCTGAAAGCCATCAAGCCCGATCTGGTCTATTGCTCGGTCACCGGTTTTGGCCAGACCGGGCCGGACGCCCATCGCGCCGGGTATGATTTCATGATCCAGGCCATGGGCGGTCTGATGAGCGTCACCGGACAACCGCAGGGCACCCCCGGCGGCGGCCCGGTCAAGGTTGGCGTTGCACTGGCTGATGTGATGACCGGCCTTTATGCCACCATCTCGGTTCTGGCTGCGCTCAATCACCGTGCGGTCAGCGGCGAAGGCCAGCATATCGACCTCGCTCTGCTTGATGTGCAGGTGGCAACACTCGCCAATCAGGCCACCAATTATCTCATCACCGGCAAGGCCCCGACCCAGATGGGCAATGCCCATCCAAACCTGATGCCTTATCAGTCCTTCCCGGCGAGCGACGGCCATTTCATCCTCGCGGTTGGCAATGACAGCCAGTTTGCCCGCTTCTGCGAGCTGACCGGCCTTGCTGGCTTGGCCGAGGATGAGCGCTTTCTCACCAACCGCGCCCGGGTGGAAAATCGCGATATTCTGACCGCCAAAATCTCGGCCATCACGGTGGATCGCACCATCGACGATTGGCTCGCTCTGTTTGGCCGCGAAGGCATCCCCTGTGGCCCGATCAACACGCTCGACCGGGTCTTTGCCGAGCCGCAGGTCCAGCATCGCGGCATGCAGGTTGAGCTTCAACGCCCTGACGGCGCCCGCCTGCCCGGTGTCGGCAACCCGATCAAACTGAGCAAAACCCCGGTGCGCTATGACATCGCCCCGCCTTTTCTGGGCGAACATAGCCGCGATGTGCTGACCCGCGATCTGGGGCTTAATGAGAGAGAAATTGAAGATCTGATCGCCCGTCAGATCGTCGAAACTAACGAATAACCCAATCAGGATCGACCGATCCTTGAGGATGAAAGCCATGAGCAACCGCAAAATCACAGGCGCCACCCTTCTTGTCGACAGCCTTGTCGCCCAAGGTGCCTCCACCATCTATGGCGTGCCGGGCGAAAGTTATCTGGCGGTGCTGGACGCACTGCATGACGCGCCAACGCTGCATTTCGTCAATGCCCGCCAGGAAGGCGGCGCAGCGATGATGGCCGAAGCCCATGGCAAACTGACCGGCGAGGTCGGCCTCTGCATGGTCACCCGTGGCCCCGGTGCGACCAATGCCAGCGCTGGCGTCCACGTCGCCTTTCAAGATTCGACCCCGATGATCCTGTTCATCGGTCAGGTCGCCAGCGACCAGATCGAGCGCGAGGCCTTTCAGGAAATCGATTATCGCCGCATGTTCGGCCAGATGGCCAAATGGGTCGCCCAGATCGACGACCCCGCCCGCATGCCCGAATTCATCGCCCGTGCCTATCGCACCGCCCTTTCGGGTCGCCCCGGCCCGGTGGTGCTGGCCCTGCCCGAAGACATGCTGACCACAGAAGTGCCAGCCCCCAAAGCCCTGCCGCCAAAGGTCAAACCCGCCGACAGCGCTCCGTCGCCCGACGCTATGGCCGAGCTGAAAGCCCTGCTCAAAGCCTCCGAACGCCCCTTCATGATCATTGGCGGCGGTGGCTGGTCGGCTGAGGCCAAACAGGCGGTGGCCGACTTCGCCGAAGCCAACGCCATTCCCGTTGGGGTCTCATTCCGCTGTCAGGATTATTTCCCCAACACGCACCCCAATTATGCGGGCCATGTGGGCATCGGCATTGATCCGGCCCTGGCTGCACGCATCAAACAGAGCGATCTGTTGCTGGTGCTTGGGGCGCGTCTGGGAGAAATGACCACCTCTGGCTATACCCTGATCGACATCCCGGTGCCAAAGCAGACCCTCATTCACATCCATGCGGACCCGGAAGAACCCGGCCGCGTCTTCAGCCCCACCCTGTCGATTGCCGCCCGCCATGCCACCGCCGCCAAAATGCTCAGCCAGCTTGGCACCGTGCGCAACATCATGGATATCGATTGGGTAAGAGCGGCGCATCAGGGCTTTGAGGCCTTCCACGCCATTCCGGCCCGCAAGAGCCCCGGCGACATGCAAATGGCCGAGGTGATGAAGCATATCGACGCCAACACCCCAGAGGGAACCATCTTCACCAATGGTGCAGGCAATTATGCCATATGGGCCCATCGCTTCCTCACCTATCGCGGCTGGCGTACCCAGCTGGCCCCGACCTCCGGCTCAATGGGCTATGGTCTGCCCGCTGCCGTCGCCGCCGCCATTCACGACAAGAACCGACCGGTCATATGCTTTGCCGGCGACGGCTGTTTCCAGATGACCTGTCAGGAATTTGCCACCGCCGCGCAAGAAGGCGCGCCGATCAAGGTGATTGTCGTCAACAATGGTATCTATGGCACCATCCGCATGCATCAGGAGCGCGAATATCCCGCCCGCCTGTCCGGCACCAGCCTCACCAACCCGGACTTCGCTGCCATGGCCCGCGCCATGGGCGGACTGGCAGAAACCGTCACCAGAACCGAAGATTTTGCCAATGCCTTTGCCCGCATCATGGCTCATGACGGCCCGGCCCTGATCGAAATCATCACCGACCCGCAGGCCCTGACCCCGGTCAAGACACTCGATGAGTTCCGCAACGGACAATGACAATTCAACCACATTTCAGTTCAAAATAACTGAAATGTGGTTCTTTTTCGTCCTTGATATCCGCAGCTTCCCCTAAAGAGCAACCGCAAAATTTGCACGCCCTCTCGACAGATCACGTTTTTTTACGCATTCTGTTGCCTCAAGCCCAAAAGGGCCTTTCATAAGGGCCACATCTTTCGAAAGGGACAGGGGTGCAACAGCTGATCGACTGCATCGAGGCCAAGCGTGATGACCTTGTTGCATTGACCCAGGATCTCATTCGCTTCCCGACGATCAACCCGCCGGGCGAAGCCTATGAGCCATGCGCTCGTTTCATCGGCGACCGTTTGGCAGCCAAGGGCTTTGCTGTGGACTATGTCCGCGCCACCGGCTCCCCCGGTGACAGCGAACGCTATCCGCGCCTGAATGTCGTTGCCCGCTTCAACGGCCAAAAGCCCGGCCCCTGCATCCATTTCAATTCCCATATCGACGTGGTCGAGGTCGGCAAAGGCTGGACCAAGCCGCCCTTTGACGGCGTGGTTGAGGATGGCAAGGTCTATGGCCGGGGCGCTTGCGACATGAAAGGCGGTCTCGCCGCCTCGATCATCGCGGCGGAAAGCTATATCGAGACCTATCCCGACTTTGCTGGCTCGATCGAGATTTCCGGCACCTGCGACGAGGAATCCGGCGGCTTTGGCGGCGTCGCCTATTTGGCCGAACAGGGCTATTTCAACAAGGATCGGGTTGATCATGTCATCATCCCCGAACCATTGAACAAGAACCGCATTTGCCTTGGCCATCGCGGTGTCTGGTGGGCGGAAATCGAAACCCACGGCCACATTGCCCATGGCTCGATGCCCTTCCTTGGCGATTGCGCGGTCCGCCATATGGGTGCCGTGCTCGAAAGCTTTGAAGACAGCCTCTTCCCGGCACTCGCCACCAAACGCACCGACATGCCAGTCGTACCCGAAGGCGCCCGCCAATCAACCATGAATATCAACTCGATCCATGGCGGCCAAACCCGTCAGACAGAGGGCCTGCCTTCCCCTTGTGTGCCGGATTCCTGCCGCATCGTGATTGATCGTCGCTTCCTGATCGAGGAAGATATCGACGTGGTGAAAAGCGAAATCACCGATCTGCTCGAGCAATTGAAACAAAGCCGCAAGCTTTTTTCCTATCAATTGACCGACCTGTTCGAGGTCCAGCCAACCATGACCGACAAGGACCAGCCGGTGGTCCGCGCGGTGCATGAGGCAATGGAAGAGGTGCTCGGCACCGCCCCGGACTATGTCATTTCGCCGGGAACCTATGACCAGAAACACATCGACCGCATCGGCAAATTGAAGGATTGCATCGCCTATGGCCCTGGCATTCTCGACCTTGCCCATCAGCCCGACGAATGGGTCGGAATTGAGGATATGGTCGATTCGGCCAAGATCATGGCGCTTGCCATTGATACGCTTTTACGCAATACACAACCAAGTTAACCACCCCTTTGAACAAGGGATATGGGGCGTCAAACCCTGTCGTTTGGCGCGGCATTGACCACCAGGTTGGGAGAACCTTCATGATCAAATCAGCCCTGAAATGGACTGCAGCGATTTCCGTGGCGTCCGCTCTGCTCGCCTCCAGCGCCTTGGCCGCCCGCACGGATCTGACCGTCGGCGTCCGCTTGGAGCCACCGCATCTGGATCCCACCGCTGGCGCGGCAGCCGCCATTGACGAAGTGGTCTATGCCAACATTTTCGAAGGCCTGACCCGGATTGACGAAAGTGGCGCAGTAAAACCGGCGCTCGCCGAAAGCTGGACCATTTCCGAAGATGGCAAGAGCTATATCTTCAAGCTGCATGATGGCGTCAAATTCCATGACGGCACCGACTTCAATGCCGATGATGTGGTCTTCACGCTGGATCGCGCCCGCGGCGAAACCTCAGTCAATGCCCAGAAAGCCCTGTTCGAGCCAATCGAGAGCGTCACCGCCCTTGACCCGCTGACCGTCGAAGTCAAACTGAAGCGCCCGACCGGCAGCATGCTGTTCAATCTCGGCTGGGGTGACGCCATCATGGTGGCGCCCGAAAGCGCCGAGACCAACAAGACCAACCCGGTCGGCACCGGCCCGTTCAAGCTTGGCAAATGGGTCAAGGGGGATTCCATTGCCCTGACCAAAAACCCTGATTATTGGGGCGAAGCCGCCAAGCTCGACAAGGCGACCTTCAAGATCATCGCCGATTCTGCTGCCGCCCTCTCGGCCTTGATGGCTGGCGACGTTGATGCCTTCCCGATTTTTGCCGCCCCGGAAATGCTGCCGCAATTTGAAGCCGATCCGCGTTTCAAGGTGGTCATTGGCACCACCGAAGGCGAAACCGTCCTGTCGACCAACAATGCGCAAAAGCCATTTGACGATGTCCGGGTCCGCAAGGCGATGGCCCATGCCATCAACCGAAAGGCCCTGATCGAAGGCGCCATGTTCGGCTATGGCACGCTGATCGGCTCTCACTTCGCGCCGCACAATCCGGCCTATGTTGATTTGTCCGGCGTCTATGACTTTGATCTCGCCAAGGCCAAAGCTCTTTTGAAGGAAGCCGGGCTGGAAAATGGCTTCAAGGCCCGCCTGCATCTGCCACCGACCGATTATGCCCGCCGTTCCGGCCTGATCATTGCCTCTGACCTCAAAAAGGTCGGCATTGATCTTGAAATCATCAATGTCGAGTGGGGCCAGTGGCTGAAACAGGTCTTCAAGGGCAAGGATTATGACCTGACCATCGTCTCCCATACAGAGCCAATGGATATCGGCATCTATGCCCGCGATGACTATTATTTCCAATATAAGAATGCCGACTTCAACGCCACCATCGAAGAGCTGAATGCCACCTCGGATGAAGCCAAGCGCACCGAGCTTCTGCACAAGGCGCAGAAAAAGCTCAATGACGATGCCGTCAACGGCTTTCTGTTCCAGCTGGCCAAAACCGGTGTCTGGAATGCCAAGCTCAAGGGTCTGTGGGCCAACGCGCCGGTTCAGGCCAACGATCTGACCAAGGTCGAGTGGATGGACTAACGCAAAGAGACAAGCTACAAGAGAACGAGGCATGGCGGTCATCGCCGTGCCTTTTCTCATCTTTCGCCCCGTTTTTCACGCCTTTCGAAAGCCAACGTCGCCCCTCATGATCGCTTACAGTCTGCGCCGTCTTGTCTCGCTATGTCTGACCCTGATCGCGGCGTCGCTCTTCGTCTTCGCTGTCATGGAGATCCTCCCCGGTGACCCGGCGGAACTCATACTCGGCATCAATGCCCAAGAAGACACGCTGGCTGCCCTGCGCGAGCAATTGGGCCTCAATCTGCCGCTGACCGAACGCTATTGGATCTGGATCACCGGCATGCTGTCGGGCGATTTTGGCACCAGCTACACCTATTCGGTTCCGGTGACCGAGCTGATCGGCGAGCGCTTGACCGTTTCCCTGCCGCTCGCGCTGATCGCTTTGTTGCTCTCCACGCTGATTGCCCTGCCGCTTGGCATCTTGGCAGCCGGCAACCACAACAAATGGCCGGACATTTCCCTGATCGGCGCGACCCAATTCGGCATTGCGGTGCCCAATTTCTGGTTTGCCATGCTGTTGGTGCTGGTCTTTGCCGTCACCCTGCGCTGGTTTCCGTCCGGCGGCTTTCCCGGCTGGGAGGCGGGCATCCTGCCTTGCCTTCAGGCTTTGGTGCTGCCCTCCATTGCGCTTGCCCTGCCGCAAGCTTCCATCCTTGCCCGCATCATGCGCTCTTCCATGCTCGAAGTGATGCATGAAGATTATATGCGCACCGCCCGTGCCAAGGGCCTGACCTTCACCCAGACCCTCAAGCGCCATGGCTTGCGCAATGCGCTCATTCCGGTCGTCACCATTCTCGGCCTGCAATTTTCCTTTTTGCTGGCGGGCACCGTCATCATCGAAAATGTCTTTTCCCTGCCGGGCCTTGGGCGGCTGGTTTTTCAAGCCATCAACCAGCGCGACCTGATCACCGTCAAGGCGGTGATCATCCTGCTGGTCGCCACTGTCATTGTCGTCAATTTCCTCGTCGATCTGACCTATGCCCTGATCGATCCGCGCCTGCATCGCAGGAGACAATCATGACAGAGACCTCGATGCCAAGCCCAAGACAGCAGCGCTCTTTTCTCGCCCGCGCTCTACGCTCGCCCTCCTTTGTGATTGGCGGCCTGATCACCTTGATCTTCGTGCTGATGGCGCTGGTTTCCTTTGTCTGGACACCCCATGACGCCTTGGTCGTCGACATTGCCAACCGCCTCAAACCCATCAGCGCCAGCCACTGGCTTGGTACCGATCATTATGGCCATGATCTCTTTTCGATGATCATGCTGGGCGCGCGCAACTCCATCGCCGTGGCTTTGGTGGCTGTTGGTATCGGCATGGGCCTTGGCGTGCCGATCGGCACATGGGCGGCGGCCCGTGGTGGCTGGCTCGATGAAGGCCTGATGCGGGCGGGGGATTTCATCTTCGCCTTCCCTGCCATCATTTCCGCCATCATGATCACCGCCATTGCAGGCCCCGGAGCGATCAATGCCATCGTCGCCATTGGCATTTTCAACATTCCGGTCTTTGCCCGCCTGTCGCGCGGCGCAGCACTCAGCCTCTGGGAGCGGGAATTCATCTATGCCGCCCGCCTGTCCGGCAAGGGCGCGGCCCGCATCACCATCGAGCATATTCTGCCCAACATCGCCAATCTGCTGATCGTGCAGGGCACCATCCAGTTCTCCCTCGGCATTCTGGCCGAAGCGGGCCTGTCCTATGTCGGCCTTGGCACCCAGCCGCCGATGCCCAGCTGGGGCCAGATGCTGTCTGAAGCCCAGACATGGATGGTGATGGCCCCGCAATTGGCCATCATTCCGGGCCTTGCCATCATCCTCACCGTGCTGGGGCTCAATCTGCTGGGCGACGGCCTGCGCGACATGCTCGACCCGAAAACCCGCACCAGCCTTGATATCGGCGGGAGCAAAGCCTCATGACCCTGCTTTCGCTCGATCAGGTCAATCTGACCATTGGCCAGCACCAGATTCTGAAAAATGTCTCCCTGTCGCTAGAAGCGGGCCAATGCCTCGGGCTGGTGGGGGAATCCGGCTCTGGCAAAAGCCTGACGGCCCTGTCCATCATGCAATTGTTGCCGCCCAAGGCCCAACTGAGCGGCTCCCTTCGTCTTGGCAGCCACGATCTGATGGCCATGAGCGAAGCCGAGCTGTGCGGCCTTCGAGGCAATGGCATGGGCATGGTGTTCCAAGAACCGATGACCGCGCTCAATCCGCTGAAACCCATTGGCGCGCAGGTACTCGAATCCATCCTGCTGCACACCGCTTGCACCCGCCGCGAGGCCGAGGACAAAGCCCGTCATCTGCTCGAGAGGGTTGGCCTGCCGCCAGACCAGATTTCGCCCAACCGCTTCCCGCACCAATTGTCCGGCGGTCAGAAGCAGCGGGTCATCATCGCCATGGCCATCGCCATGCAACCCAAGCTGATCATTGCCGACGAGCCAACCACCGCGCTCGATGTCACCAGTCAGGCCGAGATCCTCAAATTGCTGAGGGCCCTGATGCAAGAAGACCAGTCGGCTCTGTTGCTGATTTCCCATGATCTGGCGGTGGTGGCCGATATGGCCGACCAAATTGCCATCATGAAAGAAGGGGAAATTGTCGAGACCGGCCCCCTGCCACAGCTCTTTGAGACCCTCAGCCATCCCTATAGCCAGAGCCTGTTTGACGCCTCGACCCATGTGCCGACCCGCGCCAAACCGCCGCTCTATAATGACGACCCGGCGCTGGTGAGCGAAACACCCATCCTCATTACCAACGACATCACCCGCGACTATCCCCTGCCGCGCCAGTTCCCCACCTTTCGCCGCGCCCATTTCCGCGCCGTTGATCATGTGGATCTGACCATTCATGCGGGGCAAAGCGTTGGGCTGGTCGGCGAATCCGGCTGTGGCAAATCCACCCTTGCCCGTGCCCTGCTCGGCCTTGAAGCACCACAAAAGGGCGACATCCGCATCAGCGACCGCAATCCCTATGCCAGCGATCAGGCGGCCTTGATGGAAATCCGCAAGGATATTCAGATCGTCTTCCAAGATCCCAATGGATCCTTCAATCCGCGCCACAAGGTTGGCCGCTCCATTGCCGAGCCATTGCATCTCTATCGTGACGGATTGAGCAAGGAGGAACGCAACCAGCGCATCGCCGAAAGCCTCACACAAGTGGGCCTCAGTCCCGATGTGGCCGAGCGCTTCCCCCATGAATTTTCCGGCGGCCAGCGCCAGCGCCTCGCCATCGCTCGCGCGCTCATCACTCGCCCCAAAATCATCATCGCAGACGAGCCGGTCTCGGCGTTGGATGTCTCGATCCGCGCCCAGATCCTCGATCTCCTGACCGACCTGCGTGACCGGCTTGATCTCGCCTATCTGTTCATCAGTCACGACCTGTCCGTCGTCCGGGCCATCACCGATGAAGTGCTGGTCATGTATCAGGGCAAAATCATCGAGCGGGGCCGCACCGAAGCGGTCTTCTCCAACCCGCAAGCGCTTTACACCCGTCGCCTGATTTCTGCTGCCCCAGACCTGCATGACACCATCGCCAAACGGCAAGCAAACCAGCCCCAATAAAAACGGGCGGAAAATCCGCCCGTCTCACATTCAAATTTTAAGGGGCCCTTAGCGGGCGCGATAGGCCTTCAGACGATCAAGGATCGCTGGTTCCCCTTCGCCACGCTCGGCTTTTTCCACCGCTGGCGCCAGCTTGTTGGCCAGTTCCTTGCCAAGCTCAACGCCCCACTGGTCATAGCTGTTAACGCCCCAGACCACGCCCTGCACAAACACCTTCTGCTCATAAAGCGCAATCAGACGGCCCAGCATCTTCGGCGTCAGCTTGTCATAGAACAGCAACGAGCTTGGGCGGTTGCCCGGAAACACTTTGTGGGTCGTCAGAGCGGCAACCTCTTGCGGCGATTTGCCAGACGCTTCCAGCTGCGCCTTGGCTTCCTCGGCGGTGCGGCCAAAGGCCAAAGCTTCCACCTGCGCAAAGCAGTTGGAGAGCAGCAGATCATGCTGATGCTGGTCAGCCTCGCTCGGCTTGGCGGCAACCAAAAATTCGCACGGGGTGATGTCGCTGCCCTGATGCAGTTCCTGATAGAAAGCATGCTGACCATTGGTGCCAGCCGCGCCCCAGATCACCGGACCGGTCTGCCGCAGCACCGGTGAGCCATCATTGCGCACCGTCTTGCCATTAGATTCCATATCAAGTTGCTGCAGGAAATCGGCAAAATAGAGCAGGCGCTGATCATAAGGCAGCACCGCCACCGACGCGCAAGCCCAGACATTGCGATACCACAGGCCCAAAGCGGCCATCAGCATCGGAATGTTTTCGCGGAACGGCGCGGTTTCAAAATGGCTGTCCATCGCGCGGGCGCCAGCAAGGAAGTCTTCAAAGCCCTCCGGTCCGATGGCAATCATCACCGGCAGGCCAATTGCCGACCAGACCGAATAGCGCCCACCAACCCAGTCCCAGAATTCAAACATCCGGTCGGTATTGATGCCAAAGGCTTCAACGCCTGCCTTGTTGGTCGACAGGGCCGCAAAATGATCGGCCACAGCATCCTCGCCAATCGCCGCTGTGAGCCACGCTTTGGCGGCCCGCGCATTGGTCATGGTTTCCTGTGTGGTGAAGGTTTTCGACGCCACAAGGAACAGGGTGCGGGCCGGATCCAATCCTTTCAGCGTGTCGCCCATATGCGCGCCATCAACGTTGGAGACAAAATGCACCCGTGGGCCATCATGATAGGCAGCAAGCGCCGCCGTCACCATATGTGGCCCCAAGTCCGAACCACCGATACCCACATTGACCACATCGGTGAAAGGCTGCCCGTCCTTGGCAGCGATCGAGCCGTCGCGCACACCCTTGGCAAAAGTATAAAGCCGCTCTTTGACCGCATTGATGTCCGCCATAACGGCTTGCCCATCAACGCTCAGATCGTCGGCCACCGAGCCGCGCAGCGCGATATGCAGAACCGCGCGCCCTTCGGTATTGTTGATCAGCGCTCCAGACTTCATCGCCTGATAGCGCTCGGCCACGTCTGCCTGAGCAATCAGGGCTTCGAGCAGCATCAGGGTCTTGTCATTGATCCGGTTGCGGGAATAGTCGAGCGTCAGGCAGTCGTCCATTTCGGCCGAATAGCGGGCAAACCGCTCTGGATCCTCGGCAAAGGCGTCCCTGAGATGAAAAGACGAAAAGTCCTCGCGATGGCGAACCAGATCCGACCAGATGACTTCCATTGAACTCATTATCTTCTCTCCTTTGCCCCCAATCGAGCTTTTTCAGACAGAACAGGACCGAACCAACCAATCGGCTCGGCCTACGCATTTGGCCTGTATCATACATAAGTCGAAGCAGGGCGCATTTTGATCTGCCGAGTTTTCCACTTTTGCAACCCCGTTGACCGACAAATCGCAGACAATCCGCTCATTTTCCAGCCACTGCACCATACCGCCACGTTGCTGCCCCATGCGACAGCGAAGTTGGTGCCATGGGTTGCGACGCAGTAAGATAGGTTGTGTTGATTCGTTTGGTGACGATACACCAAACGGACGGCCGCCCAATTGCCCTAGTTTGAGACTGCCCGATGCGTAACATCCTGATCTCTCTGCTCTCCACTGTCTTTCTGGTCATTCTCGCTTTGGCGATGGTTCCGGTCTTCGTCTCGACCGACTTTTTGAAAAGTCAGGTCCAGCAATTTGTCCAACAACAATCCGGCATGAAGCTCGACATTTCCGGCGATGTGTCCCTGTCTCTCCTGACCGGTTTGCGCCTGTCGGCAGACAAGGTCGCTCTGCGCGATCAAAATGATCAGCCGCTGGTGGCCATTGGACAGCTGGATTTTTCCCTCGCCCTGTCGCCGCTTCTCTCGGGCAAGGCCGACATCACCGGCATCACCCTGATTGATCCGGTGCTGACGCTGACACAAAAGACCTCAAGCCCCCCTTCCGAGACAGACCCGACATCCGATGCCACCTCGTCCTCTGGCGACGAGATTGACCTTTCGGCACTCAGCCTGCGTCAATTGGGACTGCGCAATGCCATGATCGTCCGCATGGATGGTGGCGGGCATCAAACCACTCTGCTGTCCGGACTGGATCTGACCCTGCGAGCGCCTGACTTCGACGGCGCGGCCAGTCTTGAAGGTTCACTGCCCTTCAAAGAACAAGACATTGCCTTTTCCGGCGAGATTGCCAATGTTCGCAATGCGGTCAACGGTCGCTCCTCGGGCCTCACTATTGCTGTCACCAACGATCTGCTGAAAGCCAAATTGATCGGCGAGCTGGCGCTGAAAGGCGACGCGCTGCTGGTTGCCAATTATGCGTTCAACGCAGGCAACGTCACCCAATTGTTTGAGTGGCTCGGGGCCGCCAACACGCCCCTCTCCATCGGCAAGATCGAAGCCGATGGCTCGCTCGTTGCGCTAGCCAATGAAATCCGCCTGCCCGCGCTCAACCTCGCCTTTGACGATCAGGCCATCCATGGGGCCGCCCGCATCTTTACCGACGAGTCCCTCACCCGCCCCTTGATTCGCGTTGCGCTGGACATGCCGACCTTCAATGTCGATGCCTTGCTCGCCGACAAGGACAACAGCGGTGCAGCATCGAATGCACAGGCGAGCCAAGACGAGACGGATCAAGCCGAACCGGACCTCTCGGCCTTGCGCGAATTTGATCTGACCGCCGATCTGCGTGCTGGCCGGATAACCTATCAGGGCAAGAGCCTGCGCCAATTGAAGTTGCTGGCCCAGATCATCGACGGGCAAATGCGTCTTGACCTCAAATCCGCCAACCTTGCCAAAGGCAATCTGCAAGCCAACCTGTCTGGAGATCTGGGACAGTTGCTGTGGAATGGCTCACTGAAGGTGCAACAGATCGACATACAGGAAGCTGCCCGTCTGGCCGGTCAGGCAAGCCCCCTGTCAGGCATGATTTCTTCCGATCTCAACTTTGCCGCCAAAGGCCTCACGCCAGACGCCATCGCCAACAATGGCAATCTCGCCGGGCAGATCACTCTGGCCAATGGCAAGCTCGCCAATCCGGCTTTACAGGCCGCCATTCCGGGCCGTGAATCCGGCACCATCGACAAGCTCACCTCCCGCGTCACAATCACCAGCCTTGATCAACCGATCGACATAGCCGGTGCCTTTGGCTGGAATGGCGAGACGATCCGCTATTCAAGCCGCATTGGACTGGCCGAAGCCCTGCGGCAACAGCCAATCCCGGCAAGCCTCTCCGTTGATGCCCGCCCCTTGTCGTTGGCCCTTTCCGGTCTGGTAAACCCGGCAAGTGTCAGCTTGTCCGGCTCGACCCTGTCAATCAAGAGCCCCTCAAGCCGGAACTTGCTCAGCTGGCTTGGGCAATCCGTCACCAGCGGCACACCAGACCTGCCGATCAGCCTGTCGACCAAACTTGCCCTGTCGAGTGACAGGACCAATCTGCAAAATCTGTCGCTGCACATGGGCCAATCCCGCGGCAGTGGCAATCTCGCCTATCAAGCGGGTGCCAAGCCTGTGGTCAATGGCGCCCTTGCCTTTGAAACGCTGGACCTCACCCCCTTCATGGGTGACGGCAAGAGTCAGGGCCGCACGGCACGCGCGTCCACACAGACGGCCCAGCAGGGCTGGGACACAAGCCCGATAGACTTTTCTGGCCTTAACAATGTCAATGCCGAGCTCACCCTGTCCGCCAAGTCCCTCGTGGCCCGCGATATCAAGACAGGCTCGGTGCAAATGGCCGTCCGCCTGAAAGACGGGCAATTGTCAGGTTCGCTGGATCGCCTCAATCTGTATGAAGGTCAGGGAACCGGTGGCTTTTTCGTCAATGCTGCCACCAAGCCAGCGCAATTGTCAGCCAACTTCGCCTTGGCGAACATGCAAATGTCTGGCTTCCTGCGCGACAGCATTGACATGAAGGCCCTAAGCGGGCGTGGCGGCGTCACCCTCGATCTGACAGCCAAGGGTGCCAGTCAGGCCGACATCATTCGCCAGCTCAATGGCTTTGCCAAACTGGAAATGCTTGACGGCCAGATCCGTGGCATCAACATCCCGCAAATGATGCGCCGCCTGAGCGGCAACATTCTTGAGGGATGGTCCACATCCCAGAGCCAAACCACCGATTTCTCATCCCTGACCGCCAGCTTCCAGTTCAACAATGGCATGGTCAGCAATCAGGATCTGTTGATGCTGAGCCCGCTCTTCCGCCTTGCAGGGACGGGCCAGATCGATCTACCCAACAGCCGCATCGACTATAAGGCAACGCCAAAGCTGTCCACCACCCTCAAGGGACAGGGCGGTCTGGTTGATGCGCAAGGGGTTCCGATCCCGATTATCATCAAGGGCAAGCTAACCAAACCACGCATCTATCCTGACATTCCCGGCATTCTGGAAAATCCGGACGCCATTTTCAAAGGCCTGCAACAGCTCGGCGCGCCGGGCAAAGCGGCCAGCGAGGGCCTTCAGCGGGTCGAGAAAAACATCACCAAGGAAATTCAGAAACAGTCGGACAAGTTGGGCATTGATCTCAACAAGATCCTCAAGCCGCAATCAGGCAACAACAATCAGCCCCAGCAAAATCAAAATCAAAACCAGCAGCAACAACAGCAGCCGGTCGAGCAGAGATTGCTGCGAGATCTGACCAAGGGCCTGTTCGGCAACTGACCAGTCCCATCCCTGACAAGAGGGGCGTCGCTTTGCGGCCCTCTTGTCAGGCTGTCAATTTGCACAATCCAGTGACGCAAATCGCCAGAAGTCCTATCAAATTTACCACACTTGTTGCCTTCAGATTGGCGCCCCGGTCGGAATAATTGACCCTATCCGCAACCATGCAGTGGACGCGCACCTCAACTCCGACCCATTCCGGATATAGGCAGCACTGGCACGCCACGCAGTTTCAGGGGTAAAGCGATACAATGTTCGAGCGTCAATCGATTGGCCTTCTAGGTGTTCCGGTGCAAGATGGCACCCATGAAAAGGGCTGCCTTATGGGCCCCGACGCCCTGCGCACCGCAGGCATCGTTGAAACCCTGACGGGTCTGGGCTTTGCCTGCATTGATCATGGCAATCTCACCCCGACCAGCCTAGAGGCGACACCCCCTACCAAGGGAAATGCCAATAATTTCAAACAGATTGCCAACTGGACCCGCTCCCTTGCCGATCAGGCCTATGCGATGGCGAAGGATAGTTTTCCGATTTTTCTGGGCGGGGATCATTCCCTGTCGATGGGCTCTGTTGCCGGCATGGTCCGTCACGCGGCGGAGTGTGACCGTGCGCTTTATGTGCTCTGGCTGGATGCTCATCCGGATTTCAACATTCCCCAAACTTCGGACTCCGGCAACATGCATGGCATGTCGGTCGCGGCCTTCTGCGGCCTTAAGGCCATTGAAGGCGTATATGCCGCACCGCTTGCCCATCCGGTGGACCCGACACAGGTTCATATGATGGGCATTCGCAGCGTCGATCGGCAGGAACGCGAGTTGCTCAAGTCCCACGGGGTCCATGTCCATGATATGCGTGTCCTTGACGAGGTTGGCGTCATGCAGCCTTTGCAGCAGATGCTCGATGAGATCAAGGCCCGCAAAGCCATGCTGCATGTCAGCCTCGATGTCGATTTTCTCGACCCGAGCATTGCCCCTGCCGTGGGCACCACGGTTCCCGGTGGCGCCACCTTCCGCGAGGCTCATCTGATCATGGAAATGCTCCATGAAAGCGAATGCGTCACCTCGCTCGATCTGGTTGAACTCAATCCCTTCCTTGACCATCGTGGCAAGACGGCGGAATTGTTGACCGACCTGACGGCCTCCTTGTTCGGTCGCAAGATCTTTGACCGTCCAACACGCCGCCCCCGCCCGATGCCCGGCCCATACTGACCGGCTTGTGATGTCTTGCAAGGATACCAGGTCCGCCCTGTCGATAGATCTGGCCATGCCATATATACCTGAAAGCCAAAGGCAATCGCGGCAATCCGTCTCTCATTTGACCCTGTGGTGAGTGGCCACCGGCTCTGGACAGGCGACGCCGAATGCCGCTAGACTGCGCCCGGTTTCCAAGACCGGCAGGACCGCTCTGGCATGCCTTATGCGGCGGTCATCATTCCTGTTGTCGGTCGCCAAACGGCTAAAGGACACAAGATCCATGCAAGAGACACAGAACCAGTCGGGCAAAGACATCTTGCGCATTGCCCTGGTTGCTCATGACGCCAAAAAAGATGACATGATCGACTGGGTCGGAGAACATCTCTCCCTGCTTGAAAAGGCGCAACTCTTTGCGACAGGCACCACTGGTGGCCGCATTCTCAAAGCCTATCCAAGCCTCAATCTGCAGCCGCTCTTCTCCGGTCCCCTTGGAGGCGACCAGCAGATCGGCGCAATGATTGCCGAGAAACGACTCGACGGCCTCATCTTCTTTGTCGATCCCCTGTCCCCGATGCCCCACGATGTGGATGTGAAGGCCCTGAACCGTCTCGCCATTGTCTATGACCTGCCGATGGCCTGCAGCGGAACGTCGGCCAACTATATCATGAAGGGGCTGGTCGAAACCCATTATGGCTCGATCGAAGCCGCCCAATAACCCCCTGTCATGGCGACTAACGCAAAAGGCCACCCCGGAGAATGGGGTGGCCTTTCTTTTTTGTCCTTAATCGGGCGCTCTATTTGTTGCGGACCACATAGACCGAACAATTGGAGTGACGCACGACGCGCGCCGCATTCGGTCCCAGTAGATATTCACGCAAGTCCGGCTTGTGCGCCCCGATGACGATCAGATCGATATCGGTTTGCTCGGCAAGCTCTAGAATTTCCTCATAGACCGACCCGGTGGCCACGATGTGGCGGATTTCCTCATTCCGCTCCTCACCGAGAATGGACCCGACCCGTTCGCGCAGCCGATCCTTGGCTTCCTTGACCGCCTGCTTCTGGAAATTGTCATCAAAATAGGAACTCACGAGGGTCATGCCGAAATTCGGCACAACCGTCACCACATCAAGGCTTGCATCGTCGAGCCGCGCCAGCTTGTCTGCCTTGCGCAGCACCTCGATGTCATTGTCCTGACTGATATCCAGAGCACATAGAACTGATTTAATCATGACGCAGTCTCCTCCTCACGGCGTACACGCGCCCGCTGCAACATATAGACCAGACCAAGCAGCAAAAGGCCCGGAATGAAGACCAACTCCTTGGGCAATTGATCTGCCTTGACCTTGGCGGATTTGATCACCACTGGATCGTCGCCATAGAAGTCAAACGAGTTCATTTTTTCAAATAGGGGCGTGCCCGGGAATGGTTCATCCATCTTGGTCACCCCATCCTCATCCATCAGGGTCAGACCGGCGGCCGACAAACGGGCATCGCCGCCCTGCTCATCGCCAGCTTCCAGCACAAGCGTGGTTTCCTTGATCTGGCTGGTATCGAAATCCGGTCCAGACACCACCAGACGCAACTCGCCACCTTTGTGCAAGGTCCCGAAGGTCTCGGAAATGGCAGCAGGTTCAACCTTCTCATAAGGTGGTTGCAGGTGATTGATGAAATAGTCCGGACGAAACAGCACGAAAGCAATCAGCACCAGTGCAACGCTTTCATAGATCCGGCTTTTGGTAACAAAATGCCCCATCGTTCCGGCTGTGAAGACCAGAATGGCTATCGTCGCGATGATGAAGACCAGAATGCCCTGATACCAGGTCACATCAATCAACAACAGATCGGTGTTGAAGATGAAGACGAAGGGCAGAGCCACCGTACGCAGGGAATAGAAGAAGGCTGTGAAGCCAGTCTTGATCGCATCCCCGCCGGACACCGCCGCCGCCGCGAAGGAGGCAAGCCCCACCGGCGGCGTCACATCCGCCATGATGCCGAAATAGAAGACGAACAAATGCACGGCAATCAACGGTACAACAAGCCCGCTTTGCTCCCCAAGCGACACCACAACCCCGGCCATCAGCGAGGAGACGACGATATAGTTGGCGGTGGTCGGCAGCCCCATGCCAAGCACCAGCGACAGCATGCCGACAAAAATCAGCATCAAGACAAGGTTGCCACCGGAGATCAGCTCGACGAGATCGGCCATCACCTGACCGATACCGGTCAGCGTCACGGTGCCAACAATCACCCCGGCAGTCGCGGTCGCCAGACCAATGCCGATCATGTTGCGCGCACCGTCAATCAGGCCGCTACCCAGATCCTTGACCCCTTCGGCGAAGACATTGGCGGTGGCACTTTCCCCGCGGAAAATCGCCTTCAGCGGCCGCTGGGTCAGAAGGATGACAAACAACAGGGCCGTTGCCCAGAAGGCCGACAGACCCGGTGATTTCTGCTCGATCATCAGGAAGTAAACCAGCACAACGATCGGCAGCAGATAGTAGAGACCGGACTTGTAGATCTCGGACATTTCCGGCAGCACAACTTCCTTGGCGTTCGGATCATCCGGATGCAGGTCTTCTACGGTCGCAGCAAATTTCAGCAGCACCACATAAGCCACAAAGACCAGAAGCGCCAGAACCCAGCTAGCCCCATCGGGCACAGCTGCCGAAATCCACGCAATCGGGAACTTGATTCCATAGCAAATGGCTGCAAAGCAGAAGAAGAAGGCAAACATGCCAAGCACCGTCCGCAGGGTCGAAACGCTCTTGTTGCCAAGGGTCGGCATATTGCGTTTCACCGCTTCGAGATGGACGATATAGACCAGAGCGATATAGGAAATGATCGCAGGCAGGAAGGCATGGGTGATCACCTCGACATAGGAAATGCCGACATATTCCACCATCAGGAAGGCAGCAGCCCCCATCACCGGCGGCATGATCTGACCATTGACCGATGAGGCCACCTCAACAGAACCGGCCTGCTCGGAGGTGAAGCCCACCCGTTTCATCAGCGGAATGGTGAAGGTACCGGTCGTCACCACGTTGGCGATCGACGAGCCGGAAATCAGGCCTGTTGCACCGGAGCCGACAACGGCGGCTTTCGCCGGACCACCCTTGAGGTGCCCCAACGCGGCAAAGGCCATCTTGATGAAATAGTTGCCCGCACCGGCCTTGTCGAGCAAGGCGCCGAACAGCACGAACAGGAAGACAAATTTGGTTGAAACCCCAAGCGCAATACCGAACACACCTTCAGAAGTGATCCACATATGGCTCATGGCTTTCTTGAGAGACGCGCCTTTCCAGCGGATCACCTCGGGCATCCATTCCGACGCTCCGAAAAAGACATAGAACAGGAAGATCGTTGCAATGATCGCCATGGCCGGCCCAAGCGCACGCCGGGCGGCTTCAAACAGCAGAAGCAGACCTGCCAGCGCGAACCATTTGTCCATATCGTCGGCCAGACCGCCATTGTCGACGATCTTTTGATACATGAAGAAGCCATAGAGCGCGATGAAGGCACCAGCCAGCGAGAAAAACCAGTCCTGGACCGGAATGTGATGGCGTGGGCTCGAGGACAGCGCAGGATAGGCCATATAAGCGAGAAAGATCGCGAAGGCCAGATGGAACTGTCGGGAGTTGTTGATCAGATCGCCGGGCAGAACATAATTGGAGATCGGAGAGGCCAGAACGACCTGAAAGAGAGACCAAATGAGAGCGACGGCTGCGAGGAAGGTCCCCACCGCGCCGACGGGATTACGCGAACCGGCATCGGTGGACGCGACCAGTTCCTGAAGTTCTTCTTCAGAAAGGGGACGCCCGCTTTCCTTTTTTTGTGACATTTCAAACAGCTCCCTGCCGTCACAACAGCGCGGCTGACCAGAGAATCGTCAGGAGATTCTCACCGCAGGGCATATGTCTCTGGCCATCATGCGAGCGCGCCACCGGAGATCAACCAGAACGGATCCCCCGGACAGACCCGAAAAGGGTCACAATGACAAGCATGAAAGGCATGCAGAGGCCGCGGAATGTCACACCTCAGTCTGCAACAGCATCGTATCGAGTGGGAGTCAGCACGCAATCAGGATGTGCTGTCCACTTCTGTTAAACGAAAAAAGGCTCCGGGACTGACTGTCCCGAAGCCCGGCATCAAAATGGATTATTTAATCCAGCCTTTTTCTTTGTAATATTTTGCAGCGCCTGCATGCAGAGGAGCAGACAGACCGTCTTTTGCCATTTCTTCAGGCTTCAGGTTGGCAAAAGCAGGATGCAGCTTCTTGAAGGCATCGAAGTTTTCAAAGACGGATTTTACCAAGGTGTAAACGGTGTCTTCAGAAACTTTGGCAGAGGTCACGAAGGTCGCGCCAACACCGAAGGTTTTGGTGTCTGCATCATTGCCACGATACATGCCGCCTGGAATGGTCGCGGTGCGGTAGTAGCTGTTGTCACCGATCAGTTTTTCGACAGCAGCACCATCAACGGTCACCAAAACGGAATCACAGGCGGTGGTTGCTTCCTGAATGGAACCGGATGGGTGACCAACGGTGTAAACCATGGCATCGATCTGGTTGTCACACAGGGCAGCAGACTGTTCAGCCGCTTTCAGCTCGGTTGCCAGAGCGAAGTCTTCGGTCGTCCAGCCCAAAGCTTCCATCAGGACTTCCATGGTCCCGCGCTGACCGGAGCCAGGGTTACCAATATTGACGCGCTTGCCTTTCAGGTCCTGGAAGGACTTGACGCCGGAATCGGCACGGGCAACCACGGTGAATGGCTCGGGATGCACGGAGAAGACAGCGCGCAGGTCTTCAAACTTGCCTTTATCCTCAAACTTGGAGGTGCCGTTGTAAGCATGATACTGCCAGTCGGACTGGGCAACGCCGAATTCCAGCTCGCCTTCGCGGATGGTGTTGATGTTGTATACGGAACCACCGGTGGATTCGACGGAACAACGAACACCATGTTCTTTGCGGCCCTTGTTGACCAGACGGCAGATCGCACCACCGGTCGGGTAGTAAACGCCGGTTACGCCACCGGTACCAATGGTGATGAACTCTTCAGCAAAAGCGGCTGGCGAGAAGGTGACACCGGCTGCGAGTGCAGCGGCCGTCAAGGTTACTTTTTTCAACATATTGTTCTCCCTGAGTTGAAAAGGTCCAGTGTGCTTATTTTAATCCCAAAACTCACCATTGAGATGGTTTCGGGTTTCGACTTCTTCTATTCGCGCACGCGCTTCTTTGCCGGCGCGATGAACCAACATTCCGACTATAGTTTCAATTAGCACAAGAGTGGCTGCATAAGAAGAGAAGAATTGCGGACTATCGGTCGGTACAATGAAATAGGAGGAGGAAAATTCGAGCGCCGGACAGGAATGTTTATCCGTTATTACAAAGACATACGCACCAGCCTCATGAGCCATCTGAGCCGCAAGGATCGATCGTCTGGCATAGGGCGACTTGGTGATGATGATCAGGGCGTCCTCTTCCGAAAGACCGACCAGAGACGAACTCAGAGACGCACCCATACGTCCTGCAACCCGCCAGTTTTTGGCAAAATACCGGGCCAGATAGGCAAAATACTCGATGAGCCCTGAGGAGCTGAAGGCACCAAACAGATGCACCTCGCGCGCGGCATCGAGAGTCTTGACCACATCGAACAGACGCTCCCTGTCAAGCTCACTGCCCATCATGCTGATATTGTTGAGGCAGGCAGACACTTGCCGATCAAAAAAAGTTGGAGCATCCGCTCCATGCTGTTCTTGCACAAGAAGATCTGCACGCTGTGCAAAACTCAGCGCTTGGCGCCCCACAGCAGCCCGACACAGATCCCGCATCTCTTCATAATTGGCAAAGCCAAGCGCCTGAGACAACCGCGTGAAGGTCGCTGGAGCCAATCCCGCCCGACCGGAAACCGCCCGCAGAGAATAGGTCGCAACCTCCATTTCATGGGCAGCCACATAGTCCGCGGCCTGTCGCAGCCGCTCGCTCAGCTCCCCATAATGGCCGGCAATCCGATCCTTTATCGACAATGCGTCCAGTGTTTCACTCCCCGTATGATCGAACCCTGCATTCAGGCAATGATCTATTCACTAAAATTTCAATTGTGCCCCACAAAGTCAACACTTGAAACATATGTTTCTTTGATCTACATTCTCAATTCAGAATCTCTCGCTTAATGTGCGATTGCATCCAGAAAACAACCAATTTCAGGCGTTTGAAAACATGTCTCATATGTTTCCCCGTCATACCAAAGCCGTTCTCCCCACGATTGCCAGAGGAGAGGGCGTCTATTTGTTCGACACCGAAGGAAAGCGCTATCTCGACGGTTCGGGTGGCGCTGCCGTGTCTTGTCTGGGCCATAGTGATCCGGATGTGATCTCCGCCATTGCCGAACAGATCCACACCATCCCGTTCGCCCATACCGGTTTCTTCACGTCTGCCCCCGCAGAAAAGTTGGCGGACAAGCTGATTGCCCACGCGCCCGGCGCCCTCAACCGTGTTTATCTGGTGTCGGGTGGTTCGGAAGCCGTGGAGGCCGCCATCAAGCTTGCCCGCCAATATTTCCTCGAAATCGGCCAACCTCAGCGCCACCGCATCATTGCCCGCCGTCAGAGCTATCATGGCAACACCCTTGGCGCCCTGTCTGCCGGTGGCAATCTGTGGCGCCGCGAGCCCTTTGCACCGCTGATGATCGAGACCAGCCACATCGCCCCTTGCTATGAATATCGTGACCGCAGGGTTGATGAGAGCGCCTTTGACTATGGCCAGCGTGTCGCAAACGAGCTGGAAGCCGAAATCCTGCGGGTCGGAGCAGACAAGGTGATGGCCTTCATCGCCGAGCCTGTGGTCGGTGCCACCGCCGGTGCCTTGCCTCCGGTCGAGGGATATTACAAGCGCATCCGCGAAATCTGCGACCAATATGGCATCTTGTTGATTCTCGACGAGGTCATGTGTGGCATGGGCCGCACCGGCACCCTGTTTGCTTGCGAGCAGGACGGCATCGCACCTGACATTCTGACCATCGCCAAAGGCTTGGGCGCTGGTTATCAGCCGATCGGCGCTGCCCTTTGCACCCAGACCATTTATGACGCAATTGAAAGCGGCACAGGCTTCTTCCAGCATGGTCATACCTATATGGGCCACCCAACCGCCGCAGCCGCCGCGTTGGCCGTGGTCACCAAACTCACCGATGGTGGCTTGGCCGAGCGCAGCCGGATGATGGGTGAAAAGCTCAAAGCCGCCCTGATCGAAGCCTTTGGCCAGCATGCCCATGTCGGCGACATTCGCGGTCGCGGCCTGTTCATCGGCATCGAGATTGTCGAGAACCGGGAAACAAAAAGCCCGTTTGCCCCGGCCAAAACAATTGCCAAGCGTCTGAAGGCGGAAACCTTCGAGGCTGGCCTCATCTGCTATCCGATGAGCGGCACCATTGATGGCGGCAATGGGGATCATATTCTCCTCGCCCCGCCTTTCATCATTGATGACAGCCATATCGAGGAATTGGTCGGGAAAATCCGCATCGCTTTCGACAAGGTTCTGCCATGACCCTCTCTTCCATTCAGGATCTGCCCACAATCATGGTCGCGCCCAATGGAGCCCGCCGCACCAAGGCCGACCATCCAGCGCTTCCCATCACCATCACCGAAGTGGTGGCCTCCGCCAAGGCCTGCCAAGAGGCCGGCGCAGACGGTTTGCACGCCCATGTCCGCGATGCAGAAGGCCGCCATGTGCTCGACAGTGGCCTCTACAAGGAACTGTTGGCGGAACTGGCCCATGAGACCCCGGATCTCTATGTCCAGATCACCACCGAGGCAGTCGGCATCTACAACCCGGAGCAACAACGGGCACTGGTCCGGTCGGTTCAACCCAAAGCGGTGTCCATTTCCATCCGCGAAATGTTGAGCGACGGCGACAATCGGGATATCCTTCGCTTCTATCACGACCAGTGGCACGCTGGCTCCGGCATCCAGCATATCCTCTATGGCACCGACGACATTGCCCTTCTGCAGGACCTCTGCCAGCGAGGCATCGTCCCCAAAGATGATCTGAAATTGTTGTTTGTGTTGGGGCGTTACACGGCAGGACAGGTGTCTAGCCCGGACGACTTGCTGCCCTTCCTCGAAGCACAAAAAGCGCTCGACCAGACATGCGGTGCGCCATCGGACTGGGCCTGCTGTGCCTTTGGACAGGCCGAAACCGATTGCCTCGCCCGAGCGGTGGCAAAGGGTGGCAAGGTGCGGATCGGGTTTGAAAACAATCTCCATCACAGCGACGGCAGCCTGGCACGCGACAATGCCGACCGGGTGGCCCATTTGCGCGCCGCTTTGGCGCATCCGGCCTAAAGGCGCCCCGCCAGACGAGGGCCCCGGTGGACCGATCCCACGGCCCACCATTAACCCCTTGTTTGCCATAGCGCACAATTGTGACCAACAATCCGCCAGCCAAAAGACTTGAGCAAGATTTACCACCTAGACTTGCCGAAAAGCTCAAGTCGACATTTGGCGCATCATGAAAAAAGTCACCTTCAGTCGTATCCTCATTCTGGTCGTCATCTTTGTAGGCTGCTCCTTCGCTGCCAATTCAGGCTTGCTGTACTATCCCAGTCAATTTCTCGCCGAAAAACGCATGATGCTCGACAAGCAGCCCACGAGCGGGGCCATCGTGCTATTGGAAATCGACAACAAGAGCCTGACCGCCATCGGCTTGTGGCCCTGGAAGCGCTCTATCTACGGCCAGATTGTCGAAAAAGCCTTTGCCTCAGGTGCGGAGGAAATCGCCTTCGATATCGACTTCAGCGCCTCCTCCTCGGAAAAAGAGGACCGGGAGTTCCAACAGGCTCTGGAAAACGCATCTGGCCCCGTCACACTGGCCATTTTCCAGCAGAACAGTATCTCCAACAATCGTGAAGCGACCCTACAAACCAACCGTCCCATTTCGCGCCTTGAAGACAATGCCTGGCTCGCCACCGTCAATGTGCTGGCGGACCCGGACGGCGTGATCCGCCATTTCCCCTTCGCGCAGGAAATTGACGGCGAGTATGTCCCCTCCTTGACCAGCGTGCTTGGCGGCGTTCAGCATGTCATCCCCTCAACCTTTCTGGTCGATTATGGCATAGACCCCGACACCATCCCGACCTATTCGGTGATTGATCTGCTGGAGGGCAAGCTGCCGCAGGATGCCTTGCGTGGCAAGAAACTGCTGATCGGCGCAGGCGCGGCCGAGTTGCGTGATACCTTGACGGTGCCGATCTATGGCATGATTTCCGGACCCAAAATGCAGGTTCTCGCAGCCGAAAACATCCTTCAGGGCCGCAGTCTGGGCTATGCACCGAAAAGCTGGACCGTTGGCCTGACGGTCCTGTTGCTCGGCATGAGCATACTTGTCAATATTCGACGCTCCTGGAACACCTACTCCAAGATTGGTGTCCTCACCGTGCTGTCCCTTGGCATCGAAGCGCTTGGCGCTTGGATCTATTTCAACCAACCTCTGATTCTGCGCACTGGGCTGCCTCAGACGCAATTGGCCCTGTCCGCAGCAGCTCTGGTATTGTTTGAAATCCGGTTCAAGGATCTCATGCTGACCCTGTCAAAGCGCCGTGCCGACAGCATTTCACGCCTGCTGCAGACCATCGTCACCGACAGTTTTTCGGGCATCCTGATTGTCGACCAGGCGGGCTATATCCGGGAGATCAGCCAGCAAGCCGACGCCAGCTTCAAGGCGCTGGGCCATGACATTGATCGCAACACCACCATTGAGAAACAACTGCCCACCATCTTCCAGACCCTGATCAAGGATTGCCTGCAAAATCCCGATCTTTATGACCACGACCAGACTTTGAAAACCCTGTTGGTCAATCAGGGCGATGAGACCCGCTATTATGAATATTCTCTCACTCCGTCGCGGATCACCGCCGAAACGGATGGAACCCATGAGCGTATTCAAGTGGCAACCATGCTGTTTCACGATGTCACTGCCACCAAACAGGAGCAAATGCGACTGGCCTATCTGGCGGATCATGACCAACTGACAGACTTGCTCAACAAGCCCGGTTTTTGCAACGAGCTTGACGAACGTATGATTTCCATCATCGAGCAGGATGCCTTGATCTTTGCTTGCCAATGCCCACAGATTGACAAGGTCACCCAGTCACTCGGTGCAGAATATTCCGACCTCCTGATGCGCCATATGGGCGAACGGTTTGCGCAACTCGACGCCTTCGATCTGGTCGGCTGTTCGGAACAGAAAGAGTTTCTGATCGCCAAGGTCGGTGCAACTGAACGGGATCTTGTTGCTCTGTCCGATGTCATTTTCGAGTGTCTGGACCAACCTTTCGATGTGCGCGGTCACCGCATCATTGCCAGCTGCCATGTCGGCGTTGCGGACTTCGAGCAGAGCGGCCTGCTGGCAGAAGAAGTCGCCAACGCCGCCATTGTTGCCCTCTATCGCTCCAAGGAAACCGGCGACCGGCAGCTATTCTACACCGCGGAGCTTGCCGCCGATGTTGTCCACCGCCGGCTTCTTGAACGCGAAATCATCGACGCAACGGATCGCAAGGAATTTGAACTGCATTATCAGCCTCAGGTTAAACTGAAGTCAGAAGACGTGGTTGGTTGTGAGGCTTTGATCCGCTGGCGGCACCGAGAACTGGGCGTGGTCCGTCCGGACCTGTTCATCCCGATTGTCGAAGAAACCGGCATGATCGTCGAGCTTGGCCGCTGGATTCTCGAACAGGCCTGCAAGGATGCGATGACATGGCCCAAACCGATCACGGTGGCGGTCAATATTTCACCGGTCCAGTTCATCCGCTCGGATATCCGCGCCGACATCCAGCACGCACTGACGATCTCGGGCCTGCCGAAGGAAAGGCTCCATATCGAAATCACCGAATCCCTCTTCATTGCCGACCCCGAACCAGTGATCGAAACCCTCAATGCCATCCGCGCCGACGGCATCAAAATCGCCCTTGATGACTTTGGAACCGGTTATTCCTCCCTGAGCTACATTCACCGGTTCCCCCTCGACAAGCTCAAGATCGACCGTGCTTTCGTCAAGGATCTTCCCCACTCCACCGATTCGATGGCCGTCATCAATGCAGTCACTGCCCTTGCTGATGGCCTTGGCATGGATGTCATCGCCGAAGGCATGGAAACGGCAGAACAGGCGGAAGTCCTGAAGATTGCGCGATGCAACATCGGTCAGGGATATTATTTCGGCAAGCCAATGTCACAGACCGATTTCACGGCCTATCTGAATGAAAGCAACCGGTCCGAAGGCATCCCCGGCCTCAAAAAATCCGCCTGAAAGGCAGATACCTCCTTTTTGCGACCTTTGAAGACTGGATTTGCGGCCATATTCTGCGCATAATATATCATAATATTGCAATATGTTTGATTATTGCTTGCAAGAGTGACTGAGGCACCGCCATGCAACAGGAGATTGGCGAGAACCCGAGCAAAATCACGCAGACAAAGCAACAGACCGAACAGCCCATCAACAGCGGGAGGAGAAACACTCCCACTTGATGGATAGCGGCACAGGGGGAGACATGACCACAAGACGCGATTTTCTGAAAGGCAGTGCAGCCATGATGGCTGCCATGGCCTTGACGCCACCCAGCATTGCTTGGGCAAAAAACAGCCTGACGCTGGGCAAAAAGCAGATTGATACGATCCATGACGGCACGCTTGTCCTGCCGGGCAGCTTCATTTTCGAGCCAATGCCTAAGGATGAGCTGGCCCCGATCCTCACACAATATCATCTCACAAGTGACAGGCTTGAACCCGAATGCAACATGACCCTCGTGCGTGATGGCGAGAAGGTAATCCTGTTTGACGTTGGCTCCGGGCCCAATTTCCAACCGACCGCCGGCAAGGCCCTTGAGGCTCTGGAAGCCCTTGATCTCAGCGTTGAGGACGTCACCCATATTGTCTTCACCCATGCCCATCCAGATCATCTCTGGGGCTTGCTCGACGATTTCGATGATCCCCTCTTCCCCAACGCCACCCATATGATTGGCAAAGCGGAATGGGATTACTGGATGGATCCCAACACCGTCAACACCATCGGCACGGCCAGAACCGCCTTTGCCGTCGGCGCTCAACGCCGCCTTGAAGTGATCGAAGATGCGATCACCTTCTTCAAGGATGGCGAGGAAATCCTGCCCGGCATTGCGGCCCGCGCCAGCATCGGCCACACACCCGGCCACATGTCGTTCGAGATCCGTGATGGCAGCGAAAGCCTGATGATCATCGGCGACGCCATCGGCAACCACCATGTCGCCTTCGAGAAACCAGATTGGGCCTCCGGCTCCGATCAGGACCAGCCAAAAGCCGCCAAAACCCGCCTTGGTCTGCTCGACCAGATTGCCAGCGAGAATATGCGGCTGATCGGCTTCCATTTGCCCGATGGTGGCATGGGCCATGCCGAGAAACATAATGGCGGCTTCCGCTTCATACCGGAGGTTTGAGCCATGAACAGACGCATCCCTTCCACCCTCGCCGCGGGCCTTCTGCTGCTTGGCCTCAGCACTTCGTTGATGGCCAGTGAAGACATTGCCGATCAATATCCCGGCTCAGTGCTATATTCAAAACCGGTTGAGTTCATCCCCAATGTCTATTCCGCCATCGGGGCCACAGCACCACCGACCTATGAGAATAGCGGCCACAACAACAATCTTTCCTTCATCATCACCGGCGATGGTGTGGTGGTGATCAACAGCGGCGGCGCCTATAGTCTCGCCAAGGCATTGCATGAGGAAATCAAGGCGCTTACTGACCAGCCGGTGAAACTGGTCATTTGCGAAAATGGCCAAGGCCACGCCATGCTTGGCAACACCTACTGGGCTGAGCAAGGGGTAAAAATCATCGCCCACGAGGCAGCGGCTGACGAATTTGCTGACCGCGGCCCTCAAAGCCTCAGCGCCATGCAAAAGCTCAACAAAGAAAAGGCCGAAGGCACAAAGTTGACCCCGCCGACCGAAACATTCACCGACGCCTATCTGGTCGAGATGGGCGATTACCGCATCGAAGCGCGCTATCTCGGCCCCGCTCATAGCCATGGCGACATCGTTGTTTGGCTGCCTGAGCAAAGCCTCGTTATTTCTGGTGACATGGCCTTCCATGAACGCATGCTGCCGCTGTTCGAAGACACCATGACCGCCGATTGGCTGGAAACATGGGACACCGCCTTTGAGGCCTTGAATGCCACCTATGTCATTCCCGGCCATGGCCACCCGACCAACATGGATCAGGTGCGGCGTTACACCAAGGGGTATCTGGAATATCTACGCGAGAAAATCCGCGAACATCTCGACAAGGATGGCACACTCGAAGACGCCTATTATGTTGATCAGTCGCCTTACAAGCATCTGGATACATTCGAAGAGTTGGCCAGAAAGAATGCCGGACGCGTCTATGAGCAGATGGAATTTGAATAGAGTTCAGACCGGAAACAACGTCTATCAGGCATCCCGGTCACGGGGTGCCTGATCACGCCCTGACGCGCGATTTGAACGGATGCTTCCCTTCAAGCAAGGCCATCGCAAGAAGCCCACCCATCCACATCGAGAAAACCGCCACCCAGGCTGTGATTGCAAAGATCGATCCGCCGGTCATCCCTGCTCCGACCGCACAGCCTCCGGCCAGCATCGCACCAAAGCCCATCAGAAAGGCCCCCAGCAGATAACGCTCCATTTTGACATCAGAGCCAAAGCGCTGAATTTCGAAGTCTCCGGTCACAAGGGACATCAGGGCCGCACCAATGAACACCCCCGGCACCAGACCAACCCCGAACCCCAAATCAAGCTCCGACTGATTGACGAAGGTCATCAAGGTGTCGGTCGACGGTCCGGTGAAGGTGACACTCTGCAAAGCGATCGGCTCGAATGACACTTGCGCAATTTGATAGGTGAAGCCCCAGCCAAGGGCAACCGCGAAGCCCACCAACAAGGCCCCGACAATATGACTCCAGCGCACCGACCGCTTGAGCGCCAGCCCCAGCGCAGCGATCATCACAACCAGAGTGATCAGGACAGCGCCTTTGGACGACAGACCGATGAGAGATAACAGGTTCCGCGCTTCCCCGCCATCAACCAGCCACCAGCCGCCGACCGCTTCCCGCACGGGCGACAACACCCCGCGCAACGAGGCCTGTGCCACCAACGTCAGCACCAGTCCCGTCACCAAGGCCCGCAAGTTGCCCGTGGCCGACAGAACCAGCAGCCGGCTTGCACAGCCACGCGACAGGATCATTCCCACCCCGAACAACACGCCGCCGACAATCGCTCCGGACATGCTGCCGACCGCTGACAATTGTCGTGATTGCGACGCATCAAGATACTCAAGCAGGATGGCAAGCTGAACAAACAGGACCGCTGCGGAAAACGCCAGCAACCAGATGGCCAGCTTCCCCCCCAGTTTGGCCTCTGCCGTCTCCACAATGGAGGCCCTCAGGCAAAAGCGCGAATGTTGCGCAGCGGCCCCGAACACCAACCCGACACAAAGCCCCGCCAGCATCATCACGCCGTCGTCGCCAAATTGTTCAATCAGGACTTCGATAAAGGCTTCCATATCAGCGTCCTTCCGATAGACGGCCTCCTCCAGCCGCCTCCTCACGCAAAGGCGGTTGAGACGGTCGAGCGCACAGGATATGCCGACCACACAACATCATATTGTTCAAGTGATTGGCTTACCGGTCGTTCCGGCGGCCAATCTCACTCTTCAAGCGCTGCCTTGACGATATCATCCAGCAAGGCCTGCACTTCCTGCATCGGGCCTTCGGGCATGTTGCGATAGCCGATCATCACCTTGCCGTCCCGGTCGGCAACAAAGATGCCATAGGGACAATGGGCAATATTCATCGGATCCGCTTCCATCACCTTGCGCGACAGCACCGCCGAGCAGAACAGAAACACATCAGCCCCATCGAACAGTTTCTTGTCACTGCCCACATCAGCCGCCGTGCGCGCCAGCATCTCGCCTGTATGGCTCACATAGTCAATCACCAGCCCCTTGTCGACAATCGCGCTTTCCACCGCAAAGGTCGCATCGTCAAATGAACCTTCGAACGGATAAACCGTTGCCACCTTGGCCATGTGATCATCCGCCGCGGCAGCTTGGCCAAACAAGCCAACTGCCAGCATTGCACCAACCGCAATCCACTTTTTCATTCCGTCAGTCCTCCCGACCATCTTATGGTCCGGTGCGTCCCGTAACGCACCGGTCTTTGAATATTGGAATAGAGCCTAGCCAAACATGTCCTTGGTAATGCCCGCATACCAGCCTTCGGATTCCTTGAAATTCTGCGCCCGGACTGCCGAGCTCTCGCCCGTCTTGGAAATGAAGCCATCGACCTTGGCGATCTTCTCATCCGTTGCCTTGTAGGTCGCTCCGACCTTGACACCATCATCCGTGTCAATCAGTGACCAACAGGTGTTGGAGAATTTCGCCGGAAAGACCTTGGAGCCGGTCAGCGCACCGCGAATGGCCATCGCCGCCACCTTGGCCTGACTGTTGGCCGCAAAACCGGATTTGGGCATGTCGCCCTGTGCGGCGGCATCACCCAATATATGGACATCGCCGTCAATCTTCGATGACATATCCTTGGCATTGACCGGCGCCCAGTTGCCCTCGGTCACCCCGGCAATCTCGGCAATGCGTCCCGCTTTCATGGCCGGGATCACGTTGCAGACATCGACCTTGTTTTCCTCGCCATCAATGGTCAGCGTCATGCTATCGGGATTGACCGAAACCTTGTCGCCGCCAAAGTCCGGCCCGACCCAGTCGACCATCCCCTCATAATGAGTGTTCCAGCCTTCCTGAAACAGGGCCATCTTGGAGAATTTCGGCTTCGGATCGGCCACCAGAATTTTCGCCGTCGGATTCACCTGTTTGAGCAGATGGGCGACCATCGAAATCCGTTCATAGGGTCCGGGAGGGCAGCGATAGGGATTGGGTGGGGCGACCATGGCAAAGGTCCCGCCTTCAGGCATCGCCAGAATTTGCGCCCGCAACAGTTCGGTCTGCGACCCGGCCTTATAGGCATGGGGCATTTTGTTCTGGGCTGCCACGCTCCAGCCCTCGACAGCCCCGTCCACAAAATCGATCCCCGGTGCAATCACCAGCTTGTCATAGGCAAGTTTTGAGCCCCCCGCCAGACTGACTGTCTTATTGGCGCGATCCACTTCAATGGCCCAGTCATGGATGACATTGACACCATAGGCGGCGGCCAGCGTGCCATAGGAGTGACGGATCGAGGCAAGCTCTTTCACGCCGCCGATCACCAGATTGGAGAAGAAACAGGTATAATAGTCCCGCGACGGTTCAACCAACGTGACATCCAGCGCCCCCTTGCTGTCCTTAGCCAGATAGCGCGCGGCCGTTGCCCCGCCAGCTCCGCCGCCAATCACCACCACACGGCCCTTCTTCTGGCCATTTGCCAGAACCGCAGGCGCCGCCAGCGTTCCTGCCGCAGCGGCCGCTGTGCCCAAAAAAGCACGTCTATTCAGTGTCATCGTATCTTCCTCCCACTTTTTCTCAGTTTATTCTGGTGTCAAATCTCCGAAATAGGCAGCCAAAGCTGCGATCTCATCATTGGACAAACGCCCTGCCACCATCTGCATCACCGGATGCACACGCAATTTTCGTTTGTAGGCATGCATGGCAATAACGAAATCCTCTTCAGGCCATGCCACGATGGACGGCACGCCCTCATCCGCCCCGCTTGTCTGATGGCAAGTGGTGCATTCGCTCGACAGATATTCCCCATAGTCCGGGTCCCCTTTGAGCACCAGAATGGCAGGGTCCAGATCATGGTTTCTATCAGATGCGGTGGGTGCAGCCTCGGGAATATCGGCAGGATTGTCAGAGAAGATTCGCAAATAGGCAAGCAGAGCCGTGCGCTTCTCCTTGTCCTTGATTCCGGCAAAATTCATCCTTGTGCCGGTCACCAAATTCTTCGGATTTTCAATATAGGCATCGAGATTGGCTGCCTTCCAGACCATCCCATCCTGCCCCTGCCGAATGATCGCCTTGGAATATTTAAAGCCTTCGATGCTGGCCGCCCGCCGCCCGAACAGCCCATTCAAGTGAGGGCCGACGCGATTTTTCGCACCAGCCCCGATTGCATGACAAGCCATGCATTTCTTAAAAACCGTCTTGCCAGTCATCTCCAGCGCGGAAAGGTCCTTGGCGAACCCAACTCCAGACATACCAACCACGCCCCAAGCGCAGGCAACGACCAGCAGAAAGCATCTCGAAATGCTCATGATCTCCTCACTCCTGGAATGATTTGAGATACTCAATCACCGCCTTGATATCCTTGTCCTTCTTCAATCCGGCAAAGGCCATCTTGTTTTTCGGAATGAACTTTTTCGGTTTGGTCAGGTAGCCGGTCAGATTGGCCTCATCCCAAACAAAACCACCTTCTTCCTGCTTGGCTTTGAAGGCCTTGGAATATTTGAAATCATCAAGCGCAGCGATCTCGCGGCCGACAACACCGTTGAGTACAGGGCCAACCTTGTTTTGCGCCCCTTCGCCAACCTGATGGCAGGCTTTGCATTTCTTGAAGACCTTCTCGCCGTCTTTCACCAGTTCAGGGTCCAGTGCGCTGGCCTCGGAAGCAGCAGGTTGTTCCTCCGCCTTCATCTCTTCCGTTGGTGCCTCGGCTGAGGCCACTTTCATCTCTTTGGCCGCCTCTTCGGCTTCTTCAGCCTTTTTGGCTTCCTCGGCAGCTTTGGCGGCAGCGGTTTCCTCCGGCGTCACGTCAAGGATCGCGGCCCGTTTGGTGATTTTCACCGATGCCTTGCAATTGCTCATGCACGGCGTGGCAGAAAATTCCTTCAGCTCGCCATTTGCCCGGTCATCCATGAAGAAATTCTCTTCATTCTCGAGCGTCACCTCGTTGAAATTCTCATTGCTGAGGACAAAGTCCTCATCCACCACGTCATTCATGTTCAACAGATAGGCGGTGATCGCATAAACCTGATCCGGTTCCAGCGTCTGAGCCGCGCCAAACGGCATCGCCCGGTTGATGTAATCAAACACGGTGGAGGCATAGGGCCAGTAAGAGCCGATGGTCTTGACCGGTCGGGCGTCTTTCAGGGACCCATGGCCGCCGGACAAGACCGGCCAGCGATCCACCCCTTCACCAAAATCACCGTGGCAAGCCGCACAATTCTCGATGAACAATTCTTCTCCATCGAGCACACTGCCACTGCCCACCGGCAATCCCTTGCCGTCGGGTCGCACATCAATGTCCCAGGCCTTGACCTCATCGGGGGTTGCCGGGCGGCCAAGACCGAGTTTTTCCGCCTGTGCCGGAGCCAACATCAGCGGCGAGACAAGCAAGGCGGTCGCCATCAATCCTTTAAGAAATTTCGACATTTTCCGCTTGCCCCTCTTCATTGACGGCCCAGGTCTGGATGCCATTATTGTGATAGATCGAATTAACCCCCCGGAATTTGCGCAACTGATCCTTGGTGGGTTGCACATAGCCGGTGCTGTCATGGGCCCGGCTCTGCAGCAGAAGCGGTTTTCCGTCCCAGTCAAATTCGTAATAGAAGCGATGCATCGACTTATCGAGGCTCGGTCCGGAAATCCGCGCCTTGTGCCAGGTGATGCCCCCATCGATGGTCACATCAACCTGCGGGATCGTGCCCCGTCCTGACCAGGCAAGACCGGTGATGATGGTTGGCCCCTTGCCATGCTTGATCGGGGCTTGCGGGCTGGGATTGGTGATGACTGACTTGGCATCCATCTCCCAAGTGAAGCGCCGCGCCCGGCCATCTTCCATAAGATCGGTATATTTCGAGGTTTCTTCGCGGTGATGCCAGGGCTTGTCGCCCACTTCGAGACGACGCAGCCACTTGACCCACATATTGCCTTCCCAGCCGGGCACCACCAAACGAACCGGATAGCCCTGTTCAGGCCGCAACGCCTCGCCATTCATCTTGAAGGCGACGAGGCAATCATCCATCGCCTTTTCCATCGGAATGGAGCGGGTCATGGCGGCGGAATCCGCCCCTTCTGCCAGCAGCCATTTGCCAGCCGTCTTGACCCCCGCCTCTTCCAGCAACAGCCGCAGTGGCACGCCGGTATACATCACATTATGGATCATGCCATGGGTGAACTGACAACCATTGAGCTGCGCCCCGCGCCATTCCATGCCGGAATTGGCCGCGCATTCAAGGAAATAGACGTGATTCTCACGCGGGAACCGCATCAGATCTTCCATTGTGAAAACCAGCTCGCTATCGACCAGACCATTGATCATCAAGCGATGGTTGGACGGCTCAATCTCGGCCGCTCCCCCATGATGGCGCTCGAAAGCCAACCCGTTTGGCGTAATGATGCCATCAAGCTCATGCAAAGGCGTGAAATTGATCGATGAAATCGGATCCGCCGTCAGCCATTCCACGGTGCGGCGTTTCACATGGCTTTCGAATGGGGACGGGCTGCCATAGGGCGCCGCATCCACCGGTGCTCCGGATTCCGACATCCATGGCTGGACTTCCGTGATCACTTTCTCGCCGGCAGCCAAGGCTGCTCCGCCACTCAACGCGGCTCCGCCCGTTGCCACTGCCCCTTTCAGAAAGGCACGGCGGGACGGTTTTTTCCCTTTGAACAATACAGGCATAGAATCTATCCCTCCCTCATATGCAAAGCGCTGAAATGTCGAGCCGATCAGGCCCCGGTCACTTTCACGCTGGTATTTTCCGACACACTGACGGTGCCCTGTTTGCGAATATGGCTCTCGACGACATCCCAGATCTGCGGACCTTCGGTGCCCTCATTGACGCTGGCCCAACCAGCCACGACATAGGTCTTGGCCGGGTCAATCTTTTCGCCGGTTTTCAGAAAGGTCAGATCAGTGATCCGCTCGCCCTGTTTCTTGGAAATATCAATGGCATAGCCAAGCCCGCCGGTGCGCACCATGTCACCCCCCTGCTGGTAATAGGGGTCCGGGTTGAACAGATTGTCGGCCACGTCTTCCAAAATCACATGGATGAATTCGCCGGTCATTTCCGTGCGATAGGCTTGCCCATAGGTCATCGAGGTGACATTCCAGATGTCTTCACGGGTAATATCTTGACCGGGCAGCAAGCTTGGCCCCCAGCGCACCCCGGGCGACATGGCAATATCTGCCTCGCGCTCGGACAACAGGGCCGCACAGATGAGGTCATCCCACGAGCCGTTGAAGTTGCCTCGGCGATAAAGCAAACTGTCCGTCTGCCCAATCACTTCGCCCATGGCCTCCTCATGCGGCGCTCGCACTTCGTCAATCAATTTGGTGATGGCCGGATCCGGCGCAATCACGTCAGAGAAGATCGGAATGAGCTTGTGGCGGATGCCCTTCATCGCCCCGTCGCGGACATCGAGATCAATCCGGCTGACAAATTTGCCGTTTGACCCGGACGCAATGATAAAGGTGTTGCCCACCTGCACTGGCTCTGGCAGCGCATCATGGGTATGGCCAGACAGGATCACATCGATACCGGTCACCTTGGACGCCATCTTCTTGTCGACGTCAAAGCCGTTATGCGACAGGCAGACCACCAGCTCCGCCCCTTCAGCCCGCACTTCATCCACCATTTCCTGCATCCGTTCGTCGCGAATGCCGAAGCTATATTCGGGGAACATCCAGCCGGGATTGGCAATCGGCATATAAGGAAAGGCCTGACCGATCACGACCACCTTCACCCCGCCACGCTCAAAGAATTTGTAGGGCTTGAACAGCTCCGCCGGCTCATCCCATTCCGCATCAAAGATATTCTGCGCCAGCGCGGCAAAAGGCAGTCCCTCGACAATTTCATTGACCCGGTCGGACCCGAGGGTGAATTCCCAATGGAAGGTCATGGCGTCAGGCTTGAGGGCATTCATCACATCGACCATGTCCTGCCCCTGCGTGTGATAGCAGGTATAGGAGCCATGCCAGGTATCCCCACCATCGAGCAGCAGGGCCTCGGGGCGATCGGCACGGATGGCATTGATCACGGTGGCCATCCGGTCAAGTCCACCCACCTTGCCATAGCCCTTGCCAAGAGAGACAAAATCCTCATAGGTCAGCGCATACTGGGCTGGCGTGCCGTCGGCAACGCCATAGACCTTGCGAAAATCCGCACCGGTCAAATGCGGCACCTGCCCGCGATTCGATCCGACGCCCAAATTGATCTCCGGCTCACGGAAATAGATCGGCTTGAGCTGTGCGTGAATGTCCGTGACATGGATCAGCGACACATTGCCAAAGGTGTCAAATTCCAGCAATTGATCCTGCGTCAGGGCCTGCTGGGCCGCGACCCGCGACCAGCCACCAAAAGAGCTCAGACCATAAAGGGAGGCAGCAGCCATTCCCACCTGAAGAAAATCGCGTCGGGAAATCATCGAACATTCATCCTGATAAGTATTTTTCTACACATTCGCATAAATGAATATGACAAATGAAAGGATGCCCGCACTCTGACAAGCGCGGGCAGTCGGCTCAGTTTCTGACAGCTGGTGTCTCGATTGTCAGGCCATTGCCGCGCGAGGAGACATAAAGCTCCAGTGCACGGAAGGCGTCAGACCCAACCTTGTAGGGCTCGGCACGCACATCACGAATGCAGCCAAACAGGCGATCATGGACCGAGTTGAGCTTGGCATTTTTCAACCGATAGGTCGGAAAGCCATTGAGCTGGCCCTGACTGAGATGGTCGGCACGGATGTTGTTGCCGTAATTGTCTTCATGGCAATTGGCGCATGCCATATCCAGTTGTCCATGGCGGGTATAGTAGATTTCCTTGCCCTTCTCCCAGAAAGGCTTGGCGTCGCCATCAATTTTCACATTCATCGGCATGCCGCGCGACTGCAGCCCGATCAATGCCACCATCGACTGCATGGTCGCGCCTCCCCATTTCCATGGTTCGGCCCCCATCTGCTCGGTGCGGCACTGGTTGATCTGGTCTTCCATTGTCTGCAGCTTGCCATCCTTGACCCGTGGCATCATCGCCCGCAAACCTTTGAAATCCTCGACGCCGGAATGGCAGTCTGCGCAGGCCTTGTTGGCAGAGCCCTCTTTCACATCAAACTGTTCGGTTGCCTGATCAATGAAAACGAAAGCGGGATTGTCGAAATCATCAAGCTGCAGGGCCTGGGTCTCGTCAGACCGGAACACCCAACCCGAATAGATCTCGTCGAGATTATCCTTCAGATGGTCCGGCGCTTCGGTCTTGGTTACAAATTCCTGCCCATCGATCACCAGCTTGGAATCTTCTCCGGCCATGGCGCTCATGCTGGTCATGGTGATCCCGACGCCCAGCGCCAACGATAGGATAATTGGTCCCTTTGCCATTGTTTGGTCCTCCCTCTGCGGGCGCGGATGTCGACAGACAGGACACTGTCAGACACCAGCCCGTAAATGTTGCTTCGAAGCGCATTCCCTCCGGCGCCCGGACTTCCTCGTTCCGGGCCAGCCAATGCGTCCGATGGTCAGTTCAGATGATCAGGCAACGTTGATTTTCTTTTTGGTCTCATAGACCGAGCCATCATCATCATACCAGGTGAAGTGAAACTCGCCGGCTTCCGGCACGGTTGCTTCAAACTGGAAATAGGGGTTGGTCGAAATTGCCGGTTCCAACGTCACATCAATCACATTCTGGCCGTTGAAATCGCAGGTGAAGCGATTGATGATCGAGCGCGGAATCAGATTGCCGTCGCCGTCCTTGCGCTGACCGGATTCCATCTTGTGGCTAATCAGCGATTTGATGGTGATGACGTCACCGGCGGATGCCTTGCGAGGCACTTTCACGCGAGGTTTTACACCCTTTGCCATGATTTATTCTCCCTTGATTTCTTAACCGCCGCAGCCGCCGATGGTCACTTTGACCGTCGCTTTGGCACTGCGGAAGGTGCCGTCCTTCATCTTGGCAATCGCCAACACGTCCTGCGTCTTGGCAAGACGAATGCGGGTGGATGCGGACTGGCTTGGATTGAGCGGACCGAACTTGAAAGTGGCCACTGCGGGCGTCGGGTTGCCAAGAGCAAGCAAGGTGATGGCTTCGGCCCCTTCAGCACTCACTTCCACCGGCACAGTGTTGCCATTTTCAGCAATTTCCGGCGCGGTCAGTGTCAACCCGCCCTCGGTCATGTCCATGCCACCGGTAAAGGCCTTGATCGCATCATCCGATGCACTGGCCATGGCTGGCAGGCTTGCAAAGCTGACTGCGACCACTGCCCCAGACCCGAGTGCAAGCACGTCCCTGCGTGTAAATTTCATTGTCATCCTCCAGTGATGCAGAGCGCACGAAGCCGGTCTTGCGGCTTCGCAATAGCCCCGAATTACTCTTCTTTCAGTGTCATCAAATAGGCGACCACATCCTCGATCTGTTGAGCGGTCAAAATGGTCTTGCCCTTGAATTTTTCGGCCGTACGCGGAAAGTCTGTTGCCACATAGAAGCCAGGCATGATGGTGCCTTCGTAGGTCAGCTTCGAGTTGACAACGATGCCGCGAATTTCGGCCTCATTCCAACGATCAGCCACACCGTCGAGGCTTGGTCCAACCTCGCCGTGGAACTGTTCCTTTGGCAAATCGCTATTTTCATGGCAGGCAAGGCAGTTGCCCAGCTTGCGATTGATGAATGCCTTGCGGCCCTCATCCACATTGCCCGCTTGGCCCGTCAGGGATGCCTCGACGGCGCCTTCGGAAAACATCACGTCAGCTGGCTTAACTGCATCAGCCAAAGCAATGCCCGAGCTCAGGATCAGGGCTCCTGCTGCCCAAAAAAGTTGTTTCATTCCGGTCCTCCCCTTGCCGGAACCGATCCCTGGTCCTTGTTTTGTGTGGATCGACTCCGCGCGTCACTCTAGGTGTTTGTTCCTATCTCCTCAGATAGAAGCGTACCCTCATTTCCTCCCGTTACACAAGAACAAATTCAAAAAATTGAATTTCATAATGTGTTTAAATTCACTTTTATGCAATGAGGCAATAGTCGCAGAAATGGCGCTTTACTGCTGCTGTTCGGCGAATTTCCGGGCGTGATACTTCTGGAAGCTCTCGTCCCCTTCATAGCCTTTCTCAACGACCCAGTTGAGAAGGTTGAAGGTTGTGTGCCGCCCGAAAGCGCCGGGCATTTGCACCACAGCGACCTGATTGGCAGGTTTGTCTCCACTCACCTCTTGTGGGAAAAACATCAGGGTCGGCGTGAATAAGGCACCCCATTTGCGCACCATGTCCTTCTCCGGCAAGGCTTCGCCGTCAAAATCCGTCACCTCGACATCACCAAACATGTTGAGCTGCACGACGAAGAAATTTTTCTCAATGAAGTCAGCAATTTCCGGCCGTGGAAACACTTCCTCATGCATCTTCTTGCAGTAAATGCAGCCCCGTTGCTCGATGATCACCATCAGGCGTTTACCCTCCGCAGTGGCCTCCTGCAGATCCTCGCCCAGATCCTTGAAGGTGTCCCGCATCCAGGACGCCTTATGCAGCCCATCATCCCCCATTTCGGCCTGTGCCGCAGTCAGGGGAATGAGGCTCATCAAACTGACCAGACAGGCCAGCAGCAGCTTGTTAAAAAAGGTCATGTCCAGAGGCCTCCCGTCCTCAGGATTTGATCCGCTCCTGTTTGTCCCGCCATTCAACCGATGGCGGAAAAGACCGGAAAGGTTTCAATCATCCATTGGGCAATCAGATTGATGCTATTGGTGGCGATCAACACGCCGAACAGGATCAAAAGCCCGCCCATCAGCTTTTCAACAAGTCCCAGATGCTTGCGAAATCCCACCATCCAACGCATGAAGGGACCGATAAACATTGCCGCTATGACAAACGGCAAGGTCATGCCGACCCCATAGGCAAACAGCAGCAACGAGCCTTGCGAAGCCCCCTCGGCCCCCGCCGCCATGAACAGGATCGATGCCAGCACCGGCCCGACACAGGGTGTCCAGCCAAAGGCAAAAGCCAGCCCGATCACGAAGGCCCCGAGATAGCCGACATTGCTTGTCGCCCCGGCATCGCTGCGAAACTGGCGATAGAGAAATCCGATCCGGATGACACCGAGAAAATGCAGCCCCATCAGGATGATCACTCCAGCGGCGATCCAGCGCAGAATGTCGAAATAATCGCGCACCAACTGCCCGAACAAAGTGGCGGCCAACCCAAGCAGCATGAAGATGGTGATCACACCAGCGGAGAAGCAGATCGCCGCCAGCACCGCCCGTTTGCGAACAGCCGCATCAATCTTCGCGTCTGCCGATATCTGGTTCATCCCGACGCCCGCCAAATAACTCAGATAGAAGGGCACGATGGGCAGAATACAGGGAGACAAAAATGACAGCAGACCCGCCACAAGCGCGCCCCAGAGCGTCACGTCCAACATGATTGATCCCCTGTCTCTTGTATAATTCACATATTCAAATTAGATTATATAAAACTGCATTCGTCAACCGGCTCGTTACAACCCATGATCAGAATCTGCATCCTGCTCTCCTTTCTTCTCACTGGCATCCTGCCTGCCAACGCCGCCGGGCCAACCGGAAAAGGCGTGGAATTATTGATGGTTGAGGCAGCAGGCTGCGTCTGGTGCGCGCGCTGGAACAAGGAAATTGGCCCCATCTATCCAAAGACAGACGAAGGCAAGCGGGCGCCCTTGCGGCGAATCGACAAGCAAGACCCCTTGCCCGAAGGGATTCGGCTGGCCCGCGGATTCTTCTATACGCCGACCTTCGTGCTGCTTGTGGACGGGCAGGAAAAAGGGCGTATCGAAGGCTATCCCGGAGAGGATTTCTTCTGGGGCCTACTTGATCAATTGGTTTCTTCTGTAGATAAAGCAGTGTCTGCCAATGCAGATTGATGACGACACAAACCCTCGGTGACCCCCAATGCCGCTTCCCGTCTTCCATGAAGAAATGGATGAGGATGCCCTTGAGAAAATGGCACAGAAGGCGCAAACCGCCTCGAACTTTCTCAAGGCAATCGGCCATGACGGACGCTTGATGATCCTGTGCCATCTGGCAACAGGAGAAAAGTCGGTTACCGAGCTGGAAGATTTGCTCTCCGCCCGACAGGCTGCTGTCTCCCAGCAGCTTTCCCGCCTGCGTCTGGAAGGGCTGATAGAACCCCGCCGCGAAGGCAAGTCGATTTATTACCGCTTGACCGATGACCGCCCGAAACAAATAATGGAAGTGGTCTACGACCTCTTTTGTCGGGACACGGTCGAAGGCGAAGAGACATAAAACCAAAAATCCATCGCCTGACACCATTGGCCGACCCAAAAAAACCAATCGGCCGGGGAGGAAACGGACGATGACAGACTGGATCACGGCACCTGTGATGGTAGCCGCCATCGGACTATTGGGCGGCATCACGCTTGGGCTGGCAGCGCGGCTTGGGCGTTTTTGCACGCTTGGCGCCATTGAAGACTATTTCTATTCAAGTTCGGATTTGCGCTTGCGCATGTGGGGCATCGCCATCGGCGTCGCGATGATCGGGGCCTTCCTGCTTGTCCATTTCAACGCCCTGACCCTCAATCAGACCCCTTATCTCAGCCAGCACTGGTATCCCATGCAAAGCATTCTGGGCGGTCTGATCTTTGGCTATGGCATGGCGATTTCGGGCAATTGCGGCTATGGCGCACTGGCCCGGCTGGGCGGCGGAGATCTGCGCGCCTTCGTCATTGTCGTGGTGATGGGCATCAGCGCCTATGCCACCATTTCCGGGCCTTTGGCCTATATCCGGGTCTGGTTGTTCCCGGACAAACCGGCCGTCAATGGCGGCCCTGGTCTTGCCCAGGATTTGGCAGACATCACGGGCCTGCCCCCTTCGCTGATCGGCATCCTTGTCGGCTGCATCATTCTGATCGCTGTCATCGCTCCGCGCCATGTGCGGGACAATCGCACAACCCTCTTCTGGGGCACCATGATCGGGCTGGCCATTGCATCGGGCTGGTGGGGCACCCAATGGGTGGCCACCGACAGCTTCGAAGCCGTGCCGGTCTCCTCGCACACCTTCTCCGGCCCGATCGGTGAGACCATCCTCTATATCATGACCGCTTCCGGCGGCCAGCTGAGCTTTGGAATCGGCTCGGTTGCCGGCATCTGGATCGGCGCTTTCACTGGCAGCCTGATCAAGGGTCATTTCCGCTGGGAGGCTTGCGAAGATCCCCGCGAGTTGCGGCGTCAGATCATTGGCGCAGGCCTGATGGGAATTGGCGCGGTCACCGCCGTCGGCTGCTCCATCGGTCAGGGTCTGTCGGCCATTTCGGTGCTTGCCTATAGCGGCCCGGTCACCCTTGCCGCCATCATTGCCGGAGCAGCTCTGGGGCTGAGGCAAATTCTGGTCGGCTTTGCCCGACCAATCTGAAGGATCACATGCAAGCCAACAAAAAAGGGTCGCTGCCGCGACCCTTTTTCTTTTTGATTTTGCCAAGGCTAACAGACCTTAACGGATCTTGACCGCTTTGCCGGTTTTAAAGGATTGCTGTGCCGCATGGGCCAGCTCAATAGCCTTCATGCCATCGACATGATCCGGATAAATCTCGTTCTGACCGGCCAACAGGCGACAGAAGGTCTGCAGCTCGGCCTTGTAGGCTTCAGCATAACGCTGAATGAAGAAATCAAGCAGTGGATCGCTGCGATAGCCCTGCTTGGTGGCCAACGTCACCGAAGTGCCCCGCAGGTTGTCAGCACGCACCATGCCTTTGGATCCGTGCACTTCCACCCGCTGATCATACCCATAGGAGGCGCGACGCGAGTTGGTGATCACCGCAATCCGGCCCTTGGCCGTTTTCAGCGTAGCGGTCGCCGTATCCAGATCGCCAATCTTGCCGATCTCGGGGTCGGTCAACACCGAGCCTGTGGCAAAGACTTCAACGATATCGTCATCGAGCATGTAACGAGCCATATCGAAATCATGGATCATCATGTCAAGAAACAGACCACCGGAATTCTTCAGATAGGCAGCCGAGGGGGCTTCCGGGTCACGCGAAGTGATCTGCACCAACTCGACTTCGCCGACTTCGCCATTGTCGATGTTACGCTTGACCGCATTGAAGTTGTAGTCGAAGCGACGGTTGAAACCGATCATAAGCTGAACGCCAGCCTTCTCGACTTCATCGACGCATTCGCGCACCTTCTTGAGATCAAGATCAATTGGTTTCTCGCAGAAAATATGCTTGCCAGCCTGCGCAGCTTCGATGATCTGATCCGCATGCTGATTGGTTGGCGAGGCGATGATGACAGCGTTGATCTCCGGATCGTCGACAATTTCCATCACCGAGGTCCGGCGAGCCGCGCCGGTCATGGCCTGCACATAGGCAGCCGCTTCATCAAATGGGTCGTAAACCGCAACAATTTCGACATTATCAAGAGCGCTGACCGCCCGTGCGTGAATTTGTCCAATGCGACCAGCGCCCAAAAGACCGATACGGATCATATTTTTCTCCAAACCTACGATGGCAGACCGACGGACATCCATAGTCATGGATCAGCCCGGACATACCATTCAACATATTGGACAATCAGGCCCATTCCCGATTGTCGGGGTGAAACAAACGGACCGCATCCGGGGGAGAATGCGGAGAAATCGGGGGAAGAAAAACCGAATGTTTCTTGAAAGCTGCCCTTCATTTGCACCAAACGGCGCCGACAGTCAAACACTGCGCGTGCATATCTCCCTCCCATGACAGGAAAATGAATGACCGCAATCTTCCCCCTATACCCACTGCGCAGCCCTTTTGAGCCTCAAAAATCGGTCGATCGAACCCACTCGCCCCCTCATCCGGAACCGGTCTGACCCAACCAACGGCCCTTAGCATAAGGGCATCCACCGCTCAAATACACCAGTCAGAAACCAGCCCGAGACAGCATTGCCACCGCCTTGTCATCGAACCAGCTGGTCAAACGATAGCCATTGACGAAACCGCAATGCCCACCATCGTCAACAATTTCATGGCTGAGCCCATCCCGTTTTGGCAGCAAGCCAAGCGCATCAATAGGGATCACCGGATCATCCTTCACCATTACGATATGGCAGGGCACATCCATAGCCGCGATATTGGCCTCGCTCAACGCATAGGCCCTGAAGTAGCTGGCAGCATTTTCATGCTCGCAAAAACGCGGGATGAAATCATCATGCATTTCCAGAATATCGGTATGTTTGAGGAGATCCGCATGCTGGCGATAATCGGCAAACAGTTCGATCTTGCGCTCGAAGGAGCGCTGCCACTTGGAGATGAAATAGCGATTGTAAATCTGATAGGAACGGATCGACACGGCGGCAGCCTCCGGGTCGATTGGCGGTGAGGCAGCAATCACCCGATCAAGGCGGATCGGACGTTCACTGATATTGGCCGCCACCCGCACAGCCATGTTGGCCCCCAGAGAAAAGCCAACAAGGGCCGTCCTGTCATGGGGAAACTGAGCGCAGATCTGCTCCAGCGCATCAAGGATCTCATCAAGCCGGATCGCCAGAAACGGGTCATGATTGAGATGATGGGTTGGCCCGTGATCGCGCATATGCAATCGAAAAACGCTATAGCCTTCCCCCATCAGACGCACCGCCAGCGACTGCAGATAGGTTGACCAGGCCGTGCCTTCCCAGCCATGCAGCAAAACCACCAGCCCGCGCCCGGCATCATGACCCTGCGTATAAAGGCCATGCAACTGCACACCATTGCGACAATCCAGTATGACCGGATGGCTTGCCGCATTCAGCGCTTCAGCCCGACGGCCAACAACCCACTTGCGCGGTCCATTGTTGCCAAAGATGGTATTGATGTGACGATTGCGAAACAGGAGAGGAGCTTGGGACTTCATGTCAATCTTTTGACTTCTTCAAAGGCAGGGCAAAAATAACAGATCGAATCCTACGCCAGAGCGGCACATGGTGCCAACAAAAAAGCGCCCGGCAGAACCGGACGCTTCTTAATATGCAGCCAAGACAGGCAGCGATTACTTGATGATCGCATTCAGCGTTTTGCTGGCACGCATCACACCGGCTTTCTTCGCACCATTTGGCTTATAATAGCCGCCAATATCGGCAGGTTTGCCCTGCACCGCCTTGAACTCTTCAAGAATGGCTTTCTCCCCATCAATCAATTTCTTGGCAATCGGACCAAATTTCTTGGCCAGCGCATTGTCGTCCTTCTGGGCGTGCAAAGCTTCGGCCCAGTAGCGCGCGAACCAATAATGACTGTCGCGGTTGTCCGGTTCACCCACTTTGCGCGATGGGGACTTGTTGTTGTCGAGAATGCCCTGTGTTGCCACATCGGCAGCAGCACCCAGCACGCCCGCTTTCTTGTTGCCCTTGCTTTCAGCGAGGAATTTGAAGCTTTCACCCAAGGCACAGAATTCGCCCATCGAATCCCAGCGCAGATGGTTTTCTTCCACCAGCTGCTGCACATGCTTTGGTGCAGAGCCACCAGCGCCCGTTTCAAACAGACCGCCACCATTCATCAGCTTGACGATCGACAGCATCTTGGCAGAGGTGCCAAGCTCAAGGATCGGGAACAAGTCGGTCAGATAGTCACGCAGCACGTTGCCGGTGATGGCAATGCTGTCCTTGCCTGCCGTGATGGTTTCAAGCGACGCGCGGGTTGCTTCGCGAGGGGCCATGATCTGGAACTTGTCGGCCACACCAGCTTCTTCCAGGGCAGGGACGACATATTTGATCAGCTCGGCATCATGCGCACGCTTTTCATCCAGCCAGAAGATCGCTTCCGTACCGGTCAGACGCTGACGTTCGATTGCCAGTTCAATCCAGTTCTCGATCGGAGCTTTATTGACGGTGCAGGCGCGCCAGATGTCACCAGCCTCAACCACATGGGCATGCAGCGTGTCGCCATTGGCCAGCACGATGCGGATGGTGCCCGCATCAGGCGCTTCAAAGGTGGTTGGATGGGAGCCATATTCTTCGGCTTTCTGGGCCATCAGACCAACGTTGGCGACCGCACCGGCGGTGGCCGGGTTCAGAGCGCCATTTTCCTTGAAGAATTTGATGGTTTCATCATAGACCGTTGCATAGCAATTGTCCGGGATGACGCAATTCACATCGCCCTTGTCGCCTGCTTCGTTCCAGCCTTTGCCACCAGCACGGATCAGCGCAGGCATGGAAGCGTCGATGATGACGTCCGACGGCACATGCAGGTTGGTGATGCCCTTGTCGCTGTCGACCATATACATGGAAGGCCGCTGTTTGGCCAAAGCATCGATTTCCTTCTGGATCTGTGCACCCTTTGGCATCTTGGCGATGCGGGCAAGCACGTCACCCATGCCGGAATTGACATTGACACCGGCAGCCGCCAAGGCGTCGCCATGTTTCTCAAAGATCGGAGCCAGCCAGGCACGGACGGCATGGCCAAAGATGATCGGATCAGACACCTTCATCATGGTCGCTTTCATATGAAGCGAGAACATGATGCCCTCTTCCTTGGTCTTTGCGATCTCGTCCTCAAGGAAACGGGACAGGGCGTCTGCGGACATAAAGGTCGCATCGGCAACGGTGCCAGCTTGCAGCATCCACTTGTCCTTCAGAACGGTGATATCGCCGCCCTTGGAAACAAACTCGATCCGGGCTTCCCCGGCTTGCTGGGAGGTGAGGGTTGCCGAGCGTTCATTGGCATAGAAGTCGTTGCCAGACATGGAGGCAACACGGGTCTTGCTGTCGGCACTCCAGCTACCCATCGAATGCGGATTGTTCTGCGCGTAGTTTTTCACGGCTTTGGCGGAACGGCGATCGGAATTGCCCTCACGCAGAACCGGGTTTACGGCAGAGCCCTTGATTGCATCATACCGGGCCTTGACCTTGCGCTCGGTCGCATTCTTTGGTTCTTCAGGATAGTTCGGCAGATCATAGCCCTGCGCCTGAAGCTCTGCGATAGCCGCGACCAGCTGTGGCACGGAGGCGGAGATGTTTGGCAGTTTGATGATGTTGGCATCAGCCATTTTCACCAGCTTGCCCAACTCGGCCAGATCATCGCTCTGCTGCTGGTCATCGTTGAGATATTCCGGAAACGCAGAAACAATGCGGCCCGCAAGGGAAATATCCTTGGTGCCAACCTCGATACCGGCAGCCGAAGCAAACGACCGGATGATTGGCAAAAGCGAGGCGCTCGCCAACTCAGGCGCTTCGTCGACAATGGTGTAAATGATATCTGGATTAGATTGAGAGGCCATGTTTTCTACCTTTCTGGTTCCCCAGTTTCCAGCACCGACATGTTCCGCTTTGCAAGCGATCGGTCAGAAGTGTTCGCACTATGCGTCAACCGACTTCCGACATTCAAGCGTGTTTCCACGGAAATTGTAGCAGTTGCAACTGCATTGCGGGCAAAGTTGCTCCTGTCTTTAGTCCCAAGCCTGTCCCTTGGATATTGAACATCTGTCGCATGCCAAGAACCGGCAACGCACCAAACGCCCCTTTCATTCCGCGCGATCGCAATCAGAATGACGCCATCCCATATGCCGCCATGGCGAAGAGGCCCAAAAGAACAAACATGATGAATATGTGTTATCCGGCAGATCAGCGAAAACACAAAGGATTAACGACTCTTCCTTATTATGTCTAGACAGCCAATACTTACGCAACAAAGCATAAGTATTTTACCCAATTCTCAGTTGCTTGCCAATTCACGCATCGAGCCGACATCCGGAGTAAGTCTGCCATGTTTTCGAGAATGATGATCACAACCAAGATGCTGGTCGCCAGCATTGCCACGCTGGCTTTCGTGCTGGCCATTGGCATCGCCTTTATTGGCATGCAGAGCGCATCGATCACCCATAAGATTTCCGTAGGCGAAGCCGAAGCCGTTGCCGGTCGCGAAGCCGCTCTGGTCAAGGCCGAACTGGAATATGGTCTGCAAACCGCCAACAAGCTTGGCGAGACTCTCTCGGCCCTGCGTCTCAATCAGGCCCCCACCCGCAACGACTGGACACACATTCTCAAACTGGTGGTCGAAGAGGACAAGAAGCTGGCAGGCACCTGGGGCGCGGTCGTCGAAAATGCACTCGATGGCAAGGACAAGGATTTTGTCGATGCCGAACATCATGATGCATCGGGTATCTGGCGTCCCTATTTCTACCGCAATGCCGACGGTTCCATCGGCTTTCGCACCATTGCCGACATGGACGACAAAACCAAGGAACAACTATCCTGGTTCTATGGCGCCTATGACAGCGGCAAGACCTACATGACCGATCCCTATAGTTGGGATATGGGTGGCACGACCGTGGTCGGCGTTTCCATTGGCGCCCCGATCAAGAATGGTGGCAAGACAATCGGCGTTGTTGGGACGGATCTCATTCTGACCCGTTTGTCCGACATGCTTGCCAAGGTCAAGCCACTGGGCACCGGTTCGGTGCATCTCCTCTCCCAGTCTGGCAAATGGATTGCCCATCCGGATGGCAAGCTGCTTGGCAAGGACTGGAGCGAAGGCCGCTCGGAAACCGATCTCGCCCATCAGGGGGATCTGCTCGCCGCCGTCAAAGCAGGCCGGTCCTTTGAATATCAGGGCTACTCCAACAGCCTTGCGCAGGACGTCATCCGCATCGTGGAGCCGATCGAATTGGGCGACACCGGCAAGAAACTGGCACTCATCGTCAATGTCCCGATGACAACCCTCGACGTGGCAAGCTCTGAGATCACCCTGTCTGTCCTGCTGACGGGCATGGTGTTGATCCTCGCGGTGGCAGCTGCCCTCTTCATGGTCGGTCAGTCGATCATCCGCAAACCCATGACGACAACCATCGAGAGCATCCGGGCTCTGGTCAATCGCGATTATGGTGTCAAGTTGCATCATCTGGACCGCAAGGACGAAATCGGCCAGATCAATCAGGCACTCGAAGTGTTCCGGGAGAGCGCCCAGCGGGCAGAACAGCTGAGCGCCGAGCAGGAACAGGAACAGAAAGAACAGATCAAGCGGGCAGAGCTGGTCAACCGACTGGCAATGGATTTCGACAAGCAGGTCACCACCTTGCTTGATACCGTCTCCGGCTCTGTTGACAGCCTCAACCAGACCTCCGAGGTCCTGACCCATGGAGCGGACAACACCTCGTCCCGGTCAAACGCCGTGGCAGCTGCCTCCGAGCAGGCCTCAGCCAACGTCGAGACCGTTGCCGCTGCCGCCGAAGAGCTTTTCGCCTCCGGCAGCGAGATTGATCGTCAGGTCGGTCAATCCAGCCAGATCGCGGCCAGCGCCGTATCGCAAGCCCGTCAGACCAACGAAAAGATCCAGGGTCTGTCTACGGCCGCCAGCCGCATTGGCGAAGTCGTCAGCCTGATCACCGACATTGCCGAACAGACCAATCTTCTGGCGCTGAATGCCACCATCGAAGCGGCCCGCGCCGGAGAAGCAGGCAAGGGCTTTGCCGTGGTGGCCGCAGAAGTGAAGGGACTGGCCAACCAGACGTCGAAGGCCACCGACGAAATCTCCCAGCAGATTCAGGCGGTTCAGGCGGAGACCGATGGAGCGGTGGATGCCATCAAGATCATCACCGACACCATCGAGCAAATGAACCAGATCTCTTCGGAGATTTCCGAAGCCGTGCAACAGCAGGGTTTCGCCAATCAGGAAATCGCCCGCAACATTCAGGAAGCCTCCGTTGGCACCAAGGAAGTGTCGACCAACATTTCCAGCGTGTCGGCAGCAGCCATCGAGACCGGTGATGCAGCACGGCTCGTCAGCCAGTCCGCTTCTGAGCTGCAACGCGAGGCCACCAATCTGCGCAACGGCGTTCAGGGCTTCCTCAGCCAAGTCCGACAAGCGGTTGGCTCGCATTGAGCCAGACAAAAGCATCATCCTTGAAAAGGCCGCCCAGTGCGGCCTTTTTGCTGTCAGCAAGCCTCATTTCTCCCCAAAACACGACCTTCCTCTGGCTTGCGACCCTGAAGCGGATCACATAGGCTCTCGCCGCAAACACAACAATCTGCCGTTCTACCAACCGATGCAAAGGAGAAGGCAGCCAAAGTTCGGGAAGAGCCATGCTGGAACTAAAAGACGCAAGCCTGTTGGAGACACGTGCCTACATCAATGGGGAATGGCGTGCCGTTGATCGACACTTCGATGTCACCAACCCGGCCACAGGCGATCTGGTGGCCAAGGTCGCCGACTGCGACATATCCCACATGCGCGAGGCCATCGATGGTGCCTACGCCGCCCAAAAACACTGGGCTGCTCTGACCGGCAAACAACGCGGCAAGCTCCTGCGCAAGTGGCAGGAGCTGTTGATCGCCAATGCCGATGATTTGGCGATCATCCTGTGCGCCGAAATGGGCAAACCCCTGCCTGAAGCCAAGGGCGAAATTCTCTATGGCGCAGCTTTCATTGAATGGTTCGCCGAGGAAGCCAAGCGAATCTATGGCGACACCATCCCCGGCCACCAGCCAGACAAACGCATTATCGTGCTGAAACAACCCGTCGGCGTGGTCGGTTCGATCACCCCATGGAATTTCCCCAATGCCATGATCGCCCGTAAAGTCGCCCCGGCCTTGGCCGTTGGCTGCGCCTTTGTTGCCCGTCCGGCAGAATTGACGCCCTTGTCGGCTTTGGCCATGGCCGTCTTGGCTGAACGGGCCGGTGTCCCAAAGGGCGTCTTCAGCGTTGTACCGAACCATAATGCAGCAGCGGCGGGTGAAGAGCTTTGTGCCAACCCCAAAGTCTCCAAAATCACCTTCACCGGCTCCACCCGGGTCGGCAAGATCCTGATGCGCCAATGCGCCGAAGGCATCAAGAAACTGAGCCTCGAGCTTGGTGGCAATGCGCCATTCATCGTCTTTGACGATGCTGACCTCGATGCAGCTGTCGACGGCGCAATGATGTCGAAATATCGCAACAATGGTCAGACCTGCATCTGTGCCAACCGCATCTATGTCCAGAGTGGGGTCTATGAAGCCTTTGCGGCTAAGTTGAAAGCCGCCGTCGCCGGGCTGAAAACCGGCAATGGCATGGAGGAAGGCGTCACCTCTGGGCCGTTGATCAGCGAGGCCGCCGTCGCCAAGGTCGAAAGCCACATGCAGGACGCCCTTTCCAAAGGCGCAAAAGTGCTGACCGGTGGCAAGCGGCTAGAAGGGACTTTCTTCGAGCCGACCATCTTGACCGATGTGCCTTCCACTGCTCTGGTCAACAGTGAAGAAACCTTCGGCCCCATTGCACCGCTCATCCGCTTTGAAACGGAAGAAGACGTGATCGCCATGGCCAATGACAGCGAATTCGGTCTGGCGGGTTATTTCTATTCCGACAGCATGAGCCGGGTCTGGCGCGTGGCGGAAAGCTTGGAAACCGGCATGGTCGGCGTCAATACCGGCCATATCTCGACCGAGGTCGCCCCCTTTGGCGGCGTCAAACAATCCGGTCTCGGTCGCGAAGGCTCGAAATATGGCGTCGATGATTTCCTCGAAATCAAATATGTCTGCATGGGTGGCATCTAAGCCCCGAAAGCCTGAAAAAGAAAACCCGCCAAATGGCGGGTTTTCTGTCTGTCAAAGATGGATGTCCTATCGGCCGATTTTGGCCAAAGCCTCAACCGCTTCGGGCACCGGATAGTGGTGATTGCCAACGAACAGACCGTTGGCGTCGATATAATCCGCATTGGCCAACTGGCCATGGATTTCATAATCGAAATAGCGCATCACTTCATTCTTGGCGAAGTTGCCTGCAACGATCGGCCGGCACTCAAAACCTGCCGCACCCAGTTGCTGCACCAGTTCAGCCCGCGTCAGGCCCGCATCCGGGCGAATGACCAGCGAAAAGCCGAACCAGCTCGCCTCGCCGATTTCCCGCTGGATCATGAAAGCGGGATGATCCGACAGAGCCGCCTGCACCAGCGTCCCGTTTGCCCGCCGCCCTTTGATCAGGGATGGTAGCTTCTTGAGCTGTTCACGGCCCAAGGCCCCGGACATTTCCAGCGGCCGCAAATTGTAGCCCGGCAGCACGAAGCGGAAGCTTTCCTCGAACGGATCGTCGCTCTTCTCGCCGGTGACATGGTTGAATTTCGGCAGATTGCGGGTCCAGCCATGGGCCCTGAGGCTCAGCATGACGTGATAGAGCTCCTCATCATCGGTCACCACCATGCCCCCTTCCATGGTGGAAATATGATGGGAGAAGAAGAAGGAATAGCTGCCCATAACCCCGAAGGTGCCAGCCTGCTTGCCCTGATAGGTCGCCCCCATGGACTCGCAATTGTCTTCAATCAGAGCGATTGAGCGGTCGCCGACGAGGGCCTTGATGGCGTCAAAATCATTCGGATTGCCGAGCAGATTGACCAGCATGATCGCCTTGGTCTTCTCGGAAATGGCCCCAGCCAATGCCTCAAGATCATAATTCAGGGTCTCAAGGTCGATATCGACGAACTTCATCTTCAGGCCATATTGTCCAAGCGGATAATAGGTCGTCGACCAGCTGACCGCCGGCACGATGATTTCATCGCCCCGTTCCAGCTTCAGATCGGCATTTTTGGTGAAGAATAGAGCAGCCGTCATCAGCAGGTTGGCAGAGGAGCCGGAATTGACCATCACCGCATAGCGGCTACCGAAAAAGTCGGCAAACTCCGCCTCGAACGCCTTCACTTCCGGCCCCATCGAATACATGTCCGACGCGATCACCTTCTGCAAGGCATCCAGCTCAGCCTGATCCCAAGAGGATGTGGCAAGGGGAAACTTGATAGTCATGAATGTCCGCTTTCCAGATAATATTGGTATGTCCGGGCAATCCCGTCCCGCAAGGCTGTGGGCGCTTCCCAGCCCCACGCCGTTTGCTTGGCAACCGAGCAGAGCTTTTGCTTCATGCCGACCGGTTTGCTCAGATCATGCACAAAGCGCCCGTCCCAGCCGATCACCTCGGCCACGATGGCATAATAGTCATTGATCGAATGGTCATGGCCAAGACCGATATTCATCGCGCCGGCCAGCCCCTCGACATCCTCTGCCGCCTTCAGGATCGCATCCGCCAAATCGGCCGCAAACAGAAATTCGCGCCGGGCGGTACCATCCCCCCAGATTTCAACCTCATTGATGCCAGTCTTGTTGGCCTGATGAACCTTGTGAATGATTGCAGGCACCAAATGCGAATGGCGCGGATCAAACTTGTCATGCGCCCCATAGAGGTTGCAGGGAATGAGGGTCTTGTAGGCAAAGCTTGCATCTTCGGTGCGGATATAGTCGCACAGACGCGCCGCCATGATCTTGGCCAGCGCATAGCCTTCGTTGGTCGGCTCCAACGGCATGGTCAGGATGCTGTCCTCGACCAGAGGATTGACCGCTTCACGCGGATACATGCAGGTCGAGCCCAGATTGATCAGCTGCTTCACACCGGCCTGACGAGCCGCCATGATCACATTGCGCCCCATCAGAAGGTTATCATCAAGAAAAGCCACCGGGTTGGCAATGTTGGCATGAATGCCACCGACCCGACCCGCCGCATGGATCACAAGATCGGGCTTGATCTCAGCCATATAGGCATCCACCGCCACCCGGTCCGTCAGATCCAGATCCGCGCTACGCGGCGCAACAATGTCCCAGCTGGCCGCTGCCGGATGATCCAAAACATTGCGGCCAACCATGCCGCCGCCACCGGTCAGCAGCAGGCGCTTCTGACTGTCCATGCTCATCCCTCGACCGATACCGGCAACTCATAGCCATGCTCTTGCAGAACTCGGGCCCGACGCGCAGCCTTGAGGTCTTCGCGCACCATCTCCGCACACATTTCCTGAACGGTAATGGCAGGCTCCCAACCCAGTTTGTCCTTGGCCTTGGTTGGATCACCAAGAAGGGTTTCCACCTCCGCCGGACGGAAGTAGCGTGGATCGATGCGCAACACAACATCTCCGGCTTTCACCGCCGGAGCCATGTCGGAAATCACGGCTTCCACCACAGCAACTTCCTCAAGCCCCGTGCCTTCAAAGCGCAGCTTGATGCCCAGCTCTTCTGCCGACCATTGCACAAACTGGCGCACCGAATATTGCACCCCGGTGGCAATGACAAAATCTTCCGGTTCGTCCTGTTGCAACATCATCCACTGCATCCGGACATAATCCTTGGCATGGCCCCAATCGCGCAAGGCGTCGATATTGCCCATATAGAGGCATTCTTCCAGCCCCTGCGCAATATTGGCCAAACCGCGCGTGATCTTGCGGGTCACGAAGGTTTCTCCACGACGCGGGCTTTCATGATTGAACAGAATGCCGTTGCAGGCATACATGCCATAGGCCTCGCGGTAATTGACCGTGATCCAGTAGGAATAGAGCTTGGCCACCGCATAAGGCGAGCGCGGATAAAAGGGCGTGGTTTCCTTCTGCGGTGTTTCCTGCACCAGACCATATAGCTCTGACGTCGACGCCTGATAGAAGCGGGTCTTTTTCTCAAGGCCCAGAAAACGAATGGCCTCCAGCAACCGCAAAGTGCCAATCGCATCCGTATCCGCGGTATATTCCGGCGCTTCAAAGCTGACGGCCACATGAGACTGCGCCCCCAGATTATACACTTCATCGGGCTGCACTTCGCTGATGATCCGCGTCAGGTTCGACGTGTCGGTCAGATCGCCATAATGCAGTTTCAGATTGGCATTCTCAACATGAGGATCCTGAAAAATATGATCGATCCGCTGGGTGTTGAATTGGGAAGCCCGGCGCTTGATGCCATGCACTTCATAGCCTTTTTCCAGCAACAGCTCCGCAAGATAGGAGCCATCTTGCCCGGTAATGCCTGTGATCAGTGCTTTTTTCGTCATAAATATCAAAGTCCACTCTTGGGAAAACGCTTCTATCGCGAAGCTCTAACCCTGCTTGCGATGCAAATGTCTCCAACACTTGCCCTGTCGATGGCCAACAGACGGCAGGCACAAGACACCATGCGCAAAAGGGGATGACCGGCAAAGACCGATCTGCTTTGCTCTACTGGTATCCTCTCCCTCATCAATAGGCAATATGATCAAGTGAAATCCAGTCCTTTTCGCCCGCTTTCCCATCCCTATTCATCTGTCTGAACAGGATGAGCCTGCTCCGCCTCGTCCCATTTCATCGGTTTTTGAGAGACGTCGAAAGACGAAGCAAGGATCCGGAAAGCGGATAAAAAGAAAGGGATTGCCTGTGATTGAAAATAGTATACAATATCCAACAAACGAAAACACCCTATCACGAGGCGAGAACAGACACGATGGCTTCCAACATTTTCAGCGGCACGATGCCTGCCTTAATGACCCCCTGCAAAGCGGATCGCACCCCGGATTTTGATGCGCTGGTGAAAAAGGGCAAAGAAATGATCGAGGCTGGCATGTCCGCGCTGGTCTATTGCGGCTCGATGGGCGACTGGCCGTTGCTCAGTGACGAACAGCGCATGGAAGGCGTTGAACGTCTGGTCAAAGCCGGCTTGCCTGTGGTGGTCGGTACCGGTGCCATCAACTCCAAATCCGCAGTCGCTCATGCCGCTCATGCGCAGAAAGTGGGCGCTGCCGGTCTGATGGTCATTCCCCGCGTCCTGTCACGCGGCCCGTCCCCAGCTGCCCAGAAGAACCATTTCAAGGCCATTCTGGAAGCTGCACCGGACATCCCTTCGATCATTTATAACAGCCCCTATTATGGCTTTGCCACCAAGGCCGATCTGTTCTTTGCCCTGCGGGCCGAGCATCCGAACCTGATTGGCTTCAAGGAGTTTGGTGGCCCGGCCGATCTGCGCTATGCAGCGGAAAACATCACCGCGCAGGATGATCAGGTCACCCTGATGGTCGGCGTCGACACCGCCGTTTATCATGGCATCGTCAATTGCGGCGCCACCGGCTCGATCACCGGCATTGGCACCGCTCTGCCTAAGGAAGTCCTGCTGCTGGCGAGCCTGTCGAAAAAGGCTGCCGAAGGGCACGCCGAAGCCCGCCAACGGGCGCTGGAGCTGACCGAAGCCATCGAGGTGCTGTCCAGCTTTGACGAAGGCCCGGATCTTGTCCTCTATTACAAGTATCTGCTGGTCCTGAATGGCGAAGAAGAATATCGTCTGCATTTCAACGAAACCGACGCTCTGACCGCTTCGCAAGCCACCTATTGCGAACGGCAATATGCCCTGTTCCGCAGCTGGTTTGCCGATTGGGTCACGCAAGGCGGGATCATCAAGGAATGCATGTAATTGACAGCCATACGGGTGGTGAGCCGACGCGGGTGATCCTTGATGGTGGCCCGGATCTTGGATCCGGGTCGCTTTCAGATCGCGCTCAGCGTCTGGCCACCGACCATCAGGCGCTTTATCGCGCGATCATGATGGAACCACGCGGACAACCGGCCATGGTCGGGGCCTTGTTGGTTGAGCCAACCGACGAAAGCTGCGTCACTGGTGTGATCTATTTTGACGCTGGTGCAGTGCTTGGCATGTGCGGTCACGGCACCATCGGTCTGGCCGTCACCTTGGCCCATTTGGGTCGGATCGACATCGGCACCCACCGGATCGAAACTCCGGCAGGCATCGTCGAAGTCACCCTGACAGACCGCAACACCGTCACCGTGCGCAACATTGAAAGCCGCCGCGTGGCCAAGGATGTCAGCATAACGCTTGATGATTTGGGCACCATCACAGGCGACATTGCCTATGGCGGCAACTGGTTCTACATCATCGATCCCAGCCCTGTTGCCGTGGAGCCATCCAACCTGCGCGCACTGACAGACACAGCGATTTCAATCCGCACAGCGATCAATGAACGCCAGCAAGCCGATCAAACCGGGATAGAGGTCGATCATGTGATCTTCCAGGGCCCATCGCCCAAACCGGACATACACAGCAGGAATTTTGTCCTATGCCCGGACGACACTTACGATCGCTCCCCTTGCGGCACGGGCAGCTCGGCCCGGCTTGCCTGCCTGGCAGCCGATGACCGATTGGCACCGGGGGAAGAGATCCAGCAGGAAAGCATCATCGGCTCTCATTATCAGCTCTCCTATCAGCCCGGCCAAGCGGGAGGGATCATCCCGCAGATCACCGGACAGGCCTATATCATGGCCGAGACGAAGCTGATCTTTGATCCGTCCGACCCCTTTCGGGATGGCATCATCCTCTAGGCCCACCTTGTCACCCTCCTTGTCTTGGGGCAGCAAACGGGCCTAGAGTGCGCTCATTCTGTTAAAGGAATGAGGAAACAGCCGATGCCAGCCGCCCCCAACACCCACTTTGATGTGATTCATGACAGCCTGTCCTTTCAGACCGGTGCCAAGAGCATCCAGATCATCACCCGTCCAGTGGCAGACTGGCTGCAATCCATAGGGGCCATCTCCGGCACGGTGACCCTATTCATCCAGCACACATCAGCGTCCCTCACCATTCAGGAAAATGCCGATCCGACCGTGCAGGACGATTTGCTAAGCTATCTCGAAGATCTGGCACCACAGGGGCGCCATTATGTCCATTCCTATGAAGGACCGGACGATATGCCTGCCCATCTGAAAACCGCGCTCACATCAGTCAGTGAAACCATCCCCGTTGATCACGGGCAGATGCTGCTTGGCCAATGGCAGGGCATCTATCTCATCGAGCATCGCGCTCACCGTCATCAGCGTCAGATCCGGCTTTGCTTCACTGGCCTGCGCCAAGCCGATAGCCTCTGATCAGCCGAGCAAGCGATCAAAGGAGAAATAGTCAACCAGATCCCCTTTTCGTGACAGGACACCGTCCGGCAAAGCCGCCAACCCGTCAGCCCAGAAGACACTGACCATCACCGCTGACCCCTGATGGGGAAAAGGCACCAGTTCCTGCGCGCCCTTTCCATTGTCCGCCACCCGCACGCGGACAAAGTCCCGCCGCATGCTGACCTTGCCCTGATCAAAGCCCAAAGCAATCTTGGAAGCAGCAGGCAAACTGTCCGACCGGCCCTGCATCTTGCGGATCAAGGGCGCACAGATCAGAAGAAATGTGACATAGGCCGAGACCGGATTGCCCGGCAGCCCGACAAAGGGCACCGCCCCCAGCCAGCCAAAGGCCAGCGGCTTGCCCGGCTTGATGTTCAACTTCCACAAATCGAGCGACCCCAGAGCAAGGACCGCATCCTTGACGTGATCTTCCTCGCCAACCGACACACCGCCCGACGTCACCACCAGATCGGCTGCCTTTGCCGCCTGCTCCAAAGCACGGCGCGTGCTATTCGGTTCATCAGCCACACAGCCCAGATCAACAATGTCGCATTGCATCCGGGTCAACAAGGCAATCAGGGCCGCATGGTTGGAATTGTAGATCTGCCCCGGCCCCAGCGGCTCACCAGGATCACGCAACTCATCCCCGGTCGACAGCACAGCCACTTTCAGCCGACGGACCACCGACAAAGAGCCGACCCCGACGGATGCCGCCAGCCCGATATGGGCCGGGCCAAGCTTCACACCCGCCTCAAGGATCCGCCCCCCCTTGGCGACGCTTTCCCCCGTCCGGCGGATATTGTTGCCCGCCTTTACTGGCCCGTCAAAGCACACAAAGCCATCTTCCAAAGTGCAGTTTTCCTGCATCACCACCGCATCGACACCATCAGGCACTGCTGCGCCGGTAAAAATGCGCGCCGCCGTTTCCGCCTCCATCGCCTCGCCGACATATCCCGCCGGAATACGCTGAAGAACCGGCAGACGGATTGGGCCAACTTGCGACAGCATCTCGCTGCGCACCGCATAACCATCCATGGCGCTATTGTCCCATGGCGGCATGTCAACAGCCGCCGACACCGCTTCGGCCAAAACCCGGTCCAGCCCATCGCCGAGCGCGACCGCTTCATGCTCCGACAAGGGCGAGACCGAGGCCAAAATCTTGCTCTGCGCCTCTTCCAGCGCCATCAAGCCCTTGCCCATCGGTGCGGTCTTTTCCTCAGCCATGCCAACGGCCCCTTTCTTCGCCCAGAGGGAATGATCAGCGCGCGCGATCAAGCCCCTTTGTGGATCAAATCAGTCTGGCAGGAACACTAGCATGACGCGCGATCAGTGCAAGCGTTGGAAAGGACTTGCACAATCCCAATCAAGCCGGCCAGCGATCAGGCAAGCTCCGCCATTTGACCGCTTGCAATTGCCCCTTCCCAACGCCTATAGACATAGGACAAGATCTGTCTGACTTGTTATCCGCATATCGCCAGAACCGATGGCGGTTCGTCAGCATCCCGTCAGAATGCTGTGCCATGCGTCTCCCATAGCTCAGTAGAACGCCCATCCAAAAAAGGCAGGACAATGCCAAAACATGGTATCATGATTTGCGGCCACGGCAGCCGCGCCAAATCAGCAGAAGAAGAATTCAGTCTCCTTGCCAAAGGCATCCGCACACGTTACCCGGATCTCCCCGTCGAATATGGCTTTCTGGAATATTCAGCCCCCAACATTCACATGGGGCTCGATGCACTGATCAAGGCAGGTGTGACCGAGATTACCGCCGTTCCCGGCATGTTGTTCGCCGCCACTCACGCGAAAAACGACATCCCGTCCGTCCTGACCACCTATCAGGACAAGCATCCCGGCGTTACGATCCAATATGGCCGCGAACTGGCCCTGCATCCGCAAATGATCGAAGCCTTCAAGGTCCGCATTCTTGAAGCACTCGGCAAGGATCACGTCCATGATGGCGATCTCTATGACACCATGCTGGTGGTGGTCGGTCGCGGCACCTCCGACACCATGGCCAATGCCGAAGCCGCCCGCCTGACCCGCATCGTCTCGGAAGATATGGGCTTTGGCTGGTCGGAAACTGTCTATTCCGGCGTCACCTACCCGTCCGTCGGCCGTGGTCTGGAAATGGCCCTCAAGCTTGGCTTCAAAAAGGTTGTTGTGGCCCCATATTTCCTGTTTACCGGCCGTCTGATTGACCGCATCTATAATTATGTCGACAAGGTCGCTGGCGACAATCCGGATGTGAGCTTCTACAAGGCCCATTATCTGAAGGATCAGGATCACGTTATCGACACCTTTGTCGAACGGATCGAAGAGGCCCGCAGCGGCAAGCTGACCGAGACTTTTGATTTGATGGGGTCCTTCAAGGAACGCTTGGCCCGCGGCGAAGTGGAAATCCATCACCATCATGCCGAATTCACCGATCCGGATGATGACGAAGCCAAGGGCAATCATGATCACGATCACTCACATGATCACTCTCATGACCACGGGCACCATGATCACGGCCACTCCCACGATCATCATGATCATCACGGGCACTCTCATGGTCACGGCCATGACCATTCCCACGGGCACAGCCATGGCATCTACAAGCATATTGCCCATCCCCACGGGCCACGCACCATGATCGATGAAGGCGTCTGCTGTTGCTTCATGAGCCAGTTCCCGCAGGAGGTCATCGACGACGAGCATGCAAAACGCCAAGAAGACTGAGCCGCTCCTCTTCGCGAGCGACACAAGCCCTGATCCAATCAAGGCCCGCCCTCACCCGAGAGGCGGGCCTTTTTGCATCTCCATCCCTTCGTGATCATGGTCCAGCAGAACCGCCCCGCGCACGGTGCTCCTGTGCCAGTGTCACGAAAGCGTCAAGCAAATCCAATATCGCTGCTCCGATATCAGTTCATGGAGATCCACATGTCTATCCGGTCAGCATTCCTTCTCTGCGCTGTCAGCCTGTTCCTCACCGTGCAAGCCCTGAATGTTGGGGTGTCTGCATCCTTTGCGCAAACAGCCAAAGCAGCAAAAGACGAAAAGGCCGTACCGATGCCGCCGGTGGATCCCAACAGCTATGACCCGCAGCTGAGCGCCAAGGAAGCGGCCCTGACCACATGGGCATTGGCGGTTTCCGGTATCCGTGCCGGTCACGTGGTCAGCGATCACATATTGCGGGCAGGCAAGAAGGACACGCCTTTTTCCCGTCTTGCCCCCCAGGCGCGCTTTGCGCTCAAGACCATGATCACCCGCTATAGTGCTGCCAACTGGCTGTTCGCCACCGACCACAGCGTAGCGCCGATCGATCCGTCGGTCGTTCTCGCGGTCGCCAAGGCCGCAACGCAGACATGCGAGAACAAGGGTGAAGCCTGCGAGACAAAGCGTGCAGCGCTCCTTGCCGCCTTCCTCAACGCCTCTCAAGCCTTTGATGCCACAGCCGATGCCGTGGAACGGGCAGCCATCAGCCAGCAAGCCAAGCCCGAACGGCAATTGATGGCTGAAATTTTCACCGCCATGGCCGATTATCTGGGCAGCGCTGCATGGCATAGCAACCTGACCCTGACAGAGCTGGGCAAGGACGGTGACGAAATTGCAGGCCGGATTGTCGGCACACTCGCCGTCTGGAACACACTCGCGCCCTATATCGGCATGATGGACAAGCCGCTTGATAACCGGATCGAAGCGACCATTGATCAGCTGCTGACTGGAGTGAAAAGCCACATTCGCGGCAAGGCTGTCCTCACCGCAGACAGCAAGGACCTGATTGCTGTGCAAATCTCGGCCAATAGATTGGCCAACGAGTTCAGCCAAGCCGCAGGCCTGTTCAAGGACTAGCGCATGCAGCGTCTCATTCTCGCAGCCTGTCTGCTCGCCACGCACGCTCTGGCAAATGCCGCTAGCAAAGATCAGACCATCAGGGCCTGTCTGTCCTGCCATATCGACGAAGCGGGAAAGCTCGACATTGTCGGGATCAAGGCCCTCGATGCCCTGCCACCAGACTGGCAAATGCGCTTTGAGGATGCGTTTGACATGGACAGCGACGGCATTGCCGGACGCCTGCAGTTTGTCAGCGGCCACGGCCAGCCCCTGATTGCCAAATGGGGCAGTAATCTTGCCGCCGCCCGCTTTGAAGACTTTGCCCTGATCGCCTCGGCCGCCCATGCAGTGCCACTGGAAAGTGATGCGATAATCAAGACCGTAAAAGAGGCCTTTGCCGCCCGGTCCCCCAGCCCGACGAGCCCCTTTGCCACCGAAGGAGAGCGCGGCCGTTTTGACGCTCAAGGCTGCCCACTATGTCATGTCACCGAGACGTTTGAATTTGAAGGTCAGGACGTGATGCCGCTCAGCGATTTTCTGCTGCACGACATGGGTGGTCCGAACGACAAGCCCAAACGCACCAAACCACTCTGGGGCTATTCCCAAAGCCTATGGCAAACCGCCCACGCCCAGCGCAACTGGAACAAGTGATTCCAGCCAATAGGGGCCAAACCCGACAGAAAGCGGATTTGGCCCATAACGATTGGCAAAACAGGCGACAGACCGCCTTTTAAAGCGCGGTCGATGCCTTCCACAGATCAGTATTGCCATCATGGGCATATTGATCGATCTCTGCCAGCTCTTCCGCTGTGAAGTCCAAACCATCAAGAGCGTCGAGCGAATTGGACAATTGCTCCACATTGCGGGCACCGATCAAGGACGAGGTTACCCGTGGGTCGCGCAAGGTCCAGGCAATCGCCATCTGCGCCAGCGTTTGCCCGCGCCTCTTAGCAATGGCATTGAGCGCACGGATGCGGCTCAACACATCTTCGGTCAAGCTATTGGGGTCGAACGAGCCGCCACGGGTTGCCCGGGTTTCCTCTGGGATGCCGCCAAGATATTTCGAGGTCAGCATCCCCTGCGCCAACGGCGAGAAGGCGATACAGCCGGTACCCAGATCCTCGAGCGTGTCGAGCAGACCATCCTCGATCCAACGATTGAACATCGAATAGTTCGGCTGATGAATGAAGAGCGGAACACGCTCCTCGGCCAGAATGGCGGCCGCCTTGCGGGTCAATTCTGGCGAATAGCTCGAAATGCCCACATAAAGCGCCTTGCCCTGCCGGTGCAAATGCGCCAGCGCGCCCATGGTTTCCTCAAGCGGCGTGGTTGGATCAACCCGGTGCGAATAGAAGATATCGACATAATCAAGTCCCATCCGCTTGAGCGACTGGTCGAGACTGGCAATCAGATATTTGCGGCTGCCGCCGATATCGCCATAAGGTCCGGGCCACATGTCCCAGCCCGCCTTGGTGGAAATGATCATCTCATCACGATAGGGCGCGAAGTCGCTGGCCATCATGCGCCCGAAATTCTCTTCTGCCGAGCCATAGGGAGGGCCATAATTGTTGGCCAGATCAAAATGCGTCACCCCCCGGTCAAAGGCATGGCGCAGGATGGCACGCCCGGTTTCATAAACATCCTCGCCTCCGAAATTCTGCCAAAGGCCAAGAGAAATGGCTGGCAGATCGATACCGCTTCGGCCACAGCGGCGATAGAGCATGTTGGTTTGATAGCGGTCAGCGGCTGCTTGGTAGGGCATGGTGGAAGCCTCCTCAATTTCGGATCCGGTACATCCCTCACAAGGGCGCGGATCGCCCCGTGATGTCCGTCAGCGCAATCATATGCACTGACGCTGTCGCGACAATGGAAAAGGCGACAAAGGTCAGTCAATGCATCGTTGAACAGAATTCAACAATGCATCCATATAAGCTGTGTTACAAAGGGACCAGAAAGCACTCGGTATCATTTGCAATCAGGGAGATGAAAACGAAAAAGCAGCTATTTGTTGGCCCGCGTTGCAAGCCGCGCCAGCCCCTGATCCTCCCGGATCAAGTCGATCAATTCATGCAAGCCGGGTGGCACCTGTCGTCGGCTCGGATAGTAGATGGTAAAAGGGGGGCCTTCAGAGCTCCATTCCGGCATGACGATTTCAAGGCTTCCGACGGCAACGTCCTGTCGAACCCGGTGTTCCAGACAATAGGCAAAGCCAAGCCCCTGCAGCGCCGCTTCGATGGCCTGATCCGTTGCATTGGCGCATAGCGGCCCGCGCACATCAACGCGCACCAGCGTCGGTCCATTGCCCAGCTCCCACTGATAGCGACTATTGTCGCCGACGCGCATTTCGATGCAGGGAAGATCGAGCAAATCCTGTGGCTGCTGCGGCCGACCTGCGCGAGCAATCAGTGCGGGAGAGCCGATAACCACCCAGTTGAGCGGGGGACTCAAGGCCACACCGATCATGTCCTGCGGCACCCGGTCGCCATAGCGGATGCCGGCATCGAACCCTTCTTCGACGATATCGACCAGATGGTCATCAACCGCCAGGTCGATATGCATGTCGGGAAAGCGCTCGAAATAGAGGGGCACAATCGGTCGCAAGATCAGCGACGCGGCATCGCGCAGGGCATTGAGACGCAATCGGCCTGCAGGATGGTCACGTTGGTGCAACAGGGTGCCAAGCGCATCATCGATGGCTTGCAGACCAACCTCGAGCTGGGATGCGAGCAGAGCACCAGCCTCGGTGGGCCTGAGCGAGCGGCTGGTCCGGTTGAGAAGCTTGACATCAAGCTCGGTTTCAAGCTTGCGCAAGCGATGACTGAGGGCAGACGTCGTCACGCCCAGCTCGATTGCCGCCTGTCGCATGCTCTGCCGCCGCACGATGGTAACAAAGACATTGAGATCGGCCAGTAAGGCCCGGTCAAATGTGCGCACGATGCTCTGCCTTTCGTTGAGTGACACTCAACAGATATCAGGTTGCAGCACAAGAATGAAGGGCGCAGGATGGTTCGTATAAAGATTGCATTCAGATAGGATCGCAATCGATCAGACAGTCGCAGGCGGAAGGCCCGGCCTTGCGGCAAACCAATCAGCTTGGCACGCCAGATCCAGAACGGCTTGCCGTCTGTGATACGCGTGAAGAAGGAACAAGAGCATGTCGCATGGAGCAATCGAAAAAGGCAAAGTGGCAATCGTGACAGGAGGCGCCAGCGGTATCGGGCTGGCAGCAGCCCACCGTTTCGGTGCCGCCGGGATGAAGGTGCTGGTCACCGACTTGCCGGGAGATGCACTCGAGAAAGCCGCCCAGACTCTCAAGGCTGCCGGCATCGATGCAACAGCGCTTGCGGTGGATGTCACGGATCGGGACCAGATTGCCCGCGCCAGGGAAAAAGCCGGGCAACTGGGTCCAGTATCCATCGTCATGTCGAATGCGGGACGCGAAGGAGGAGGCAGCCTTCTTGCAGGAGAGGATGTCTGGCGCCGCACACTGGAGACCAATCTTTGGGGGGCCATTCATATCTCTCAATTATTCCTCCCCGATCTGATCGCCGGGCAAGATCCTGCCGCCATCATTTTCACCGGCTCCAAACAGGGGATCACCCTGCCACCCGGAGACACCGCCTACAATGTCTCGAAAGCTGCCCTGCGGGCCTTGTCGGAATCCGTCTCCCATGACCTTGTGAAATCGACCGACGGGCGTGTCACAGCGCATCTGCTCATCCCCGGCTTCACCTTCACTGGCTTTACCCGGGCCAATGGCGTTACCGAAAAACCGGCCGGTGCATGGAGCGCCGAACAGGTGGCCGACTTCATGATGCAAGGGCTGGATCGGGGTGACTTCTACATCCTGTGTCCGGACAACGATGTCGACCGGGCAACCGATGAGAAGCGGATGCGTTGGGGGATTGGCGACATCATCGAGAACCGCCCGGCCCTGTCCCGCTGGCACCCCGATTATGCAGAGGTCTTTGATGCCTATATGAAATCCGATGACTGACAGCAGAAAAGCCGCAATCGGTGACGCTGGCTCAGTGCTGACCGCATTCGAGCCAGCTTTCCTGCGTCTGTTTCCTGAAGGCGCGTCTTTGCAAGCACTTTGGCAGCAGGGGAAATGGACCGAAGGCCCGTCCTATCTTCCCCTGACCCAATCGCTCATCTTCAGCGACATCCCCAATGACCGCCAGATGCTCTATTCCGAACCGTCCGGCGCCGTGCATGTCTGGCGCGGCGGACAGAGGCACTTTGTCAATGGCACGGTGCCCGATGCAGCTGGTGGAGTGTTGCTGTGCGAGCATGGCACACGGTCGCTGACCCGTCTTTCCCCGGACGGCAAACGACAGATATTGGCGGATCGCTTTGAAGGCCGACGCCTCAACAGCCCGAATGATGTCGTCGAGCATAGGGATGGCTCGATCTGGTTCACCGATCCCACCTATGGCATTGAATTTCCAGATCAGGGCAATCCCGGCGAGCAGGAACAGGAGGGCAGCTTCGTCTATCGCTATGATCCGAAAACCACCAGGCTTTCGGCCGTAATCCGAGACTGCGCCTACCCCAATGGCCTCGCCTTCTCACCGGATGGAACTCATCTTTATGTCGCGGATTCCGGTGGCAGCCGCAGTCCGGGAAACCAACGTCACATTCGCGTCTTCGATCTTGACAGCGACGGACAGCTTTCGGGGGGTAAGATTTTCGCACACTGCCCCAACGGTGTGTTCGATGGCTTCCGTGTGGATCGATCTGGCCGCCTATGGGCCAGCGCGCGCGATGGCGTCTATGTCCTGTCCGCGCTCGGCGATGTGATGGGTCGCATTGCAACACCTCAAACCGTGTCCAATCTTTGCTTTGGCGGCCCACGACGGGACAAGCTTTATATCACCGCAACGACCAGCTTGCTGGCAATCGATCTGGCACAACCCGCCTAGAAAGAGGATCTTGCGCTCCAAAAGCAAACCGCCCTCCTCGGATCCTGACCTGAGAGGGCGGCTTTCATGGTGCGTCAGAGCGATAGACTAGCTCAAGGCCTGCTCATTGAGGAATAGTCCCAACTCTTCTGCCAGCATGCAGGCGACTGTGCCGCCCGCATCCTGCAAGCCCACCGTTTTCTCCTGAAAGGCGGCGGCCTTGCCATGTTGCGCAACCATCTGCTTGGTTGCTTCAAGAGCCTCGGCGGCGGCACGGGCGGCAACCTGTCCGGCAATTGCCAGATCCGCACCATCTGTGTTTTGCGCCTCATAGGCCTGCGCTATGGGATCCAGAACGTCCAGAACGGTCTTGTCACCCAATTGCGCCTTGCCGCGCTGCGCCACACCATCAGCATAGGCCCGCCAGAAGGCAGCCAGACCGGAGATATCGAGAACCGACGCCTCCGACAGAGCCTTGCCACCGCGCATGAAGCCGGTCGCCATCAGCGTACCCATGGTAGACGGTGCTGCCTTCGAGATGGCAGCGCCAGCATGCTTCATCAAATCACCCAGGCTGGGCTGCTCCAGTTCATGCACCCTGTCGCGAGCGGCGACAAAGGCCTTGGACATCGTCAGCCCCAGATCACTGTCACCAACCTTGCCATCCAGAGCGATCAACGCATCCCGTTCGGCTTCAAAGCGGCTGGCAAACCGGTCAAACAGACCGATCACCAATGCAGGTTCGATGGATTTCATCACCGGCTCCTTAGCGTGCAAAATGCTGAAAGAAGGGGGTATCGGCTTCCGCAGCGATCAATGGCTCCAATTCGTCATCCAGATGCAGCACGGAGATCGAGAAACCGGCCATTTCCATGGAGGTAGCGAATTCACCAAGCCAGACGTGACGGATCTTGACGCCTTTCTCGTCCATCAGCTGCCCAAGGCGGCGATAGATGATATAGAGCTCTTCCTTGGGGGTACCACCAAGGCCATTGACAAGGATCGCCACTTCATCGCCCTTGGCATAATCGGTCTCGGCAAAGATGCGTTCCATCATTTCATCAACGACCGCATCAGCCGGAGCCAGAGCCTTGCGCGAAATACCCGGTTCGCCATGGATACCCATGCCGATTTCCATCTCATTTTCACCGATCTCAAAACCCGGTTTTCCAACTTCAGGCACGATGCAGGGCGAAAGGGCTACGCCCATGGTGCGGGTTCTGGTCTTTGCCTTCTCGGCAATCCGCGCCACTTCAGCCAGCGGCTTCATCTGGGCGGCGGCAGCTCCGGCAGCCTTGTACAGGAAGAAGATCCCTGCAACACCGCGACGCTTATGTTCCTCACCAACCACTGACGAGGCCACATCATCATTGCCCACCACCGTTGCGGTTTCGATGTCATCCAGTTCGACCAGCTCGCCGGCCATGTCGAAATTCATGATGTCACCGGTATAATTGCCATACAGGAACAGAACGCCCGCACCCTGATCAACATAACGGGTGACCTCTGCCAGCTGGTCTGCACTTGGCGACTGGAAGACACCGCCAACGCCGCAGCCATCAAGCATGTTCTTGCCGACAAAACCAAGGAAGGTTGGCAAATGCCCTGACCCGCCACCGGTCACGATGCCCACTTTGCCTTCAACCGGCTTTGCGGTCACATAGCACCGAAGATCATCGGCAGTATAGGTCACGTCCGGATGGGCGCGATAGATGCCTTCGAGCATTTCGTCGACAAAACTTTCAGGTTTATTGAGAAACTTCTTCATCTCGTTCCCTTTCTTTTCGGGATGTTCAAAAACTGGACTTTGTTATTTCTGGCGCCGAACGAAGAAGGCTGCGGCCAGAAGGATGAACGCACCAACCACCACGCGTTGCCAGGTCGACGGGATACCGACCAGCACCAGGGAATTGTTCACAACTGTGATCAGAAGAACGCCGGTCACGGTCCCAAAAACGGTACCGGTGCCGCCTGTGATCCGGGCACCGCCCAAAACCACAGCTGCAATCACTTCAATCTCCGAGCCGACCAGATCGAACGGGTTGGCCATCCGGTTCGAGCAGACGTGGATGATACCGGCCATGGCAGCAAGCGCCCCTGTGAAGGCAAAGACAAACACATGAACCACACGCTGGTCATAGCCAAGTCGCTCGGCAATGCTGGCATTGCCGCCGGTGGCAAAAATGGCGCGCCCCATCAGGGTTCGGTTGAACAGGAACCAGGTCAGGATCGCAGCACCCGGAAAGATCAGGAAATACATCGGCAAAGTGACCGTGGTGTCCGCAGCACTCTGGAATTCGAACAAAGGAGCCCTGCCAAAGGCGATCATCTGCGGCGGCAGTTCCATCAACCAGACCGTCCCGATGAAGGCCAACAGGATGCCGCGGAACAGATATTGCGTGCCGATCGTAACAATCAGGGATGGCACACTGAGCTTGTGAACCATCCAGCCATTCACCGCACCAAGCAAGGCGCCACCCAGAACCGCTGCGGTAATGACGAAGGACATTGGCGCATCAGGCCAAATATTAATCACGAACAGGGTCGCGGAATACATGGTCAGCGCAGCAATCGCCGTGAAGGACACGTCGATCCCGCCCACAGCGAGAATGGAGAAGACCCCAAGCGCGAACAGCCCTGTAACAACACTCGAGCGCCCCATGTCAATCAGCGACGAAGGTTGCAGGAAAGCAGGGTTGAGCACCGACACCAGACAACAGATCACGATGAGAATCGCAAGGCTGATCAGTTCGGGACGCTGCTTGAAGACTTTACCAACCTGCAGCAGCCTGCCCTGTTTCCCTGAAGAAACAGCTGTGTTTTCTATATTCTGAACGATTGTCATTCGGCGGCCTCCCGTGTGCTGGCAAGCATGGAACGATAGACACGCTCCTCATCGCTTGTTGCTGCGTCGAGTTCATCGACCATCTCGCCCCGGTTCATGACCAGGATGCGATCGCAATTCTGGAAAAGTTCAGGCAGGTCATCGGACACGATGATCAAGCTGATGCCACGTTCCGCCATTGCTTGGATCGCACGATAGATTGCATCCTTTGAGCCGACATCCACGCCGACCGTTGGGCCATGCAGCACCAGAATGCGCGGCTCAATACTGAGCCAGCGTCCGATAAGGACCTTTTGCTGGTTTCCGCCGGACAGAGCGCCGACTGGCAGGTCGATATCGGACGTGTTGACCGTCATCAGTTTTGAGATGCGGCTGGCTTCCACGCGGCCCTTGCGTTGGTTGATCAAACCAAGCTTGTTGATCAACTTGTCGAACAGCAAGGTCACTTCATTTTCAAAGATCGACTTTTCAATGAACAGCCCTTCCGACAAGCGGTCTTCCGGGACATAACCGATGCCCAGATCAATTGCCCGCTTGGGGGAAGAAATCTCGACTTTCTCGCCTTCAATCTCAAACGCACCCTTATCGAGATGCATATGCCCTGTCATCGCCAGGGCAAGCTCGTTTCTGCCGGAGTCGGACAGGCCTGTAATGCCCAGAATTTCGCCTCGATTGAGAGAAAAGCTAATATCGTGAAAGGCGTCTCCAGCGCTTGCGCGCTTCACCCGGAAAATCTCTTCCTCAAATGGCTTGCCTTCACGATAGCGCGAGATCTCGATTTCACGTCCCGTCATCAATCTGGCCAGATCCGCGCGCGAATAATCGGCGATCTTGCCCTGTTCGACACACAAACCATCGCGGAACACGATCACCTGTCCGCCAATACGGTAGCTTTCTTCCAGCTTGTGGGTGACAAACAGAACCGCAACATTCTGAGCCCGCAACTTGGACACCAGTTCGATCAGCACATCCACTTCCTTGCGAGTCAGGGACGTTGTGGGTTCGTCCATGATGACCAACCGGGCCTTGGATGCGATGGCACGGGCAATGGCAATCCGCTGCCGAATGGCCAGTGGCAAGGTGGCGGTGGGGGACTTTAACAATTGCCGTGTTGGCTCAAGACCAACATTGCGAATGGCTTCTTCTGCCGTCTTGGTGAGAGTCTTTTTGTCAAGGCCCCTCAACAACCGGCCGCGCCCTTGCACGAGCTGCTGCCCCAATGCGATATTTTCTTCAACCGTCAGATTTGGCAGCAGGGACAGGTCCTGATAGACCGTTTCAATGCCCGCTTCGAGCGACTGGATAGGGGTCAGACGCGTAAGACTTCGCCCATCAAGGATGATTTCTCCTTCGGTGGGAAGATACGCACCCGAGATCACTTTGATCACTGTGCTTTTGCCACATCCATTCTCACCAAGCAGGTGATAGGCTTCGCCTTCGCGAATTGTCATACTGACACCGCGCAGGGCATGCACACCTCCGAAGCGTTTGTGGATGCCTTGAAGTTCCAAAAATGGGGGAGCGTTTTCGGGAATTTGGGACATGGATGGCACTTCCGTCTCGAGAATTGTGAAAGACGTAGACTCAACTAGGCGCGCACGGGCGGGCTTGCGGGATCACGTCAAACCGCGCGTCATGGTCCGGCCCCACACAGCGTGCGGGACCGGAAAGCAAAGTTTCAATTCAATCAGAAGAGATAGTCTTTGTAGGTGTCCTTGTCGGCCAGGACCATGCCGTTGCCGAAGACGAGAAGACCATCGCCAGCGCCCGGCTTGACGGTGACTTTTTCATAGCCTTCCACACCGAGATCCATGCCATCGGTGATCTTGCCACCTTCCAGCAGGATCTTGGCAACAGCATTCATTGCCATGCCGGCTTTTTGTGGATCCCAGAAACCGATCGCGGTAATCGCACCGGAATCAAGATAGGCAGCAGCTGGATTTGGCAGACCGGTACCAACCAGGCAAACCTTGCCAGCCAGACCGGCTTCTTCGATGGCACGGCCAGCGCCCAGCACGTCATTGCCAGCGGAGGATTGGATGCCCTTCAGATCCGGATGCTTGCGCAGCAGTTCCTTGACCTTGTTGTAGACGAGGTTGGCATCGTCAAAGCTCTCATTGTTGGCATCGACTAGTTCCATGTCAGGATACTTTTTGGCATTTTCCTCACCCGCGGTCACCCACTGGATGTGCGTGCGAGAACCAAGGCCGCCAACAAAGGTGGTCCATTTGCCTTTACCGCCCATGCATTCGGCCAGCCGTTCGTTCATGGCTGCACCATAATCGGAATTGTCGAAAGCCTCGACATCGACCATGGTGTTTTTCTGGTTGTCGGCTTCGTGGGTGACAACAACGACACCGCGATCCATGGCGCGTTTCAGGATCCCTTCGATGATGGAAGGATCCATCGGCACAACGGCCAGGGCATCCGTGCCTTTGGCGATCAGATCGTTGATGATCTGAAGCTGTTGGGCGGAGTCGGCAGTGGACGGACCGAACTGCTCGATTTTCATGTCTGGATTGGCTTCAGCGAATTTCTTGACGCCCGTTTCCATGCGGTCAAACCAGGGAATACCGCTGATTTTTACGACTGTTGTGATTGACTTGGCATCCGCCGCATTTGCCTGTACCGAGGTCATTGCAACGGCAGACAGCAGTGCTGCGGCGAGAACGCATGATTTCTTAAGACCCTGTTTCATGATTTCCTCCCGAGAAATATCCAGGTATGTGAAGTGTCCCTCAACTTTGAGACTTCGAGGCACGAGGGGATTGCACCGAAGCGAACAGCACCGCGAAATGCTCGACGAGAGCCAAACGGTTGACGAACAGGAAGAAGATAAGCATTGCTCCCCACGCCAAATCGCGGACGAAATTGGAAAGACCGATAAAGTTCAGAAGGCTGGTCATCAGCTGTAGGACGATCGCACTCAAGACGACATTGACCACACGGCCATACCCGCCTTCAGGCTTCACCCCGGCCATGACGGCAATCAGGATGGCGACCAGCAGATAGGTCGTGCCATAGTCCCATTTCACATTGACATTGCGGGCCGCGATAATGGCGCCGGACAAACCGGCCAACAGGCCGGAAATGCCATATGTGGTGATGATGATCCGGCCATGGGCGAAGCCACTGAAAGCAGCCGCCTTCTGATTGGACCCTGTCATCATCAACTTGACGCCATAGCGGGTAAACCGCAGCACAACACCCAGCACGACGGCGACAAGAATGAACAGTACGAAGCTCCAAGGAACACCGAGCAAAAACCCGTTGCCCATTTCATAGAGTGGCCCCGGCGCCCCGATCCGCACCGCGCGTCCATCGGACAGGACAACGGTAATGCCGGTAAAGAACATCTGCGTGCCGAGCGTGCAGAGAATCGGCGTGATGCCCATCTTTGAGATAATGAACCCATTAAGAATGCCGCCTGCCGTTCCGACAACCAGGCATCCGACCACGAACGTGATCGTGAAAGCCGCCGGCATTTCGTTAACGGGGAACAGGCTCAGGGCAAACAGCCCAGAGGCGACACCAGCCAGATTGGCCATGGCGATACCGGACAAGTCGATACCACCCTCGCCTGCGCACATGGCAAGCATAACTCCGATGGCCAGCAAGCCGATTTCAGGCACCTGATTGGTCATGGACTGCAAGTTGAACAGGGAAAGATACCCCCCGCCAGACATGATCCCGCCAAAAGTCAGCAACACTGCAATCAGCACAATCAGCAGGGAGAAACTTCGATCCAGCTTCCGCATACCTTCCTCCTTCAGTAAGCCCACCACCGAATTTAGTAAAACCCTCTCACATTTCCAAACTTATTTCAATAAATTTTTGTCGTTTAGTGGAAATAATTTAGTGCATTTCACCAAATAATTTAGTAAAGTTCACAACACAAGCAAAAGCACACTTGATAAAACGGCGTGTATCGATGTAGGAGTTCTACTCTGCAGAGAGGGATCGAGGGACCAATGCAAACAAAAACAAAAAAGCCAGCCACCCTGAGACAAGTGGCCGAACTGGCCGATGTTTCCATGGCCACCGCATCCCTTGTCGTCAATCGCAAAGGCGAGATCTCCTTCGAGACGCGCAATCGGGTTCTTCAGGCAATGGAGACATTGAGGTATGTGCCCAAGCGTGACCGCCAACGCGGCGACGTTGCCGTGCAGGAAACACTGAACACGGTTCGGTTTCTCAAGATTGCCCGCCACGGCCAGACGGTGAACCGCGATCATAATGTGTTCATTTCCGACTATATTGACGGCATGTCCTTCGAGGCGACGCGCCGCGACTATTTCCTGCAGGTCGTCTCCTATGAGAATTCCAGCATCAATGACGTGCTTGAAGGGTTGGCCGGTGCGGAACTGAGCGGCTTCATTGCTCTGGGAACAGAATTGACTGACGAGGATATCGAATCGATTCTCTCCCACAATCTGCCCTGCGTGATCATTGACACCCACAAGCCATTCATGAATGGCAATTTCGTCAACATGGACAATGACCAGCTGGTCTATCGCGCGCTCGAATATTTCAAGAGTCAAAAGCTCGAGAAGATCGGCATGGTCAGCAGCCATTCCTCGGTCGCCAACTTTCAGCTGCGCCATGATGCATTCTTGCGCAGCATGAACCGGCTGGATCTGGAGGTTGACCCGACGCAGATTCTATCCGTTGCATCAACCCTTGAAGGGGCATTCAAGGAAGCCGCCAAGCAGCTGGACGAAATTGACGAATTGGCAGATGCCTATTTGTGCGCAAACGACATCATTGCATTTGGCTTCATCCGCGCCTTGCGGCAGCGGGGGCTTTCGGTCCCGAAGGATGTGTCCGTTATCGGCATCGACAACCTGCCGACAGCCGCAATGTTCGAACCACCCCTCACCTCCGTTGACGTGCCCAAGCAGAAAATCGGCGCGATGGCGTTGCGTATCCTCGATGACCTGATCACCAACGGCAAGGCTGAGCCTGCAATCAAACTGCTACTCTCCGGCGAACTCATCGTGCGCGACAGCGTGCAGACCAAGGCTTGAGCGTCAAGACCGCGTCCAGATTCCACAGCCCCCCAGTCCGCATTGTCTACGGGATGGAGATAGCGAGCTTGGATCGAAAAATGGCGGTGAGATACCGCCAGTCAAATCGCTGACCTTCTTGCCTTGTGACTTATCCTGATAAAGCAAGGGATCCTCAAACAAACTCGAAATCCGACGCTTCGATGAGGGTGTGGTCGGTGAAGTTCTGCAGCAGAACGGTGTTGGTTGCGAAAGAGAGGAGGGTATCAGCCCCCTGATCGGTGACGATGACATTGTCAAAGGAGCCGACGCCAATGGCAATCCGGATTGTGTCGATACCGTCTTCGAAGTCGGTGATGATGTCACTCTCATTCACACCGAAGAAGAAAAAAGTATCCGCTCCACCACCGCCAGTGAAGCGATCATTGCCGGCATTGTCGGCGAAGAAATCGTTCCCCAAGCCACCACTGAGCGTGTCGCTTCCCCCACCGCCATTCAGGTTGTTGTTGCCCGAATTGCCAACAATGGAGTTGGCCAGACCGTTGCCAACACCACTGCTATTGCCGGTGCCCAGCAAGTTGAGATTTTCCAGATGGGCAGAATGATCCCGCAAGGCAAAGGAGATGTAGCTGAATACGTGGTCGGTACCGTTGTTGCCGACTTCCTCGATGCTATCTCCTGCATCATCTACATAATAGACGTCATTGCCACCGCCCCCAACCATCCGCTCCGCGCCAATATTGTCGAGGAAGATGTCGTTGCCAAGGCCACCGATGAGTGTGTCATTGCCTCCGCCGCCATTGAGAACATTGTTGCCGGAGTTGCCGGTGATAGTGTTGGCCAGTGCGTTGCCTGTCCCATTGATATTTTCGCTGCCATAGAGCTTGAGATGCTCCAGATTGGCGGAATGATCCCGCAAGGCAAAGGAAACAAAGCTGAAAACGAGGTCATTGCCACTGTCGGCATCTTCGGCAATGGTGTCCCCTGCATCATCGACATAATAGACGTCATTCCCCACGCCGCCGACCATATGATCAGCACCGGCATCGCCAACCAGACGATCATTGCCGTCGCCCCCGATCAGAATGTCGTCTCCGTGACCACCAAAAAGCAGGTCCTGCCCTTCCATGCCATTGAGCACATCAGCACCATCCCCGCCGAACATGTCGTCGTTGCCACGATTGCCATAAAGGCTGTCGCCATCAACACCGCCGGAAATATTGCCATCTCGCGGGTCGACGATCTGCAGGCGCAGATTTGAGCCACCGGCGTCCGAATCGATGACTGTGTAGGTCACAGCAATACGGCCATCCTGCAGCATAGCGGCACTCACCTCATCAATGGAAATATCGTCGAGTGGACCGTTGCTGGAGACCTGAAACTCTTGACCAAGCTTGCTACCGAGACTGTCGAAAAGCTGGCCTTTGATCCCTGTGCCCAAAAGGGTGTTGGTGTTAAAAAATACGGCGAACCCACCGGATTTGAGAGGCACGGCTTTGGCAGAGAACTGGTTCTCGGACACATTGCTATTGACGAGAAAAGGCTCGGCGCTGAAGGCGCTACCGTCCGGGCCATAGATGCGGCCCCATACGTCAAAACCCGCACCCGGAAAGTCTGAAGAGTCCGACGCCCAAGTGATCAGAAATCCACCATTTTCAAGCGCCAGTATGTCAGGTTTGCCGTAGCTGCTCAAAGCGGCATCACGACCCGGTACAGTCACCACTGTATCACTGCCACTCACAGCCACGCCAGTATCATCGACAATAGTAAATTCGATGGTATCACTCTCCCGCCATGCAAGCACCACATTCCCATTATTGATCTGGGCACCTGCTGGATCGACCTGTGTGCCAGAGGTGTCTGTCTGGGCGGTGAAAATGGTATTGGAGGCGTGGGTATTGCCATCCAGGCTATTGATGAAAACGTCGATCTGGTTGTCAGCGGCAGCGTCGGATTCCATGATCCAGTAATTTGCGCCAACCAAAAATCCATCCAAATGGGTATTCACTGCCGTGCCAGCGAAATAGACCAAAATTGATTCTGCAACGGAGCCATCGCCATCAAAGAATAGGACACTCCCTTGCCCACCTTCCACGTCGGCGGCCGTAACAGCCCATCCGCCTGCAGGCAGCACCGTGACCACAGGATTGACGAGATCGACAGATGGATTTTCGATGGCGACAAATTCTGCCGTTGCTGGCGAACCGTCCGCATTGAAAACACGCTGAAGAATACGAGTGTCACTGGTGGAGCTGTCTACCCAGACGACGACAAAGCGACCATCGGCAAGCACGGCGATATCCGCACTATTTTGATATGCATCGGTGATGGAGCTAACATTTATTGGTCCGCCCCAGAGCTGAACTGACATGGGTGATCCTTCCAAAAAATCTATAAAAAATGCCACAATAAGGCGGCCAATAATTGGTTAACGAACGTAAAGGAATATAGGTAAATATACCATCCCCAAAATATAGGTCATGGTTGCTGCGCAAAGACTGTAATCGCAACAAAGAGCATCAGATCGAGCATAATAAGAGCATCAAATCACTGAAGCTCGCGACCATTCTTCTGCAATCAAAACCATCATTCGCTACATTTCTGAATTATGAGCATCCTGATTGTCTTGCACAGACGCTGCGACGCAGTTGCCTGAGAGGCTTCTGGGAAAACACATTGGGACATTTTACCGACGATGAATCCCAGCCGACAAAGAGCCCCAGCCGAAAAGGCCAGCCACTTCCCTGCAGGTCGAGCCGGTCCCAAGCCCTTTGCCATGGCGGTCTTGTCCCGATCAGCCGAGACCGAACGGCAGCATCCTGACAACACCAGCGATCACATAATATCCGAAGGAAATGAAACTGAATGGCGGAGAGAGAGGCCGCCATCATGATATCCAAGGCCATCCAAGAAAAATCCCTAAGCCATTGTTTTACAGCAATATAATTATCCAGTTACATCCAATAGTGTCCAGTGATATACTGCTGCAGACTCGTTTTTCTGGGGGAACAATTGGGGGAACTGAATGGCGCAAGGAAAATTGACAGCGGTCTTTGTTCGCAACACCAAGCAACCCGGCAAATACCACGATGGCGGCGGCATTGGCCTTTTTCTTTGGGTCAAAGTCGGTGGCGGCAAGTTTTGGGTCCAGCGTGTCACCATTGAGGGCAAGCGACGTGAAATTGGCCTTGGCTCATTCCCTCTTGTGTCATTGGGTGAAGCCCGCGAAATGGCAACCGATAACAAGCGCAAGGCCAGACAGGGCGAAAACCCATTGCGCGAAAAGCAGACAAAAAAATCTATCCTGACTTTTCGCAAAGCCACCGAGCGCTTTCTTAAAAACAAGACCAAAGAATTTTCGAACCCCAAACATATCAAGCAATGGCAAAGCACCCTCGAAACCTACGCCATGCCTGTTTTGGGCAACATGCCCGTCAATGCGATTGCCTTGCCCGATATCCTTCGAACGCTAGAACCAATCTGGCAGGCAAAGACCGAAACCGCGACCAGATTACGGGGGCGCATTGAAGCCGTTTTGTCATGGGCCACCGTTGCCGGATATCGAGAAGGCGACAATCCCGCTCGATGGAAAGGCAACTTGTCTGAAATCCTGCCAAAGCCAAACAAGCTAAAGAAGGGCGACAATCAACCCGCGCTTGCCTTGCCAGATTTACCCCAGTGGTGGAACGCATTGCAGGAACGCGAAGGCATAGCCGCAAAAGCGCTCATGTTCCTTACCTTGACCGCTTGTCGCTCCGGTGAAGTTAGAGGCATGGTTTGGGATGAAGTCGACCTGAAAGCCACCAAGGGGCCGATATGGACCATTCCCAAAGAGCGTATGAAGATGGGCAAAGAGCATCGCGTGCCGCTCCCTGTGGCCGCAAAGGAGCTATTGGAAGCCCTGCCCCGCATGGAAGATTCGCCCTATGTCTTTTTCGCTGTAAGAGGTGGCGCACTGTCAGACATGGCAATCAGTGCTGTTATGCGTCGGATGAATGAGGCCGAAATCAAAGCAGGCAATCAAGGATGGTTAGACCCGCGCAGCAAGCGGCCAGCCGTGCCCCATGGCTTACGGTCCAGTTTCAGGGATTGGGCAGCGGAAAGAGGGATTGAACGCGACCTTGCCGAAATCAGCCTTGCGCACAAAGTCGGCAGCGACGTTGAACGCGCCTATAGACGGTCAGACATGCTGCAAAGGCGGCGAGCTATTCTGGAAGAATGGGCGGGTTTTATTTGGGGCGAATCCAATTCAGAAAATATAGTGCCCTTTACTTCAAAGTCAGAGCACCGCCCTTGATCAGCAACCTAAACAATCACGCCAAACGCCTACGGACAACCCCTGTTATGCACAGGTTAATCACACGATACACACAATGTTATAAACATAAATCCACAAGCCAAATATCTGAAAAAATTGAATTAATTGCAAATATCCACCTGAACACAGGGCACAGGAATCGTATCTTGTGGAATCTGTCCGTTTCATTCTGGTTCTATGCACTGCTGGCAGCTAAAATTCTTACCGTCTAGTAACGCTTTATAGGAGCTAAAATGGCAGACCACGTTTTGAGACTTCCACAGGTGCAGGAACGCACCGGCCTTGCTCGCAGCACAATCTACTCAGCAGCAAAACAAGGCACATTCCCTAAACCATTCAAAATCGGATTAAGGGCGGTTGCTTGGTCAGAAAGCGAGATTGACGACTGGCAGAGCGAACAAATGTCAAAAAGGGGCTAAGACCTGATTGGTCCTAACCCCTCTAATAATAATCCGACAATGCAAGCAACTTGTTTGCCGACGGTCTGCTTGCATTTGAGGATTTCACCAATCCAAAAAATGGATTTCAAACATGCAAAACGTAACATCCAATACCACAAATGACAATAAGAACAAACAGCCAACATTGTTCGATTGGGCGCACTCAGTCCAGCAAATCACCGCCTCGCGCACTCGGTTCGGGCTTAGGATACAAGCAAAAACCGGTTTGCCTGCATCGGTGATTGAAGCCCATATCGCCCTAAACTGCCCAAATACACCGAGGGCGGCATAATGAGAAAGCAGACGATGACGATTTCAGTTTGCTTGCCTGTCGGTGGCACTGAACAAAACCTTTCATTCACTGGCCGTGACGCATGGGCACTTTCTGCACTTATTGAAGCTGGCAAAAAGGGATGTACCCCGATAGATAATCCCGCCCCAAGGTGGAGCGCTTATGTCAAAAACCTTCGGGATGCAGGCATAACGATTGAAACCATCTATGAACCACACAGCGGACCCTATAGCGGCACCCATGGGCGATACGTCCTGAAAAGCCAACTCGACGTCACAAGACCATTTGGCCCGAAAGGACAGGTGGCATAATGGACAGAAGAAAGGAAATAGGAAGCCGCTCCCACGGAGTAAGGGAGGCGCGGCGAAGGCACCTGCCAAGCCATTGGCAGTTTTTCCAAGATTGGGCTGATATGGTCATATGGGTGAGGCTTTCACCAGCGGCAGCCGCACTCATTACAGAGCTATTTCTCGATTGCAGAAATGGGGACTATGACCCAATCCCGATAAGCATTGCCGAAGCAATGGAGAAAACGCGAGCCAGCCGGGATGTTGCTATAGCCGCACTTAAAGAGCTTGTTCGCTATGGATGGCTCGATAAGCGGCAAGATGGCACCTTGAAAGGCCCGGTCGCCCATAGGGTAAGCATCTATCAGCTCATACCGCCACCACATGAACGCCAGAAGCATTTCCCTTTGCTCCGACAATGGCGCTCGATACCAGCATGGCAACACTTGTCAAATGAGGGCCGCAAGCTCTTTATCACCATGAAAGCCAAGCACCCATATCGGGCTATCAATCGGTTCCCTGTCGATTCTCGCATGGTTGAGGCACTACTTGGTTGCCGGAACAGAAAGGCAAAAAGCGTCGTTGCGGAACTAGTCGAAAAGGGCTTCTTGCGGCGGGCTGGTTCCCTGCACGGGCAGAAGGCTTTTAGCTTTACCGATATGCCCCAAGAAGGGGAAAAGGCGGCAGCAAATTCCTTCAAGGAATGGAAGCCAGAAATAGCGGCCTGAATTTAGTTTCCAACGGTCGATATTTCGACACTCAACGGTCGATTTTTCGACATCCAACGGTCGATATTTCGACATTTTGGAAATGCTAAAAAACAGGCTATCAAGACACGATTGGTCGCAGAAACCAGCCACTTTGCGGCCAATCCCTCAAAGACCTGAAAACATGCCTCGTCGGACCTATATATAGATATCCCTGCCACCGACCTTGCCAAGCACTCCAGTTTCAAGGGTGTTTCCAGCCCAAAACCACGTCCAAAAGGGTGCATTTTTTGAAAGAGGTCTTTTCGGCATATTTGGCCCTTTTGAGCGGCCCGATGAAAGCCAGCCAAACCACAATCAAAGAGACAACCAAGCGCCAGCGCCATCCCCCCTTTAAGGAGGCTAGGGGGTACTCCCCCTCAAGTATGCGGGGGTTGGGGAGTGTTGCTTTCAGGGTGCTTTCTTGGCCGCATATTTGGCCGCTTTAAAATCCGATTTCTAACGGGGTTTATCGGGCTTTCTGAAATAGGGCAAAGTAGACACCATAATGAAGCGGAAAAGCCACGTCCTGCCAGAGCGTAAAATAGGCCGAAATAGGAACGGTGGGGAACCTAACAAAACCTCACTTCGTTTACGGCCTTCCCTCTTTTTTAGGGCCTCTGAAAACCTGTTATTGCCAATCGCTTTGAAAAAATATCAAAGATAAATCAAGTTTCGGCACCATGCTCGCGCAGGGCTGACGTCAAGCAAGGGCTTTGTTCTCCTCCAAAGCAGCCCTAGGGGGTATTCCAATCTCTAGAGGGTTAAATGCATGGATCGGCAAGGGGACTTAAATTTTCACTCCCACAATTCAAAAGACGAGTTGAAGAAATCCGGGGCCGATGCAATCATGCGTCAAATTCCGAACAGTTTTCTACCGAGGGTTTAGGGTAGGGATACATGGCTTTGTTAAGCCGATGGTGAATGATGCAGTGGGGTAAAGGGGATGCTGAAACTAGGTCAAATTTCAATTTTCTTGACTTGGCTATTCTTGTCAATCTCTCCCTCAATGGCAGAAGAGATTTCGATTGATCGAATTATGCAAGCCGCAATTGATCAAAGGGAGCGTCAAGTCGCGAGGACTTATTCGGCGTGCGTTAATGAAAGGGACATTGAGTATTGCAAAGATGAATTGAAGAAAATTCACAAACGAGAATTGATCGTAATTTCAACAATTTACGCAAATTTTGGTAAGTACAATAGTTCACTTATTGCTAACGCTTTCAATGCGTGCAGCTCAATTCACCACGACTATAGCCGGTCAACAAGTTGCAAAGAGCGTCTTAGTAAGCTTTTGGAATCTTCAAAAAAGATAGAAAATTTCGCCGATGAAGAAAAAGAAAGGGTGCGGCCAAGGACCGAGAGCGAGATAATTGCCAAAGTCGAGGGCCACAGTTTAAGGTCACTGTTCATTTGTGTAGAGAATAAGTTGAACGAGGACCAAGCGAAGCTTGCGGTCAAAAATTTCGTCGGACCCGAACGAAACAGGATTTGGGTCGAAAAAATAAGCATACACAAAGCTATTGCTTTGTACAATTTAGCAAAGAGGCTTGAATGGGAAATCATGGAAGCGTCTTACCTCGGAGAGGTGTTGCTCCATCAGTTGCGCCACGCCGGGCATCTTAGCCGCGCTGAGTTTAAAACCTTACTACCATCGTTTAGAAAGGTTCGGCCTAATTCTTCTGGCGTCCTCTCTCCATCAGGAGGTTATCTTCCAGCTTGCGAGAAACTAGCCTCGAAATACAACGGGGTTTCCAGAATAAGAGCTTCTGAGGAAAAAGACACAGGCCTTTTTAAAGCCTTCCCATGAACTAAGCTAAGCGCACCCCCCGCCTCCCAAGAGTCGAGAAGCAAGCACGCTCAACTTATTCTTCAGGAGGGTTATTTCTCACGTTCACTTCTCGAACAATGTCAGCGTGTTGGTATAGCGAGTCATGCAAGTTAAAACAGCGCTCATAATTTGGTTTGATTACCACTGCTCTCATTCCTCGAATTCTGCCATGTTTGAGAGCTGGAGCCATATCAGTGTCGGCGGTTACCAGCATGAATTGATCGACCTTCTTGGTTTCCGCAATAGCGGCTACATCGAGGCCGAGCGCCATGTCAACGCCCTTCTGGCTGAAATTCGGTTGAAAATGGCTGTCGCGAAATTCCCCGCTAAAAGTTCCTTCTCCGATTTGGCGTATAACGTTAGGCTTCAATCTCCAGCCGCCAAATTTTAACCGACCTTTTCTAAGCGCAAAATTCTTGACCTTCGCAATGTCGGTTAACAGCGTTTCGTCATCGCGGAAAGTGCGGGGTTCTCCTGAGATAGGAGTATTCTTCTCTCCAACGTACTTGGGCGCATCATAATAGAAAATTCGATAAACTGTTTCATTTTCTACAAAACACCTTGATGCAAAGTCAGATATAGCATCAACAGTGTAAGGCTGTCGGGCCTTTTTGAAACATGCGCGCAAATGCCCGCCATCAATTAATAAAGCGGTATACATGAGAAACCTTAGATATGAGTGCGCCCCGGCTCTATGATATATGCCAGGGCGCTTTATAGCGGCCCCACGTCAGGGCCATGTGTATCTATAAGCTCAACGATAGGCGTCGAACGTTAATAAAAGATTTAGGACTGAAAACGGCGCCTGTCAAATAAAATTCAGGAAACCTGACAAAATACGGAGATTCGGACAGGTGCCGCAAGTAGCCCAACACATTCCATTTCAAGAATCTAGAAGCAAGAGAGCAGCCAAATACAAAAGGTAAATAAGGGCAAAATGAAAGCACCAAGCGCAGTTTCATTGGGGGAACAATTGGGGGAAGTTATTTTCATTACTCTGAAAAACGAAACAATTTCAATATGTTATTAAAACGAATGGCGGAGAGAGAGGGATTCGAACCCTCGGAACACTTGCGCGCTCAACGGTTTTCGAGACCGCCCCGTTCGACCACTCCGGCACCTCTCCGCAACCCGTTTGAGCAGCCAGTGGCAGGCTTCGTGCTCAAAATGGTGGGCGGACCATACACACACACTTCATCAAGCTCAAGATGGGCAACCAAGAAATCCCCCGCGAATGATGCAATTGGTGCACCATGCCTTCCCCATCCCCACACCGAAACCGATTGCCCCCTTGCCAATTCGCAAAAGCACGAGGCTTCTCGCCCGGATTAATGACGACCAGCCTCCCAAATCAATCCACTGGAAACGCCCGGCTTTTCGCCACCGACCTGCCCGAACCGAATGGCGAGGAAGGCAAGCTTTTCCTTGACTCACAACCACTTCTGACTATAGTGCGCGGGAAAGCCGGGCGTGGGAGAGAATCCTGCGCCTACTTGCTTGCGTTTCTTTTTCTGTCAACGCATTGATAGATAACTGCAATTCAGGCATTCCCGAAAACTGACTGAAAAAAGACAGACCCACGCCTCATTGGGGTGAAGTCTGGACTGAACGGAGAAAAAAATGTTCGCAGTCATCAAAACCGGCGGTAAGCAGTATACTGTTTCCCCCGAAGATATCATTCAGGTCGAAAAGCTCGAAGGCGAAGCTGGCGACACTGTAACCTTTGACAGCGTGCTGCTGGTTGGCAGCGAAGGCGAAACCACTGTTGGTGCGCCGGTTGTTGAAGGCGCAAGCGTTGCTGCTGAGATTGTTGATCAGGGCCGTGGCCGCAAGATCATCATCTTCAAAAAGCGTCGTCGTCAGAATTCCCGTCGCCGCAATGGCCATCGCCAGCACTTCACCTCCGTCAAGATCACCGAGATCCTGACCGGCGGCAAGGCGCCAGCGAAAGCTGCCAAGAAAGCGACCCCTGCCAAGAAAGAAGCAGAAAAAGCTGCTCCTGCCGCGGCAGCCGAAGGCGAAGCACTCTTCACCGCTCCTGCGGAAAAAGACGACCTGAAAAAAATCTCCGGCGTTGGCCCGGTTCTCGAAGGCAAGCTGAACGCACTGGGTATCACCTCGTTCGCACAGATCGCGGCCTTCACCGCAGAAGACATCGCCAAAGTTGATGACGCCCTGAACTTCAAGGGTCGCATCGATCGTGACAACTGGCTTGAGCAGGCTGCTGCTTTCGCCGCTGAGAAATAAGTTTAGAGACGAGGAGACACCAAAATGGCACATAAAAAGGCAGGTGGTTCATCCCGTAACGGTCGCGATACAGCTGGCCGTCGTCTGGGCGTGAAAAAGTTCGGTGGTGAAGTGGTCATCGCCGGCAACATCATTATTCGTCAGCGCGGAACCAAGTGGCATCCGGGCAGCAACGTAGGCATGGGCAAGGACCACACCCTATTTGCAACCACCGACGGCAACGTAGAGTTTCGCACCAAGTCCAATGGCCGAACTTACGTATCCGTGAACCCGGTGGCGGAAGCCGCAGAATAACACTGGCATGAGATATACGATTTGCCGGTGTCCCTGACCCCGACAAATCGACAAAGATCCTCCTGGCAGGATCAAAAGATTAGAAGGGGAGATGGGACACCGTCTCCCCTTTCGCTTTTGATCCCTAACCTATCGCCAACCAGGAGGACACCATGTTGGAAATAGACGAAAGCTTGTTACAGACCGAACCCGACAGTATCCGGGGTTTGGGAAACAGCTCCATCATCCTGCGCCAGCCTCGGCGCGCTGATATCGACATGCTTGTCGCACTGGCCACCAAACCAGTGTTGGCCAAGAACATTTGCTGCAACTGGCTGCCAACCTCTCGCGCAGACGCCGAACAATGGCTCGCCGAGATTGAGGCAAATGCCAAACAGGACACAGTGCCCTTTGTCATGACCGACAACAAAGGTGCATTTGTTGGCGCCATCGGCCTCCTGATCAACAAGGCAGGCTCCGAAGCAGAAATCAGCGTGATGATCCGTGAAGGCCACTGGGACAAGAATTATGCGACCCAGGCCATTCAGGCGATTGCGGACTTTGCTTTCTCAAACCCGGACAAAAACCAGCCCTCCCTGCGTACCGTGACAGCCCGTTGTCGCGTCACCTGCGGAGCGTCCCGTCGCGTCGTTGAAAAATGCGGATTTCAATATTGCGGCACCGGCATGGCCCATTCGAGACACTATGACGGCAAGATCCCGATCGACCGCTACCGGTTGGATCGCGGCATCTGGTACGCCTTGCGTCACTGGGCCGGAGCATCCGCCTTCACCCCCGCCGAGAAGCCCGTTGAAACTCTGGATATCAAAGGAGCAGCATAATGCGCAGACCAAGCTTGCACAGCGAGCGTCTGCTCTTGCGCCCCCTCGACAAGAGCGACGCCCCTTCCATCGAAGCCATATGCAGCCAGCGTGCGGTCAGTGAAAATCTGGCCAACGTCCCTTATCCCTACCCGGATGGAGGAGCAGAGGACTGGCTCGACCGGGAAGCCAAGGGGCTTGCCGGCATCAACATGGCCATCACCCATGAAGGCGATCTGATCGGCCTGATCGGCATCAAGGCGTCAAGCGAACGCACAATTGGCGACTTTGTGCCGTCGATTGGCTATTGGCTTGACCTGCCTTTTTGGGGTAAAGGCTATATGCAAGAAGCTGTCAGCCGTCTTCTCGACTGGTATATGCCGCATGAACCGACCGAACGCATTCGTGCGTCGGTGTTCGAAGACAATTCCCGCTCCCTCAATGTCTTGCAAAAGCTTGGCTTTTGCGAGATTGGCAGGGACGAAGGCTACAGCATTGCGCGCGGGACTCAATCGCCCCAGATCAATCTGGAGCTGACCGCCAATAGATACAAAGAGGCCATGCAATGAAGTTTCTCGACCAGGCCAAGGTCTATGTCCGCTCCGGTGACGGTGGAGCAGGCTGCATTTCCTTTCGCCGTGAAAAATATGTGGCCCTTGGTGGCCCCGACGGCGGCGATGGCGGCAAGGGCGGTGACGTCTTTGTCGAATGCGTCAATGGCCTGAACACGCTGATTGATTATCGTTTCAAGCAGCATTTCAAAGCCGAGATCGGCCTGCATGGCATGGGCCGCAACCGCAATGGTCATAAAGGCAAAAGCGTCGTTCTGCGTGTCCCGGTGGGCACGCAGATCCTTGACGAGGACAACGAAACCATTCTCGCCGACATGACCGAAGTGGGCCAGACCTATCGTCTGGCCAAGGGCGGCAATGGCGGCTTTGGCAATACCCATTTCAAATCCTCGACCAATCAGGCCCCGCGCCACGCCAACCCGGGTCAGGAAGGTGAGGAAAAATGGATCTGGCTGCGGCTCAAACTGATCGCCGATGCTGGTCTGGTCGGTCTGCCCAATGCGGGCAAATCCACCTTCCTGGCGTCGGTCTCCTCGGCCAAGCCAAAGATTGCGGACTATCCTTTCACCACCCTGCACCCCAATCTTGGTGTCGTCGGCATTGACGGCCGCGAATTTGTCATGGCCGACATTCCCGGCCTCATCGAAGGCGCCCATGAAGGCGTTGGCATTGGCGACCGTTTTCTCGGTCACGTGGAACGCTGCCGTGTGCTTCTGCATCTGATTGACGCGACGCAAGACGATTATCTTGATGCCTACCGGGTCATCCGCGGTGAGCTCGAAGCTTATGACGAGGGTCTGGGCGAGAAAGACGAAATCGTTGCCCTGACCAAGATCGACTCCCTGACAGACGACGACATCACGGAAAAAATGGCAGAATTCGAGGCCGCCTATGGCTTCCGGCCGCTTGCTATTTCCGCTGTTGCCCGCACCAACATGGACGAGATTCTCCGTGCCCTGATGAGCAAGATCGAGACGGAAAACAAGCGCGAGGCAGAAGCCGGGCAAGAGGAAACGGCGTGGCGACCGTGAGGATCGTCCCCCGCCTCCCTTAAGCTTATTTTATAAGACGCGTTTGGCAGAATTGGATGCACTCGTGAGACTTCAGGACCAGAAACGCATCGTCATCAAGATCGGCTCTGCCACCCTCGTTGACGAAAAAACGGGACGCCTGCGGGCCGCATGGCTGCAGACCCTGATCGACGACATCGCCATGCTCAAGGCACAGGGCAAGGAAGTGCTGATCGTCTCGTCCGGTGCCATTGCACTGGGTCGACGGCGCACCCATCTGCCAGCAGGCAAGCTGAAGCTTGAGGAAAGCCAGGCCGCCGCTGCCATCGGTCAGATCGCCTTGGGCGAAGCCTATGCTGACGCCCTGCACAAGGTCGACCTGACCGCAGGCCAGATCCTGCTGACCTTTGAAGACACAGAAGAACGCCGCCGCTATCTCAATGCCCGCGCCACCTTGACCAAACTGCTCGAACTGGACGCGGTGCCGATCATCAACGAAAATGACACGGTCGCGACCAGTGAAATCAAATTCGGCGACAATGACCGGCTGGCCGCCCGCGTCGCCACGATGATCAGCGCAGATTGCCTGATCCTGCTCTCCGACATTGACGGCCTATACACTGCGCCACCCGCCACCAACCCCGACGCGGAACATATTCCTATCATCGAGCATATCACCCCGGCCATTGAAGCCATGGCAGGCAGTGCAGGATCATCGCTGGCCAAAGGCGGCATGACCACCAAGATTGCTGCAGCCAAGATCGCGGTCAATGCAGGGGCCAACATGATCATCGCCAATGGCGGGGACTATAATCCGCTCAAAGCCTTGATGGAGGGCGGCAAATGCAGCTGGTTCACCGCGGTTGCCAACCCGATCACCCAACGCAAACGCTGGATCAATGGCCATCTGGAGCCGCAAGGCATTTTGACTCTTGATGACGGTGCGGTTCGGGCCCTGTTGTCCGGCAAGAGCCTGCTGCCCGCAGGCGTCAAGGCCCTCGACGGTAACTTTGCCAAAGGCGACGCGGTGATCATCCGGCGGCTTGACGGGCAGGAAATTGCCCGTGGCCTGATTGGTTACGACCGCACCGAAGCCGACCAGATCATTGGCCACAAATCGTCCGACATACCCGCTCTGCTGGGCTATGACGGGCGACCGGAGCTGATCCACAGGGACGACATGGTTCTGCGTGACCATGAACCGGTCACCCCGATTTGAACCACGCCGTGCACGTTCACGCAATCACGACTTGACCTGTCGAAAGCTTCAATCCTATATCGAACAGACAAAAGGGCTGACGCCCAACTGGGGGAATGCAGTATGAATGACATGACCAGCACCGTCGCCGACATGATGAGCGAGCTCGGTCGCCGCGCGCGCAGCGCCGCCCGGACCTTGGCCAATGCCCCGAGTGCCCAGAAAGACAAGGCCCTCACAGAAGCCGCCACAACCATTCGAGCCAGCATTCCCGCCATTCTCGAAGCCAATGCCAAGGATGTGGCCAAAGGTGAGGAAGACGGCATGACCAAGGCCTTTCTCGATCGCCTGACCCTTGATGAAAGCCGGATTGAAGCCATTGCCGCCGGTTTGGATGCGATTGTCACCCTGCCCGATCCCGTCGGCGATATCATGGCGGGCTGGGATCGCCCCAACGGTCTGAAAATCGAGCGCGTCCGCACGCCGCTTGGCGTCATCGGCGTGATTTATGAAAGCCGCCCCAATGTAACCGCAGATGCTGGGGCTTTGTGCCTGAAGGCCGGCAATGCGGCAATCCTGCGTGGCGGTTCGGACAGCCATCATTCTTCGCGTGCCATTCATGCCTGCCTGACCGCTGGCCTTGAGGCAGCTGGCTTGCCAGCCGACGCCATCCAGATTGTCCCAACCACCGATCGGGCCGCCGTTGGCGAAATGTTGCGGGGCCTTGGCGGCAATGTCGATGTCATCGTGCCGCGCGGCGGCAAGGGTCTGGTTGGCCGCGTGCAGGAAGAGGCCCGCGTGCCGGTCTTCTCCCATCTGGAAGGCATTTGCCACCTCTATATCGACAAGGCAGCCGATGCAGCCAAAGCCGTTGACATCACGGTCAATGCCAAGATGCGCCGTACCGGCATTTGCGGGTCGGCAGAAACCTTGCTGATTGACCGCGACGTGGCCGAGACAATCGGCAAGCCCGTGCTGGAAGCACTCGCTGCAGCGGGCTGCGAAATCCGTGGCACCGCTGACATTCGGGCCCTTTTTCCCGCCGCCAAGGAAGCTCGGGAAGAGGATTGGTCGACCGAATATCTCGACGCCATCATCTCCGCCAAGCTGGTGGATGGGGTTGGTGAGGCCATCGATCACATCGCCACCTACAGCTCCAGCCACACCGAAAGCATCCTCACCGAGGATGCTGCAGCGGCGGAACGTTTCCTCAATGAAGTTGACAGCGCCATTGTTATGCACAATGCATCGACCCAGTTTGCCGATGGCGGCGAGTTTGGCATGGGCGCCGAAATCGGCATTGCCACCGGTCGCATGCATGCCCGTGGCCCGGTGGGTCTGGAACAGCTGACCAGCTTCAAATATCGTGTGCATGGCACAGGCCAGACCCGACCATAAGGACCGGGATCTGATTCAATGGTTTTTGATGCACATGACCCGGAACCACAAGGAAGGGACCCCAGCATGACCGCTGACATGACCCGGTCCCGCACCCATGGCATTGGGCTTCCGCCCTTTCAACCGGGCATGCGCATCGGCCTTTATGGCGGCAGCTTCAACCCTGCGCATGAAGGTCACCGCCATGTCGCTCTGACGGCCCTGCGTCGCCTGCAACTTGATCGCATTTGGTGCCTCGTCACACCGGGCAACCCACTCAAGGATATCAGGGACTTACCCAAGCTTGAAACCCGCATCACACGCACCGCCGCGATGATGGATCACCCGCGCATTGACGTCACCGGCGTCGAGGCCAAAGCAGGCACCAGCTACACCGCCATGACCCTCAAATGGCTGCAACAGCGCACCCGCGGCGTTGATCTGGTCTGGATCATGGGAGCAGACAATTTAATCCAATTTCACCATTGGCAACAATGGCGGTCGATAATGGCCTCAATGCCGGTTGCAATTGTGGACAGACCCGGATACAGTCGCGCACCGCTGAAGGCGACAGCCGCAAAAGCGTTTGCTCACGCTCGTATTCAAGACAATCGGGCAAGAGCGCTCGTGGGCGCGCCCTGCCCCGTCTGGACATTTTTGTATGGGCCCCGCTCACATCTGTCTTCGACGGCGCTGAGGCGACATTCGCAGCAGCAATCGCTGTCGCAAAAGCAACAGCCTTGAAATTGTCATACGGCGTGACATATCCTATTTATGCGACGATTTGGTTTTCGGGTCAGATTTTCGCCTTTCCATTTCCGTTCACCATCATGAAAGACGGATCGATGAACGGCAGAAGCTGCCATGCAGTTTGATATAAGAGGTACATTCCTGTCTACCGCAACCCAAATGGAGATCATGCCAGAAGGCCTCTCTCCCGCAAGCCTCGTGACGGATCGCAAGGATCCTGAGCAGGCTCTCGAGTTGATCCTCGCAAGCTTGGATGATTCCAAGGCAGAGGACATCTTGTCCATTGACCTGCGCGGCAAATCAGCCCTTGCCGACTTCATGGTCATCACCTCCGGTCGTTCCCATCGTCATGTCGGTGCCGTCTCTGATCGTCTCTTGCGAGATCTCAAGGACAATGGCTTTGGCAATGCGCATGTGGAAGGTCTGCCCAATTGCGATTGGGTCCTGATCGATACCGGCGACCATATTGTTCACATCTTCCGCCCGGAAGTCCGCGAATTCTACAATATCGAGAAAATGTGGGCAGCCGAAGCTCAGGACGAAGACTGAGCGGCTGACAATGATCAAACGAGCGAGATCGGCACCAGCCGCAATGTCCCTCGCTTGGTCCACGGGTAAGGCAGATGAAGCTAGTCATAGCAGCTATCGGACGGCAAAAAGCCGGCCCGGAGACTGATCTTGTCGCGCGTTATCGAGACAGGGCGAAAAAGGCTGGGCGCTCTCTGGGACTGTCCGGCCCGGACATTATCGAGTTTGCCGAAAGCCGCGCGCGCTCAACCCCTGAACGCAAAAGTCAGGAAGCCGACCAGCTGCTAAAAAGCTTGCCGTCTGGTGCCTATATTGTCGCCCTTGACGAGCATGGCAAGAATATCTCCAGCGAAGCCTTTGCCAAGCTGATCGACAAGCAGCGCAATGCCGGCGCACCTGCGGTTGCTTTCGTTATTGGCGGGCCCGATGGTCACGGAGATGAACTGCTTGCGCGTGCCGACGCCAAACTGGCACTGGGGGCCATGACATGGCCGCACCAACTGGCGCGCATGCTGCTGAGCGAGCAGGTCTATCGCGCCATCACCATTCTCACTGGCCATCCTTATCATCGCGTTTGACCCCGATGATCGCATGGATTGATCACACGCACCCTGCGTCTTTGCCCGCAAAGGCGGGGACGCGGTCCTGAATTTTCTGTCAGACGATTCCACCACTGCATCGCTTGATTTACATTGCGCTCAAAGAGGCAGGACAGATGATTCGGTTGCACAACCAACAAGGCAGGAAGGCGGGCTCCGGAAACCGGACAAAACGCGGTGTGCAAACACTGGCGGCGATCGTCACCCTCCTGCTCAGCCTGTCGATCATGCCTTTGCAAGCCCAGAATAGCGACCAACCCGCCAGCAACGAAGCCAGTGCGCCGGACACCCCCCAGTCGGACCCGGAAAAAACCGAAGCGGAACAGCGCGCGGCCCGGGCGCTGGAAGCCCGCCTCACCGCTCGCAAGCAGCAGGAAGCCGCCCTGACAGAGATCGAAGCATCGATTGCCCTGTCCAACGAACGGCAACAGGAACTCAAAGATGAGATCGCGCAATTGCGCTCAGACCGGGAAATCATCCAGCAAGATCTGCTGGCGACGGCAGAGCGGATCAAGAATCTGGAGAGCTCCCTGTCGGATCGCGAAACCCGCCTGCGCACCCTGTTTGCCGACCAGACCAATCTGCGTGTGTCGCTGGCCGAGCAGCGTGATGCCCTCTCCGAAATCCTCGCAGCCCTTCAGCGCATTGGTCGCAACCCTCCCCCGGCCCTGTTCATCCGGCCCAACGAAGCCCTGAGCGCCGTTCGCTCCGCCATTCTGCTTAGTACTCTGGTGCCAGAAGTGCGCCTTGAGGCTCAGGCTCTGGCCGCCCAGCTCGAAGCCCTGATCAGCGTACAAGCCAAGATCGAGCAGGAGAAAACCGCCCTGCAAGGCGGCTTGGGAAAGTTACACGAAGAGCAGCAACGCCTTGACTTGCTGGTCGCCAAGAAAAAGCAACAGGAAGCCTCCAGCCTTGAAGCCGCCCGCTCCGAAGAGCAACGGATCAGCGAATTGGCCTCCCGCGCCCGCAGCTTGCAAGAGCTGATTGATGGCATGGAACAGGAAATCAAGGCGGCGCGTTTGGCAGTGGATGAAGCCAAAGAAGCAGAAAAACGCCTGCTTGAGAAGAAACTGGAAACAAAGAAACAGAAAATTGCCGCCTTAAAAGACGCTGCGCGCCTTTCTCCTGCCATACCTTTTGGTAAAATGAAGGGCCTGTTGCAGCTGCCTGCACGGGGCGCCATCCTCAAAGGTTATGGGACCAATGACGGTTTCGGCGGCCAAACACAGGGTTTGTCGATCGCCACGCGCATCGGCGCACAGGTCACCAGCCCGGCAGATGGCTGGATTGTTTACGCAGGACCGTTCAGATCCTTCGGTAAACTCTTGATCATAAATGCCGGAGACGGCTACCATATAGTCCTTGCCGGGATGGATGACCTCATCGCGGATGTTGGATCCTTTGTATTGGCCAACGAACCGGTTGGTACAATGCAAAAAACACGACTGGCGGCAACGGATGTACTTGACTCAGGTGCATCTCGCCCGGTGTTATATTTGGAATTGAGAAAAGATGGCACGGCGATTGATCCCGCGCCATGGTGGACAGTAGCTTTGAAAGAAAAGGCAGACGGATGATCCGTAAACTCTCACTCTTGCTTATCGGTGCTCTCATGGGTGCTGGCCTTGTTGTCACCCTTGCAGTGTCACCGTGGGATGCGACGGGCACAGCCAATGCAGCAGGCTCCGACACCTATCGTCACCTCAACCTATTCGGCGATGTGTTCGAGCGCGTGCGCCGCGAATATGTCGAGGAACCGGAAGACAAGAAGCTCATCGCTGCCGCTCTGAATGGCATGTTGACCTCGCTCGACCCTCATTCAAGCTATCTCTCCCCAGAGAGCTTTGAGGACATGACGGTTGAAACCTCCGGTGAATTTGGCGGTCTCGGAATTCAGGTCACCCTGGAAGACGGGCTGGTCAAGGTGATTTCTCCAATCGATGACACCCCGGCCCACCGTGCAGGCATTCTGGCGGACGACCTGATCACCCATCTCGATGATGAGCCGGTTCGCGGCCTGTCACTCAGCGAAGCGGTCGACAAGATGCGCGGCAGGGTCGGCACAGCAATCGAACTGACCATCGTGCGCAAGGATGTCGAAAAGCCAATCAAGGTATCGATCACCCGTGAAATCATCAAAATTTCTTCGGTGCGCTCCAAGGCCCATGGCGATATCGGCTATGTGCGCATCACCCAGTTTAACGGTCAGGCTTTCAATGGCCTGAAAGAAGCCATTGCCGAACTGGAAAAAGAAATTGGTAGCGACAAGGTCAAGGGCTTCATCCTCGATCTGCGATCCAACCCCGGTGGCCAGCTCGACCAGTCCATCGCCATTTCCGACACCTTCCTTGATCAGGGTGAAATTGTCTCCACCCGTGGCCGCAACAAGGATGAAGTCAAGCGCTTCTATGCCCGTGCAGGCGATCTGACCAAGGGGCGTCCACTGATCGTGCTGATCAATGGTGGCTCGGCTTCGGCGTCCGAGATTGTCGCCGGTGCCCTGCTGGATCACAAACGGGCAACCATTATCGGCTCAAAAAGCTTTGGCAAAGGGTCGGTTCAGACGATCATTCCACTGGGCAACAATGGCGCCATCCGCCTGACCACAGCACGCTATTACACCCCATCGGGTACGTCCATTCAGGCCAAGGGCATCGTTCCTGACATTTTCGTCAAGCAGGAACTGCCTGACGAACTGAAGGAACGCTTCCCAACCACGGCAACCACCGAGGCCAAACTCAAAGGCCATCTGGAAGCCGAAGGGGAAGCAGAAAAGACGGCTGACGAGAGCGCGGAGGACAAGGAAAAGGCCAAGGAAGCCTATTCCCCTTCTTACGTGCCAACAGAAGTCGACAAAGACACCCAGCTGCAATTCGCTCTCAAGCTGATGAATGGCGAAGAGCAGGATGTCGCTTTCCCGGCCAAGGTCGAATAGTGAAGCAATCGAAGGCAGTCCCGCCCGGGGCTGCCTTCTCCCCGTCCTCTTGTCGAAAGATGGACCATGGCGGCGAATGATCTGAAAAAACCCCTCGGCCAAAACAAACAACAATCCAACGGTCTGTCCCACATTTTCATGCTTGGTTCGCTCGGCGCACTGACATTGGTGTTGGCCGGTCTGATTGGCTGGATCGTTATGGTGGACGACCCCACTGGCGGTTACCCAACCGAAAGGGTCGATTTGGTAGCCACGTTGCGCCAAACCGCCAAGATTGGCGTCGAGGGCATGCGACCGGGAATTAAGCCCGGCATTCCGGAGACCAATCTCAACAGCCCAGATCCCCGGTCCATGCCGGAATTATTCCCCAATCAGGCCAATCCCAATCAGAGCAATCAACCCACCGCCAACAATGGCGATGGTATTCGGGTGCTCGATCCCTCTTCGCCACAATTGAATGACGCAGGCAATGCTGGCTCGAACCAGCGGCCATACAAGCTCTTTGCACGCCCCGTCAACAGCGACGCCATTGCCGGCTTGCCTAAGATTGCCATCGTTGTCGATGGCCTTGGCCTGTCACAAACCACGACACAGGAAGCGCTCAGTCTGCTGCCCCCCGATGTCACTTTGGCCTTCGCCCCTTATGGCAATTCGCTGGCGCGGTGGACACAAAAGGCCCGCAGTCAGGGTCACGAGTTGCTGGTACAGGTACCGATGGAGCCGTTTGACTATCCCAACAATGATCCCGGCCCCCACACCCTGTTGACCACGGCCAAAACGGAAGCCAACAAGGCCAACCTGAACTGGGTACTGGGTCGGTTTGATTCCTATGTTGGCGTGATGAACTACATGGGTGCGCGCTTTTCCGCCGATGAACTGGCGGGGTCGGACTTCATGCGCGAAATTCAAGCCAATGGCTTACTGTATCTGGAAAGCGGCGGATCGGGCCGCAGTCGCCTGAATGCCATCGCCAGCAATATGAATGTCCCCAATCTCAAGGCCGATCTGGTGGTCGACTTTCAGGGCCGTGCAGCGGACATCGAGACCCGGCTGATTCAGCTGGAAACCATCGCACAGGAAAATGGCTTCGCATTGGGCATTGCCTCCGCCTTCCCAACCAGTGTACGGACCATTTCCGAATGGACACAAAGTTTGCGCCAGCGCGGCTTTGCACTCGTCCCCCTGACCACTTTATTGCAGCAATAAGGCACGTGTGACATGAAATCCCGTGAAGACTATCCCTACCGTGACTGCGTCGGCGTTTGTGTATTCAACAAGGACAACAAGGTCTGGATCGGGGACCGCGTCAACTCACCTGAGTTGCTGAAAAGCGCCCATACATGGCAGATGCCCCAAGGTGGCATCGACAAGGGAGAAGATCCGCTTGTGGCTGCCGAGCGCGAATTGTTCGAGGAAACCTCGATCAGATCCATCTCTCTTTTGAAGGAAGCGGAAGACTGGCTCTATTATGATCTACCAGACAACTTGCTCGGCATTGGCTTGAAAGGCAAGTTCCGCGGCCAAAGGCAGCGCTGGTTCGCCTTTCGTTTTGAGGGCCATGACAGCGAAATTGATGTGCTCAAGCCAGGCGGCGGCAAACATGAGCAAGAATTTCAAGGCTGGCGATGGGAAGACCTTGAAAAGGTGCCAAGCCTGATCGTCCCCTTCAAGCGCGATGTGTATGATCAGCTGGTCAAGGCCTTTCTGCCACTGATTAAATAGAGCAGACAAACAAAGAAGCAAGATACAAAAAAGCCGCGGCACCCTTGGGTCCGCGGCTTTGTGATTTCCATCGCTCGTTGACGGTCTTACTTGGAAACCGCTGACTGCAGCTTTTGCAGACGAGCGAGCCGCAACTCGGCTTCGTTCCTGATGTCATCACTCTGCGCATCGGCAACATCTTCTTCCGCATCGGTGATCAGTTTGGCCACTTTGTCATGGTCCAGATCTTCGATGGGAAGCGCTTGTTCCACCAGCACTTTCAAACCGGAAGCGGCAACGTCGGCAAAGCCACCGCGGACATAAATGTCACGCTTGCTGCCATCTTCCATTTCAGCTTCCAGAACACCAGGGGCAATAGAAGCGATCACGGGCGAATGGTCTTTCAGGACGGTGAAGAAACCGTCCATGCCAGGCACCACGACGGACAGACAGGCTTCAGAAAGAACCAGTCGTTCCGGGGAAACCAATTCAAAGCTGAAAGGTTCGGCCATGATATATACCTACTTTCCCGAGGAGTGAGACGCCGCTTAAGCGGCGTCTGCTGCAAGTTTCTGGGCTTTCTCGATGGCTTCTTCCATAGAACCAACCATGTAGAAAGCAGCTTCCGGCAGGTGATCATACTCGCCTTCCACCAGGCCTTTGAAGCCTTTGATGGTGTCTTCGAGAGAGACCAGTTTACCAGGAGACCCGGTGAAGACCTCGGCCACATGGAATGGCTGGGACAAGAAGCGCTCGATCTTACGAGCACGAGCCACAGACATTTTATCTTCTTCGGACAGCTCATCCATACCAAGAATGGCGATGATGTCCTGAAGAGCCTTGTAGCGCTGCAGGGTTTCCTGAACGCGACGGGCCACTTCATAATGCTCATCACCGATGATGCGCGGATCAAGCATACGAGAGGTCGAGTCAAGCGGGTCAACAGCCGGGTAGATGCCTTTTTCAGCAATGGCACGGTTCAGAACCGTGGTTGCATCCAAGTGGGCAAACGAGGTTGCTGGTGCCGGGTCGGTCAAGTCATCGGCTGGCACGTAAATGGCCTGCACGGATGTGATCGAACCTTTGTTCGTGGTGGTAATACGTTCCTGAAGCGCACCCATGTCGGTTGCCAGAGTTGGCTGGTAACCCACAGCGGAAGGAATACGACCCAGAAGCGCAGACACCTCGGAACCGGCCTGTGTGAAGCGGAAGATGTTGTCCACGAAGAACAGAACGTCCTGACCTTCATCACGGAAATGCTCAGCAACCGTCAGACCGGTCAGAGCCACACGGGCACGGGCCCCTGGAGGCTCGTTCATCTGGCCGTAAACGAGGGCACATTTGGAGCCTTCGCCGCCGCCTTCCTTGTTCACGCCGGATTCGATCATTTCCCAGTACAGGTCGTTACCCTCACGAGTACGCTCGCCCACACCAGCAAACACCGAATAACCACCGTGTGCTTTCGCGATGTTGTTGATCAGCTCCATGATCAGAACGGTTTTGCCAACGCCGGCACCACCGAACAGACCAATTTTACCGCCCTTCGCATAAGGAGCGAGCAAATCAACGACCTTGATACCGGTTTCCAGGATTTCCGCATCGGTGGACTGTTCCACGAATGCAGGTGCCTGCTGGTGAATCTCGCGAGTTGCGGAGGTTTTCACTTCGCCCGCTTCGTCCACTGGTTCGCCAATCACGTTGACGATACGACCAAGCATTTCTGCACCAACAGGCACAGCGATTGCTTGACCGGTATTGGTGACAGGCTGTCCACGAACGAGACCTTCGGTGCTGTCCATCGCGATGGTGCGGACCGTGTTCTCACCCAAATGGAGTGCCACCTCGAGAACGAGGCGGTTGCCGTTATTGTCGGTTTCAAGTGCGTTCAGAATGGGTGGAAGTTCACCCTCAAACTGGACGTCCACAACAGCGCCGATAACCTGCGTGATACGTCCGGTAGCTTTGCTTGCTGCCATTCGTCTATCCTCATCAATCGCCGTCAGAGCGCCTCAGCACCTGAGATGATCTCAATCAATTCACCCGTGATCTGTGCCTGACGCTGGCGGTTATAAGACATTTCCAGTTTACTGATCATGTCACCAGCGTTGCGCGTTGCGTTGTCCATTGCAGACATACGCGCGCCCTGCTCAGAAGCACCATTTTCAAGAAGCGCCCGGAAAATCTGGACCGAAACGTTTCTTGGAAGAAGATCCGCAAGGATTTCCTCTTCACCTGGCTCATATTCGTATATGGCGCCAGATGCTTTAGACCCATCGTCCTCTTTCTCTTCGAAAACAGCCGGGATGATCTGCGTCGCGGTCGGGATCTGAGTGATCACAGACTGGAAGCGCGCATAGAACAGGGTGCAGACATCGAACTCGCCATTCTCATACTTGTAGAGAAGCGGGCGGCCCACACGAACTTCGGCATCGGAGAAGCTGATCGATTTCAGATCGCGCATATCCACGACATCAATGATGTCGTTACCAAATTCGCTTTTCAGGACATCATAGCCCTTCTTGCCGACACACAGCATCTTGACTGTTTTACCCGCTGCCTTCAGAGCGCGGGCGTGATCGCGCGCTTTACGCGCGATCGAAGAGTTGAAGCCGCCACAAAGACCACGCTCTGCGGTGCAAACCAACAGCAGATGGTTCTGATCAGAACCAGTGCCGGACAACAATTTCGGCGCGGCGGAATCACCGGCGAAATTGGCAGCCACGTTGGCGAGCACTTCGTCCATGCGTTCAGCGTAGGGACGGGCATCTTCTGCAGCGGTCTGAGCCCGACGCAGTTTTGCCGCCGCCACCATCTGCATGGCTTTGGTGATCTTTTGTGTCGCCTTAACCGAGGCGATACGATTCTTGAGGTCCTTAAGGCTTGGCATTCTTAGCCTCCGTTCCCCGTCAGTCTACAGACCTTACGCAAAATTCTTTGCGAAGCTGTCGACCGCCGCCTTCAGTTTGGATGAAAGTTCGTCGTCGAGGGCTTTTTTCTCGCGGATGCCATCGAGCAGATCTTTATGCTCGTTGCGCAGCACGGAAAGCAGGCCTTCTTCAAACGCATGAACCTGGTTGACTTCGATGCCGTCCAGATAACCATTCACACCGGCATAGATCACAGCAACCTGCTCTTCCACTTTCAGTGGGGAGAACTGAGGCTGTTTCAACAGCTCGGTCAAACGGGCACCACGGTTCAGCAGCTTCTGGGTCGTGGCATCAAGGTCGGAGCCGAACTGCGCAAACGCAGCCATTTCACGATACTGAGCCAGCTCACCCTTAATCGGGCCAGCAACCTGCTTCATGGCTTTCACCTGGGCCGAAGACCCCACGCGGGAAACCGACAGACCCACATTCACAGCAGGACGAATGCCCTGATAGAAGAGGTCGGTTTCCAGGAAGATCTGACCGTCGGTGATCGAAATCACGTTGGTCGGAATGAACGCGGACACGTCGTTTGCCTGGGTTTCAATAACCGGCAGAGCGGTCATGGAACCAAGACCATTGTCTTCGTTCAGCTTCGCAGCGCGCTCCAGAAGACGGGAGTGCAGATAGAAAACGTCACCTGGATAAGCTTCACGTCCAGGAGGACGACGCAGCAGCAGGGACATCTGACGATAGGCAACGGCCTGTTTGGTCAGATCATCATAGACCAACAGGGAGTGCATGCCATTGTCACGGAAATATTCGCCCATCGCGCAGCCGGCAAAGGGAGCCAGGAACTGCATTGGCGCAGGGTCGGAAGCGGTAGCGGCGACAACGATGGAATATTCCAGCGCGCCATTTTCTTCCAGAACCTTCACGAACTGGGCGACCGTAGAGCGTTTCTGACCAACGGCCACATAGACGCAGTACAGTTTCTCGGATTCCGAACCGGTGTCGTTGATCGACTTCTGGTTCAGAATGGCATCGAGAGCAATCGCGGTTTTACCGGTCTGTCGGTCACCAATGATCAGCTCGCGCTGACCACGACCAATCGGGATCAGAGCGTCCACGGCCTTCAGGCCGGTCTGCATTGGTTCGTGAACAGATTTACGCGGGATGATACCCGGCGCCTTCACGTCCACACGACGACGTTCGGTAGCCTCGATTGGGCCCTTACCGTCAATTGGGTTTCCAAGCGGATCAACGACACGGCCAAGAAGGCCCTTGCCGACAGGTACATCTACGATGGCGCCGGTACGCTTAACAATGTCGCCTTCCTTGACGTCGCGGTCGTCGCCGAAAAGCACGGCACCAACGTTGTCCATTTCAAGGTTAAGCGCCATACCGCGCATCCCACCAGGGAATTCCACCATCTCACCGGCCTGAACATTGTCCAAACCATAGATGCGGGCGATACCATCACCAACAGACAGAACCTGACCAACTTCGGAGACCTGAGCGTCTGAGCCGAAGTTTTTGATCTGCTCTTTGAGGATTGCGGAAATTTCCGCGGCCCGAATATCCATCAGCCGACCTCTTTCAGTGCAATCTTGAGCGAGTTGAGTTTTGTGCGCACAGAGGAATCAATCATCTGCGAACCTACTTTTACGACAAGGCCGCCCAGAAGCTCTGGATCAACCTTGGCATCGATCGCAATATCCTTGCCCAATGCATCCTTGATCGACGCTTTGAGCGCCTCCAATTCGTCATTGCTCAACGGTTGAGCGGACGTGACTTCTGCCACCTGCTCACCACGATGATTGGAAAGAATTTTGCGGAAAGCTTTGATAATCCCCGGCAGAGAGAAGAGCCGACGATTGGACGTGACGACACGAACAAAGTTGCCGACAATGCCTTCGATTTTGGCTTTGTCGAGCAACGCCGAAACTGCAGCCAGTTGTTCGTCAGAAGTAAAAACAGGGCTTTTGACAAGCCGCATGAAGTCTTCACTCTCATTCATAATGGCTTCGATACGACCAAGATCTGCCTCGGTTGCATCAATTGCCTTTTCTTCAAGGGACAGGTCGAACAATGCGCGCGCGTACCGCTCGGCCACTCCTGAAATTTCTGAATTGTTATCCGTCACCTGGTCGCTCTCTGACATTTGGAGATTAATTCTGCACCCATGACCAATTTCCCCTCGAAAATTGATCACGACAGAAGTTTTGTCTCATCTGTCCGGGGCCACATGACCCCTAAAACCGTTGCTCGTCTAGCACATGCCTTGTGCCTGCGCAACACTACCTTGCAAGCCATAAGTCGTAAATCGGTCTTATAATGCAAAAGACTAATTATGTTACTCATGCTTTTACACGAAAGACACAGGATCGACGTCGATTTGTACACGAACCGACCCCGACGGCTTGGGACAAAGGGACAACCAGTGCCTGAGCCATGGAGAAAGCGCAAAGGCGCGCGGGGTCGCGACCAGCAGGCGAAAGCGATAGCGCCCGCGCAACACCGCCAGAGGTGCTTCGGCTGGCCCCAGCACCCGCACTGATTCTTCCCGCGGGGCCATTTGTGCCATCACCCGTCCATAGGCCAAGGCAGCACCGCGATCCTCTGCCGAGACGATCACCGCCCCAAGCCGCCCGAAAGGTGGCATCCCGGCCCGGTTGCGCTGTTCGAGCTCATAGGTATAGAAGCCTTCGCGGTCGGCTTCTGCCAATGCCCTGATCACCGGATGGTCCGGCGCATAAGTCTGCAACAGCCCCCGCCCCTGTCCGCGATGACGCCCGGCACGGCCTGTTACTTGCGCCAGCGTCTGAAAAACCTTCTCACCGGCCCGCAAATCCCCATGCGCCAGCCCCAGATCCGCATCAATCACCCCGACCAGCGTCATGGCCGGGAAATTGTGCCCCTTGGCCACCAACTGCGTACCGATGACGATGTCCGCCTTGCCTGATGCAATCAGCTCCAACTCGGCCCGCAGCTGCTGCACTCCGGGGATGAGATCGCTCGACAGAATAACAATATGCCTGTCTGGCCAAAGGGCGGCCGCCTCTTCGGCGATGCGCTCCACCCCCGGCCCGCAGGCCACCAGACTGTCATCCGCCCCGCAGGATGGGCAGGATGGCGGCACCGGTTCGCAATGGCCGCAATGATGGCAAACAAGCTGCTGCCGGAAGCGATGCTCCACCAGCCATGTGGAGCAGGATGGGCATTGGAACCGATGCCCACAGGTCCGACAGAGCGTCAGCGGCGCATAGCCCCTGCGATTGAGAAACAACAGGCTCTGCTCTCCGGCCTCCAAGGTCTGATTGACCGCCTCGACCAGACGCGGTGACAGCCAGTTGCCCTTTTCCGGTGGATCGGCCCGCATGTCCACCAGCGCAATGTCTGGCATCGATTGACCGCCAAACCGATCCGGCAGGCGAATATGCTCATAGCGCCCAAGATCCGCATTGTTGCGGCTTTCCACCGAGGGGGTCGCGCTGGCCAGCACCACGGCAAAACCGGACTGATGCGCCCGCACCACCGCCATGTCCCGGGCATTGTAGATCACCCGGTCTTCCTGCTTGTAAGCGCCGTCATGCTCCTCATCGACCACGATCAGACCGAGATCGCGGAAGGGCAGCATCAGGGCGGACCGCGCGCCGACAATCACCTGCACCTCGCCGGTTGCCACCGCCCGCCAGATTTGATTGCGATAACGCTGTGATTGGCCGGAATGCCATTCACCCGGCAGAACCCCGAAGCGCGCGGCAAACCGGTCGAGAAAAGCCGACGTCAGCGCGATTTCCGGCACCAGAACAAGCACCTGCCGCCCCGCGCGAATCGCCTCTGCCACCCCTTCGAAATAGACCTCCGTCTTGCCAGACCCGGTTACCCCGTCCAGCAACTGGGCGGCAAACGCCCGCTTGCGCACCGCATCCCGGATCCCTTTGGCCGCCTCTTCCTGCAAGTCATTGAGCTTTGGTGGCGCGAAATCCGCGTCCGGCTGCTCCACCATCGGTGGTGGCGGCAGAAGACAGGGCGACAGAGTGCCACTTTTCAACAGACCATCGATCACCGACCCAGACACACCGACCCGCTCAATGAGATCGGCCTTGGTTTCCGCCAGACCGCCTTGCATCGCATCGAGCAACTGCTCCCTTGCCTTGGTCATGCGCGGAGGCGGCGCACCTGTCAGACGCAGCGCCTTGACCGGTTTGGCGGGCAACAAGGCCTCTTCACCGCGCAGCACCATCCTTAAAACCATACCCCGCTGGGCCAGCGTATAGCTGGCAATCCAGTCGACAAACCGTCGGAAACTGTTCGAGAAAGCCACATCCGGGAAGACATGCTCCACATCTTTCAGTCGGGCAGCATCGGAAAAGTTACAGTCGTCATCCCAAACCACCCCCAACACCGAACGCGGCCCCAGCGGCACCCGGACGATCTGACCGGGCTGCAAACGCCCATCGCCAGCATCCCTTCCGCCAACAAGGCTCGAAGGCACCCGATAGCTGTAGCTATTGTCCACATAGACTGGCACGAGGACTGATACGATTTGCTCAGACGGTGACAAGATGACCTCTTTTGGCTTTGGCGGCGGGAAAAGTTTCAGCATTTCGGTGGTTGAGGGCTGACTGTCACCGAACTTTGGTTTAAGGAACATAGGCAAATCTGTCTTGGAAATCCATCATCTGATTTGGCACAGATTGATGCCCGAGCCCTGACGGCCAGCCATGGCACAGGGGCTGCATTCTGCCAATATTGCTGATCAAGCTTTTCGCCTTGTGTCTATCGAGGAGCAAAGCAGGTGTGAACCGCTTGATCGAACCGATACGGAGCACTGAAGCAATGAAATTCTTCGTCGATACTGCAGACACCAACGAGATCCGCGAACTGGCTGCCACCGGCCTGATTGATGGCGTCACCACCAACCCTTCCCTGATCGTCAAATCCGGCCGCGACTTCAAAGAAGTCATCGCCGAAATCTGCGAATTGACCGATGGTCCTGTTTCCGCTGAAGTCACCGCGCTGGAAACCGACGCTATGCTGGCTGAAGCCAAAGAGCTTCTGAAAATCGCCAACAATGTGTGCATCAAGGTGCCTCTGACCATCGACGGCCTGAAAACCTGTAAGGCGCTGACCGATCAGGGCCACATGGTCAACGTGACCCTGTGCTTCTCGGCCAATCAGGCCCTGCTGGCTGCCAAGGCCGGTGCCACCTTCATTTCCCCGTTCATCGGCCGTCTGGACGACCTCAACATCGATGGCATGGAACTGATCGAAGACATCCGCGTCATCTATGACAATTACGACTTCCAGACCGAAATTCTGGCTGCCTCCATCCGCACACCAAACCATGTCAAACTGTCTGCCATGGCCGGTGCCGATGTTGCCACCATCCCACCATCCGTGATCAAGGGCCTTGCCAACCACGTCCTCACCGACAAGGGTCTGGAATCCTTCCTCGCTGATTGGGCGAAAACCGGCCAGTCCATCATCTAAGGGCATTCGGCATCCAGTGACCTGTCCGGGTCAGCTCTGGAAGCAGCCTTAAAATCTGCGTAAAGTTTGTCCCCGATGCTGTCACCAGTGTCGGGGATTTTGAATCGACCTGTTTAAAGACGACCAAAGGACAAGCGAACCAGCCGGGAGCCCCAGATGCCCAAGGGAAAGACAAAAACCGACACCAGCCCGCTGATCATCGCCACCCCTGCCCTGCGCAAGGAGCAGCAAGGCTGGTTGACGCGCCTTGGCAAGGAGCGCGGCCTGTCTGATGCCACCCTGAAGGCCTATGACAAGGATCTGGATATGTTCCTCTCCTTCCTCACCGAGCATATGGGGGAAGTGGCGTCGCTTGATCATTTCCCGGCCCTGCGCCCTGCCGACATTCGCGCCTTCATGGCCCGGCGCCGCGCCACGGGCCTGTCCTCGCGGTCTCTGGCCCGCTCAATGGCCGGGGTCCGGTCCTTCGCCCAGTTTCTCGAAGAGAAGGGCAAGGCCTCCACCGCCCCTTTCAATGCCATCCAGACACCGAAATATTCCCGCTCCCTGCCCAAGCCCCTGACCATCGACAAGGCCCGCGCTCTGGTCGACCCACAAAATTCCCTCGCTGAAGAGCCATGGGTCGTCGCCCGCGACAGCGCGGTATTGCTGCTGCTCTATGCGGTGGGCTTGCGTATTTCCGAAGCCCTCGCCCTGACGCTGAAAACCGCCCCTTTACCGGGGCAAGACGCCATGACCGTGCTTGGCAAGGGCGGCAAGCAACGCCGCCTGCCCGTGCTGCCAATCGTCCAGCAAGCCATTGACCAGTATCTTTCCCTATGCCCATTTGAGCTAAAGGAAAATGAGCCGATCTTCCGCGGCGTGCGCGGTGGCCCCCTGAGCCCGCGGATCATTCAGTTGGTCATCCAGCGCATGCGCGGATCGCTGGGCCTGCCCGACAGCGCCACACCGCACGGCCTGCGTCATTCCTTTGCCACCCACCTGCTGGCCAATGGGGGAGACCTCAGAACCATTCAGGAATTGCTCGGTCACGCGTCGCTCTCCACCACCCAAGCTTACACGGAAGTAGAAATGACCGAGCTAATGGATATCTACAAAAAAGCGCATCCAAGATCTTGAAAAGGGCAATATAAATACTGGGAATAATCTATTCATACGCCCGTCAAAATTGACGGTCTCGCAATTTCTACGAAATTGTGTTTTAAGAGACCTGTAACCATTTATTGATAGTATTGCGTTGTCGACTCAAGATTTAGCGGAGGAGACCGCATGGTATATCGGGCAATATTCCTCATCGTCGCCTTGCTGGCGATGGCTGGTCCGTCGCTCGCGGGCAATTGCATCAAGTCGCAAACGCTTGGTACCTGGACAAATCCCTTTGCCGGCAACCGCTCGGATTTGACCAAACTGGAAATCCGCGCCATCTGCACCGACGACACCGTCCCCCACATTCAGGTCAAAGCCTATACGGCCTGCGCACCGCGCGATTGTACATGGGGCCGTGCCATTGCCGAAAAGAAAGGCGATTTCGGGCTGTCCGTGATGTTCCGCACCTTTTTTGCCAAGCGCACGGTAAAAGTCTCGATCAATGGGCGTCGCATGGAAGCCACGATCTTTGATGACTACCACGATCCAAGAAAGGCAACCGAAAAGCGCGCCTTCGTACTCTGGAAGCAATAGGCTCTGACGCCCGGGCAGGCAAGGATCTCACCCACTCATAACAAAAAGGCCACCCGAAGGCGGCCTTTTCAAGCACGGCTATGCTCGATTCTTATATATGGATCGGCCGCTTGTCGACGGCAAGCGCGGCTTCCTTGACCGCTTCCGACAGGGTCGGATGGGCATGGATGGTGCGCGCCAGATCTTCAGCAGAGCCGGAGAATGCCATCAAGACAGATGTCTCGTGGATCAACTCACCAACACCTGCACCAATCATATGCACGCCAAGCACCTTGTCGGTGGTCTTGTCCGCAAGGATCTTGACGAAGCCGTCGCTATGGCGGTTTGCCTTGGCGCGGCCATTGGCCATGAAGGGGAACTTGCCGACATTATAGGCAACGCCCGCTTCTTTTAGCTGTTCCTCGGTTTTGCCCAGTACGGCAATTTCCGGCATGGTGTAAACAACGCCCGGCACCAGATTGTAATCGACGTGGCCCGCCTGCCCGGCCAGCATTTCGGCCAGAGCAACACCGTCATCTTCTGCCTTGTGCGCCAGCATCGGACCGGCAATCACGTCACCAATCGCATAGATGCCGTCCACATTGGTCTTGAAATGCGCGTCAGTCGCGACACGGCCACGCTCATCAAGCTGCACGCCAACCCCATCCAGACCCAGACCGTCAGTATAGGGACGACGGCCAATGGCCACCAGCACGACATCGGCTTCCAGCTCGCTGGCATCGCCACCTGCTGCAGGTTCGATGGAGACTTTCAAGCCCTTCTTGGCTTTTTCAATGCCGGTCACCTTGGAGCCAAGCTTGAAGTCGAAGCCCTGCTTCTTAAACATCCGCTGGGCATTCTTGACGATTTCACCATCCATACCCGGCAAAATGCGATCAAGAAATTCAACCACGGTGACGTCTGAGCCCAGACGACGCCAAACGGAACCAAGCTCCAGACCGATCACACCAGCGCCGACGACGATCAGCTTCTCTGGCACCTTGTCGAGATCGAGCGCACCGGTGGAGGACACCACCTGCTTCTCGTCAATCTCGATACCGGGCAGATTGGCAACATCGGAACCTGTGGCAATCACGATATTCTTGGCTTCAACAACCTGCGCATCGCCTTCGTCCGGGGTCACTTCGACCTTACCGGCAGCAACGATCTTGCCAAGCCCCTGGAAGACATCGATCTTGTTCTTCTTGAACAGGAAGTCGATGCCCTTGACGTTGCTCTCAACGACTTCGTCCTTGTGGCCCAACATGGCTTTGAGATCGAGCTGCAACTTGCCGACCTTGATGCCCATATTGGCAAAGTCATGCTCGGCTTCCTCATACAGCTCGGACGCATGCAGCAGGGCTTTTGACGGAATGCAGCCAACATTCAGACAGGTCCCGCCGTGGGTTTTGCGTTTTTCGACGACAGCAACCTTCATACCAAGCTGGGCTGCGCGGATGGCACAGACATAGCCGCCCGGACCCGTACCAATCACAACAAGATCATACGACATTTCATTCACTCCTGAGGAAGTCTGGATCGATAGAGCGAGGTCTGTTTCACCCAGGCAAACAGCACCACGCAAAGACCGCACATCTGCAAAATTACCAAACTGCGCACGGCCTCGAAACTATCGAATTGCGAGACAAGAAAACCGGCCGCATAGAGCCAGCCAATCAGCACCAGCTCGCTTGCAAACCAAATGGAAACCACCCGAAAGAAAGACGGGCGAGACAAGACCAGAATAACCGCACCCACCACACCAAGAGCGGATACGACAGCACGCACAGGCCAGAAACTTGACGGGATCAGGTCAAACCCGGCAGGCAGGGCCGCATTGTTGGATATCGCACTGGTCACCAGAAAGCCTCCCACCAGCCAGACAAGGGCTGAGAAAATGATAAAGACGGCACAAAGCCAGCTACCTATTTTCAATGCGAAGGCCAATTCAATGCCACTCCAACCAGACAAGCCCGCTTTGGCTTGGCAATCCGGATCCCTTTGTTGCCATCCTCGGTGAGATCCCGCACCGGGACTGTCCGAAACAAGGCGTCCGAAGTTGGGTGGCTTCGGACAAAATTGGATACAGAAACGGGGCATGGCTGCCCCGTTTCCCATAACAGAATCTTAGAGATCCAACACCAGACGCTGCGGATCTTCCAGAGCTTCCTTGATGCGCACCAAGAAGGTCACGGCTTCCTTGCCGTCCACGATGCGGTGATCGTAGGACAGAGCCAGATACATCATCGGACGGATGACGATTTCGCCGTTGCGCACAACCGGACGCTCTTCAATGCGGTGCATGCCCAAAATACCGGACTGCGGCGCATTGAGGATCGGGGTGGACATCATCGAACCGTAAACACCACCGTTGGAGATGGTGAAGGTGCCGCCCTGCATTTGCTCGATCGTCAGCTTGCCGTCACGGGCAGCACGACCATAATCGCCGATGGCCTTTTCCATTTCGGCAATCGACATCTGGTCCGCATCACGCACCACCGGCACAACGAGGCCACGCGGAGAGCCAACGGCGACACCAAGATGGACAAAATGCTTGTAGATGATGTCGGTACCATCAATCTCGGCATTGACTGCCGGAATTTCCTGCAGAGCCTGACAGACCGCTTTGGCAAAGAAGCCCATGAAGCCCAGCCGGACGCCATGTTTCTTCTCGAACAGATCCTTGTATTCCTTGCGCAGATTCATCACAGCGGACATGTCGATGTCGTTGAAGGTCGTCAACATGGCTGCGGTATTCTGAGCATCTTTCAGGCGACGTGCGATGGTCTGGCGCAGCTTGGTCATCCGGACGCGTTCTTCACGCACGGCATCTTCAGCTTTCGAAGACGGACGGGCTGCAGGCGCTGAAGCAGATGCACCGCTAGGTGCCGTGGCACCAGAGGCGATGGCGTTGATCACATCACCCTTCAGGACCTGACCGCGCACACCGGAGCCAGCAACCGAAGCCGGATCGATTTTCTGTTCGGCCATCATCTTGCCAGCCGATGGCGCCGGCGGCATCGAAGTGCCTGTCGCAGCTGGCGCAGGAGCCGGAGCTGCGGGCGCCGCAGCAGGTGCAGAGGCGGCAGGGGCCGGGGCAGCGGCCCCCGCACCAGAACCTTCAATGAGCATGGCGAGCAGCGCACCCACTTCAACCGTTTCGCCTTCAGGGGCAACAATATCACCAAGGGTGCCAGCAACAGGAGCAGGCACCTCAATGGTCACTTTGTCTGTTTCCAGTTCCACCAGCGGCTCGTCTGCCTGTACCGCATCACCGGTTGCCTTGAACCACTGACCGATGGTCGCTTCGGTCACAGATTCGCCCAGAGTCGGGACTTTGATTTCCGTAGCCATTTGTTATCTCACATTCCAATTTCGCTTTGAGCCAAAGGCCGAGTCCTAAACAAGGATCTGTAGTCCATTTGGCATCGATGTCTGCGTCTATTTCCGGAAGGATCGTCTCCCCTCGATCAGGCGGGGAAGACGATCACTTCCTGTTTGTCAGTCAGCATAGGCGTCGTCGAGGAAGGCCTGCAGCTGGGCCAGATGCTTGCTCATCAGACCAGTTGCCGTCGCAGCAGAAGCTGCACGACCCACATAACGAGGCCGTTTGCAATTTGCTTCAACCTGATTGAGGACCCACTCGATATAAGGCTCGACGAAGGACCAGGAGCCCTGATTCTTCGGCTCTTCCTGACACCAGACCATGTCGGCCTGCGTGAACCGCGCCAGCTCTTTCATCAGAGCCTTTGCCGGGAACGGATAGAGCTGTTCGACGCGCAGCAAATAGACATCATTGATGCCTCGTTTCTCACGCTCTTCATACAGATCGTAGTAGACCTTGCCCGTGCACATGATGACGCGACGGATCTTGTCGTCGGTTACCAGCTTGATTTCCTGATTCGGGCGGATTTCCGCGTCATCCCACAGCACGCGGTGGAAGGTGCTGTTGGCACCAAGCTCCGCAAGGTTGGAGACGCAACGCTTGTGACGCAGAAGGCTCTTTGGCGTCATCAGCACCAAAGGCTTGCGGAAGGTCCGTTTCACCTGACGACGCAGGATGTGGAAATAGTTGGCCGGGGTCGTGCAGTTGGCAACCTGAATATTATCCTCGGCGCAGGCCTGCAGATACCGTTCCAGACGCGCAGAGCTATGCTCCGGACCCTGCCCCTCATAGCCATGTGGCAACAAAAGCGTTAGACCGGATGCCCGCAGCCATTTGCGCTCACCCGAGCTCAGGAACTGGTCAAACACAACCTGCGCCCCGTTGGCAAAGTCACCAAACTGGCCTTCCCACATGGTCAGGCTCTGCGGTTCGGAAAGTGTATAGCCATACTCGAAGCCGAGAACGGCTTCTTCGGACAGCATCGAATTGATCACTTCATAGCGCTGCTGACCGTCCGCAATATGGTTGAGCGGAATGTAGCGGCTCTCATCCTGCTGGTCATAGAGCACGGTGTGACGCTGGGAGAAGGTTCCGCGTTCACAATCCTGACCGGACAGGCGCACGGCGTGGCCTTCTTTGACCAGCGAACCGAAAGCAAGGGCTTCAGCGGTTGCCCAATCGATGCCTTCCCCGGTTTCCATCATCTTCGCCCGATTGTCGAGGAAGCGCTTGATGGTCCGGTGGACATTGAAGTCGGACGGGATGCTGGTCAGTTTTTCACCAATGGCCCGCAATTCATCAACATCAACCCCGGTTTCCCCGGAACGACGATCATCTTCGGCACTGGCGGTCGTCAGACCGGCCCACTTGCCGTCGAACCAGTCAGCCTTGTTAGGGGAGAAGCTTTGACCCGCTTCGAATTCTTCATCCAGCATCTTGCGCACATCCGCACGCATTTCTTCGATGTCCGCCTCGGAAATCACGCCTTCGGCGATTAGCTTGTCGGCATAGAGCCGCAGGCTGGTCGGATGCTGGCGGATTTTCTTATACATGATCGGCTGGGTGAAGGCAGGCTCGTCGCCCTCATTGTGGCCGAAACGACGGTAGCAGAACATATCGATGACGACAGGCTTGCCGAATTTCTGGCGAAACTCTGTTGCGATCTTGGCCGCAAACACCACCGATTCCGGATCATCCGCGTTACAATGCAGGATCGGCGCTTCAATCATCTTGGCCAGATCAGACGGATAAGGCGAAGACCGCGAGAAACGCGGGTTGGTCGTAAAGCCGATCTGGTTGTTGATGATGAAATGGATCGAACCACCGGTCTTGTGGCCTCTAAGGCCGGACAGGCCGAGGCATTCCGCCACGACGCCCTGACCGGCAAAGGCCGCATCGCCATGCAGAAGCAATGGCAGAACGGTCGTGCGATCCACTTCCGTCGTCTCGATGAACGGACCATCACCGGCCGCGATCTGATCCTGTTTGGCGCGGGCCTTGCCCAGAACCACAGGATTGACGATCTCAAGGTGGGACGGGTTGGCCGTCAGAGACAAATGGACGTTGTTGTCATCGAACGAACGGTCGGATGACGCACCCAGATGATATTTCACATCGCCAGAGCCTTCCACATCGTCAGGCGCATAGGAACCGCCCTTGAATTCGTGGAAAATGGCGCGATGGGGTTTGCCCATCACCTGGCTAAGCACGTTCAAGCGACCGCGGTGAGCCATACCGAACACGATTTCCTGAACACCGAGCGCACCACCACGCTTGATGATCTGTTCCAGAGCCGGGATCAACGCCTCACCACCATCAAGGCCGAAGCGCTTGGTGCCGGTATATTTCAGATCGAGAAACTTCTCGAAGCCTTCTGCTTCGACCAGCTTGTAGAGAATGGCCTTCTTGCCTTCCTTGGTGAAGGCAATCTGCTTGTCCGGACCCTCGATGCGTTCCTGAATCCACGACTTTTCAGCCGGATCGGAAATATGCATGAACTCCACACCCAGCGTGGAGCAATAGGTCCGTCGCAGAATTTCAAGCATCTCCGGAATGGTCGCGAATTCCAGACCCAACACGAAGTCGATGAAGATCTTGCGATCATAATCCGCTTCGGTAAAGCCATAGGACGACGGATGCAATTCTTCGTGATCCTTCGCCTCGGCCAACTTCAATGGATCAAGATCCGCATGCAGGTGACCGCGCATGCGATAGGCACGGATCATCATCAACGCATGAACGGAATCGCGCGTTGCCTGCAACACCGCCTCATCGGTCAACTCGAAGCCCTGCTTCTGCGCCTTGGTCTTCAGCTTGTCGCCGATCGCCTTCTCGTCGATTCCATAATCGCCGAGGGCAGAAACCATGTCGCCCGATTCCGCAAGCGGCCAGTCCTTGCGTTGCCAGGATGCACCCTTGGCATTCGCAATCACATCGCTTCGGTTATCTTCCAAGTCCTTGAAGAATATCTGCCATTCCTGTTCCAGAGAAGCGGGGTTCTCCTGATAACGGGCATAGAGATCTTCAATATAATTCGCGTTGCCTCCATAAAGGAAGGAGGTTCCCGCGAACGCTTCATTTGCGTCCTGACGTGCCATCGCCACCATAACCGAACCTTCGCCCGGTACTCTTCATCTCAATGTCGGCACCATTGCCGACTGATAGGGGGAAATCATGAGACGGAAGGGGGATCCCGCCTCATGACGGTGTCATAGTGTCGCAGTGTCGCGCTTTTACTTGCCGTTGAGCAAGTCAACCAAAGTGGTACCCAAGCTCGCAGGAGACGGAGAAACGCGGATCCCTGCGTCTTCCATCGCTACGATTTTGCTCTCGGCACCACCCTTGCCACCAGAAATAACGGCGCCAGCGTGACCCATCGTGCGGCCCGGAGGAGCCGTACGACCTGCGATGAAACCGACCATCGGTTTCTTGCGACCCTTGGCCGCCTGTTCTTTCAACCATGCAGCGGCTTCTTCCTCGGCAGACCCGCCAATCTCGCCGATCATGATGATCGACTCGGTTTCGGGGTCATCAAGGAACATGTCCAGCACGTCGATAAATTCGGTGCCCTTGACCGGATCACCGCCTATACCCACAGCGGTGGACTGGCCAAGACCGGCATTGGTGGTCTGGAAGACCGCCTCATAGGTCAGCGTGCCGGAGCGCGACACGATGCCCACAGACCCACGCTTGAAGATAGCACCCGGCATGATGCCGATCTTGCACTCATCTGGGGTCAGAATGCCCGGGCAGTTTGGACCGAGCAGGCGGGAGTTGGATTTCTCAAGGCGGCTTTTGACCCGCACCATGTCGAGCACCGGAATGCCCTCGGTGATGCAGATGATAAACGGAATGTCCGCATCAATCGCTTCGATAATCGCATTCGCAGCCCCTGCAGGCGGCACATAGACCACCGATGCATTGGCACCGGTTGCGTCCTTGGCTTCCTTGACGCTGGCATAGATCGGCAGATCCGGCACACCCTCGACTTCGCTGATCCAGCTGTTGCCACCCTTTTTGGGATGCACGCCAGCCACCATCTGGGTGCCCGCATATTGCAGCGCCTGAATGGTGTGGAACCGACCGGTTTTGCCCGTCAGGCCCTGAACGATGATTTTGGTATTCTTGTCTACGAGAATGGACATCGAATTACGCCCCCTTCACAGCAGCAACGATCTTCTGCGCTGCGTCATTCAGATCATCGGCAGGGATCACGTTGAGATCGCTATCATTGATGAGCTTTTTGCCTTCATTCACACGGGTGCCTTCCAGACGCACCACAAGCGGCACCTGCAGGCCCACTTCGCGAACAGCAGACAGAACGCCCTCGGCAATGGTGTCACAGCGCATGATGCCGCCGAAAATATTCACCAGAATGCCCTGCACGTTCGGATCGGAGGTAATGATCTTGAAGGCAGCGGCCACTTTCTGGGCCGTTGCGCCACCACCAACATCAAGGAAGTTGGCAGGCTCGCCACCATACAGCTTGATGATGTCCATGGTCGCCATGGCAAGACCGGCACCATTCACCATGCAGCCGATATTGCCTTCAAGGGCAACATAGGCGAGCTCATGATTGAAGGCTTCGATTTCCTTGTCGTCCTCTTCGGTCATGTCGCGCAGCTCAAGCAACTGCGGATGACGGAACAGGGCGTTGCCATCAAACGAGACCTTGGCATCCAGAACCGTCAAATGGCCCTTGCCATTGATGATCAGCGGATTGATCTCCAGCATGGCCATGTCTTTTTCGACGAATTCCGCATACAACATCGGGAACAGCACAAGGCCATCCTCACGCGCGGTGCCCTCAAGGCCCAGCTTGTCACAAATCTGGAGCGCCATTTCGACGGTCACGCCATGATCCGGATTGACGGGCAGATTGAGGATTTTTTCCGGGGTTTCGTCCGCAACCTTCTCGATATCCATGCCACCTTCGGTGGATACGATGAAGGTGACCTGACCACAGCCACGATCGACCAGAAGCGACAGATACATCTCTTTTTCGATGTCGGATCCATCTTCAATATAAATGCGATGAACCTGTTTGCCTTCAGGACCGGTCTGCTCGGTAACAAGATGCGCCCCTAGCATCTTCTGGGCATTTTCGATCGCTTCTTCTTTCGAGAAGCAGACACGAACGCCGCCTTTTTCACCAGCCGACTCTTCGACAAACTTGCCCTTACCACGCCCACCGGCATGAATCTGGGACTTGACCACCCAGACGGGTCCAGGCAGCGTCTCTACGGCAGCAGCTGCTTCATCCGCGGAATAGATCACGACACCGTTAGAAACGGGCGCACCAAATCCCTTCAGAATGGCCTTCGCCTGATACTCATGAATATTCATGGGATCTCCCCTTCAATTGCGACCGACCCGGCACGTTTGAGTGAGCAGCTAGATGCCGAGAAGCCGTCTTCGATAGTGCAAAACGCGCCCCTCTGCCAGACGGCCAACAATGTCTGACAGAGGAACGGATTTGCTTGTTGTTAGTCGGCCAGATCCGGGGAGATGCGCTGGCAGGCCTCAATAAGGCCTTTCACCGAATCCACGGAATGATCGAACTGTGCTTTCTCGTCTTTATCGAGAGTGATTTCCACGATGCGCTCGATGCCGCCGGCACCGATCACGGTTGGAACGCCGACATACATGCCGTCAACACCATATTCCCCGGACAGGTAAGCGGCACATGGCAGCACGCGCTTCTTGTCTTTGAGGTAGGATTCAGCCATTGCAATGGCAGAGGCGGCAGGCGCATAGAAGGCGGAACCGGTTTTCAGCAGTTTGACGATCTCAGCACCACCATCGCGGGTGCGCTGTACGATTTCATCAAGACGGCTCTGTTCGATCCAGCCCATTTTGACAAGATCGGTCAGAGGAACACCGGCAACGGTGGAATAACGGGTCAACGGAACCATGGTATCGCCATGACCGCCGAGAACGAAGGCCGTGACGTCCTGTACAGAAACGTCAAACTCATCCGCCAGGAAATAACGGAAACGGGCAGAGTCAAGAACGCCAGCCATGCCAACGACCTTGTTGGTCGGCAGGCCGGAGAATTTCTGCAGAGCCCAGACCATCGCATCAAGCGGGTTGGTAATACAGATAACGAAAGCATCCGGAGCATATTTGCCAATGCCGGCACCAACCTGCTGCATGACCTTGAGGTTGATTTCAACCAGGTCATCGCGGCTCATGCCAGGCTTACGAGGAACACCGGCGGTAACGATGACAACATCGGCACCAGCGATTGCTTCGTAAGTCTGGGTGCCAGAGAATTTGGCATCAAAACCGTCAACCGGAGAAGATTCTGCGATATCCAGAGACTTGCCTTCCGGCATGCCTTCCGCGATATCGAACAGGACAATGTCGCCCATTTCATTCAGACCAGCCAGATGTGCCAAAGTACCACCAATCTGACCCGAACCAATCAGAGCAATTTTCTTCCTCGCCATAACAGTTATTTCCCTTAACGTTAGGTTCTCCCAAAAGCTGGGAATGGATGGCTGTGAGTACCGCGAATCCTAGGCTCTTTCAAGTCGCACAAAGTTTTAAATCCCTAAAAAAGCCCATGGATTTTCGTCACTTAACGTTTACGTAAGCGATACTACAGCGTGCCGCCGTGCGACAAATAGTCACGTGACTGCATTTCAACTAATCTCGATGTGGTACGAGCGAACTCGAAAGCCTCCGTCCCATGATCATCAAGATACAAATCAAATGGTGACGCAACGGCAGTTGCTATCAGCCGAATTTGATTGTCATACAAGGTATCGATGAGGGTTATGAACCGCTTTGCTTCATTTCTGTTTGTGCGACTTAAGTATGAGATATCCTCAAGAAATATCGTGTGATAGAGCGAACACAGCCGCAAGTAATCAGAAGCCCCTAAGGGATTTGCGCAAAGATCATTGAAAGTGAACCGGGCAATGCCGTGATAAGCCTGTGGCACATGGATGGTTCGCCCCTGATTGACGACCGCATCACTGGGCGCCTTCGCCCCACCGATCAGTTGCGCCCACATCCATTGAAAGCGTTTCGCGGTGTCGGCATTGAGAGGATGCAAATAGACCTCCTCACCGCCAAGCTTCTCCATGCGAAAATCGGTTCGGGATTGAAGCTGCTCGACATCGCATTGGCGCATCAGAAGATCGAGGAAAGGCAGAAAGAGCTGGCGATTGAGGCCATCCTTGTAAAGCTGGCTTGGCTCGACATTCGAGGTCGCCACCATCACCACCCCTTTCTCGAACAGACGCGAGAAAAGGCGCCCGAGCAGCATCGCATCCGCAATGTCGGTGACGGAAAATTCATCGAAGCACAAGAGCTGCACCTCTTCAGCCAGATCATCTGCCACCGGGCGGATCGGGTCATCGCCATCGATCTTGCCACTGGCAATGTCTGCCCGCGCCTGCTTGATCCGCTCATGCATGTCGCGCATGAACTCATGAAAATGGAACCGTCCCTTGCGCCGCATTGGCAGCACTTCATAGAACAGATCCATCACCATCGTCTTGCCGCGTCCGACATCGCCCCAGATATAGAGACCTTTAACGCTTTCCGGCGCCTGCCGCTTGGCAAACAGCCAGCCCAGAGAGGAGGTTTTGCGAGACAGGCGCTTCTGGGTCAGGCATTCCAGCAACTGATCGAACCGCTGGGCAAGGGCGCGCTGCGCGTCATCGAGATCGATCTCTCCATGCTCAACCTTGCTATCATACAGGTCCGAAACCGAATAGAGTCCCAGTTCGCTACTCAATGCGCTGTCCTTTTCTTGTCTGCAACTTGGGGCAGGTCACGAAGCCCGATCTCTGCCAGACCGCCCCGACATGCACGCACAGCATTGACTGTCAGCTTGATCAGCCAGCGTCCGGACCCCGTCGGAACGTGACCATAGGAGACGCCCCTGACAGCAAGCTGACCTCAGCAGATCCATTCAACCAACTGTCCCGACCGGACATGCCATGAAATTCCAAAAATCCACTTAATCCGATCTGCAACAAATATGAACGGTACGTAAGTGGTCGCGACATTAGTGCAAGCGGCAGCACAAGAAAATTCGATCAAAGCAGTAAATACAATTCCGGGCCTCACGTGATTGTGACGGCCCGGATACAAGATCATCGGAAAAGGGAAACTGCGCGGCCGTCCTGACTGGCCTGCCCGTCAAAGCGCCCCGGCGCCAACGAGAAGAGGGTCGCCATTGGCGTCACCCCATCTTCGGCAATCAGCAGCACTTGCTTGTCGTTCAGGCGCCAGGCATTGATCCGCTGTAGATCCGCCGAAGCACAGCCCCGCGTCGATGCGCGATAGCCGCCATTCCAGTTGGTCAGATTGACATTCAGCTTACACTGCTCCGCACCGGAAGCCAGCGTCCATGCGCCAAGCAGATCGGTCCGTTTCAAAGCGCGCGCAGACCCTGGCGTTGCCATGGCCGTTGTCACTTGCCCCGGAACCTGACCCGGAACCTGACCTGGAACCTGGCCAGCCTGAGGCTGCAATTCAGCCTCGGCCCCCATGGCATTGTTGATCGGCTGGTTGCCCTGTGGCAGCGCATTCGGATCGGCTTGGCCGTTGCCAAGTACCAGCGGGCTCAGCCCCTGACTTTCGACAGGAGTCGTCGGCGCTGGCGGCAAGGACGCAGCATTGTTTCTTCCAAACCGATCAAACCCGGCCGTCGAGCAGCCCGCAAGCAGCACCGCAAAACACCCGAGTGCGCAATAGCGAATCATACCATTCTCCTTCAGACACCTGCCTCTAGAGTCATATCTTAATATGGTATTATCAAGGAGATAAGGTTAGGAGTCAGTAAATAGGCGCACAAAGCCTAGCTTTTGCTGAGGACAAGTGTTTCGCCACGCTGATCGACACCGATCCATTTGTCGGTACCCCGCGACCGCAACTTGACGATGTCGTCCCCCATATGATCCCGCAGCACCAGTTGATCTCCTAGTGCCAGCCAGCTGTCCAGCATGAACAGACTTGTGGGGCATGATGAGTTGCCATAGGCCTTGTGCCCTGAACCGGACGTGCCCTCTTCGAGCACCAACTCACACTGCTCGGTCAAACCGAGATAGGCACCGATCTTCTGCACCTTTGCCTTGGCCTTGTGTGCACCGGGCACCAGCACCCAACGTCCAACAAACGGCTTGAGACTTGTCTGCTCGGTGGTGATCTGTGTCTGCTCACCGAGAGCCTCGGCATAAGCTTGCTCAATCTCACTTGACTTGTTCTCGAAGGCGGCATCAGCCGAGGCAATGGCAAGAATAGCATCATCACCCTTGTCGAACTTCTCGGACTTGACCAGCGCCGCACGATCAGATTTGGCCCCGACCGAATCCGTGTCGGCCTGCCCGCTCTGGGAAGGATCGACGATTGGCGGCAATTGTGAAGCATCCAGCGGAATGGTGGATCGAGCCTGCACACCCGACTTGTCGAGGTCAGCACCGCCAGAGACAGCACACCCACCAAGCGCAACCACGCACATCAACAATGCAAAAAGAGACGTAGACTTCGTCACAGATCGATCCTGATTTCATCCATTCTCAGCCAGAAGCGGAGGAATTGTTTCCTGTTATGCCACTTTCTGACCAAAAATCCAAATCGCAACGGTTGAATTGATAACAGGGCCGACCGGGGAGCGCAAAATCTTTTTTGGCCAAGCGGTTTTTTACGTAAACGACACTGCGGAGATCTCAGAGTTCCAACGGTGAGACAGGCATGAAAAACCTCCCGAATGAAATCATCCGGGAGGTCAAAATCTATCATCCAAACGCCTGCAACACCTGCTGCAGAAGCGGGTTATCAGGCATCGAGGGATGCGACCGAACGGCCAGCAGAGCCTAGATCCTGCATGGCTTCCTCGACACGGGCAACCATGCCAAGCTCACCGGCACGCAGCCATTTGCGAGGATCGTAATACTTCTTGTATGGGGTCGCGTCTTCCGGATCCACCTGATGCTTGAAGGCAATCGGCTTCTCGTCGACCTTGGCAGCCACGGCTTCTGCGTAAGCGAACTGAATGTCGGTATCCAGATTCATCTTGAACACGCCATAGGAGACGGCTTCGGCAATCTGTTCCTTGGAAGACCCGGAACCACCATGGAAGACGAGGCTCAATGGCTTCTCGCCACCGCCGCGCTCTTTGGACACCAGAGCCTGAGAATGTTTCAGGATTTCAGGGCGCAGCTTGACGTTGCCCGGCGCATAGACACCATGGACGTTGCCGAAGGAAGCAGCCACGGTGAAGTGACCGATCTTGGACAGTTCATCATAGGCATACAGCACGTCTTCCGGCTGGGTGTAGAGGTTCGGATTTTCTGCATCCCCCTCTTCGAGCTCTTTGCCGATACCATCTTCTTCGCCACCAGTGACGCCCAGCTCGATTTCAAGGCTCATACCCATCGGAGCCATGCGCTTGAGATAGTCTGCACAGGTGCCAACATTGTCCTCGAGGGACTCTTCAGACAGGTCAATCATGTGCGAGGTATAGAGCGGACGACCGGTCGCGGCAAAATGCTTCTCGCCATGATCCAACAGACCGTCGACCCAAGGCAGAAGCTTGCGGTTGCAGTGGTCGGTATGCAGAACAACGCAGATGCCATATTCTTCAGCCAGCAAGTGAACATGCTGAGCAATGGACACAGAGCCGAGCACCCGCGCGCGCATCGCGTCAGGCGCACCCTGACCAGCATAGAACTGCGCACCACCGTTGGACATCTGCACGATGATGTCCGACTTGGCTTTGGCGGCCGCTTCCAGAACGGCATTGAGGCTGTTTGTACCGGTCACGTTGACGGCAGGCAGCGCGTATCCACCTTCCTTGCAGGCTTCCAGAAGTTGCAAATATTCGTCGCCTGTGACGACGCCGGGGCGCAGTTTGATTCCGCTCACGCTGATATCTCCTGTAGTGTCTTTGAAATGAATGAAGACTTGCTAATCGAATAGAGCATTCCCCTGCCTTCGTCTAGCAACATCAGACAAAAGTAGAATATATTTTCGCTGGTTGGAACGGATTTTTACACCCCTGTGAAGATCCTTATATCCCCGCTCAGCAGAGCACAGGCACCGGACCGACGCCCCAGCCACAGTCCCCGCAACATGGGACGGACAATCAATCCTCCGAGCTCTAGGCGGCCCGAATTCCGGGCAATTGTCCATTGGCCAGTGCCCGGTCGAGCGCCAGTTGCAGATCAGCGAAGCAGGAGCGCAGTGCCCGCCGACTGCCCGCCGGAGCGTCTGCGTGACCGGCCTCACCGACATGCAGGGTCAACACCGTAGGCCGATTGGCAAACAGCGGCATCTTGTAGGCCTTGACCATCGGCGCGAAACGAATGATCAGATCAATGTGTGGTGAATAGGGTTGCAGAAAGATATCGATCGGCTTGGGGCAATAATCCTCAGGCGCAAACTTCTCTTCGCGCAGCACATCAAAGAGCTTTCTCGACAGAGCGGCATCAGGCTCAAAACCGGCACTGAAAGCCCTGACAGCTTCCTGATGATGATTGAAATAGGCTTCGGCCAGAATGCTGCGACCATTGTTATGTTCATCGACAAACAGGATATTCGTTTGCAGCATGTGAGCCTCCCTCACTGAGATTGCAAAAATGACTTGGTGCCTGATTGACTTTTAGTGCCGGAATAAAGACTGGCACCTGAGTGACGGCTGGTGCCCGATGGCGAAGTAACCCACTTTTCCTACAGCCCCATGACAGGGATCGCGGCTGACCGCTTGTTATACAAAAATAATTTAATTGTTACGCAATAAGAGAATTTGGAAATTTTGATATCACCTACTTACAAGATGCAAGGATTGCAACTCCAAATCTTGCAATCCAGAGATTGAATGGCAACAAAGCAAACAAAAAGGCCGCTCCGAGAAACGGAACGGCCTTTCTAAATGTGTTTTGAGTCTTGCACCACGCGGTGCGCAACCAGCCTTCGCTTAAATCGAACGCTCGACGAGCATACGTTTGATCTCGGCAATTGCCTTGGCCGGGTTCAAGCCTTTCGGGCACACCTTGGTGCAGTTCATGATGGTGTGGCAACGGAAGGCACCAAACACATCATCAACCTGATCAAGACGTTTGCCGGTATATTCGTCGCGGCTGTCGATGATCCAGCGATAGGCTTGCAGCAACGCAGCAGGGCCAAGATACCGTTCGCCATTCCACCAGTAGGATGGGCAGGAGGTCGAGCAGCTGGCGCACAGAACACACTCATAAAGACCATCGAGCTTGGCGCGGTCTTCGTGGCTCTGTAGCCATTCGGTTTCCGGCGCGGGCGTGTCGGTCTTCAGATAAGGTTCGACAGCGGCATGCTGGGCATAGAAATTGTTCAGATCCGGCACCAGATCCTTGACCACCATCATATGCGGCAGTGGATAGATCTTGATGACCTTGCTCTTCACCTGATCCATACCGAAGGTACAGGCCAGCGTGTTGGCCCCATCGATATTCATTGCACAGGAACCACAGATCCCTTCGCGGCAAGAGCGGCGCAGGGTCAGGGTTGGATCGATCTTGTCTTTGATATACAGCAGACCATCCAGCACCATCGGGCCGCAATCTTCGCGGTCGACAAAGTAGGTGTCCATCTGTGGGTTTTTGCCGTCGTCAGGATTCCAGCGGTAAATGCTGAACTCGGTCAAGTTGGTCGCGCCTTCAGGCTTTGGCCAAGTCTTGCCTTCCTTGATCACTGAATTTTTCGGCAGCGCAAGTTCAACCATCTTTTCGCTCCGTTATCGGGTCTCGTCCAGATCGTTCCCAACGATCATGGACATCAAATTCGAAAAGGCCGGGCAGCCAGAGCTGCCCGACAGCGGGCGCATCAATAGACGCGGGCTTTCGGCGCAATCTTGGCCGGATCGATGCCACCTTCATCAGGGGTGGTCAGCGGATCCAGAACGACCGGACGATAGTCGAGGCGCGTGGTGCCATCTTCTTCCAGCCATGCCAGCGTATGTTTGCGCCAGTTTTCGTCGTCACGACCACCCATCGGACCATCTTTATAGTCTTCACGAGCGTGCGCGCCGCGGCTTTCCTTACGGGCTTCAGCGCCGACAACCGTTGGCAGAGCGTTGGCCATCAGGTTCTGAAGTTCGAGGGATTCCATCAAATCCGAGTTCCAGACCAGCGAACGGTCGGACACATTCATGTCAGCCATTTCGCCCCAGAGATCTTTCATCTCCTTGCAACCCTGCTCGAGCGTTTCCTGTGTACGGAACACGGCAGCGTTGTTCTGCATGCTCTTCTGCATTTTCAGGCGCAGATCAGCAGTCGGAGTTGGACCGTTGGCATGACGGACATTATCGAAATTGTCCATGATCTTGTCGAAGCAAGCCAGATTCGGCGTTGGGATCGCAGCTTCCTTGTCAATGACTTCCGCTGCCTTGATCGCCGCCGCACGGCCAAAGACCACAAGGTCGATCAGGGAGTTGGAACCAAGACGGTTGGCGCCATGAACGGACGCACAGGCAGCTTCACCCACAGCCATCAGGCCCGGTGCAACGGCATTTGGATCATCTTTGGTCGGTGCCAGCACTTCACCCCAATAGTTGGTTGGAATACCACCCATATTGTAGTGAACGGTCGGCAGAACCGGAATCGGTTCCTTGGTCAGATCGACGCCGGCAAAGATTTCCGCACTTTCGGAAATGCCCGGCAGACGCTCAGCCAGAATGGCCGGATCGAGGTGATCCAGATGCAGGAAGATATGGTCTTTATCAGGACCAACACCGCGGCCTTCACGGATCTCCATGGTCATGCAGCGCGAGACAACGTCACGCGAGGCCAGATCCTTGGCAGATGGCGCATAACGCTCCATGAAGCGCTCGCCTTCGGAGTTGACCAGATAGCCACCCTCACCGCGGGCACCCTCGGTGATCAGACAGCCAGAGCCGTAGATGCCGGTTGGGTGGAACTGAACGAATTCCATATCCTGCAGTGGCAGACCAGCGCGGGCCACCATGGCGTTGCCGTCACCCGTGCAGGTGTGGGCCGAGGTTGCAGAGAAGTAGGCGCGGCCATAACCACCGGTGCCGATCACAACCATTTTCGCATTGAAGCGATGGATGGTGCCATCGTCGAGGTTCCAGGCAACCACGCCTTCACAAACGCCATCATCACTCATCATCAGATCAAGCGCGAAATACTCGATGTAGAATTCGGCATTGTTGCGGATCGACTGGCCATAGAGGGTATGCAGGATCGCGTGACCGGTACGGTCAGCGGCAGCGCAGGTACGCTGAACGGCGGGACCTTCACCGAAATTCTGCATGTGGCCACCGAACGGACGCTGATAGATGCGGCCTTCGTCGGTACGCGAGAAAGGCACACCATAATGCTCAAGCTCGTAAACCGCCTTTGGCGCTTCACGGGCGAGATATTCCATGGCGTCGGTATCACCGAGCCAATCCGAGCCCTTGACGGTGTCAAACATGTGCCACTGCCAATGGTCAGGACCCATATTTTGCAAGGAGGCAGCGATACCACCCTGTGCGGCAACCGTGTGTGAACGGGTTGGGAAAACCTTGGTCACACAAGCGGTACGCAGGCCCTGCTCGGCCATGCCGAGTGTCGCACGCAGACCGGCACCACCGGCGCCGACGACGACAACGTCATGATAGTGGTCGTGAACCGTGTAGGCCCGGCCATTGATGCTGTAAGAACTTGCCATCGGTCTATTAACCCCCAAATGACACTTTGAGCACCGCGAACAGACAGGCGGCACCGACAACGGTGGAAAGGAAGAAGCTGGCGATCTTAGCAGAGGTCCGGAAGAGCTGGTTCTGCAGATAGTCTTCGGTGATCGTCAACGACCCTTGATACATGTGATAGCAACCCACAATCACGTAAAGCAGCAGCAGGATGGCAGCCACCGGATGGCCCACCAGCGCTTTGGCGCTTGCATAATCGGAGTTCAGTGCTTTGATGACAAACCAGACGAAGCCGATGCTCAGAAAGATCAGGCAGACGGATGTCAGGCGCATCGCCCAGTGGTGCTCGGTGCCATGATGGCTAGAGCCAAGACCACGGATGGTTTTGATAGGTGTTTTCATGTGTCTCACTCCCCGGCTTTACAATGCGGCATAGCCGATAACCCAGATCAGGCCGGTCAGCACGACGCCGCCAATCAGAGTTGCGCGATACAGGAATTCGATCTGCGGCTTTTCAATCATCGCAGGCACATCCCAGATGAAGTGGCGAATGCCACCCAGCATGTGATGCATCAGCGCCCAGGTAAAGCCGAACAGAACCAGACGTCCAAGGATCGAGCCCCACAGCATCTGTGCGGTTTCGAAAGCCTCGGGGCCAGCTGCAAGAGAGATCAGCCAATAGGCAAGGAAAAAGGTACCAGCATAGAGTGCGACACCGGACATGCGGTGACTGATGGAGATGGCCATCGAAAAGGTGACCTTGTAGGCACCCTGCTGAACGTGGGGAGAAATCGGGCGTTTGCCCTTCAGGTCGACGTCTGTCATATTTTTCGGTCCTCGACAGGTGACGCTTACGTAAGAAGCAACCGTAAGATTGGTTGACTAGCTCAAAGTCATACCGACAAAAGAGCTTTTGGTCAAAGCCAGTGACGATCAAATCATACGACTTTGGCCTAAAAGTTACACAAACGGAAACCGTCTGCGCGCGCGGCTACGCGATCAGTACATGACACCTTCTAAAAGATAGGTTACCCGCTGGTCGTTGATCTGGATCGCATTTTGAACAAGTGGGATAACTTTTTTCTCCTCACTTGGTACAATTGACAATCAAAAGGCACCCTTGAGCGACACAAGACACAGCTATGGCGTCATCGTTCCAGCATGGGCCGGTTGTGACGATGCAACAAGGCACAATTCAGCAACCCACCTATCGACTAATAGCATAAGTATATCAGTATTTTACACTAGAAAACCAGAGATCACATGCAGCACCACTAGCGGGGCAGCAGCACCCAGAGATCGAGATCCAAAATCACCGCTTGTGCATAACCGGCCTCGTCCTTGCCGGGATAAGTCACGCAGGAACAGTCCTTCGTGGCAAAGAGTCGCAACCGCAGGGCACCGACATCATCGCGTCCGGGCAATTCCGCCTTGTCCAGCACCTCCGACCAGGCAAACACCGTGTCACCGGCAAAAAGCGGCGCCACATGACGGCCACCATTGATAGCAGCCACATGAAACGCGTTGCCGAGCCCATTGAAGGACAGGGCCCGCGCCAACGAAATGACATGCCCGCCATAAATCAGCCTGCGACCAAAGCGCCCCTGCCCTTCCGTGAACTGGTTGAAATGCACCTTGGCGGTGTTCTGATAGAGCCGGGTCGCCATTTGATGCTCGGCTTCTTCCACGGTCATGCCATCCACATGATCGATTCGCTCGCCAATCTCATAATCGCCCCACAGATGCGGCGAGCCGGACAAAGCCAGATCGAAGCCATCGACATCAAGCACAGGCACCGCGTCCCCCAGACTGTCCGCGCCAAGGGCCTTGGGCAGCAAGGGCACGTGATCATGCCCGGTCGGCGTTTCAGGCTCTTTCTTGCGCACCATCACCCAGCGCACATAATCCAGCACCACGTCCCCGTGCTGATTGACGCCGGTCGAGCGCACATAGACGACCCCGGTCTTGCCGTTGGAATTTTCCTTCAGGCCAATCACCTCGGACTGGGCCGACAGGCTGTCCCCCGGATAGACCGGCACAAGGAAGCGACAGCCCGCATAACCCAGATTGGCCACCGCATTGAGCGAAATGTCCGGCACCGTCTTGCCGAACACGATGTGAAAGACCAGCAGATCATCAATCGGCGCGCGCTCATAGCGAATGGCCCGGGCAAAAGCATCCGAACTCTGCACCGCAAAGCGCGACCCATAGAGCGCCGTATAGAGCGACGCGTCGCCGGTGGTCACCGTGCGCGGGGTCGCATGGCGAATGATCTGACCGATGGAAAAATCCTCGAAATAATTGCCCGGATTGGTCTTGCTCATCTTTATCCTCCCTCAGACGCATGGAATAGTGTCAATGCGCTTGAAGAAACTATATTGCAGCGCAGCAATGCTGTCATTCAAACGTTAGGATGACAGGGTAACTCTGTCGGCTCCCGCTCAAACCGACAAACGGATTGATTCGCTCGCCCCATCTGAGGATTCCATGCTTTCCCATATTGCCCGACCGTTTATTGTATCTCTGGCCTTCATCGCCGCCCCGCTTGGTCTCGCTGACGCCGCCACCATCGGCCCGCGCCCCCTCTTCCTTGTCGACCAGATGAAGGACGGCCCGCTGAAGGACAAACTTGCGGCCTGTGTCAGCGAGATCGAGGCTGGCAAGATCCTCACCCCGCGCCTCTTTTCCATTGGCCATCGCGGCGCACCGTTGCAATTCCCCGAACATACGCTGGAAAGCTATAAGGCCGCCGCCCGCATGGGGGCAGGCATCATCGAATGCGACGTCACCTTCACCAAAGACAAACAGCTGGTCTGCCGCCACGCGCAAGATGACCTCCACACCACCACCAACATTCTGGCCACTGATCTCGCGGCCACCTGCGCCAAGCCCTTCAGCCCGGCAACCAGCGACAAGAAAGCCGCCGCACGATGCCTGACCGCCGACCTGACGCTCGCTGAATTCCGGCAACTCAACGGCAAGATGGATGCAGCCAACCCGCGCGCCACCGATGTTGATAGCTACATGTCTGCCACCGCCGACTGGCGCACCGATCTTTATGCCAATGCGGCGGGCACGCTGATGACACACAAGGAATCAATCGCCCTGCTCAAATCGCTGGGTTCGAAATTCACCCCGGAACTCAAAGCCCCTGCCGTCCCGATGCCCTTTGATGGCATGAGCCAAGCCGCCTATGCCCAGAAACTAATCGATGACTATAAGGAAGCAGGGGTTCCGCCGTCCGACGTCTGGCCGCAAAGCTTCAATCTCGATGACGTGCTTTACTGGATCGAGCATGAACCCGCCTTTGGCAAACAGGCCGTCTGGCTCGATGGCCGCTATGGCAAGGATATGGACATCATGGATGCCTCAACCTTTCAACCCTCGATGCAGGAGCTGAAAGAAATGGGCGTCCATTATCTCGCCCCACCGCTCTGGATGCTGGTCACCGCCAAGGATGGCAAAATCGTCCCCTCCACCTACGCGCGCGAAGCCAAGGCAGCAGGCCTCAAACTCATCGCATGGTCGCTGGAGCGTTCGGGCAATCTGGCAAAAGGCGGCGGTTGGTATTATCGCTCGGTCAATGATGTCATCACACAGGAAGGCGATGTCTATGCGCTTCTCAACGTGCTGGCCAACGACATCGGCGTTGCGGGCACCTTCTCCGACTGGCCCGCCACCACCACCTTCTTCGCCAATTGCATGGATCTGGAATAGGGGATCGCAAATAGAAAAAAGGGCGCTCAAAGCGCCCCTAATTTCACCTCGCGGCTATAGTCGAACGGCTCGACCTCTTTGACCACCGCTTGCCCGCATTTCATGATGCCTTCCTTGGCATCATAGGCATAGCTGGGCGAGCCATAGAGCTCCCACCCTTGAGACAGGGCTTCCGTCACCTTGTGGCAAAAGCCTGCATCATCGATGGCTGTGAGAAACCGATAGACTTTTTGTCTTTCACTCATGACTTCTGCTCATCCCGCTTGGCAATGGCATCGGCAATTTCGACGACCCGGCGGGCCATTTCCGCATGCAGACGTTCGACCATTTTGCCATTGATGGTCATCACATTCTTCGACTGATTTTCCGGAGCATCAAACGCGTCGATAATGGTCCGGCAGGAGGCGATTTCCTCCGCGCTTGGCGAGAAGATTCGATTGCAATCCTCGATCTGTTTGGGATGGATAATCGTCTTGCCATCCATACCCATCTGGGCGCCCTGTTCACACTCGGCTACGAAACCTTCCGCATCATTGAACTGGTTGAACACCCCGTCAAGGATGGTCAGATCCGACATCCGGGCAGCAGCCAGACATTGCATCAGCCACGGCATCATCGGCGCCCGGCCCGGCACCATAGCGGTGCGGGTTTCTTTCGACAAGTCATTGGTTCCCAACACAAAACAGGAAAGACGGCGTCCATGATATTCCTGCACCGCCCCGGCGATTTCCGCCGCCCGGATCATCGCACCGGGGGTTTCCATCATCGCCCAGATGCGCACAGCCTGATCGACGCCAGCATCATTGAGCTTGCGGCCAACCACATAGACATCTTCGGCACAATCCACCTTCGGCACCGCAATCGCGTCCGGCTTGGCGCTTGCGGCGGCCAACAGATCCGCCTCCCCCCATGGGGTATTCATGCCATTGATCCGGATCACCACTTCACGATGCCCGAAGCCGCCGGCCTTGACGGCCTCGACCACCTGATCGCGCGCCATCTCTTTTTGGTCAAGAGCGACCGAATCTTCCAGATCGAGCAGCAGCACATCGACATTCAGGTTGCGGGCTTTTTCAAGCGCCCTGGCGTTCGAGCCGGGCATGTAAAGGGCGGTACGACGTGGTCTGAAAGACATTGAATTTTCTCCGATCATCACGGCATTATGCAAGCGCGACAACATAAGCACCAAAGATGCAGGTCGCCACCCCCTTCCTTAGGCGAATCGTGCCATCCGGGGAAGGTGGTGTCCAACCAGAGTGGACAATTCAGAACGGAAAACAATGAAACAAGCAGATCTCGTCATCATCGGCGGAGCGATCATGGGTGCTTGCCTTGCCTATTTCCTCAAAAAGGATCTCGGCTTTGAAGGCTCGGTCATTGTGGTTGAAAAAGACCCCACCTATGCCAACTCCTCAACCACCTTGTCGGCGGCCTCGATCCGCCAACAATTCTCGACACCGGAAAATATCCAGCTGTCCCTGTTCGGTCGCCGCTTCATCGGTGAGTTGCAGGACCGCTTTGGCCCACAGGCCGATATCGGCTTTTGCGAAGACGGCTATCTGATTCTGGCAACCGAAGCAGGCCTTCCCATCCTGCAATCCAATCACGCGATCCAGATGGCCAATGGTGCGGACAATATTCTGCTCGACCCAGCTGCCATGAAAGCCCGCTTCCCCTGGCTCAATACAGACGATCTGGCCGCAGGCTGCTACGGTCAGTCCGGTGAGGGCTGGTTCGATGCCCATATGCTGCTTGATCTGGTCCGCAAAGGAGCCATTGCAGCGGGTGTCCATTTCATCAAGGGCGAAGTGGTCGGCCTTGAGAAGACCGGCAACCGCGTCAGTACCGTCACGCTGGCCTCGGGCGAACGCATCGCCTGCGGGGCGGTTGCCAATTGCGCAGGCCCACAAGCAGGAAAAGTTGCCGCCATGCTCGGCATCCCCCTGCCGATCGAAGCCCGCAAGCGGACCATCTTTGTCATCGACAATCCCAAGCCCCATCCGGGCATGCCCTTGATGGTGGACCCGTCCGGTGTCTATGTCCGACCCGAAGGCAACGTCTATATTTCGGGCGTCGGCCCCGGCGCAGAAATCGACACTGCCGTTGAACATGATGATCTCGATCCCCATTATGATTTGTTCGAGGAGGTCATCTGGCCAACCCTTTATGAGCGCATGCCGGGCTTTGATGCCATCAAGATGGTCAATGCATGGGCCGGGCATTATGAATATTGTACCCTCGACCAGAATGCAGTGATCGGCGCCCATCCGGAGATCGAGAATTTCTACTTCAATGCTGGCTATTCAGGTCACGGCCTGCAGCATGCCCCCGGTGCGGGGTTTGCCGTTGGAGAACTGTTTCTGCATGGCGAATATCGCTCGCTTGACCTCTCCATTTTCGGCTATGAAAGGGTTCTGGCTAACAAGCCGGTCAGGGAAATGAACATCATCTGACCCCGGACCAAGGACGAGCGGCGACAGCATCGAGCGTCGGAACCGGAACGGAGCCAGCACAAGACTCCGAGAGGGAACCTTTTCATGACAGGCACCAGCACGCAACCAAGAGGCCCGATGGCAGGCCAGACCCAACCGGACGCAAAGCCGGTGCTCGTCATCTCCTCCCACGTCATGGCTGGTGCAGTTGGCAACCGTGCTGCCTCCTTCGCCCTTGAGCGGTTGGGCTTCCCGGTCTGGGAAGTTCCGACCGTCATTCTGCCATGGCATCCCGGTCATGGTCCCTCAACCCGCAACACCATCGACGCCAACCTCTTTGCCCACAGCCTCGAGGATCTCGAACGCCATCCCGATTTTGCCAATCTAGGGGCACTGTTGAGCGGTTATATGGGCTCGGTCGCTCAGGTCGAGGCAGTCGCCAGACTTGTCGATGGGCTGAAGGCAAACAACCCGGACAGTCTCTATGTCTGCGATCCGGTGATGGGGGAGGAAAATGGCCTCTATATTGCCGAAGAGATTGCCACCGCCATTCGCGACCTGTTGATCCCGCGAGCCGACATCATCACCCCCAACCGGTTCGAGTTTAACTGGCTGACTGGTAAGGAAGCCCGCAACAATGCCGATCTGATCAACAATGCCAATCAACTGGGCTGTCCGACCACCCTGATCACCAGTGCCTTCCCGATGATGCGCAACGCCATCGCCAATCTGCTGATCGAAGCCCCCAAGCCGCTTGAAGAAACCGCGCAGGACGCGACCACTCAGGCACCGGAACCGGCCCGCTCTGACATTGCCATAATGGCCGAACATCCGATCATTCCGAACCCGCCCAACGGCACCGGCGATATGGTCGCCGCATTGTTTCTCGCCTACCGCCTGTCGGGCCAATCCGGCGAGCAGGCATTGAAGCGGGCGGCCAGCGGCATCCTCGAGGTCGTCTCTCGTTCGGTGCGCTCCGGCTATGCCGATCTGGAAGTTGCCCGCTTTGGCGACCGTTTCACTCATCCGATGGCGATGGTCCATATGCGCATGGTCAATGCCGCCCCCCGCCGGACGGTCTTGCGGCCCAATTGATTTGTGCTGTCCTGTGCTGTCCTGCACAGAGCCACCCGCCCTTTTCCCACCCAACAAGAGGTCATTATGACGGCTTTTCCCTCGACCGATGACATTCGCCATGCCCACGACCTGATCGCTTCCCACATCCGCAAGACACCGGTCTTTGCCATCGATGGAACCGAGCTTGGTCTTGCCGGGTCGGTCAGCCTAAAGCTCGAATTGTTGCAACATTCCGGCACCTTCAAGCCGCGCGGTGCCTTCTACAATCTGCTGAGCCGCGATGTGCCCGAGGCGGGTGTCGCCGCAGCCTCAGGCGGCAATCACGGCGCCGCTGTTGCCTATGCAGCCCGTAAGCTCGGCATCAAGGCGCGGATCTTCGTCCCCGACATTGCCAGCCCTGCCAAGATTGCCCGCATCCGCTCCTATGGTGCGGAGATTGTCGTCAAAGGCGAGCGCTATGCCGATGCTCTGGAGCTGTGCAGCGCCTATCAGACCGAGACAGGCGCCATCGGACTGCATGCCTATGACGGCTTTCATACCATTTGCGGACAGGGCACGCTGGGCCTCGAACTGGAGCAACAAATGGGGCCGGATCTGCCCGACACCCTGCTGGTGGCCGTTGGCGGCGGCGGTCTGATTTCCGGCATTGCCAGTTGGTTTGACAAGCGCGTCAAGGTGATTGGCGTTGAGCCGAACGCGGCTTCTGCCCTTGCACAAGCGCTCAAGGCAGGTGGCCCGGTCGATGTACCGGTTTCCGGCGTGGCCGCCGACAGCCTTGGTGCCAAACGCACCGGCGACATGGTCTATCAGGTGACCAGAGACAAGATCGATCATGTTTTGTGCCTTGAAGATGAGGCCATTCTCGAGGCTCAGAAAACCCTCTGGACCCGCCACCATCTGGCCACCGAAGCCGGAGGCGCCACAGCCTTTGCCGCGCTTCTGTCCGGTGCCTACAAACCGGAAACAAACGAACGGGTCGGCGTGGTGCTGTGCGGCTCGAATGTCGATCTCGACAAGCTGGCCACTCTGACCAGCCAAGAGTGAGCAGACAGCAAAAGCCCCTGCAATTGATCGGAGCTTGGCAAAATCCCGCTGTCGCCTCTTGATTTGACGGGCCTTTGGCACAAGATGCGTTCAGAGGAATCGATCAAAACAGAAAAACAAAATCGAAGAGAGCAAAGATGGCCCAACTACCAGAAAGACTGCTCGAAGGCTATGCCGCCTTCAAGAGTGGAAAATTCAAAAGCGACAGCCAGCGTTACGAGGAACTGCATGACGAGGGGCAGAAGCCGGACATCATGCTGATCGGCTGTTGCGACAGCCGTGCCACCCCTTCGGACATCTTCAATGCCGGACCTGGTGAAATGTTCGTCGTGCGCAACGTTGCCAATATCGTTCCCGCCCAGAATGAACAGATGGAAGGCTTGCATGGCACCGCAGCCGCGCTGGAATTTGCCGTCAATGCCCTCAAAGTCAAGCATATTGTCATTATGGGCCATGGCCGTTGCGGTGGTGTCGCGGCCTATATTTCCGAAGATATGGAGCCTTTGTCCGAGGGCAATTATATCGGCCAGTGGGCGGCCCAATTGGCACCGGCCGACAAGCCCGAGCGCCTTGCCGGCCTCAACCGCCCCGACCTCGATCATCAGGGCCTGCTGGAGCGCAGCTCGATCATGAAGTCGATTGAAAATCTGATGAGCTATGGTTTCGTTCGCGAAGCCGTGGTCCTTGGAACACTCGATCTGCATGGCGCCTGGTTCGACATCCGCCAAGGCCGCCTCGAATATTATGACCGTGACGACCGCTCCTTCAAGACGGTGGAAGAAGCCTGAGCACCGGCCAACCCAACAACAGACACAGAGTCAGCACAAGGCCCGTCGATTACAGCAATCGACGGGCCTTGCATCATTCATAATACGGGCAAAAAGGTTATCCCGCTTTGCGCAATGGGCTCTCCATTTGCGCCATTTCGCTGCTGAAACCCGCCTGATTGCCCTTGACCCAAACGGTGCGATACCGGTCTTCCTGCCCATCCTCACTTCGAACCGTCACCAAGGCGCCTTCGGTTAAATGGCTTGGAATATCGACCAGACTACAGCCCTGATTGGTGCGGTTGACCATGATGCACGCATGGTTCTGGCCATCAAGCACCAGCGTTACCGAGTCATTGACGGCCATCCGCAGGGCTTTGCGCCGCTCCTCAACATCCCGCGACACGTCACTCAGAAAGCCCTCGACCGACTCGGACAGACTCTGGGCCGTCTGGGTCAGACTTTCCGACACAGTGCGCACTTGCTCGGCCTGCTTGCTGGTCTCTTCGATGGCCTCGCTAACTCCTTCCACATTAACAGCCACCTGCGCGCTGCCTTCAGAGGCAAGGGCAATACTCTTGGAAATTTCCTGGGTCGCCGCATCCTGCTCCTCGGAAGAGGCCGCGATCGAAGCGGACATTTCATTGATTTCGCCAACGGCGCCCGCCATCAGGCCAATCGCATTCACCGCATCCTTGGTTGAAACCTGAATGGTGTCGATTTGCTTGGCAATCTCTTCCGTCGCCTTCGCGGTCTGTGTAGAGAGCTCCTTGACCTCGGCGGCCACGACAGCAAATCCCTTGCCGGCCTCACCCGCACGGGCCGCTTCGATGGTGGCATTGAGCGCCAACAAATTGGTCTGCTCTGCAATGGCCCGGATCATCTCAACCACTGCGCCCACTTGCTCAACCGTTCTGGCCAGCCCGGTCACTTCGCTTTCTGCTTGATCCGCGGTGCTGCGCAACTTGCCGACCACTTCATAGGTGCGTCCCGACTGATGGGCGATTTCGCGGATAGAGCCAGACAATTCCTCTGCAGCACTGGCCACCGTCTGCACATTGCCCGTGGCATTGCGGGTCGCGCTCGAGGCGTCAGATGCTTTCTGATTGGCCGATTGGGCCGCGTGCCTGAGGCTATCTGCCGAACTGACCATGGTATTGTTGCCATTCCGCATCGTTGCGATCACATCGGATATGGTGGCGCGGAAGCCCTCGACAATGGTGCTGATATGGTTTTGCCGTCTTTCTTCTCTCTGGCGCTCGGTCGCCTGCGACACCTCCAGCTCCCGGCGTTTCAGGGTATTGTCCCTGAAGACCGACAAGGCGCGGGTCATGTCACCGATCTCGTCGCTGCGATCCATGGCTTCCAGTTTCACATCCGGGTTGTCCCGTGCAAGGATCTTCATATCCACCAGCAGGGCATTCATTGGCTTGGTGATGCCGCGTGCCAAATAGAATCCGAGCAGACCGAGCACGACCACCAGCCCCAGAACCGCCAGCAAAATCGCATCGCGCATGGCAACCACAGGCTTGGAAAATTCCTCGACGCTGACCAAGGCGGCCACGACCCAACTCACCCCATGGAATTTCAGCGGCACTGCAAACAGCTTCATATCCATGGCGCGATAGCCGTGAATGATTTCCATCGCTTCATCGCCCCCCACAGCCTTGCGGATTGCCTCGGCGTCAATTTTGGTCTTGAGGAAACTATCGCCGTCAACGAAGGGAGAGTTGTTGCGCATCAGCAGATCTTCGCCGACCACGATAAACTCTCCTATTTTTCCCAAGGCCTCATGATCCTTGAGAATCTCGTCGGCCACGTTGGGCAACTGGAAAGCCAGAACCCCGGCCACCGTGCCGTCCGTGCCGTATACCGGCGTTGACAGAAAACTGGCTGGCGCTCCGCCGCTGGGGGCGAAGGGGGCAAAATCGAAAAAGGAAATCTGCCCTTTGCCGGACGCAACTGCCTTGCGATAGGCCTTGGCCAAATCGGTATCCTTCCAGCGCCCTGTCAGCAGGTTGGTACCAAAATCCGACTCCTTGTAGACCGTGTAGAGCAGATTGCCCTTCCCATCGAACAGGAACACATCATGAAGCTCATGGTGTGTCAGCAGATCGCGATACCAGGGATGATAGGTGCCATGAACCGCGTCATAGGCTGTGCCCGTCTCCGCCTTGTCGAGCCGGAGCTTCTGCGCATGGGGATTGTTGGCAACATACGCTGACTGCAGCTGATCCTCAGATGCGTCGCCCAATTCTTGCCAAGCGGCAGAAAAGGCGGCAAGCGCCTGACGGGTCTGCGGACTATTGGCCGTCAGCAGCAAGGTCCGGTCGATCTCGTTCAAACGATCCTGCACATGATTGCGCCGCTCAGTCGCCATCGTCTTCAAATTCGTGGCGACAATCGAACCGACAATATCACTGGTGAAGGTAAAGGCGAGAAACCCCAGCAAAATGGTCGACAGCAGAACACTGCCCAGCACCATCGCCGGTATTTTTTTGCTCAAACGGAGCGTCCCAAAGCTTGCCAACATTGCCAAAAACCTGTCTGGAGGAATTCATTGATTAACAATGTATGAAAGCGAAGTATGGTTAATAATAAGTTGCAACTAACATATAACTACGCAACTTTTATTTGTAAGGATTTCTACGACACACCTTGCAGAGCCACAATCGCTCTGGTTGATCGCTCCCATTGTCACTACAACTTATTGAGGCATAACAAAAAACCGGCCTGTCATCAGACAGACCGGTTTGAATTTTCATGCATGTGGAAAAAAGCACGTCTTGCGTGTGGATCAACCGCGTGGCTTCACGAGCCCTTTGTTGACCAGCGTCTCGGCGATCTGCACCGTGTTCAGCGCAGCGCCCTTGCGCAGATTGTCCGAAACAACCCAGATATTCAGGCCATTCTCAACTGTGGAATCCTCACGGATACGGGAGATGTAGGTCGCATCTTCACCAGCCGCTTCGACCGGAGTGATGTAGCCGCCATCTTCGCGCTTGTCGATGACCAGACAGCCTGGAGCCTCACGCAGAATATCGCGGGCTTCATCAGCCGAAAGCGGCTGTTCGAATTCCAGATTGACGGCTTCGGCGTGGGACACGAAAACCGGCACGCGCACAGCGGTGCAGGTGACCTTGATATTCGGATCAAGCATCTTCTTGGTTTCGGCAACAACCTTCCACTCTTCCTTGGTGGAACCGTCATCCATGAAGACGTCAATATGCGGGATCACATTGAAGGCCATCCGCTTGGTGAATTTTTTTGGCTCGATCGGATCGGACACGAAGACCGCACGGGTCTGGGTGAACAGCTCGTCCATGGCTTCCTTGCCAGCGCCGGAAACGGACTGGTAGGTGGCAACAACCGCACGCTTGATGGTGGCCTTGTCATGCAGGGGCTTGAGGGCGACCAGCAACTGGGCGGTGGAACAGTTCGGGTTGGCGATGATATTGATGCGCTTCTCGTCGGCAATCCAGCTTTCCAGAACATGGGCGTTGACTTCCGGCACGATCAGCGGAATGCGCTCGTCATAGCGCCACTGGGAGCTGTTATCGATGACGATGCAGCCCTGTGCGGCGATCTTTGGCGACCATTCTTTGGACAGCGAACCGCCAGCCGACATCAAACAGAAATCGGTGTCGGAAAAATCATAATGATCGAGCACCTGACATTTCAGGATTTTATCACCGAAGGACACTTCCTTGCCCTTGGAACGGCTGGACGCCAGCGCGACCACTTCATCCGCCGGGAACCCGCGCTCGGAGAGAATGTCGAGCATCTCACGACCAACATTGCCCGTGGCGCCTACGACTGCAACTTTATAACCCATTTGTCTTGATCTCCTGATCCAGCGCTCCCCCAAGTTTGTCCGCCGTCATGCTCACTGTGGCTTTGACAGGCGGCCCTGCTCCCCTCACAGCCCTGGGGGAAGCAGTCAGGGAACGAGAGGGGCTTCAAATCTTGGTGGTAGTCTTGATTGTAGTCGGAATGAGCGCAGCAATGATGAAAGCGCCGGTCATGGACCCTGCGTTCTTTGTCTTCATCATCTTTGTTTCGGCAACAAATGGCATGCTCAAACCCAGTTTTGGCGCATAATGCGCAACCCTCTCGGATCGTTTATGGGTTTTGCTGCAACTGGGCAGTCAAGTCAAGACCAAATCCGCGTGAACCGGTTATTTGTTCCTTTTGGCCGCCTCGCGCGCATCGCCTTGCCGATTGACGGCCTTGTGCCCTGATCAGCTCCCAAAGAGGCCCTGCAGGCCTAGAGGGGGTGAAAATCATGTCAGATGCAATGGCCGGACAATCCCCGCCCAATCAAGCAACAAAAAGGGCGGGGTTCGAGCCCGCCCTTCTGCAATTGCATGACCTGTCGGCAGCTTATGCGCTGGCCACCTTATCAAGGAACCGGTCGACGGTCCTGGTCAGCCCTTCGGCACATTCATTGACGTCCGCAGAAACAGAGTTGACTTCATCGACCGCACTGCGTGTCTGGGTCGCGGCACCGGACACGACCTCAATGTCTTGGCTAACGGCGGAGGTGCCTTGCGAGGCCTCCTGAATTGACGCCGCGATTTCGTTGGTCGCCAGATTCTGCTGCTCCACGGCTTCCGAAATGGAAGCGGTAAAGACATTCACCTTCTCGATGGTGGTGCCGATGATTTCGATCGACTGAACCGCTTCATGGGTCTCGTTCTGAATGGTCGAGATCTGCTGGCTGATCTGCTCGGTCGCCTTGGAGGTCTGGTTGGCCAGTTCCTTCACTTCGGCGGCAACGACAGCAAAGCCCTTGCCCATTTCACCGGCCCGTGCCGCTTCAATCGTGGCGTTCAATGCCAGCAGGTTGGTCTGTTCAGCGATGTCCCGGATCAGGCTGACCACATCGCCGATCTGTTGTGCGGCGGCATCCAGACTGCCGACACGTTCATTGGCAGCGCCCGTGGTCACCATGGCATCATTGACGGCGCTGGTTGCCTGCTCGACCTGACGGCCGATTTCACCAATCGAGGCCACGAATTCCTCACTGGCAGCCGCCACGGTCTGAACATTGGAAGATGCCAGAGACGCCGCGCTCAGCGCCTGATCCGACCGTTCTGCGGTCGATTGCGACAGCTGGGTCAGACTGCTGGCCGTGCTGCGCAGACGATCCATCTGCTGGGTGACCACCTGCAGCTCGCGACGGGACTCGGTGCGAAAATTCTCAATCAGACTGTCGATCTGAGCCTGCCGTTCCGCCTGACCGGTTTGATCAAGCTGCTGCTGCTCCGCCAGCTGTTTGCGTTCAGCATTCATGTCACGGAAGGTCTTCACAGCCTGCGCCATTTCCCCAAGCTCATCCTGACGATCTTCGGCGGGAACTTCATTGATTGGTTCATTATTGGCCAGACGCAACATTGCGCGCTTCAACGACCCCATGGGCTTGAGGATCGAGCGCAGCGTGTACCAGGCGACCGCCAGACCAATCAGCATGATGATTGCACCGATCAAAAGAGCCGTCCGCGTATTGTTCCACAGGATGGCCTGCAGATCATCCGTATAGACGCCCGTGCCGATAACCCAGCCCCAGGGCGCAAAGCCCTTGACGTAGGAGAGCTTGTCGACAGGCTCTTCCTGCCCCGGTTTGGGCCAAAGATAGCCGACAAAGCCAGCGCCATTTGCCTTGACTGTTTTGACAAAGGCCGGGAAAATCCGAACACCATTGGCATCTTTCAGGTCGGTCAGATCCTTGCCATCGAGCGCGGGTTTGACCGAATGCATCACAACGACATTGTCCATATCGTTGATCCAGAAATATTCCTGCCCCCGATAGCGCATGGCCTTGACGGCGGACTTGGTGGCTTCCTTGGCCTCCAGCTCGCTTATCTCACCCGCCTTGAAGGCGTCATATTTGGACTGGGCGATATGGACAGCCACATCAACCAGACTTTTCAATTCCGCTGCTTTCTGATCCGACAGGTTCGTCGCTGCATTCTGATTGAGCGTGAAAACCATCCCGGAGATTCCAATCAGGAAAACCGCGACCAGGAGATACAGTCTCTTTGCAATAGTGAAGCGCATTGTGTCTTTTCCGACTTTTGCACGCCTGCTTCATTCAAGTCGCCAGATCTAAGTCCTCACATCGACGGAACGACCGTTTGAAGCAAGCGCAATTGTTCCCTTTTTCAGAAATATTTCTCTGAAACGCTCTACATCCTGCTTCTATTGTAACTAATCTTGATTTTTTACTGCTTAACGCCGCGACTATTACAAACTTCGCCCTAAAAAAATAATTCTATAAAAATCAACAAAATCGATTAAAAGTGATCAAAAATCTCATTAAAATTACCACTGACGGAATTTCATTCCGGCCGCCGTAAAGTTGCAAATATTCGACTGAAGTCAACCAGAAGGTCTTTCCTAATATTAGATGGTTTTGGTCAAAACTAAAATACAACGCACCAAGCTGTCACCTTCGGCTACATCAGAGCTGCCTAATACTTTTGATTAACAACACAATCGAAACCAGTTTCGACGTCGTTTTTATTCGAAACTCGCCGCGTGTCGGCAAAGAATAGGACTCGGGATCGCCAGTTTGTTTATGGTATCAGGCAATGGGCTTGCCCAAAAACGGGCCGCCAGAAGAACAGGTAATTGTAGAAACAAAGCAGGCAAAGTTTCCTTTTTGCCCCGCTCCTTTTGTCGCCTATCGCTTGATTGCTGCAGAAAAAACAGGTTAAACAGCAAACATGACAAAAAAGACGAAACAATCACGTGAGAGCCAGGACGAGGCGCGGCGGATGGAAGCCGAACGCACCTTGAAGCGCGTCGACATGGATTCAGAGGCCATCGGCACCTCGACACTGGCCCGCGCAGCAGGCCGTGCCAAGGGGCATCTGGGTGGCAGCGACGTCGACCCCAACGATCCAATCGAGTTGTGGGGCACCCGCATCGGACGCAGCGCTGGCGCAATATTTGCAATTATTCTTGTGCTGTGGCTAATCAGTCATTTCACACGATGACAAGCCAGCCCCTTTGATGTATGGAGGGGCAATCGATGGGCTGTCCCCTTTTCATCACCGGGGCTATCCCTTCATATGACAAGACAATTCAGAACCAAGTCGGACAAGGAACAAATGGTCGCAAAACTCTTTATCGATGGCGAAGTTGGCACAACGGGACTGCAAATCCGGACCCGCCTTGAAGGTCGCAACGACATCAAGTTTTTGCGCCTGCCGGACAATCTGCGCAAGGATGCAGAGGCCCGCGCCCAGATGCTGAATGAGGCCGACATTGCCATTCTCTGCCTGCCCGATGCGGCAGCGATCGAGGCCGTCAGCCTGATCGAGAACAAAGACACCCGCGTCATCGATGCCTCCTCAGCCCACCGGACCGCCGAAGGCTGGACCTATGGCTTTGCCGAACTGAGCAAAGGCCAGCGCGCCGCCATCGCCGAGGCCAAACGGGTTTCCAATCCCGGTTGCTACCCGCAAGGCTATCTCGCCATCATCCGGCCTCTGGTCGAGGCTGGTCTGATCCCGGCCAATTTCCCCGCCACGCTCAATGCCATTTCGGGCTATTCGGGCGGTGGCAAGGGCATGATTGCCGACTATGAAAGCGACGAAAACCCGATCAAGGTGCCTTACTGGCCCTATGGCCTGACGCTGGCGCACAAACATGTGCCGGAAATGCAAGCCTATTCCGGTCTTGAGCATCCTCCGGTCTTTCAGCCAGCGGTCGGCACCTATGCACAAGGCATGATCGGTGCCATCCCGCTCAATCTCTGGGCGCTCGACAGTCAGCCGAAATTGGCCGACCTGCATGCCTGCCTCGCAGATCGCTATGCGGACGAGATCTTCGTCAAGGTCGCCCCGCTCGAAGCCGCGGGCAAGCTGGACGCCATCACGCCGGAACATCTCAACGGCACCAACTCCCTACATCTCCATGTTCATGGCAATGACGAGATCGGACAGGCAGTCCTGCTCGCCGTTTATGACAATCTGGGCAAGGGCGCATCAGGGGCTGCCGTGCAGAATATGAACATCATGATGGGAATCGACGAGACCACCGGCCTCGACATCGCCCCCCTCTGACCCATACTGAAAACAGACGACGGACGTCCAAGGACCAAACCCGGACCGTTTTAAAGGATCGATTGAAAGATGGAAAAATTCACCACTTTGACCGCGGTTGCCGCACCGATGCCCCTGATCAATATCGACACCGACATGATCATTCCGAAACAGTTCCTCAAGACCATCAAGCGCTCCGGCCTCGGCGTCAATCTGTTCAGCGAAATGCGTTACAATGAGGACGGCTCCGAGAATACCGACTTCGTCCTCAATCAGGACGCCTATCGCAACGCCCAGATCCTTGTGGCTGGTGACAATTTTGGCTGTGGTTCGTCCCGTGAGCATGCCCCTTGGGCCCTGCTTGATTTCGGAATCAAATGCGTGATCTCCACCAGCTTTGCCGACATCTTCTACAACAACACCTTCAAGAACGGCATCCTGCCGATCATCGTCAATGAAGAAGACCATGCCAAGCTGCTGGACGACGCCTCGCGCGGTGCCAACGCCACTCTGACTATCGATCTGGAAAATCAGGTCATCAAGGGCCCGGACGGTGGTGAGATCGCTTTTGAGGTGGATCCATTCAAAAAGAAATGCCTGATCGAAGGCCTCGACGATATCGGCCTGTCGATGGAAAAAATCGGCAATGTCGACAAGTTCGAAAAAGGCATGGAAGCAGAGCGCCCTTGGGTCTAGAGAATTTGGCTGTGCCAAATTCTCTGCATAGTTGCAGCATTCTCCGCCCCATCAGCGGCAGGTGATTTCCTATAGGAAAACACCGAGAGCTTGACCCAGCGTTTCGCTCCGCGAAACGCATAGCAATGGTACCCCACCCACAGGACCATCAGCGTCAGGTGATTTCCGACAGGAAAACACCGAGAGCCCCAGCCCATCAGCGACAGGTGTTTCCCACCGGGAAACACCGAGAGCCTGAAGAACACCATGATAGCCGGGCCAACCGCCCGGCTTTTTCATACCCCAAGCGCCTCCAAAGGGTCGCAGCTTTGGTTTCTTGCCCCTTTGCCCTTGCATTCAGCGCTTTTGGGTATTAATCGACTGATCAACGAACTTTTCCTTTTCGATCCTTGCGCAAAGCTGCTTGCGATCGCTCCACCCATTACCCAACAAGGGACAAGACCTATGGCACATCAGCTGTTTCTTCTGCCGGGCGACGGCATCGGCCCTGAAATCATGAACGAAGTGAAGGCAATCATCGACTGGATGAATGCCAATCTTGATGTGTCCTTTGAGTGCGACGAAGGCCTTGTTGGTGGTTCTGCCTATGACGCCCACGGCGTTGCCATCTCCGAAGAAGACATGGCCAAAGCCATGGCAGCCGACGCTGTGATCTTTGGCGCCGTTGGTGGCCCCAAATGGGCTGACGTGCCTTATTTTGCACGTCCAGAAGCCGGTCTTCTGCGCCTGCGCAAGGATATGGGCCTGTTTGCCAACCTGCGCCCAGCCATCTGCTTCCCGGCACTGGCCGATGCCTCTTCACTGAAAAAGGATCTGGTCGAAGGCCTCGACATCCTCATCGTGCGTGAGCTGACCGGCGGCGTCTATTTTGGTGAGCCAAAAGAAATCGTCACGTTGGAAGATGGCCAGCAGCGCGCGGTTGACACCCAGCTCTATACCACAAGCGAAATCGAGCGCATCACCCGCGTTGCTTTCGATCTGGCCAAAACCCGCTCTAACCGTGTGGCCTCTGCCGAGAAGCACAATGTGATGCGCTCTGGCGTGCTTTGGAAACAGGTCGTCTCAAAAATCGGTGCGGAAGAATATCCAGACACCCCGCTTGAGCATGTGCTGGCCGATAACTGCGCCATGCAGTTGGTTCGCTATCCAAAACAATATGACGTCATCGTCTGCGACAACCTGTTTGGCGACATCCTGTCCGATGTGGCCGCCATGCTGACCGGCTCGCTTGGCATGTTGCCATCCGCCTCTCTTGGGGCGCCTGATGCCGAAACCGGCAAACGCAAGGCGATGTATGAGCCAGTGCATGGCTCCGCGCCGGACATTGCCGGCAAAGGCATTGCCAACCCGATCGCCATGATCGCTTCCTTCTCGATGGCCCTGCGTTACAGCTTCGAAATGATAAAAGAAGCCGAAATGCTCGACGCAGCCGTTGCCAAGGTTCTGGAAAAAGGCCTGCGCACCGGTGACATCGCCAAAGAAGGCGACACGGTCGTCACCACCAAAGAAATGGGCGCAGCCGTCATTGAAGAGCTGAAAGCTCTGGCATAAGCAAAGACTTTTAAAGCTAGAAAAGAGAAAAGGCCGGGTCGCATGATCCGGCCTTTTTCATGCGTCAAATCCTGTCCTCAGGGCGAACAGGGATCGCTCAAAGGCCAATAGTCTAGAATACCGGGCAACCTGACTTCATCCTTGAACCACTCGGGTTCATCGACTGCCATGATAACCATCGGCACCGGAGCCTTGTGCAACAAACGCCCGTCCGAACAGGTCAGCTCAATCCGCCCCGGCGCATCACTGCCGCCACCGCCCGGCAAGGCAAATGACATCACATAGCGATAGACGGTGACGACGTAGCGGCCGTCCGGGCTGGTGAAGGTTTTGAAGACACTGCCTTTCGGCTCGCTTGGATAGAAAAACCAAATCAACATGCCGACAAGAGGTGCCGCCAACAAGAGACGTAATTTTCGCATTCTATGCCTGTTTCGAGAAAAGGGAACCACGCACACAATCAGGTGGCAGGGCATCAAGGCAGAAGGATGGCAAAAGCAGGAACGGTAAAAGCCGGGCGGCGAACCGTCCGGCCTTTGTGTCGTCTCCTGCCATGGAGAAAAGAAACTCTGTTGTCGCGATGCCCTCAGGAAGGCCGTCCGACCCGACTGGATACCGTCAGCGCCATCAGCGCCAGACAGGCCGTGAGGCCCGCCAGGCCGCTCCAGCCTGACAAATGCCAGAACCAGCCACCCAGATAGCCAATGAAACTTGCCCCGACATAATAGAACAGCAGATAGAGCGAAGAGGCGTGCCCTTTGTTGCCTTCAGCCGCCAAGCCCACCGCGCCACTGACCACCGAATGACCAACAAAGAACCCCGTGGTGATCAGCCCGACGCCAACACAAATCAGCACCAACGGTTGGAACAAGGTCACGCCAAGCCCCATAAGGGTCAGACTGAAGGCTGCCATAAGAAGCTTGCGTTGCCCGAAGCGGGCAATCAGGGTGCCGGAGACCGACGACGACAGCGTACCGATCAAATAGAGCAGAAAGATCAAACTGACCGCAAAGGGCCCCATATGATAGGGCGCTTCAAACAGCCGGAAGCTGAGATAATTATAGACGGTCGAAAAGACCCCGGTCAGGCAAAAGCCAATCAGATAAAGCCGCATCAAGGACGGATTGCGCAAATGGGCGCGCCATGCGGACAGATGGAAAGTCAGGCTCGCATCATTTCTTTTTTCGAAATGCGTTGAAGGCGGCAGCAAAAAGGCAAAACCGAGCGCGGCAAGAGTGGTCAAAACCCCCATCACCTGCAGAGCCTCCTGCCAGCTGACAAATTCGGTCATCAACCCAAGGCCGACCCGGCCCAGCATCGCGCCAAACGCCGTACCGCCGACATAGATTCCCATCGCCTTGGGCAAATCATCCGGGTGGATTTCTTCTGCCAGATAGGCCATTGCCACGGCAGGCAAACCACCAAGCGCCAGCCCTTCAAAGGCCCGAGCAATCAGTAAGCCATGCCAGCCCGGCGCGATGGCCGCAGCCATATTAAGGGCCGACGCCAGCAACATCGACGTCAGCATCACCCCCTTGCGGCCCAATTGCTGCGACACGGCCCCAAGCACCATGATCGACAGCGCCAGACAGGCCAGACAGAGCGACAAAGCCAGCGAGCTGGTGGCCGGAGTAACATGAAAATGTTCGGCAAACATCGGCAGCAGGGGTTGAACGCAATAAAGCAGGGCAAAGGTGTTGAACCCGGCCAGAAATAGAGCGCAAGCCACTTTTGTGAAAGAGCGCGTTCCCTGCCGGATGAACGGCTGAGGCTCAGGAGATGAAACAAAAGACTTGGCAGCAGGGAGCGTTGCTGCGGCGGCATTGGGCATTACACTTATCCTGTATGTGTGGATTTCCACCTATATCGGATGAGTTCCAATTTATCTAATATATGATACTGCCTTTCTTGATATTTATTTTATATGGATATCCCGATTTCAAACGGAGAAAGGGCAACATCCGCCATCAGCCCAAGGGAGCCAATTGATGGAACTGCGCCATATTCGCTATTTTCTGGCGGTGGCCGAGGAGAAGAATTTCACCCGCGCCGCAGCACGTGTTGGCATTGCCCAACCCCCGTTGAGCCAACAGATCAAGGATCTTGAGCGCGAGGTCGGCAGTGCGCTTTTCTATCGCATGCCCCATGGGGCCGAGATGACCGCCGCAGGCAAAGCCTTCCTTGAACAGGTCCATAACCTTCCCTCTCAGGCAGAGCAGGCGCTCGAAGCCGCCCGCCGCGCCGCCCGTGGTGAGACAGGCACTCTCAATCTCGGCATCACCGGCGCATCAGCCCTCAACCCGATTGTCTCACGCCTGATCCGCACCTTCCGGCGCGACTTTCCCGATGTGATGTTCCGCGTCAAGGAAAGCCACTCAACCCAATTGCGCGAGGATTTGGAAAAGGGCGACCTTGATGTGGCGATCCTGCGCCCCAGCGATCAGGATCCGCCCAGTATCACCACCCATCAACTCGACAGCGAAGCGCTGATTGCCGCCATGTCCCGCAGCCGTGATCCGGCCCCCGACGCAGAGGCAATCGATTTGCTGCTGCTCAAGGATACGCCCCTCATTCTGACGCCACCGATTGTCGGCCTGATCCTGCATGATTCGGCGATTCTTGCCTGTCAGAAAGCCGGGTTCGAGCCGATCATCGGTCAGGCCGCCCCACAGATTGCCTCGATCATGAGCATGGTTGCCGCAGATCTCGGCTTCTCACTGGTGCCCGATTGCATGCGCCAACTCGCCCTTGAGGATATCGTCTACAAGCGTCTGCACCATCCGAATATTCAGGTCAACATTGCCTGCGCGATTCTGCGAGACAATCGCTCGCCCACAGCGCAGGCCTTTACCAAACTGGCCCGCCGACTGCGTGCCGGGCATCTGGCATGGGCGCAAGATCAAAATCCAGTTTCTTCGTGACAGATCGGCAGATACGCGCTCTAATGTCCCTATTGCTCATTGCCCATGCGAACAAGGCCAGCCTTGCCATTGGGACCCATTGCCTGAAGAGATCCGGTTCAGATGACATCTATATTGCCCACCCTATTGACTGCCACAACAGCCCTGCTCGCCCTCACTAGCACCGCGTCCACCCAATCCGGGGATGACCCGATGGCACTGCAACGCTGCATCTGGTCTTGCCTTGCCAATTCGCCCGGCGCCACCAGCCCGAAATATCACGCCTGCGTCGAACGCAACTGCAATGAAACGCAGGACCAACCGGCCGAACCCATCCAGCGCGGGCAAAGAGGTCACTGGAGTATTTACAAATTATCGATTGACGAGCCGCCCTATTATGACGGCTATGCGGCCAACACCGAGAGTCGCAACGGCAAACTGGCTCTAAGCTATGTCTGCGGTAAAGGTGGAGACCGATATATCTCCATGGCAGGTCGTCGGATCGACAGGCTGGCACTGGATTGGGCCGACCCCAAGCCGGTCACCTTCTCCTTTGATGGCCATCCCCCTTTGACTCTGGAAATGGGCGAATATGAAGGCGCGCTGATCACTGACATGCTTTCGCGCGATGCTCTATTGATCAGCCTGCTGCAAAGCGCCAACCGTCTCAATGTCCGCTTCGCTCGGCAATTCGAGACCTTCTCGCTCAAAGGGTCGTCATGGGCAATGAAGATCGCGCTCGATTATTGCCGTTAGACCGCGGCCCGGCCTGCCAACCGGCAGACCGGACAGAAAATTGCAATAAACCTTAGCGATCCTGACCGTGATAGCCATCATTGGGGGTCATGTCGCTGGCAATTGCCACCCGGTTCGACATGTTGAAGAAACCGGTGACATTGGCGATGTCCCAGATATCACGGTCCGAGAAACCGACCGCGGTGAGCGTGGCGCGGTCCTCGCCGGTCACCTTTTCTGGCGTCTCGGTCAACTTCGCGGCATAATCAAGCATCACCCGATGGCGGTTTGACAGGTCTGCAGCGCGATAATTCATCACCATCAGTTCTCCCAACAGCGGATCGCCAGACAGCTGCCGCACCGCTTGCCCATGGGCCACAAGGCAGTAGAAACAGCGGTTGATCGAGGAAACCACCACCGCGATCATTTCCCGCTCCAGCTTGCTCAGTCCGCTCTCATCCAGCATCAGATTGTTGTAAAGCTGCGAAAAGGCGCGAAATTTCGCTTCATCAAAGCTGTAGGCCTGAAGCACATTGGGCACCATGCCGAGCTTTTCTGCGCAAATGGCAAAATAGTTACCGATATCGTCCGGCATCGGATCCATTGGCGGCAAATCAAGCGCCGTGACAGCCTTTCCCGCCTGTTTGACCGGCTCCCGGCCCTCTTTCAATTCAGTCATCTTTCCTCCCATGGAAATGTCGGGCATGATCCTGAACGGATCTTGTTTGTTCGGCCCGCGCTCCCCACGTCATACTGAAGCCTTGGGTCACAGGCTTCAAGAGCAGGAACATTCCGACATTCGTCCAAACAGGGGGATAATTTCCCGTCCCTAGCCGGGACGGAAAGAACAGATGTCATCCACAAGTCTTTTCGGTGAACAATTGCAATTTCTCGCTCAAGAAATTTTTACGTCAGTGTTTGACCAACATTTACCCTGATAGGTTTATGGTTATCGTGAAAGACCGCTAATATTCGTCTCATAACGGTCAAAAAGAAAAGGGGTGCCGGCAAACCGGGTCCCCGGAGGAAACAAAATGGCACCCGAACTGGTACGCGAACACGCCGAACGTCTGGCAAACGCCAAGGCCATCGCAGCAAAACAAGGCGATCTGGAAGCCGACTTTCTCGAGCGGCTCCTCAAAGCAAGCGACAAGGAGGATCTCTCCCGTTATCGCGCCGAGGAAATCGCCCATTTTGCACAACAGGCCTTCGAACGTTTCACCCCCCCTTTTGATGGCGGTCACACCATCGACATTTTCGACCCCGTCTACGAGGGCGAGAATGGCGAGATGCTGAACCAGGTCTCCATCATCCAACTTCACAATGTGAACAAGCCATTTCTGGTTGATTCGATCATGGGCGAGTTGCAACAGCTCGGTTTCGACATTCATCTGGTGCTGCACCCGATCTTTGATACCGAACGCGATGACGAGAAAAAGCTTGTCGGCTTGCGTGATCGCCGCGAGGCAAAGAACGGCGTCAAACCCCAGCGTGAAAGCCTGATCCACGTCCACGTGTCCCGCATCTCCGGCAAGACGCAGAAAAACGAGTTGAAGAAGGAACTCAACATTGTTCTTGAGGACGTGTCTGCCTGCGTGACCGACTGGAAGTCGATGCTGCTGCGTCTGGAAGAAACCATCGCCATTTTCAAGATCACGCCACCGCCTCTGCCACAAGACGAAATCGAAGAGACCGTTGAATTCCTCCGCTGGCTGGTCGACAACAATTTCACCCTTTTGGGTATGCGCGAATATGCCTTTGAAGGCTCCCCGAGCGAGGGAGAGCTGAAACGGACCCAACGTCCCGGCCTTGGCATTCTGCGCAATCCGGATGTGCGGGTGCTGCGTCGTGGCTCCGAACTGGTGACCATGACCCCGGAAATCCGCGAATTCCTGATGCGGCCGGAACCGCTGATCATTACCAAGGCCAACGTCAAGACCAAGGTTCACCGCCGCACCTACATGGATTATATCGGCGTCAAGATCTATGGCGATCAGGGGCAACTGACCGGTGAGTTGCGCATTGTCGGCCTCTTCACTTCCACCGCCTACAACCGGTCCGCCACAAACATCCCGTTCCTGCGCCGCAAGGTCGCCCGCACCATCGACAAGGCCTCGGTGGATCCGTCCGGCCATTCGGGCAAGGCTCTGCTCAACGTTCTGGAAGGCTATCCCCGCGACGAACTGTTCCAGGTTGATGAACAGACCCTGCTCAACAACTCTGAGGAGATTCTCCGCCTCAGCCGCCGTCCGCGCGTTCGGGTTCTCTCTCGCGTCGACAAGTTCGACCGCTTTGTCTCCAGCCTCGTCTATGTCCCGCGCGACCGCTTCAACACATCGGTCCGGCTGAAAATCGGCGACTATCTGTGCAAGGTCTATGACGGCCATATCTCGGCCACCTATCTCGATTTCCCCGACAGCCCGCTGACCCGCGTCCATTTCATCATCGGCCGCCGCCATGGCAAGACACCGACCCCGTCGCGTCTCGAGCTGGAAAACGAAGTCAACAAAATCGTCACCACATGGGCTGATCGCCTCGATTTGGCCTTGCGCGATGCGATGAGCATCAAGAAAGCGTCACAAATGGTGCATCGCTATTGCGAGGCTTTCTCCGAGGCCTATCGTGACACCTTCTCGCCGGATATTGCGCTCAACGACATCTCCATCATGGAGCGAATGAATGGTTCGGTGGATACCGCCATTCAATTCTATCGTGATGAAAAAGAAGCAGATCACCGCATCACCCTGAAAATCTTCCATCAGGACAATCCAATTCCATTGTCCGAACGGGTGCCGATCCTTGAAAATATGGGCTTCCGGGTGATTGACGAACGCTCCTATGCCATCTCGCCGATGGGGTCCAACCGCACCTTCTGGATGCATGACATGGATCTGGAACGGGCCAGCTGCAAGTCGATCAACATCAAGGAAGTCGGCGACAAGCTCGAAGCCTGTTTCCTCGCCATTTGGGATGGTCAGGCCGAGAATGATGGCTACAACCGTCTGGCCATGGCAGCGAACCTGCATTGGCGCGACATCACCATCCTGCGCACGATTTCGCGTTATCTGCGCCAGGTCCGCATTCCGTATGATCAGGACTATATGTGGGATACGCTGGACAAATATCCCGATCTCGGCGCGCTGCTGGTCGATCTTTTCCACGCCCGCTTTGATCCCAAGCACAAGGCGCGCGAGGAGGAATGCAAACGCCTGTCCAGTGGCATCCTGACGGCACTTGAACAGGTCTCCAACCTTGATGACGACCGCATCCTGCGCAAGTTCCTCGGTGTCATTCAAGCCAGCCTGCGCACCAACTTCTACCAGCGCACCGAGGAAGGTGGCTACAAACCGACCCTGTCGATCAAGCTCAATCCGCGGGCCATGGAAGACATGCCGGAGCCCAAGCCATTCCGCGAAATCTTCGTCTATAGCCCCCGCGTCGAAGGCCTGCATCTGCGCTTCGGCAAGGTTGCCCGCGGTGGCCTGAGATGGTCGGATCGACCACAGGATTTCCGCACCGAGGTGCTCGGTCTGGTCAAGGCCCAGCAGGTCAAGAATGCGGTGATCGTGCCCGTCGGCTCGAAGGGCGGCTTCGTGCCCAAGCATCTGCCACCCTCCAGCGACCGCGAGGCCTTCATGGCCGAGGGCATCGCCTCCTATCGGCTGTTCATCTCCTCGCTGCTCGATGTGACCGACAATCTGGAGGGTCAGACCATTCTGCCACCAGAAAATGTCACCCGTCACGATGAGGACGATCCCTATCTGGTTGTCGCCGCCGACAAGGGCACGGCCACCTTCTCCGACATTGCCAACGGCATTTCAGAAGACCATTCCTTCTGGCTCGGTGACGCCTTCGCATCCGGCGGCTCCGCTGGCTATGACCACAAGAAAATGGGCATCACCGCGCGTGGCGCCTGGGAAGCAGTCAAACGCCACTTCCGGGAAATGGATCGCGACATTCAGACCGAGCCATTCACCGTGGTCGGCGTCGGCGACATGTCCGGCGACGTCTTCGGCAATGGCATGTTGCTGTCCAAGGCGACCAGACTGATTGCTGCCTTTGACCATCGCGACATCTTCATCGATCCCAATCCGGATCCGGAGACCAGTTGGAAGGAGCGCAAACGCATCTTCGATCTCGGCCGGTCATCCTGGAAGGACTATGACACCTCGCTGATTTCCAAGGGCGGTGGCGTTTTCTCACGTTCAGAGAAATCCATTACCCTGTCCAGTGAAGCACAGCAGGCGCTTGGCCTGAGCAAAAAGAAGGTCACCCCGCAGGAACTGATGAAGGCCATTCTGATGGCCGAAGCGGATCTTTTGTGGTTCGGCGGCATCGGCACCTATATCCGCGCTTCGAGCGAAAGCGATGCAGATGCGGATGACCGTGCCAACGACGCCATCCGCGTCACACCGAAAGAGCTGCGCGTCAAAGCCATCGGCGAAGGCGCCAATCTGGGTGTAACCCAGCGTGCCCGTATCGAATTCAACCGGTTGGGCGGACGCTGCAACACCGATGCCATCGACAATTCCGCAGGCGTCAACAGCTCGGATATGGAAGTCAACATCAAGATTGCCCTTGGCGCCGCCGTGCGTAAAGGCAAGATGGATGTTACGGCCCGCAACAAACTGCTGTCCGAAATGACCAACACAGTCGCCGGTCTGTGCCTGCGCAACAACTATCTGCAGACCCTGTCCGTCTCGCTCACCGAGCAACGCGGCATGGAAGATTTCGGCTATCAACGCCGTTTGATGGAACGGATGGAAGAAGCGGGGGATCTGGATCGCGATGTCGAATTCCTGCCCGACAACGAGATCCTCAACGAAATGCGCAAGAAAGGCCAGCCTCTGACACGGGCAGAAATCTCCGTTCTGCTGGCCTATGCCAAAAACACCCTTTATGAGGATTTGCTGGAAAGCAACCTGCCGGACGAGGACTATCTCGAACGGGAGCTGCGCTTCTATTTCCCTGAAAAAATGCAGGGTGATTTTGCGGACGAGATTGCCGATCACCGCCTGCGCCGGGAAATAATCACCACTCTGATCACCAACTCGATGATCAACCGTGGCGGGGCGACCCTCATCCCGCGCATTGCTGACAAGACCGGCACCTCCGTCGTCGAGATTGCCCGTGCCTATGTGGTCGTGCGCGATTCCTTCGGTCTCAGAGAGTTGCATGATGCCATCGATGCTCTGGACAGCAAGGTCTCCGGGGCCATGCAGCTTGAGCTCTATCACGAAGTGCAGAAACTGCTCTTGGCGGAGATTTTGTGGTTCATGCGCAGCATCCCGACCTCAACCTCCATCGCGGATGCGGTAGAGCATTATCGCAATGGCATCGATGACTTGTCGCCGAAAATCGACAAATATCTGCCGCCATATCTCTCGGATCGTCTGGCTTCGGAAACCGAGCGCTATGTCGAAAATGGCGTCCCCAAGCAGCTGGCCAGCCGCATCGCCCATCTGTCGCTTGTCTCCCATATCCCGGACATCATTCTGGTGGCCGACAAGGCGGACAAGTCACTGGATACCGCGGCAGAAGCCTATTTCGCCGTTGCCGGACACTTCAAGATCGGTCGCATCGATGCCCTCGCCCAGAGCCTCGATGTCTCTGACTATTATGAAGGCCTTGCCCTTGACCGGGTGCGCGACAGCCTCTCGAACGCCCACAATCTGATGACGGCGGGCATCCTGAGCTATGGTGGCGACAACAAGTCCGGCATGGAACAATGGATCGAGGAAGAAGGTCACGCCATCAAGCGGACGGTCAAGGCGGTCAATGCCATCATGGACAGCGACACCTTGACAGTCTCGAAATTCGCGGTCGCCGCAGGGCTTCTCTCCGACCTCGCCCGCGACATCTGATCGACACGAAGTCCAATCGACCATCAACAGGCCGGGGCATCCGTGATGCCCCGGCCTTTCTTGTGCCTTCACCCCATTCCCTAAAGTCATGACCATCGGACGATAAGTCAGGCGGCTTTGGCTTGCAGCTATTCCGCCTTTCCAGCATCCTTGCCGTCTCATCCCGACGGGATACCGGCCCGTCTTATCACCCATCCTTCAGGACTGTTCACCGGCAAAAGAGCACAATCCTGACCCTTCTGAATCCGGATCGATTTCCCCGATCACCAGCCAGTTCTGCACCAATGGCACAGGGCACTGCGACGGGAGCGACTGCCTGCGGCAAAAGTTAAAACTGTCTTAACCAACAGACCGCTAAACTGGACGTTAACTGTGGGGCGCGACTCGCCCGCAGGTCAATCAACACCTGCCCGAACCACCCGGACTGCCCGGACAACGCATTGCCCGCAATAACAGACGGATCGATCCCAATCAGACGCTTGGAAAGGCCCTTTGAGCGCATGCAAGACCAACGTTCCCCCTTCCAGAGACTGGCTGACATTCTGGACGGCATCACGCCGTCCAACGAAGCAACCCATGCTCCGATCAATCTGACCATCGGCGAGCCGCAGCACGCCTTTCCGGCCTTTATCCCTGAGGTGATTGCTGACCATGTCGATGCCTTCCGCCGTTACCCGGCCATTCAAGGCACCGACGATTTCCGCGCCAGTGTCTGCGATTGGCTGAAAGCTCGCTACGGACTGGATGAAGCCGGCTTCAGCGAAAAGAATGTGCTGCCACTCAACGGCAGCCGCGAAGGCCTGTTCCACGCCATTGTCGGCGCCCGCGACTGGGCGCGAGATCACTTCGGCAAGACGCTTGATAAACCGGCCATCCTGCTGCCCAATCCCTTCTTCCATACCTATATTGCGGCAGCCCGCGCCATTGATGCCGAGCCGGTCTTCCTCAATGGTTCACCGGACTCCAATTATCTGCCCGATCTCGATGCTCTCGCCCTCGATACCGAGCTGCTCGACCGGACGATTGCCTTCTTCTACGCCTCGCCCGCCAACCCGCAGGGCAGTGTTGCAGGCAAGGAAGTCTGGCAGAAGTTGATCGCCCTTAGCCGCAAGCATAATTTCCTTGTGCTGGCCGATGAATGCTATTCCGAGATCTATCGCGACACCCCGCCTGCGGGCGTGCTGGAGGCAGCGGAAGGCGACTATTCCAACATTGTCACCTTCAATTCCCTGTCCAAGCGCTCCAACCTTGCTGGCTTGCGCTGCGGTTTTGCCGCAGGCGACGGTGCCTTCCTGACCCAATGGACCAAATATCGCAACATGGCCGCCCCGCAGGTGCCTATGCCTTTGCAGGCTGCTGCTGCCGCCGCCTTCCGCGATGAGGCCCATGTCGAGGAAAACCGCCGTCTGTACAATGCCAAATTCGATGCGGTGCGCCGCATTCTCGGCAATGATCTGACCTATGAGATTCCGCCTGCCGGTTTCTTCCTGTGGCTTGATGTCTCCGCCTTTGGCGACGATGCCAGCATCACGGAGAAGCTTTGGCGCGAGGTAGGCCTGCGCGTGGTACCGGGTTCCTTTCTGGCCCGCAGCGATGCATCCGGGGTCAATCCCGGCGACGGTTTCCTGCGCATCGCCATCGTAGCCGATCTCGATCAGACCGAAGACGCCATGCACCGTCTCAGGCACTGCCTCCTTGGGTGAGAGGCAGGGCACAGACGCCAAAGGCAAAAAGACCAAAAGACTGGAAAGACCAACACGCGACTGGGACCGCGAAACATACCGGTAAAAAAGCAGCCGGCTGAACTGGAACAAGAGCGAGCATGACCACATTCGATGAGTATGGAGCCGCACCTCGTGAGGGCAGAGCCATGAAACGAAGAGCAAAAGACGGAGCCCTGCGCCACGCCCTGCGCCGCAACACCTATGCGGCAACGGGCTTGCTTGGCCTTATTCTGCTCGTCGCCATCGCAGCCAGCCTCGTCACCTGGCATGTCGGCGACCCTTCGCTCTCCAACGCCACCGAACACAGCCCGCGCAATGTGATGGGGCTAGGTGGCGCGATCCTGTCCGACCTGCTCATTCAGGCCTTCGGCTTGGCAACGGCCTTTTTGTTGATCCCGCCAGCACTGTGGTTCGTCCGTCTGGTTCGCTTGCAGCCGATGGGTTTGTCACGCAACAAGGTCATGGCATGGTTTGGCGGGCTGGGCATGTTGTCCATCGCCTTTTCCGCCATCCCTGCCCCCTCCGGCTGGCCCTTGCCCTTGAGCCTTGGCGGCATGATCGGCGACAGTTTCCTGACCATTCTGGGCAAGATCAATACCGGTCTGATGCAGGGGCCAACGGCCGTCGCCATTGGACTGGTTGCAGCCCTTCTAGGCATTGCCCTGTTGCTCAATGCTTCCAATCTGTCACTCAAGGCACTGATGTTCCGCCGCACCCAGCGTCCGGTCACAGCGGCACCAGACGACGCTGAAGTCTATGATGCGGACAGCTATGACGAAGAGGACGACTGGACCGAGGACGATGGTGACGACATCGAGGATGTCGATGCCCCCCACGCAGGAGACCTCGATCGCACCAAGAGTGCAGGCGCCAGACGCCCATCGATCCTGTCCGTGCCGCTGGGCGCTATCGGTCACTGGTATTTGTCCCGCAAAGCCAACAAACGCCGCGCCAAAGGCACAATGGACGCCCATCAGGCCAAGGCAACCAAAACCGCCAAGCCTTCGCTCTTTGCCCGTCTGTTTGGCGAAGAAGATGATGGCCTTGGGGATCTGGCCAACCGCCTTGAACCCCGTCTTGACGCGGCACCTGCCCCAGCCTATCAGACCGGTCACCCGATGCAGGGCCCAATCTCTGCAGATCTTGGCTATGGCGGCCCAACAGACTTTGCCCCCACCCATGGCCGTCCCATGCAGCAGGGAGACACCCCACCCCCATGGGACGATGAAGAGCTTTATGACCCCGACAATGCAGCGCACAGCGCACCGCATGGCATCGCCACACCTGAGCTGGACCGTGATCAGGGGCAGGCCACTCACCGCGCCGCCACCAATGAAGGCGTCGAAGCCAAGCCGGTTGCCGCCAAAGGCAAGACTGGCAGCGGCAAGCGCATGGTCAAGGCGGTGCAGGGCAATCTCTTCACGCGCAAGGATGATTATCAGCATCCAACCCTCGACTTCCTTGCCGAACCGGAAAGCCTCGGCCCCAATGCGGGACTGACCGCCGATCAGCTGGAGCATAATGCCCGCCTGCTCGAAGGCGTCCTATCCGACTTTGGCATTCGCGGCGAAATCATCAAGGTGCGCCCGGGCCCTGTTGTCACCCTCTATGAACTGGAACCCGCACCGGGCATCAAATCCTCCCGCGTGATTGGCCTTGCCGACGACATTGCCCGCTCGATGAGCGCCATTTCCGCCCGCGTTGCCGTCATTCCGGGCCGCAACGCCATCGGCATCGAGCTGCCCAATGCCCGCCGCGAAACCGTCTTTTTGCGCGAAATGCTGGCCGCCAAGGATTTCGAACGCTCGAAAGCCAAATTGCCAATCTGTCTGGGCAAGAATATTGCAGGCGACCCGGTGGTCGTTGATCTCGCCCGCATGCCCCATGTGCTGGTGGCGGGTACCACCGGTTCAGGTAAATCGGTCTCGATCAACACCACGATCATGTCGCTGCTGTTCAAGCATCGGCCGGAAGAATGTCGCCTGATCATGATCGACCCGAAAATGCTCGAACTGTCGATCTATGATGGCATTCCGCACCTTTTGACCCCGGTCGTCACCGATCCGGCAAAGGCAGTGGTGGCGCTGAAATGGGCCGTCCGCGAGATGGAACAGCGCTACAAGAACATGTCCAAGATGGGCGTGCGCAACATTGACGGCTTCAACAAGCGCGTCCGTGATTCCCTTTCCAAGGGACAGGAAGTCACCCGCACCATTCAGACCGGGTTCGACCCGGAAACCGGCGATCCGATCTATGAGCAGGAAGCGCTCAACCTAGAGCCGATGCCATATATCGTCATCGTCGTCGACGAGATGGCCGACCTGATGATGGTCGCGGGCAAGGATATCGAAGGCGCCATCCAGCGTCTGGCCCAGATGGCCCGTGCCGCTGGTATTCACCTGATCATGGCCACCCAGCGTCCCTCTGTCGATGTCATCACCGGCACCATCAAGGCCAACTTCCCGACCCGCATTTCCTTCCAGGTCACCTCCAAGATCGACAGCCGCACGATCCTTGGTGAAATGGGGGCCGAACAGCTGCTCGGCATGGGCGACATGCTCTATATGGCCGGCGGGGGACGCATCCAGCGTGTCCATGGTCCGTTCGTGTCCGACGAAGAGGTTGAGGATATTGTCCGGCACCTCAAGATGCAGGGCACACCGGATTATCTCGAAGCGGTCACCGAAGACACAGAAACCGACCAGTCGGACTCTGGCGGCAGCAGCGGCGGATCCGACGGGGGCAGCGATGCCGAAACCCTCTATGACAAGGCAGTCGACATTGTCATTCGCGACCGCAAGGCCTCGACCAGCTACATCCAGCGCCGCCTGTCAATCGGCTATAACAGGGCCGCCACCCTGATCGAGCAAATGGAACAGGAAGGCGTCATCGGACCGGCCAACCATGCAGGCAAACGGGAGATCTTGGTTCCCGAAGAAGGCGCCACTATGTAAAGGGGAGAAGGACGCCAACAGACCTTGATCCCAAGGGTGGCCTTGCCACAGAATGGTCAAACTGTCCGTCGTCCTTTTGCCGCATTGAATTTCTAGGCTATGCAGCGGGATTGATCCGTTGAGAATCCCGATTGCGACCAGAAAGACCCGTTCAAGACATTAGAGGAAGTGCCCGATGCAACCAGATAATCGCATGCCCCGGACAAGCCAGACCCGCGTTCAGAGTCAGGCCCGGACAAACCGGACCACTGTGATAGCGCTCGTCGGCAGCCTCTTTCTGATGCTCGGCCTGATGCTCGCCCTGCTGCTCGCCATGACCATTCACTCGCAGGCAGCCGCGGTGCTCAACGATGACGAAAAGGCAGCGCTCGGAGCCATCTCCAAGCAGTTCAACAAGACCAAAACGATGAATGGCGAATTCATCCAGACCGCACCGAACGGCGACACGCTGCAAGGATATTTCTTCATCGAGCGCCCGGGCAAAATCCGCTTTTATTATTCAAAGCCCTCTTACACCGACATCATTTCCGACGGTTCGGCCCTGTCAATCGAAGATCGCAAATTGAAAACGCAGGATATCTATCCCTTGAGCAAGACACCTTTGAAGGTGTTGCTGTCCGAGCGCCTCGATCTGGTCAATGATCAGCGCGTCCGTCAGGCCTCGATTGCTGATGATATTGTCAGCGTGGTGGTTGAGCAGGAGAGCCTGTTGGGCGACGGCGTCCTGACTTTGATCTTTGAGCGTGAAAGCGCTTTGTTGCGCCAATGGACCATCCGCGACCCGCAGGGCAATGACACCACCGTCACCGTTTTCAATGTCGAGACAGGCCGCCCGATCAAGCAGTCCCTGTTCGAGATCAAGCGCGACCTGAACTCCTATTGAGGCCAGCGCTCGCTCGGCCACAATGCTGTTGTTTAGCCCAAAAAGCACCGCCATCTGCAAGCGGTGCTTTTTTTGTTTTCAGACCCTGCTATAAATGGCCAACACATGCCATTGAGTCGCCTCGGATCCCGCCAGACCCGATCTGGCTCCCCTCCCCAACAGCGAGAAGAGACGCCCGTGCCCGTAACCATTGCTTCCTGGAACATCAATTCCATCCGCCCGCGCCTCCATCATGTCGAGCAGTTTGACGCAGACCGTGCGCCCGATGTGCTCTGCCTGCAGGAAACCAAGGTGATGAATGACCAGTTTCCCAGTGCGGCACTGAACAAGCTGGGCTATGAGCATCTCGCGATCAATGGCCAGAAAAGCTATCACGGCGTCGCCATCCTCTCGCGCCTGCCCTTTGCCAGCGTCTCCCAGCGGGACTTTTGCGGCAAAGGCGATGCCCGCCATATCGAAGTCACCATCGATACCGATGCCGGGCCAATCCGGATTCACAATTTTTATGTCCCGGCAGGGGGGGATGAACCGAACCCGGCAATCAATGACAAGTTCCAGCACAAGCTCGATTTTCTGGATGAAATGAAGGCATGGCTGACTGGCGAGGAAACCGCTGCCGCCTCCATTCTGGTTGGGGACCTCAACATCGCCCCACACGAAAATGACGTTTGGTCGCACAAACAGCTGATCAAGGTCGTCAGCCACACGCCCGTCGAGGTTGATGCACTGGCTGCCGTTCAGACCGCAGGTCCGTGGCAGGATGTGGTCCGCAACCATATTCCCGTTGAACACAAGCTGTTCAGCTGGTGGAGTTATCGCTCCCCGAACTGGCAGAAATCCAACAAGGGTCGCCGCCTCGATCACATCTGGGCAACGAATGCGATTGCCGACAAAGTCAACCATGTCGAGGTCTATCATCCGGCCCGCTCGTGGGAGAAACCATCGGACCATGCACCCGTCATCGCCCGGCTGGATGTGTCCCCCCTCTAGGCCTTTCCGGGGGCAAACCCGGACAAGTGTCCCCGACAGCGTTTCATGCAGTGCGCTTTGTCTTGCATGAAGGCACAGGATATGATCTAAGGCGCCGCCATGACAGACACACACAATCATGCTTCGAAGAAAAGCGGCATGGGCGCCCGCGAAGGCGCTCTGCGCCTGATCCATGCGGTGCTGAGTGACAAGGCTTTGCTTGATGATGCCTATCGGCAGGAATTGAGCGACGGCCCCTTGCGCCGCCTCACCGGTTCCGACCGCGCCTTTGCCAAACGCATCGCCACCACCGTGTTGCAGCATCTGGGTGAGATCGACACCTTGCTCAGCCGCTTCATGGACCGGGGCATGCCGAAGAAATCCGGCCCCTTGCGCAATATCCTGCGCATTGGCGTGGCAGAATTGCTGTTTCTCGAAACCCCGCCCCATGCAGTGGTGGATTGTGCGGTCAGTCACTATAAGACATGGCGCAAATATGCAGGCTTCAAGGGCCTGACCAATGCGGTTTTGCGCCGGGTCAGCAAGGAAGGCCCTGCGGAACTGGCGTCCATCGACCCGGCCCGCGCCAATCTGCCTGACTGGATCTATAAAAGCTGGGTCAATGCCTATGGTCTGGCATCGGTCAATGCGATGATGGCAGTCTTTCACCAACCGCACACCCCGCTTGATCTGTCCATGAAAGAGCCCGACAGCTTGGGCCATTGGGCTGAGGCCCTGGGGGGAGAGCCGACACCAACCGGCAGCCTGCGTCTGGCGACCCATGATCGGGTGGATGCGATGGCTGGCTTTGAAGACGGCGCTTGGTGGGTGCAGGATGCCGCCGCGACCTTGCCCGCCAAGTTGCTTGGTGACATCAAGGACCAGCCGGTGCTCGATCTCTGCGCCGCTCCCGGTGGCAAGACCATGCAGCTGGCAGCCTCGGGCGCTAAGGTCACGGCGGTTGATCTCTCCGCCCATCGTCTGGAACGCGTTAAGGACAATCTGGACCGCACCGGCCTTGAAGCTGAGCTGGTCAAGCGCAACGTCATGAAGCTCAAGACCGACGAGCAATGGCCCTTTGTCCTGCTCGATGCCCCTTGCTCGGCAACGGGCACCGTGCGCCGTCACCCGGAATTGCTCCATCAGCGAAGCCCGGAAGATATCACGCACTTCGCGTCTCTGCAGGCAAAGATGCTCGATCATGCTGCCGAGCTGACCAGCCCCGGCGGCTTGCTGGTCTTCTGCACCTGTTCGCTGCAGCCCGAAGAAGGGCCGGAACTGGTCGCTGATTTCCTGATGAACAATCCAGATTTCGGCATTGAACCAATCACGGTTGGGGAAGTCGAGGGTGCCGATCCGTTCCTTCTCGAAGACGGATCCCTGCGCACCCGACCAGATCAATGGGCAGAAACGGGAGGTCTGGACGGCTTCTTCGCCATCCGGTTCCGCAATCATATGACAAATTGACGCCACCTTCCCCGATGTTGATTTTACCCAACAGATAGAGCTTGTTAACTCTTTCTTGATAAAATCCTAACCAATTGCTTACCAAGACCGGGTTCCAGCGCGCAATCGGAACCGGGCTTGGCATTGCCCTTTAGCTTGGCTGCATCCAGCTCACACTCATGACGGAAAAGACCCGCGTGTCAAATACTTGGCAAAATTCGCGACTGCAAATCTCTGACTTGACCCGCCGCGTCAAGAAGATGGGCGTGCGCCGACCCAATTGTCATGCCCGCTATGTCCCCGGCTGTCCCGAGCGTTTGCTGATTGCACCACAGGATCTGCGCACCGCTGACCCGATTGTTGCCGAAGACATTTATGCAGGCCTCTATGTCTTTGCCGGACAAGTGGAAAATTGCGAAGGGCGGTCCCCGTTCCTGATCATGCCACCAAGCCGGGAGTGGGTGCGCGAACTGCATGCTTTTCGCTGGTTGCGCCATCTCAAGGTCTCCAATGCCAGTCTGACCCGGGCCAAGGCCCAGAGCCTTGTTGACGACTGGATCACCCATAGCGCCAGGCTTGATGCCGAGGCCTGGAGCCTGCCCGTTGTGGCCGAACGCGTTTTTGCCTGGCTCAACAATTCCCCATTGATCTTGCAAGAAGCCGACCACGATTTCTATCGCCGCTTCCTGCGGGCCCTCTACCTGCAGGTACGCTTCTTGCGGGCTTCCTCGGGGGCGATGCCTTACACGCCAGACCGTCTCACCGTGCTGATGGCCGAACTGGCTGGCTGGCTGTGCTTTTCCGGCAAAGAGCGCTATGTCCGCTCGACCTCGAAGCGTCTCGTCACCGAACTGGACTCGCAGATCCTGCCAGACGGCGGCCATGTCTCACGCAATCCGATGGTCATCGTGTCCACGCTGCTTGATCTGCTGCCCCTGCGCCAGACCTTCCTGTCGCGCGAGTTGGAACTGCCCGAAGGCCTCAACCGGGCCATCGAGCGGATGATGCCGATGCTGCGCTTCTTCCGCCATCCCAACGGCAGCTTTGCCCATTTCAATGGAGCAGGCGCAACCCCGGCGGACCAGATCGCCACCATCATGGCCTATGACGACACACGCGGCACACCCGTGTCGGATGCCTCCTTCTCCGGCTATCAACGAATCGAGGCAGGCAACAGTGTGTTGTTGATGGATACGGGCAGCTTCCCGCCAATCGAACAATCCATTCAAGCCCATGCTGGCACCCTGTCATTCGAACTGAGCTCCGGGGTCGCTCCGATGGTCATCAATTGTGGTGCCCCCTCTTGCCGTCAGGCCGGATGGCGTGAACTGGCCCGATCCACAGCGGCCCATTCCACTCTGACGGTGCAGGACAAATCCACCTGCCCAATCTCACCACGCCCGTTTGATCTGGATGGTCGCCCGCTGCTTTGTCGGGATATCAATGTCCAGTCCGAACGCACATTGGAGCAGGGCCTTGAAACCATCAAGGCCAGCCACGATGCCTATGGTCCCGACTACGGCATCCGGCACCGCCGTCAGATTTGGCTCTCGGTCAATGGCCGCAAGATCGACGGGCAGGATGATCTGGAAGCCATCGGCAAAGGCATCAACAAGGGCCGCGACGGTTATGCCATCCGCTTCCACCTGCATCCCACCGTCCAAATGGAACGGGACTCGGTCGAGAATATTGTCTATCTGGGATTGTTGAATGGTGAAATCTGGCAATTTTCTGCCAAGGATGTCGACATCACCATCGAGGATAGCGTGTTCCTGTCTGACATCCACGGCATCCGCCCCAGCAAACAGCTGGCGCTGTATGGCTTTGCCAGCCACGTTTCGACCATTCGCTGGCATTTTGCCCATGTCACCAATGCCTGACCGGGCAGCCTCAGAACGCACTATTTGATCTTGAAAAGGCAACAACATGTTGCCTTTATGTGCAAAATGAATGGTTTTCCTATTTGCGAAAACGTGATATCGCCTGAGCCACTCCCCTTTGATCAACATTTCAAGCAGGCAAACCGATGTCCGTAGCTCCTCTTTCTGTTACCGCGCCGGAAATCACTTCCGTCAAGCGCGCTTTGCTCTCCGTTTCCGACAAGACCGGAATCATCGACCTCGCCAAGGCTCTGGCCGACAAGGGCGTTGAGCTGATCTCCACCGGTGGCACCAGAGGCGCAATCGCAGAGGCTGGCATCCCGGTGAAGGACATTTCCGAAATCACCGATTTCCCGGAAATCATGGATGGCCGCGTCAAGACCCTGCATCCCCGCGTCCATGGCGGCCTGCTCGGTGCCCGCACCGTCGAAGCCCATGCGGCTGCAATGAAAGAGCACAATATCCCGGAAATCGACCTTGTGGTGGTCAATCTCTATCCGTTCGAAGAGACCATCAAAAAGGGCGCCGACTATGCGACCACCGTTGAAAATATCGATATCGGCGGCCCGGCCATGATCCGCGCCTCTGCCAAAAACCATGCTTTCGTCACCACCCTGGTTGACCCAAGCGACTATGCCGAACTGCTCGCTCTGATCAATGAGCATGGCGGCATGCCATACGAAGCCCGCAAGCGCTTTGCTGCCAAAGCCTTCTCGCGCACCGCTGCCTATGATGCCGCCATCTCTGGCTGGTTTGCGCAAGAATTGGCGATCGAAGCCCCAACCTACCGCGCCTTTGGTGGCGAGCTGGCCGAAGTGATGCGCTATGGCGAAAATCCACACCAAGAGGCAGGTTTCTACAAAACCGCCTCCACCCGTCCGGGTGTGGCCACCGCAACCCAGCTGCAGGGCAAACAGCTCTCCTACAACAACATCAACGACACCGACGCAGCCTTTGAGCTGGTCAGTGAGTTTGATCCGGCGGTTTCCTCCGCGGTTGCCATCATCAAGCATGCCAATCCATGCGGCGTGGCCACCGGCGCCAGCCTGAAAGACGCCTACGAAAAGGCACTGGCCTGTGATCCGGTTTCGGCCTTTGGCGGCATCGTCGCCCTCAACCAGACCCTTGATGAAGAATCCGCCGCCGAAATCATCAAGATCTTCACCGAAGTGATCATCGCACCAGACGCCACCGACGCGGCGAAAGCGCTGATCGCAACCAAGAAAAATCTCCGCCTGCTGCTGACCGGCGGCATCGCTGATCCACGCGAGGAAGGCACCACCGTCAAGTCCGTCTCCGGTGGCCTGCTGGTTCAGTCCCGCGACAATGGCAATGTTGATGATCTCGATCTGAAGATCGTCACCAAGCGTCAGCCATCCGAGCAGGAACTGGCCGACCTGAAATTCGCCTTCCGCGTCTGCAAGCATGTGAAGTCAAACGCCATCGTCTATGTCAAGGATGGGGCCACCGTTGGTGTTGGCGCAGGCCAGATGAGCCGGGTCGATTCCGCCCGCATCGCCGCCCGCAAGGCCGAAGATGCTGCCGAAGCCGCAGGCATGGCCGAGCCGCTGACCAAAGGCTGCGTCGTCGCCTCTGACGCCTTCTTCCCCTTTGCCGATGGTCTGTTGGCTGCCGCTGCTGCGGGTGCCACGGCGGTCATCCAGCCTGGCGGTTCCATGCGTGATCAGGACGTCATCGATGCGGCGGATGAAGCCGGCCTCGCCATGGTCATGACCGGCATGCGCCACTTCCGACACTAAGCGTTTGGCAAAGCCAAACGCATAGCCATGCCGCGTCAAGCACAGCACGCTCAGCGACAGGTGTTTGCATTGCAAACACCGAAAGCCTGAAGACAATAAGACAAATCAAAACCCGGCGTCCCAAGGAGGCCGGGTTTTTACATGCCAGATTTCCTACGCAAATATCTAGCGCGGCTCCAGCCGGATCGCGCCATCAAGGCGGATGCTTTCGCCATTCAGCATGTCATTGTCGATGATATGCAACGCCAACTTGGCATATTCCTCGCCCTTGCCCAGCCGCGCCGGGAATGGCGTCTTGGCCCCGAGCGACTCCACCACATCCGGCGGTAAACTATCAAACATCGGCGTATGGAACAGGCCCGGCATAATGGTGCAAACCCGGATGCCGAGCTGTGCCAGATCGCGGGCCACCGGCAAGGTGAACCCCATGATCCCGCCCTTCGAAGCCGAATAGGCCGCTTGCCCCATCTGCCCGTCGGTCGCCGCAATCGAAGCGGTGTTGACCACCACCCCTCGACCGCCATTGTCATCCATCGCCGCTTCGCCCGCCATGCCGGTGGCGCATTTGGTGATCATGTGAAAGCTGCCAACCAGATTGACCTGAATGACCTTGGAAAAGAGCGACAGGTCATGAGACTTGAAAAGACCGGTCTCGCGATCCTTGCCAACCGTTTTCTTGCCCGCCACGATGCCCGCGCAATTGACCAGCACCCGTTCTTGTCCATGGGCGGCGCGGGCGGCGGCAAGACCGGCATCCACGCTTGCTTCATTGGTCACATCCACCAGACAGAAAAGCCCGCCAATGGCTGCAGCCACCTTCTCTCCACGCTCGCTATTCATGTCGAACAAGGCCACTCTTGCCCCCTGAGCGGCCAGAGCCCGAGCGGTTGCTTCCCCCAGTCCCGACGCGCCGCCAGTGACGATTGCCGCCATCCCTTTTGTAATTTTCATTTTGCTGTCCTCTCCTCCTGCTTGGCTTTTTGAAAGGACATTACCAACTTTTACGTAGACGTCAAATGCATAAAATAAGATAAATAATTACAATATGATATGTAAATATCACTCAGAAGCACCAAGACAATAAAACCAAAAATCTGCAATAAATCGTGCGAGCCGTGTCACAAATCTGCCCCCGCGAACGTCATGTTGGTATCACGATCAAAAACGAGGATACGGACAATGAGTCAAACCAACCCCGTCAATTTCTACTCCGAAGCAGAAACACTTGTGCCCCATCTGGTCGCCATTGAGACCGAGCTGGGCAACCACGCCAACCGGAAGCTCAACCATCTGGTGGCCCTGCGTGCCTCCCAGATCAATCAATGCGCCTATTGCGTTCAGATGCATGTCAGGGAAGCCCTGGCTGACGGAGAAAGCCAGGAGCGTCTTGACCGCCTGATTGTCTGGCGTCATGTTTCAGACTTCAGCCCGGCGGAAAAGGCGGTCTTTGCCTATACGGAAGCTTTGACAAACCCACACCCCGATGTGGATCTCTCACCCCTGCGCGGTGCGCTGCGCGAGCATTTTGACGACCAAGCGATTGCCTATCTGACGGCCAAGATTGCCATGATCAATCTGTGGAACCGCATTCAGATCGCCAATCATTGATAGACCCACTGATTGACCCTGCGCCATGACCAACAGATCCAACGATCAGATTTTCACGAGAACCAGACCCATGTTAATGGGTCTGGCCTATCGCATTCTCGGCTCGCATCACGATGCCGAGGATGTGGTTCAGGATGTCTATGAAACCTGGTTGACCAAAGCCGCTGATGATACCATCCAAAAACCGGAAAACTGGTTGGCCCTTGCCTGCAGCCGCAAGGCGATCGATCGGTTAAGAGCGCGCAAAAGGCAGCGGGAAACCTATCCCGGCGAATGGCTGCCAGAACCGGTCCGGACCGATCAGGAAGAAAGTGCGGAACATCAGATCCTGCTGTCTGAAAGCCTGACAACGGCCTTTCTGCTGGTTCTGGAGAAACTCACTCCGAAGGAACGGGCCGCCTATTTGCTGCGCGATGTGTTCCAGACCGACTATCAGGACATTGCCGAACTGCTCGCCATCGAGGCCACCACCTGTCGCCAGCTTGTCAGCCGGGCGCGCAAACGTCTTACACAAGAGCGCGACCATAAAGCCCCCCCACCCCGACAACAAAAACAGCTGGTCTCGGCCTTCCATCAGGCCATAACGGACGGCAATATGGACGGTCTTCGCTCCCTGCTTGCTGCCGATGTGTCTCTTTATGCCGATGCGGGTGGCAAGGCCACATCCATCAGCAAACCGGTCTTCGGGGCCAAGGCAGTCGGCAAATTCTTTGACAAGGTGCTGCTGCCCATTTGGCAGGAAAGCAATGGCATCCTTGCGGATATCGAGTTGAACGGCCAACCGGGTCTGACCCTTCACATCGATGGAAAGCTCGATTCAGCCATCACTTTTGCCTTTGATTCCAACCGGCAGGTGGAAGGCATCTTCATCATTCGCAATCCCGACAAACTGACGCGTCTTGATCGCACGGTGCCTCTGACATGACTGGTGGCCTGACTGGTGACTGACTGGTGCCTGACTTGCGCAAGGAACCAATGCCCCCCATATCTGAAAGGAAACAAGTCAGAGGGGACCCTGCGTGAGCCATCGCCATTATACCGAGGATGAACTGGAACTCTTGCCACCCGAACAGGCGGCTGAGGATGAAAAGGGCCATCGCGACGCCAAAACGGCCCGCAAGGCATCCGAGGTCCGCAAGCAATTCTGGTCCGTCATCGCCAAGGCAGCAAAACAACTGCCGATCATCGAGGAAATTGTCGCGGGTTACTATTGCGCCTTTGACCGCAACACCCCCTTCAAGGTGCGCCTTACCCTGATTGGTGCGCTGGCCTATTTCGTCCTGCCCCTTGATGTGGTGCCCGATTTCATCGTCGGCATTGGCTTTGCCGATGATGTCGCCCTGCTGACTTATGTGCTCAAAACCGTGCACAACAACATCACCGACACCCACCGCCTGCGGGCCAAGCAGGCCCTGTCCGAGCATGACATTCATGTCGAGCGATAATTGGCACGTAGAGAGATAATTGGGCTCGTCGGATGTAGGACTGCTTTAAAGGGTAATCACCACTTTGCCCTTCACTTCCCTATTTTGAATGGCGGCAATGGCCTTGGCGGTGTCTTCTAATGGATAGCTCTGGTGCAAATGCGGCTTCAGCTTGCCCTCACTCACCCATTGCATGATCAAGGCCATATTCTGTGCATGCTCTTCGGGGTTGCGGACGATTGCCTCGCCCCAGAAGACGCCGAGCAGATCGACACTTTTCAGCATCACCAGATTGAGCGGCATTTTCGGGATCGTGCCGGAGGCAAAGCCGATCACCAGAAAACGCCCATACCAGCCAGTTGCCCTGAGCGCCGCTTCCGCCAGATCCCCGCCGACCGGATCATAAACAACATCGACCCCGTGCCCTTTGGTCAGGCCCTTCAGCGCCAGTTTCAAATCACCAAGCTTGTAATTGACCCGCAAATCAGCGCCATGGACCTCGCACAGATCAAGCTTTTCATCGGACGAGGCACAGGCGATCACCCGCGCGCCCATCAGCTTGCCGATCTCCACCGCCGCAAGCCCAACCCCGCCAGCCGCCCCTAGCACCGCAAGGGTCTCCCCCGGCTGCAGCTTCGCCCGGCTTTTCAGCGCATAGATGGTCGTGCCATAGGTGATCATCAGCCCGGCGGATTGCTCAAACTCCAAAGCCTCGGGCATCAGGATGGCTTCCTCCGCATTGACCACCACATACTCCCGCGCTCCGCCCCAGCGGATATAGGCAAGGACCCGCTCGCCGATGCGGGCCGGATCCACACCCGCACCGACCGCTTCGATCTCACCGGAAATCTCGCCTGCGGGCGAGAAGGGCAAATCAGGCGTATATTGATATTTGTTGCGAATGATCAGCGTGTCGAAAAAATTGAGCGCCGCCGCCCGGACCCGGATCAACACCTGCCCCTCTTCGGCCACGGGCTTGTCGATCTCTTTGAGAACCAGATTTTCGGCCGCCCCGAACGCCTCACACAGCACCGCGCGCATGCTTTCCTCCCTCAACAGGCAATGTCCTTCAAGGCCCGCCGATCACATAGGGTCCACGGCGGCCTTCCAGTGCTCTAGAGCTAGCATGCCGGGGCAGCGTCCAAAAGATCAAACCCGCCCCTTGCCCTGAAAGTCGAAGTGTGTGCCGCAAAGGAAAAGCATGGCCGCGCATGACACCGATCGGGCTTTTACACTGCCAGCCTTCCATTTTTGCATCTTTGAGGCTAGAAAAGCGCGACTTTCAAACATCAACTGCCCGCAAAAAAGGGCAGACAGGGCAAAAGGGACGAGAGAAACACATGCGGGGTTATTTCGCCATCGGCGTGGAAGGTTTGTCCAAGGAGGGCAATTTCGGCAATCTGGTGCGCACGGCCCATGCTTTTGGTGCCAGTTTCTTTTTCACGGTCGCAGCAGAACGCACTTTCAATCGGCCCGGCACCGACACCTCCCGCTCCTCTGATCATATCCCCTATTATCCATGGGACAATGCAGAAAGCATGCAGTTGCCCAAAGACTGCCGTTTGGTCGGTGTTGAGCTGACCGACGATGCGGTGGATTTGCCATCATTCCGCCATCCCACCAAGGCGGCCTATATCCTTGGACCAGAACGGGGCAACCTGACCGCCGCGATGCAGGAACGCTGCGAATTCATCATCAAGATCCCGACCCTTTTCTGTCTCAATGTCGCCACCGCTGGCGCGATCATCATGTATGACCGGGTCCAGTCGATGGGTGGTTTCACGGATCGTCCGGTGCGCGTTGGTGGCCCGGCGGAGCTCAGAACCCATCAGCATGGCAAACCCAAATTCCGCTCGGGCGTGCCAGACGCTCTTAAAGGCTAACACCCAAATTCGTCTCGAAAAGGACACTGTCTGCATGATCCCTGCCCGCTTTGCTCACATACTCTTTGGCCTGTTTCTCTCCGGCCTGATGTCCTTCATCGTCTCTGGCATCGCCACCTATCGCGCTTTGGGCCTGATGGATGGCTTCATGGGCGAATGGATCGGCTCATGGCTTTCTGCTTGGGCAGTGGCCTTTCCCTGCGTGCTTGTCGTGGCGCCAATTGCCCGCCGTCTGGTGGCCTTTTTGGTGGTCAAACCGGACCAACCCACAAGCTGATGGGCAAACTTCCCGCCGCAAGCCTGCCTTGCCCTTCTCCTGCCTTAATTGGCTTCAATTCTGCTTGGAAATTTTCAAAATCAGGGCCGTTTCGCGCGGAAAACCGTAAAATCCGAAGAAAGACAGCAATTTTTTCTTTGGCTTCACGGTTTGGTAACCCCGATCTTGGTAAATGTTGAATGAATGAACTGGAGCCACGTGCTCCTGATGGAATCCAGTCGAACGGCGACAGGTAGAGATGAAAAGCGTAAAAATCCTCGGTGCAGCCACCCTTTTCGCACTTTCCGCCACTGCAGCTTTTGCGCAGGGCGCAGCGACGCGTGTAGAGCAATTCAAGGACTGGGGCACATATGTCTTCAATGATCCGCAGCGCGGTAAGATGTGCTTTGCGGTCAGCCAGCCCAAGGACATGGAACCCAAGAATGTGAACCGCGATCCGGTTTACTTCTTCATCACCACACGTCCGAGAGAAGGTGTCCGCGAAGAAGTCAACGTGATCACCGGCTATCCTTACAAGGAAGGCTCCAAGACCACCATTGAAGTCGGCTCTGACCGCTTCACCCTTTACACCTCTGGTGATGGGGCATGGTTGGAAAATGCAGCCGAAGAAGCCCGTCTGGTTGGCGCCATGCGCCGCGGCTCTTCGATGATCGTGCGGGGCACATCCCGCCGCGGCACTCTGACCGTCGACACCTACTCCCTGTCTGGTGTCACGGCAGCCAGCCGCGCAGCGGTTGATCAGTGCAAATAGGCAAACAGCCGAGCTTCGGCCCGTATCTTGAAAAGACGAACGGAAAAAAGCGGCTGACAAGGCCGCTTTTTTGCATTATACACCCCACTTCATATTCACGAGCCACCCCCTGACAGGCCAGCCGCCATAATGGTGAAAGGCAAAAGGGCAAGGTTCTGGTCTGCTCCCAACTAAGACGCAATCGCGCGCGGGGCGGGTCGTTCCGGAATGGTGGCCTCCAAGGATCGCACAGAGGCGATCGGCCTTGAAAAGAGGAGCCTGCAGCCACGCTGCAGCCAATGACCATGGACACTGCATCCCTTGCGGCAGACGCCGCCACGCCCGCTGCTGCCGACAATCCAGCCGCGTCTGAAACTGTCGCTATTGAAACCAGCCACGGTTATAGCTGGCCAGCCCTTGATCCGGACAAGCTCAATCTTGTCGGCATGGATCGCGGTGATCTGGGCGAAGCCATGCGCCGGATCGGTGTTGCGGAAAAACAGATCCGCATGCGCGTTAACCAGCTCTGGCACTGGATCTATATTCGCGGCGCGACCTCGTTCGATCAGATGACCAACATCTCCAAGGATCTGCGCTCCAAGATGGCTCTGGTCTACACAGTAACCCATCCCGAACTGGTCGCCGAGCAGATTTCGGTTGATGGCACTCGCAAATGGCTGCTGCGTTTCCCGCCGCGCGGCGCTGGCAAGCCAGTGGAAGTGGAAACGGTCTATATTCCGGATGAAAATCGCGGCACCCTGTGTGTTTCCTCTCAGGTTGGCTGCACACTCAACTGCACCTTCTGCCACACCGGCACCCAGAAGCTGGTCCGCAACCTGACGTCGGAAGAAATCGTTGCCCAGCTGCGCGTCGCGCGCGAAATGCTCAATGACTTCCCCGAGCGTGAGCCGGAAACCGGAGCCATTGTGCCAAAGGCGGGGCGCTTCGTTTCCAACGTCGTGATGATGGGCATGGGTGAGCCGCTCTTCAACTATGACCATGTCAAAACGGCCATGCTGATCATGTCCGACGGTGATGGCCTGTCCATTTCCAAGCGCCGCGTCACCCTGTCGACCTCGGGCCATGTGCCAAATATCGAGCGAATCGGTGCGGAAGCGGGCTGCATGCTGGCCATTTCCCTGCACGCCACCAACGATGAGCTGCGCGACGAACTGGTTCCGATCAACAAAAAATGGCCTCTCAAAGAGCTGCTTGAAGCCTGCCGCACCTATCCCGGCGTCTCCAATGCCAAACGGATCACCTTTGAATATGTGATGCTCAAAGGGGTCAACGATTCCATTGACGACGCCCGCCAACTGGTCAAGATGCTGCGCGGCATCCCTGCCAAGATCAACCTCATTCCCTTCAACCCATGGCCGGGCACCCAATATGAATGCTCCGACTGGGAACAGATCGAGGAATTTGCCGATTTCATCAACCGCGCAGGCTATGCCTCGCCGGTTCGCACGCCGCGCGGCCGTGATATTTTCGCCGCCTGTGGCCAGCTGAAATCGGAAACCGAGCGTCTGCGCAAGGTGGAACGGGACAAGCTCGAAGCCGAATTGGCCGCTTTGGAAAGAATGCGGCTGGCCAATCTTGCAGGCGACGGCCATGATGACGATATGGAAGGGGACGACTAGAAGCCCTTGCGGCTTCATTCTCCCGCCTCTGCGCACACACGCAAAATAACAGGACCAAACCAGTGAGCCTTTCCCGCATCATCGCCCGCCTTTTCATGGTGCCCATCGGACTCATTCTGGCTTTGCTGGCGGCTGGGGTCTTTCTTGGATTTGCCCTGTTGGCAATGGACCCGAATTTCGCAGGCCCCGGCCCAGATCCGGTCTTTGAGAATGTTTTCTCGGTCTTTACCGGCGTCTTCATCGCTGGCATCTTCGGCTCGATCGGTTTCTACCCGATCCTGCTCGGCCTGATCGTTGCCGAGATTCTATCCTGGCGCAGTCTTTTTGTTTATCTCGCCTACGGCCTTATCCTGTCGCTGTTTGCCTTCCATGCACCGGGCGAACGGGTTGATGAATTGGCCATTGCCCTTGATATTCGTGCCATGGCCGCAGGGCTGGTCGGCGGCTTTGTTTATTGGCTGGTAGCAGGGCGCGGCGCAGGCATCGTCAAACGCACCCTCACCAACAAGCCCCGCAACCTTTAACGCCCAATCAACAATCCGGCGGGGCACTCTCCGGCAAACAAAGCCCGATTGTCTTCCAGCAAGCGCGACAGCCGCTCGATCATCGTGCGGATTTCTGGCCGATGGCGATCATCGTCATTGACCACCAAATGCAGACGAACCGTCAGCTCCTCAATCACATCACTGGCCCTTATGAGCTCCGGCGCAGCATCGCCAAGAAAGCAGGGCAAAACACTGCGCCCCTGCCCCGCTTTTATCATTTGGAACAGCACATGCGGGCTGTTGGTCCAGCCATAAATCTCCAGATCGTGCCGCTCATAGACCCACCGCTCTGAAGCAAAGCGCGCATCTTCCTTGCCCAGTGAGACCCAAGGGCGATCCGCATCCTCACCAAGATCCTGTGCTTGATAAACCGCATAGGCCACATGCACCGACGGACGCACAGCAAAATTGCCCGTCTGCGGCGGGTTGCTAATGATGGCAATATCGCTGTCCCGGTTGCTCATATTCAGGCCCTCATGGGCATCGAAACAGCAAAAACGAATATCCCCCGGACCGTGCGACAATGCCTTGTTCCTCTGAGCAAGAAACATCGCCAGCCACGAATCCCCCGCAATGCCGACAAAGGGATCGCCAAAGGCCCCGCTATGCCACTGCGTAATCGCGCCCGAGATTGTGGCCATTTCACGCACACGCTCAAGCAGGCAAATCCCATCAGCAGCCAGTTCATATCCGCGGCGCGAACGCTCAAACAAAATGCGATTCATTGTCCGCTCAAGAGCCAACATGCGCCGTCCGATGGTCGGCGCTGAAATGCCCGTGCGCGCCGACGCGGCCGACAGCCCCCCACCCTCGGCAACAATCAAAAACAGTTTCAGATCATCCCAACTTGCTTCCATCTCAGATCATTCCTGAATTGCACCACAGCCCGCACCTTTTAAGCCATGATTGGGCAGACAGTCACGGATCCTTACCCCCGCTTCAACATGCATCCATGAAAAGCATCTTTCATTTGGCGCTCTACAGTTCGTTGCGATCCGGTGCTATTGTCACCTTAACCCGTTAAGTCGCTGTATTGCATCACCAAAATGCAAGCCAGCGACGAAAGGGAGCATCCCAAGGCTCCGCATGCAGGGTTTACGTAATCGACACCAGCCCCCTTCCCCATTGGAATGGACGCCCATCTTATGGCCGCCAATCCACGCGGACGCTTGCCTGCAAAAAATTGGGCCAGCGCCGCGCCGCAAAAGGAGATGACCAGAATGGAAAGCCTGCTCATTTGGAAACGCACCAGCCAGACTGACATGTCGCGCAATGACCCCTTTGCCGATCCCCTCGATCGCCCTGAATGGCAAGGGCTGATGCCGCTTTTGCGGATCTATACCAGTCTCATCCGCTGAAAACACCCCAAAGCCCCACGACAGACGCGTCATCCGTGCGCCTGTCGCCCTTCGCGTCTTCCCTTCTTTGCAAAAATCAGCTAGGACCGCGCAAACCCCTAGCGGACGCCAGCGCAAAGCACGGATCGGACGACAAGCATGATGGACGCCCTGATCAAGCCCCTGATAAGGGAAAGCAAAGACAATCCTGTCTATATGGCGCTGGTCATCACCGGCGCCCTGTCGCTGTTGTTCCTGCTGCTGCCCACCCTCGATTTGTGGGTGTCCAATCTCTTCTTCAGTGAAACCGACGGATTCTGGGCCAAACAGAGCTGGTTCTTTCAGCGCCTGCGCCGAATGGGCATTCTTTGGCCCCGCCTGATCATTCTGGGATTGCTGCTGTTCCTCGTTGCCCGTCTCTTCGCGCCGCAACTGCGCAAGCTGATCTCCATTGCCCACGCCTTGATTCTCATCCTGACGGTTCTGCTTGGCACGGGACTGCTGGTCAATCTGGTCCTCAAGGACCATTGGGGCCGCGCCCGGCCAATCCAGACCGATGTCTTTGGCGGCCAATGGCCCTTCTCCGAAGTTTGGCTGATCGCTGGCAATTGCGAGAAAAACTGCTCCTTCGTGTCCGGCGAAGGCTCGATGTCCTTTTGGCTGTTCGGCCTGCTCTTTTTGGTGCCACTGGCTTGGCGCAAGGTGAGCTTCTGGATCATTCTGGTCTTTGCCAGCCTGTTCTCGCTCAATCGCATTGCCTTTGGGGGCCATTATCTCTCGGACATTCTGCTCTCATGGTCCCTGACCGCTCTGGTCATGGCCCTGCTCTATCATCTCTTCTCGGATAAAAGCCCCCTTGGCTGGACCCCGGAGCGGCTCGAAACCGCATGGGACAGGGCAGGTGCATGGCTTTGCAGCAAATGGGTCCCACCAAGCTGAGCAGAAGCGCGTAGCACGCCCGATCATTTGCATCGATACCATCACGAAGATCGTGCAAACTGATTGGATTCAGACGGAAATTCGCTTCTCCCCCCCTTGCGCAGAACTATATAGCGCCTATAGTGCCGCCAGATATGCTGGAGACTGCATTCTCCTTCCAAATGACACAGGCGCTCACCTTCCAAGCAGCGCCGACAGCGAATCAGGTGAAATCGCATGGCTAAAAAAGGCGATATCAAAAAGGTCGTGCTGGCCTATTCCGGTGGCCTCGACACATCCATCATCCTCAAATGGCTCCAGACCGAATATGGCTGCGAAGTCGTCACCTTCACCGCCGACCTTGGTCAGGGTGAAGAGCTGGAACCAGCCCGCAAGAAAGCCGAAATGCTCGGCATCAAGGACATTTATATCGAGGATGTGCGCGAAGAATTTGTCCGCGACTTCGTCTTCCCGATGTTCCGCGCCAATGCCCTTTATGAAGGCGTCTATCTGCTTGGCACCTCCATCGCCCGTCCGTTGATCTCCAAGCGTCTTGTCGAGATCGCCGAAGAAGTCGGTGCTGATGCGGTGGCCCATGGCGCCACCGGCAAAGGCAATGATCAGGTTCGCTTCGAGCTGGCCGCCCGTGCCCTCAACCCGGACATCCACGTCATTGCCCCTTGGCGGGAATGGGACCTGACCTCGCGCACCAAATTGCTGGAATTTGCCGAGCAGAACCAGATCCCCATCACCAAGGACAAGCGCGGCGAAGCGCCATTTTCGGTCGATGCCAACCTGCTGCACACTTCATCTGAAGGCCGCGTGCTGGAAGATCCGGCTGTGCCTGCCGAGGAATATGTCTATTCGCGCACCTTGAGCCCGGAAGAAGCCCCCGATCAGGCCACCATCATCGAAGTCGGCTTTGAGAAAGGCGACGCGGTGTCCATCGATGGCGTCAAAATGACCCCGGCGGAAATCCTCACCAAGCTCAACCAGCTGGGCCATGACAATGGCATTGGCCGGCTTGATCTGGTCGAGAACCGCTTCGTTGGCATGAAATCCCGTGGCATCTATGAAACCCCGGGCGGCACCATCCTGCTCAATGCCCATCGCGGCATCGAAAGCATCACGCTCGATGGCGGCGCAGCCCATCTCAAAGACAGCATCATGCCGCGCTATGCCGAGCTGATCTATAACGGCTTCTGGTACAGCCCAGAGCGTGAAATGCTCCAGGCGCTGATCGACAAATCTCAGGAATATGTCACCGGCACCGTCAAGCTCAAGCTTTATAAAGGCAATGCCGATGTCATCGCCCGCGACAGCGAGTTCAGCCTCTATAGTGAGGATCTGGTGACCTTTGAGGAAGGCGCGATCGATTATGATCACAATGACGCCGCTGGCTTCATTGAATTGAATGCCCTGCGCCTCAGAACCATCGGTTACCGCAACCGCAAGGCCAAATAGGTCTTTGCAATGATGAAGATATGAGATTGGCGGGGCTTTGCTCCGCCTTTTTTGTGGGAGGCAGGATGACGCCGATCCTCAGACAGCATGAAGAAGACGGCACGCTCTCTAGCGCGCTCTATTCCCCGTGCGAGACCTATCGCTATGCCCTGACGCGGCAATGGGACGAGAGCGGCAAAAAACTGCTCTTTATCATGCTCAATCCGTCCAAAGCCACGGAACTCAAGAACGATCCGACCATCGAGCGCTGTGAGCGACGGGCACGCGCTCTGGGCTTTGGGGGCTTTCGGGCCTGCAATCTGTTTGCCTTCCGCGCCACCGATCCGCGGGATTTGAAAAAGGCCAAGGACCCAATAGGCCCGGACAATCTTTCCCAATTGATGCAAGCCGCCAGATGGGCCGATGTGATTCTGTGTGCTTGGGGAACCCACGGGGCGCATATGGGTCTGGGTCCGGCGATCAAGTCCCTGCTTCTCTCGCAGGGCCACAGCTTGCAGCATCTGGGCCTCAGCAAAGAAGGCCATCCCCGCCACCCGCTCTATATAAGCTACGAAACCCAGCTCGAACGCTGGCACTAAGAGGCGAAAATTTCACGAATGCAAGTTATAGCTGCAACAGCTATAGGCTTAGACAAGTCCAATCAATAGCGAGCTTGACGTAACGAGAACTTCTAATCAAAGTTAGTAGGGAAACAGCCAAGCGATATTGCTGCCGGCCCGCCTTTCGGCAACCAAGCAAAACGCAAGTGCCCTCACCAAGCATTTGGGGGAAATGATGGTGAGGGTAAAAAACGGGCCCACATGTGGGGGGACGGACCCGCCTCATTGTTAGGTGTCCTCGAGGATGAACTCGAGGATAGAAGGTTTGCGTTATTCGTTCCGGAAATAAGGTTACCGGTGTGACAGTATCTATAGCAAACTACTTACTATGGGTCTGTCCTCCAAAGGAGAGGACATTGTGAATAATTACGAGGAAAATCACCATTTACAGAATTTACTGGAACAATGTCGAAACAACCTGGGGGAGAGAGGTTTTTTCCAGCCTTTCCTTGAGCTTGTTAAAGAGCTGAAATCAGTTCAGATTGGGATCTGGAGCCACAAGCATGACGTGCCCAAATGCCTTTTCATCAGAAATTTGGAAAATCCCATCTTTGGTGAAGTGGCTAAGTCCATTTATATGACCGGCTGGTACAAGCAGGATCCGCTGATAGACAAGCTGACCGCCCAGAAAAAGGGAACAATCGAGATTGTGACGCATAGTCAGGTGAAGGGCCTATTCTCCGATGAATTCCTTCTGGCCTTCGCCTCGATCCTGCAAAGCAACAACCCGCTTTCCGGCTTTGCCGACAGAATTTCTATTCTAGCCGCTCTGCCAGATATGCCGATGATCATTCATTTATATTTCCAAAAGTTCGAACAAGTGGATTTAAACCATCCGCTGCTGCCAAAACTCATCGAGCTGATCACCGAACATTTTCCCAGTGCCCCTCAATTGAATGCGGTCTATCAGGAAGCCCCCCATCCAGCGCTTTCCAACCTGTCTGATCGGGAACGAGAAGTCTGTATTGGCATTCTCTCAGGCAAAAAGGCTGAACGAATCGCCGCCGACATGGAGGTTGCTCCCTCCACCGTCGTCACCTACCGCAAGCGTGCCTACGAAAAACTCGGCATTTCCTCGCGCGCCTCACTGTTTGACCTGTGTGGGTCCTGATGCGGTCAATGCCGCGTCTTCACGCGACTGTCACAGCAAGCAGCTAAAGCCTTTGGAGAGAACCGTCAAACGGCTGTTTAACGGACGCTTGTAAAGCCACGTTGCGCGCAACTGGACCTCCAAAAGGGACGCAAAAGACGCCGGGAGGCCAAAAAAAGTGCCCCCCTTGCCCCGTAACGCCCCAGTTTTCGCGGATTCAGAGCTTTTCAAGCCGCAAAAATTCGTATAGAGCTTCTCGCCAATTCCCCAAAGAACGCGGGCTGCCTTTTCGCTCCGGTCGTCACCGGAGCTTTTGGCTGTGCCCTGACATAAGAGACAAACCCTATGAACCTGCGCAACATTGCGATCATTGCTCACGTCGACCACGGCAAAACCACGCTGATCGACGAATTGCTGAAAGCCTCCGGCATGTTCCGTGAGAACCAGCAGACCGAAGAGCGGATGATGGATTCCAACGACATCGAGCGCGAGCGCGGCATCACCATTCTGGCCAAGGTCACCTCGCTTGAGCATGCCGGCACCCGCATCAACATCGTCGACACTCCGGGCCACGCCGATTTTGGCGGCGAGGTGGAGCGTATTCTGCACATGGTTGACGGCGTGATCGTGCTGGTCGATGCAGCAGAAGGCCCGATGCCCCAGACCAAATTCGTGGTCTCCAAGGCCCTCAAACTGGGCCTCAAGCCCATCGTCGCGATCAACAAGATCGACAAACCGGAACAGCGGGCCGAAGAAGTCCTCGATGAAGTCTTCGATCTGTTCGCCAATCTCGATGCCAACGAAGAGCAGCTTGACTTCCCCGTGCTCTATGGCTCTGCCAAGAATGGCTGGATGGCACTGGAGCCGGACGGACCGAAAACCGACATGGAGCCGTTGTTTGATCTGGTGGTCAAGCATGTCCCGGCCCCACAGGTTGAAGAAGGCGAATTCCGCCTGCTGGCAACCACCATCGAAGCCGACAACTTCCTTGGCCGCATCCTGACCGGGCGCATACTTGCCGGTGAAGTCAAGCCGAACATGAGTGTCAAGGCTTTGGCCCGTGATGGCAAGCTGATTGAAAATGGCCGCATCTCCAAGGTCATGGCTTTCCGTGGCCTCGAGCGCCAGTCGATCGAAAAAGGCGAAGCGGGCGACATCGTTTCCATCGCCGGTCTGCAAAAGGCGACCGTGGCTGACACCATCTGCGCGCCATCCGTCACCCAGAGCATCGAAGCCCAGCCAATCGACCCACCAACCCTGTCCATGACCTTCCGCGTCAATGACAGCCCGCTGGCTGGCACCGAAGGCGACAAGGTCCAGAGCCGCGTCATCCGCGCTCGTCTTCTGTCCGAGGCTGAAGGCAACGTGGCGCTGAAGGTTGAGGAAGCTGTCGATTCCGACGCCTTCGTCGTGTCGGGCCGTGGCGAATTGCTGCTGTCCATTCTCATTGAGAATATGCGACGCGAAGGCTTTGAACTCGGCATTGGCCGTCCGCAGGTGGTGATGCAAAAAGATGAGACTGGCGCTGTCACCGAGCCAATCGAAGAAGTCATCATCGACGTGGATGATGAATTTTCCGGCGTGGTGGTCCAGAAGATGCAGGAACGCAAAGGCGAAATGATCGAAATGCGCCCATCGGGCGGCGGTCGCACCCGTCTGGTCTTCTATGCGCCAACCCGTGGCCTGATCGGTTACCAGTCCGAACTGTTGTCGGACACCCGCGGCACCGCAATCCTCAACCGTATCTTCCACGAATATGCGCCCCATAAAGGCCCAATCGCCAGCCGTAACACCGGCGTTTTGCTGTCCAACGGCAATGGCGAAGCGGTTGCTTATGCCCTCTGGCAGCTGGAAGATCGCGGTCCAATGATGATTGCACCGGGCACCAAGGTCTATGAAGGCATGATCGTGGGCGAACATACCCGCGGCAACGATCTGGACATCAACGTGCTCAAAGGCAAACAGCTGACCAACATCCGCTCCTCCGGTAAGGATGATGCGATCAAGCTGACCACGCCATTGAAACTGAGCCTTGAAGCGGCGCTGAGCTACATTGCCGACGACGAACTGGTGGAAGTAACGCCAAAATCGATCCGTCTGCGCAAAATCCTGCTCGACCCGAACGACCGCAAGAAAGCCGAACGCGCAGCCAAAAAGGCTAGTTAAGCGTTCAAAGCAACCAAACAAACAAAAGCCGCACGGAAAAGCATCCGGGCGGCTTTTTTGTTGACTGTTTGGCGCGGGCTGAAGACCTCAGCCCCAGCGAGATGACTCCAAGTTGCAAGCGGCTCACCCCTTTAATGGCTGATCATGGTCGACATCTGCCTTATATGCTGATGATCCGATTGCCGCACATCTTCCGGCTCGGACAATAAGTGAATGCCCAGCCGATTCCCCTGTCGCCAGATCATCCGGGCGTTGGCAAGCAGGCCATCTTTGCGGCTGAAAATAGCAAAAATATCAGGCAAGTGTTGTTCAGCCGGCAGAGACAGCATCATGCCCTCTGCCCCCTGATTGCGAATGACACAATCGACGCTGAAACAATAATTGCTGTAAAAAATTTTCCCGCCCTTCAGCACACGCATGCGCCGACTGGACCGGTTTTCAAGATGAAGGGCCACGCCACACTCCTTTGTACAACCCAAGATTCAATTGCTTCTCTAGGTTGCAAGTTAACAGAGTGTTAAATTTGTGCAGTGCGGATTGCAATTTGCGGTTAACAAAGAGTTAAAGCCTGTGCATTTCTCGCAATGCGTGCAATCACCCCCAAGCCATCAAGCAAAGGAAAGGCCCCTGAAAATCTTCAGGAGCCAAGTGACGTGACAGACATTCTAAAGATGCTGGAAGCTTAACCCCCAGAAGTTTAACCGCCAGATGCTTAACCCCCAGAAGCTTAGCCCCACGGCCCTTCCGGCTCGTCATCTCTGCTTGGCCGATTTGCCCGCGCCGTGCCGCCGCCCCATGGGCCATCATCATGGCCCTGTTGCATTTGGCTGCGGCGCTGGTTGGCGCCCATCGTGCCACCATTGGAAACGGTCAGAGGACCCTCACCGCCATACCATTCCGCCTGCAAGGCTTGCAGCGCGTCGATGCGGTTTTGGGTGTTCGGATGGGTGGAGAAAAGATTGTCCATCTTCTGCCCGGACAGCGGATTGATGATGAACATGTGGGCCGTCGAAGGATTTTCTTCGGCAGTATAATTCACCTCACGCCCTGCCGCATTGGCGATCTTGGCCAAGGCAGAAGCCAACCACAAAGGCTGCCCGCAAATCTGCGCGCCGATCTTGTCCGCCTCATATTCCCGCGTCCGGCTGATCGCCATCTGCACCACCGAGGCCGCAAGTGGCGCAAGGATCATCAGAGCGATCGTCGCGAAAATGTTGGAATTGCCATTCTCGTCGCGGCTGCCGCCAAAGAAGAAAGCAAAGTTGGCAAGCATCGAAATGGCACCGGCCAAGGTGGCGGTAACGGTCATCGTCAGGATGTCATAATTCTTGATGTGGGCCAGCTCATGCGCCATCACGCCAGCCACCTCTTCGTAGGTCAGGCGGTTGAGCAGACCGGTCGACGCGGCAACCGCAGCATTCTGCGGATTGCGCCCGGTGGCAAAGGCGTTGGGCTGCTCGCTGTCGATCACATAGACCTTCGGCATCGGCAGCTCGGCTTCGGCGGCCAGTTTTTCGACAATCTCGTAATATTCCGGTGCGGTGCGGGCATCGACCTCGACGGCATTATGCATCCGCAGGACCATCTTGTCCGAATTCCAATAGCTGAAGACATTCATGCCGAGTGCAATGATGAAGGCGATCATCATGCCCCCCGAGCCACCGAGCATATAGCCGATGGCCATGAACAGGCCCGTCATACCGGCCAGCAACAAAGCGGTACGGAAGAAATTCATCTGCTGTCACATCCTCTTTTCAGGGTTCATCGCCGCCAACAGGGCGCGAAAAGTGTCTTTTTGACCATTTGGATCACCGACACTTATCCTATATGGTAGAGGATAGAGTAGAATTTCAAGTCAATCAGGACCGCCAAGGACACAGCATGACCCGTGATCCGTCAAATACCCCGCCAGAACAAGATCAAGAAACCAAGGCTGAGCAGGATGACAATGTCGTCCAGTTTCGTCAGGCGGTAGAGATCAAACAGCCGTCTCAGGCTGCCGCTGAAGAAGCCGCCAAGCCTCGTCGCGCCTTCGAAGACCTGCCACCGGCCGCCCAGCGCGCCTTGCTTGAAGCCGAAGAACGCCGCAAGGAGCGCGATGCCCTGAAGGAAAGCGCCGAACGGCCGAAGGAATTTGGTGGCCGTGGCGGACTCGACCCGTCCCGCTATGAGGATTATGAAATTGGTGGCCGCACCATCGATTTCTGAGCCAGTCATCTGGCCAACAAAAAAGCGGGCCTTCCAGCCCGCTTTTTCATATTCGTATATCTTTCAGGTCTCAAAGCTCGGCTGACCGCGCCCAGAGATTGATATCTTCTTCGCGAGCATAAAGATCGATCTCGTCCAGTTCCTCGGCACTGAAATCGAGATTGCCAATCGCGCCGACACAATCCTCCACCTGCTCAGGGCGCGACGCCCCAATCAATGCCGTGGTGATGCCCCCATTGCGCAACACCCATGCAATTGCCATCTGCGCCAAAGTCTGACCACGACGCCTAGCAATCTCATTGAGTTTGTTCAGATTGGCAATCGCCGCATCCGTCAGACTGTTCGGATTGAGCGACTTGCCCTGCACCGCGCGGGAATCCTGCGGCACCCCATTGAGATATTTGTTGGTCAGCATACCTTGCGCCAGCGGCGTGAAGGCAATCGAACCAACCCCCAGCTCATTGAGCGTGTCTTTCAGGCCATCCGTCTCGACCCAGCGATTGAGCATATTGTAGCTTGGCTGATGAATGAGGCATGGAGTGCCCAACTCGTTCAGGATCGCCACGGCTTCCCGCGTGCGTTGGGAATTGTAGGACGAAATGCCAACATACAAAGCCTTGCCCTGCCGCACGATGCTGTCGAGCGCGCCCATGGTTTCTTCCAGCGGGGTTTCCGGGTCAAAGCGGTGGGAATAGAAAATATCGACATAATCAAGCCCCATCCGCTTCAGCGACTGGTCACAAGAGGCGATGAGATATTTCCGGCTGCCCCATTCCCCATAAGGCCCCGGCCACATGTCATATCCGGCTTTGGAAGAAATGATCAACTCGTCGCGATGATGCTGGAAATCAGTGCGCAGGATCTCGCCAAAGGCTTCCTCGGCGCTGCCATAGGGAGGGCCATAATTGTTGGCGAGGTCGAAATGGGTGATGCCCAGATCAAAGGCCTTCTGACAAATGGCCCGCTTGGTCTGGTGTGGCGTGTCATGGCCAAAATTGTGCCACAGCCCCAATGAGATGGCAGGCAGCTTTAGCCCCGACTTGCCACAGCGACGATACAGCATGCTGTCATAGCGATTGTCTGCAGGTACATACATCTTTCTCTCCCCTTATCGCCCGTGACTGCGATCATAGGCGTTGAGGGCCGGAGAGGTCCAACCCTCAAGCACCCCGTCACGGGGTTTGTAGATTTCCATCAAGAGCGGATGGCAAGCTGCCACATCGCTGGTATGTTCCGAACCGCAATCCCCGCCCGGACAGGCGCTTTGCACCGCCAACAGGTCAATCTCGGCAAACAATTCCAGATAGTCGCCGGGGCGCACCGGGCTTGCCTTCATGAAATATTGCCCCGTATCGCGGGTAAAGCCCGTGCACATGAAGACATTGAGCACATCATGCACATGCCGCTCCGCCTCCTCCAGAGACAGCCCCCGCGCATCGGCCAAGGCACGGGTCAGGTTCGAATGGCAGCAATGGTGATAGTCGGTGCCGCCAAGCAACTTGCCCGTATAGGGATCGCATCGCGTGCCGATCACATCATGCACCGAGCCGCCATAGGCATCGATACCATACCAGTTGAGTGTATCCTCAACCACCGTGGCAATCGGGCGCAGATAGGGCAGGTTCGACCAGAGTTGATCGCCAATCGTCACATGGGTGCCGTGCAGGGCGCGGGTCTTGCCGGTAAACAGCCGCTCGCTCAGATCGGCTTTGTTGAACAGATTGAGATCACCGACCTGTGGCCCTTCAATGGAAACGGTGCGCAGAAAATGCCCGGCAGGCACTTCGATCGCGGCCGCCTCACGCGGCGGAACAATCACCTCGGCCACTTTTTGAGCTCCTTCGCGCGCCTTGACATAAAGCGCCATATCGGGCTTGGGCAAAGTCTCGGTTGGATAACAGATCACGGGCTTCACGGCCCGGCGCATATCAGCGTCGGAAGGGGCAGCTCTGGTCATGGGAAAGGCCTCACGGCAAACTGGTGGGTTTCGCCCAGTCTGTCAGACAACAAGCCACCAAGGCAAGCAAATAAACCCGACGCTCTGACAAGGCCGGGTTTATCTGGTTCACATCATTCAGCCCACTGTGAGCCTTAGCAATTCAAAGCCGGAATGGGGATCGATATGGCGCTCATCCCCCGTAAAACCATAAGCTTTGTAAAATCCCCTGCCTATGGCATTGTCGACAAAGACATCGACCGTCAGTGGCCCCTTGAGCTTGGCAGCGTGATCAACCAGTGCCCGGCCCACGCCTTGCCCATGCCAATCCGGCCGGACAAACAGCCCGCCAATATGCCATATTTGCTCCATCTCGAGCAGGCCGATAAAGCCAACAACCTCACCGTCCACTTCATGGACCCAGGTCTCGGCCATTTTGAGATAGATGTCGCGGGTCAGGATTTCGGCCCGGTCTTGGAATTGCGTTGATAGAAACGGATGTGCCAGATCACTGGCCGCGCGCCACAAGGCGATAACGGCCTCGGTATCCTGATCTGTGTAAAGTCGGATCATGTTGAATGTCCCATATAGGTGCCGTTCGGTCGCCTATTTGCAGGCACCGTTGGCAAAACAGAAATGTTGAGAGCGTGACCGCCTTCTGCAGCAAAGATCTGCGCACAAGAGCGATCATCTGAAAGCCAAACTGGCTTCAACCTGTCACCGGGACATCAAAACTCCTGTTGCAATGAAACTTAAGGAAACAAATACAACACTCTGACAAACCCAGCAAGCCCAACACGGCAAGGCTTCCCCCTCTGACCGAAGTTCCCACGGTTCCGTTTTTTCCCTTTCCGGCTCGGTCTTTTTCGTCCATATGATGGATATCAAGGCGATGACATGCCCGATATTTAGGGATGAAAGAAAAGAGGCCTTGAGAGCGAGGCCGAAGATCGGGGGACCATCATGCGATTGATCGTGGACGGGCTGGGTTGCATCAGGGGCGGACGCCCGGTGCTCGAACATGTCAGCTTCACACTGGATGGCGGCAAAGCCTTGGTCGTCACCGGCCCAAATGGTATTGGCAAATCCTCGCTGCTACGCACGCTTGCCGGTCTGGTCCGCGCCCATATGGGCAGCATGCATCTCGAAGGGGGCGATGGAGAAATTGCCGTTGGTCAGCAAGCCCACTATTTCGGCCATGCGGACGCCATCAAACCCGCCTTCACGTTGAAGGAAAATCTCGATTTCTGGCAGGCCTATTATGGCCACCCTACCCGCAGTGCCTTTGAGGCGCTCGATCTGGTCGACCTTAGCGATCTGGTTGACATGCCTGCCGCTTACCTGTCCGCCGGTCAGCGCCGCCGTCTGTCGCTGGCCCGGCTTCTGGTCTGTCATCGGCCTTTGTGGCTGCTGGATGAGCCGACCTCGGCGCTGGATATCGCCTCGGAACGCAAGCTGGAACAGCTGATGGCCGATCATCTGACTGAAGGCGGGATGATCATAGCCGCCACCCATGCGCCACTGGGGCTGCTTCATCCCGACCGCCTGCATCTTGATCGCAATCAGGCCGACGACCTGAAAGACGAATTCGCCGAAGAGAGCGACACACACGAGGAGATCAAGGCATGAGCGCGATGGGTGCCCTCTTTATCCGTGAACTAAGACTGTCCGTCCGCATTGGCGGCGGCGCCTTGATGGGCGTGTTGTTCTTCCTCATCGTCGTCACCGTCTTCCCCTTTGCCGTGGGGCCAGATCTCAACCTGCTTGGGCGCCTTGGCCCGGCCATTTTGTGGATCGGCGCTTTGCTCGCCACCCTGTTGGGGTTGGACCGACTGTTTCAGGCTGATCAGGAAGATGGCTCGCTTGATCTGCTGCTGCTTGGCGATCATCCACTGGAATTGATGGTGCTGGTCAAATGCGCCGCCCAATGGATCGCCACAGGTCTGCCGCTGGTGCTCGCCACCCCGCTCCTGTCGCTGTTTCTCAATCTCGAACCGGTCGGCATTGCGGCGGTCACCGCCACCTTGCTGGTTGGCACCCCGGCCCTCACCCTGATCGGGGCAATCGGCGCGGCCCTGACGGTTATTCTGCGCCGCGGCGGCCTTTTGTTATCGATCCTAATCCTGCCGCTGACCATTCCGATCCTGATTTTCGGGGTCAGCGCCTCAGTTGGCGCGGTCACAGACCCGGCTCCGTTTGACACGCCCTTCTATATTCTCTGCGCTCTGTCGCTGATGTCGCTGGTTGTTGGCCCGATTGCTGCGGCCGCAGCTTTGCGAGGCGCACAGGAATAGACCGGATCTATAGCCCAAAGGTATCGCACCATGTGCGCCTTCCTTACGAAATCGTAATCCGCCAGCGACATGACACGTGATATTGGTCAAGGCGGAAAGCACGCTTCCGCCATAATCATCAATCAGTCTCAGCCAACCGACCATTGGCCGGGCTTAGGGAGAGAGCAAGCCACACTGCGCACGGGGTCGCACCCGAGCCACCCGGATACCGGGATAATGTGCAGATACGGGTCCTGTGATCCGAATATGGCTTGCAGCAGGTTTGAACGCAGGGACCACGCATGACAGATACGCAGAAGAAGTCCTTCAGCATTTGGGATCTGGCAAATCCGACACGTTTCTTGTCGATTCTCGACAAGATCATGACACCGCTCGTCATCCTGACGGTGGTGGCCTTTGCTGCCGGTCTTTATCTGACCTTTTTCTACGCACCGGACGATTATCAGCAAGGCGCGACGGTCAAGATCATGTTCATCCATGTGCCCGCCGCCTGGCTGGCCATGTTTGCCTATATGGTGATGACCATTGGCTCCCTCGGCACCTTGATCTGGAAGCATCCGCTGGCCGATGTTTCGGCCAAGGCCGCTGGCCCCTTGGGGGCTGCCTTCACGTTTGTTTCGCTGGTCACCGGCAGCCTGTGGGGCAAGCCCATGTGGGGCACCTGGTGGGTCTGGGATGCGCGCCTGACCTCGATGCTCGTTTTGCTGATCATCTATCTTGGCTTGATGGCCCTCTGGCGCACCATTGACGATCCGATCCGGGCGGGCAAAGCCGCCGCCATTCTGACACTCGTCGGCTTTATCAACATCCCGATCATCAAATTCTCGGTCGACTGGTGGAGCACCCTGCATCAGCCCGCCAGCGTGCTGACCCTTGACGGACCGAAAATCCACGCCTCGATCCTGATTCCGCTGTTGGTGATGGCCTTTGCTTTCACGTTACTGTTCACGGCCCTTCACTTCAAGGCCATGAAGAACGAGATCCTGCGCCGCCGCATTCGCACCATGCAAATGCAGGCCGCCCGCTCTGTCGCCTCCGGCAATGGTGCGGTCGCCGCCTCACGCGCCACCCCGTCGGGACAAAAGCCCGCCACAACCCACTGACAGGCAGGAGACAGACAGCATGTTTGGCAATTATGCAGGTTTCATCATCGCCTCTTACGGCGTCACCCTTGCCACCATAAGCCTGCTGATTCTTTGGGTCATCATCGATGGCCGCACGCAGGCGAAGGCTCTGGCGGAACTGGAAGCACGCGGCATCAAACGCCGGTCCGCTCGCCGAGCCTAGACCCTATCCTCCCATTATGCGATCAAGGCGACAGCCATGAGTGACAAACCAGACATTCCCAAACAGGCCCGACCCGAAAAGGCCAAAGTGCCAGACACAACAGAGCTGGACCCAGACAAGAAGGGCGGCATCAATTTGCTGATCCTGTTGCCACTGATCATTTTCGTCGGCATGGCGGGCCTGTTCGCCTATCAGATGAAATTCGGCAACAATCCCAATGAAGTCCCCTCGGTCCTGATCAACAAGCCAGCCCCGGATTTTGACTTGCCAGCATTGGATGCCAAGTTCGGGATCGTCCGTCCAGATCAGGGTGAGCTACCGGGCTTCAAGACCGCCGACCTTCTGGGCAAGGTCTCGGTTGTCAATGTCTGGGCCTCCTGGTGCCCAACCTGCCGCGACGAGCACCCGATTCTGCTCGATCTGACCCAAGACCCACGCTTTGAGCTGGTGGGGCTGGCCTATAAGGATGAACCGGCCAACTCCGCCCGGTTCCTGAGCAACCACGGCAATCCGTTCGACGCCGTCGGCATGGATCTTTCCGGCCGCACAGGCATCGATTGGGGCGTCTATGGCGCCCCAGAAACTTTCATTGTCGACACCAAGGGTGTCATCCGCCACAAACATATCGGGGCCCTGACACCGCGCTCTGTGGCTGAAAGCTTCATGCCAAAGCTCGAGGCCATTCTGGCCGAGCAATGAACAAGCAATGAGTTTGGCCTCACACGCCAATATCAGACAGACAAAAGGGCCCAAACGGGCCCTTTTTCATTGCGTCTTCATTGAATCTCGATCGAGCGCTCAGGAGGACTTGCTCTCATCAGGCGCATAGCGGGTCAGCAAAGGCATTTGGAAAGCCCCGAAAATCATGGTGATCGGCATCACCCCAAAGACCTTGAAGTTAATCCACATGTCGGTCGAGAAATTGCGCCAGACCACTTCATTGACAATCGCCAGAAAGAAGAAAAACACCCCCCAGCGACGGGTCAGGATCCGCCAGCCTTCGGCATTGAGCTGAAAGACCGAGTCAAACACATAGCCAAGCAGGCTCTTGCCAAACAGCAAGCCCACCAGCAGCACGGTGCCGAACAGGGTGTTGACGATGGTCGGCTTCATCTTGATGAAGGTATCGTCATGCAAATAGAGCGTCAGCCCACCAAAGACGAACACCACCACCCCGGACACCATCGGCATCACCGGCAATTTGCCGAACTTCAAGCGCGACACGACCAGAGACAGGATGGTCGCAACCATGAAGGCAGCCGTGGCAAGGAAAATTGGTTCCAGCCCGATCCCCAGCCAATCAGCGATAGCCTGACCGCGGGCATTGGCAAAGAAAAAGACGATCAGTGGCCCAAGTTCCAGCGCCAGCTTCAAAAGCTGGCCACTATCGGCCTGTTCGGTGGGCAGATTGTTTTCGGGTTTGTCTGACTGATCCATAACTCTTATTCGCTCACTTGGCTGGTTTGGTTCTGTTTTGTGACCCGTCAGGCCCGATCACCCTGCAAGACCGGCGATCGCGCGGGCAAAGTCGCCGCTCTCAAACGGTTCGAGGTCGTCGACCCCTTCCCCGACACCGATGAAATGCACCGGCACTTTATGCTTGGCGGAAATGGCCACCAGAATGCCGCCACGCGCGGTGCCATCCAGCTTGGTCATCACCAGGCCGGTCACACCGGCCATTTTCTTGAAGACTTCCACCTGATTGAGCGCATTCTGTCCCGTGGTCGCATCCAGCACCAGCAGGACCGAATGCGGCGCCTGCGCATCATGCTTCTTGATCACCCGGACGATCTTCTGCAACTCATCCATCAGCTCGGTTCGGTTTTGCAGCCGTCCGGCCGTGTCGATCATCAACACATCCATCCCGGCGGCCTTGGCCTCGTCCATCGCATCATAGGCAAGGCCTGCCGCATCAGCGCCAACCTCGCGGGCAATCACCGGACAGCCGGTGCGTTCACCCCAGATTTTTAGCTGGTCAATGGCCGCCGCACGGAAGGTATCGCCTGCCGCCAGCATGACCTTCTTGCCTTCATCGCCGAGCTTTTGCGCCAGCTTGCCGATGGTCGTGGTCTTGCCTGCCCCATTCACGCCGATCATCAGGATCACATGCGGGCCACTTTCAGGCTTGGTCACCACCATAGGCTGGGCGACCGGACGCAGGACCGCATCCACCTCCTCGGACAGAATGGCCTTCACCTCGTCGTCGCTCACTTCCTTATTGTAGCGACCATCCGACAGGCGGTCGGTGATCGCCATCGCGGTTTCCACCCCGAGGTCGGCCTGAATGAGAATGTCTTCAAGATCCTGCAGCGTATCATCATCCAGCTTGCGCTTGGTGAAAATGGCGCTGATCCCTTCTCCAAGCGCTCCGGATGAGCGTGAAAGCCCTTGCTTCAGGCGATCAAACCAGGACCGTTTCGGCTCAGTTTCAGATTTAGGCTCAGGTTCGGCAAGGGTCGCCTCAACGGCGATGGGAGCCTCTGCGATGGGCTCGGCAACAGGATCCGCCCCAGAACCTTCCCCAGAATCCTGTTCGGAAGGCTCAAGCGTCTCATCGCCCGGCATGTCCGGCTGAGGCGCGTCCGCAATCAACTCCGCTTCAACATTGACCGCTTCGGCAGCATCCTTGGCGGATGTATCACCTCCAGGCGCTTCAGATGCACCCGGCGCGTCGGAGGCAATCTCCTTCGCAGTGTCCTTTACAGCCTCTTCTTCGGGGGTCGCATCGGGTGCCGTCTCATCTGGGGCCTTGTCATAAGACCCGAACAGAAAACGGGAAAGACGTCCTTGTTTGGCCATGCTCCCACTCCTTTTGTCACTTCGGGCACCGGCCTTCGGACCGGGCCATCAAATCTTTAAATCCCGACGGCCAGCAAATGGCGATGGGTCGCATCGACGATCCGGGCAGGAACAATCTCCCCCGGCTCACCAAAATCAATCTCCGTCAGGGTGAATTGCTCGGTCCGCGCCAAACCGTTGCGCTCGACCAGCAACTGCACCTCCCGTCCAATCTGGCTCTGCAAATGCCGCTGCAACGCGGCCTCGCCCGCCTCTCGCAGACGCTGGGCCCGCTCACGGATGACAGGGCCTTTCACCGCAGGCATCCGCGCTGCAGGTGTACCGGGTCGCGCCGAAAAAGGGAAGACATGCAAATGGGTCAGATCGCATTCCTCGACAATATCAAGGCTGCGCTGGAACATATCCTCGGTCTCAGTTGGAAAGCCAACGATGATATCCGCGCCAAACACCATATCTGGCCGCAAGGCCCGCACCTCTTTGCAAAAGGCAATCGAATGATCCCTGTCATGGCGGCGTTTCATCCGCTTGAGGATCATATTGTCCCCCGATTGCAAAGACAGATGCAAGTGTGGCATCAAGCGCGCTTCATTGGCAATGCAATCCATCAAATCCGGATCGGCCTCGACCGAGTCGATCGACGAAATCCGCAAGCGCTCAAGAGAAGGCACATGCTTGAGGATCGATTTGACCAGCGCACCCAATTTTGGCTCACCGGGCAGATCGGCTCCATAGGAGGTGATATCCACCCCGGTCAGCACCACTTCCCGATAGCCATTATCGACCAATTTGGCGATCTGATCGACCACCGGTCCCATCGCTACCGAGCGGCTGTTGCCCCGACCAAAGGGAATGATGCAGAAGGTGCAGCGATGATCGCAGCCATTCTGAATCTGGACGAAGGCGCGGGCGCGCCCTTCCAGCCCGTCAATCAAATGAAGCGCGGTTTCCCGCACGCTCATAATGTCATTGACCCGGATCTTCTCGGCCATCGGCACGCCGAAATCAGGCACCGACTTGTAACTGTCCGACTTCAGCTTGTCGTCATTGCCGAGCACCAGATCCACTTCCTCCATCGAGGCAAAGCGTTCGCTCTCAGTCTGCGCAGCGCAGCCTGTGACGATGATCCGGGCGTTGGGATTGTCGCGCTTGGCACGGCGGATCTGCTGACGGGCCTGTCGCACGGCCTCATTGGTCACCGCACAGGTATTGACCAATATGGCATTGTCGAGTCCCGCTTCGGTTGCCTGCTGCTTCATCACTTCGGATTCATAGCTGTTGAGGCGGCACCCGAAGGTCAAAACCTTGATGCTCATCCGGCATTCTCCTGCGCATCCACGCCGAGCTTGCGCCAACTCAGATCATCAAGATCAATCTCACCGACATATTCCAGCTCGGTGCTGCCGGTCATCAGGATGTGATCGTCTGCCTCACGCCATTCGATGGTCAGATCGCCACCGGGCAAATGCACCAACACCTTGCGGTCGGTCAGCCGATTGCGAAAGGCAGCAACCCCGGCCGCACAGGCCGCTGTGCCGCAGGCATTGGTCAGCCCGACGCCGCGCTCCCAGACTTTGAGGGTCAATGCGCCGCGATCATGCACCTGGGCCAGCGAAATATTGGCCCGCTCGGGAAAGATCATGTGGTTTTCGAGCAGCGGCCCCACCCGTTCGAGACCATAGCTTTCGACATCCTTGTCGACCCAGAAGATCGCATGGGGATTGCCCACATTGACCACTGACGGGGAATGCAGAACCGGCGCATCAATCGGTCCGACCTGCAACTCGATCGCGCGCGTATCCTCAAACGGTTCGGCCAGAGGGATATCCTGCCAACCGAACTTCGGCACGCCCATATCGACACTCACCATGTCGGGTGCCCCTGCCCCACGAGCCAGCAAATGGCCAACAACGGTCTGAACCGAAACTTGGGTCTTGCCCGTTTCTTCCATCAGCAAACGGCCGATACAGCGCGTGGCATTGCCACAGGCTTCGACCTCACCGCCATCCGCATTGTGAATGCGCATGAAGACATCGGCTCCATCGGGCGAGGTTTCCAGCGTGATGAACTGATCGCATCCCGGGCCGGTTGCCGGATCGGCAAGCGCACGCACAGCTTCCGGCCCCAATTGGGGCTTGGTCTTTCGCGCATCAATCACGATGAATGCGTTGCCAAGACCGTTCATTTTCAGAAACTGCAGACGAGTGGCCATAGGGGAAGCCGTTCCTTGATAAGATACTGTTGAGGGGTGTGAAAGGATGTAAAATTGTCAAGCCGACAAGGCCTACGCACTTTCGGCGGCTGAATAGCCCCCTATATGGCGAAAAGCGCGGCAAATTACCACCCCAAACAATGCAAAGCTCCCTCCCGAAGGGGCTGAGATTGGCATAAATACAACAAAAACCGCACAAGGCAGATGCTCGCGCGGTTTTATGCGTTCATTTCAGGCCGACAATCGCCGCCCAACTGACTTTCTGCTCAGCCGTTGAGGCCCGCCAACATCACCTTCGACAGACGCTGGGCGAAGTCCGCCGGATTGGCCGGATGTTCCCCGTCAAGGATCAAGGCCTGATCAAGCAGCAAATGCGCCCCATCCGTCAGCGTCGCCTTGTCGGAGGCGGCTTCGAGCTGCTTTGCCAGAGAGAGGATCAGTCCGTGATCGGGATTGACCTCGAGGATCGGCTGCAAGCCCGGCTGCGCGCCCTGCTGGCCACGCATCAGCTTCTCGAACCGACGGTCCGGGCCAAAGTCCGGCGCAACGATACAGACCGGGCTGGTAGCCAGACGCGAGGAAACCCGCACATCGGACACGGCCTCCCCAAGGGTCTCCTTGACGAAGGCCACCAGAGCCGCAACGGCACCCTTGTCCTTGGCCTCTTCCTCTTCATCCTTCTTGTCGTCCTCGTTGCCTTCCTTGGCCGGTTTGGCGATGGCATCAAGATCCTCAGCCCCTTGCGAGATCGACTTGAAGCCCTTGCCTTCATAGCCCAAAGCAGTCTGCACCCAGAAGGCATCGACCGCGTCGCTCAGCAACAACACTTCCACGTCGCGCGCCTGATAGCCTTCGAGCTGCGGGCTGGCCAGAATGGCCTCCTTGCTATCGCCAAGCGCATAATAGATCGCGGTCTGGTTCTCTTTCAGCCCCTCGATATAGTCTGCCAAGGTCCGGCTCTCGCCCTTGGTGGTGTCAAAGCGCACCAGCTTGAACAATTGATCGCGGCGCTCGGGATCTTCATAAAGCCCTTCCTTGATCACCGCGCCAAAAGCCTGCCACAGGGAGGCAAATTTCTCCGCATCTTTCTTGGCCACCTTTTCCAGCTCGGACAGGATGCGGTTGGTCACACCCTTGGAAATGGCGCTGAGGATCGGATTGTCCTGTAACATCTCGCGTGAAATGTTGAGCGGGATATCCTCGCTGTCGACAATCCCGCGCACGAAACGCAAATAGGCTGGCAGGATCTCGGCATCGTCGGTGATGAAGACTCGGCGAACATAGAGCTTGATGCGGCCCTTGCGGTTCGGATCGAACAGATCGAACGGTTTATGCTCAGGCACGAAGGCCAACACATTATATTCGGTGCGGCCCTCGGCGCGATAATGGATCGTCAGGGCCGGATCATCAAACTGCCCGGAGCTATATTGATAGAATTCTTTATATTGCTCGTCGGTGATCTCCGACTTCGCCTTGGTCCAGAGCGCAGACCCATCGGTCAGCTCTTCCTCTTCCAGCGCACTGGTTTCCTCATCGATCCGCATCAGGCGGATTGGCACCGGTACGTGAGCGGAATAGTCCCGCACGATCCGTCGGATCGACACCGCATCGGCAAAGCTCTTCTCATCCTCTTTCAAATGCAGCACGATCTTGGTGCCGCGCGGCAGGCTGTCTTCCTCATTGGCCGGCGCAATCTCATAAGACCCTTCACCGTCGGAAATCCAGCGCCAGGCCTCCGCGTCCCCAGCCCGACGGGAGACAACCTCAACCTTGTCGGCCACCATGAAGGCGGAGTAAAAGCCGATACCAAACTGACCGATCAGCGCAGACCCGTCGTCGCCACTGGCCAATTGATCGAGAAAGGCGCGGGTGCCCGAGCGGGCGATGGTGCCCAGATTGTCAATCAGCTCGGCCTTGCTCATGCCAATGCCATTGTCAGCCACAGTCAACGTGCCCGCCTCGCCATCAGAAGACAAGGTGATCTTGAAATCCGGGTCATCCTTGACGAGATCGCCATTGGTCAGCGCCTCATGGCGCAGTTTCTCGCAGGCATCCGCTGCGTTCGAGATCAGCTCACGCAGAAAAATTTCCTTGTTGGAATAAACCGCATGAACCATCAAGTGAAGCAAACGGGAGACCTCGGCCTCGAAGGAATGGGTCTCTGTTTCGGCTGCTGTCTGGGTGTCTTGGTCAGACATGGTCAGATCCTTCCTGTTTTCCAATCATATTGAGCCAAAGTCGGCTCGGTCCTCATGCATCTCCCCACATCCCTCGACCGTGATCCCGAAGAGACCACCATAGGCAAGCATGACGTGGGGAGGTTTGACACAGCATCTAGCAACCCCGACCAACGCTTTCAAGATGGGGCAAGGCCGCAAATGGCACAAAAAAAACGGGATGCCGTGAGGCACCCCGATAAGGAGCTGTTGGGATGTTGAAACGCGGCCTGTGTGATCGGCCAATTTCCTGACAAGCCGATCGAACCCGATGCTGCTGATGCCTCCCGCGATTTTGGTCGAACCGAAGAGACTGAGACGGGTCTTTGCAAATGCTCATCAAAAGGGGGCAGAGGCTCACATTTGCAAATCGCCGCGTGACAACAGGTCTTATATTGGGGGGAGGTGATGGTTTTCCAAGGGCTGAAATAAGGCAATTTTGTGATTTTCGCATGAAAATCAATGCATTATGAAAATTCTGTAATCTTCCTATTTGTCCGATTGCATGGCTGTGCTTCGACTAGCCTGCCGCCGCGCCCCTAAGCCTTGCCCAAGGCCTGCACCTGCAGCCTCTTGCCAAGCTGCTTTTTTGCGGCAATCATGAAACATCACCCGACAGACCCTATATAGAAAGAATGCACACGACAGGGACGGACCCATGATTTGAGGCCGCAAACCGGCAAGGAGGATCGATTGCTCGATAACAGTGATGAAAGTGTGACGCGACCGGCGGAGCAGAGACCCGCCACGGTGATTGGCCATTCCCAAATGGCCCCGTCAGCCCCACCGCAGATCTGCTTCAACCGGGTTGAACTGATGGCAATCCTCAATGTCTATGGCCGTATGGTCGCCGCCGGAGAAATGCGCGATTATGCCATCGACACCCTGAAGGACCGAGCCATATTCTCCATTTTCCGCCGCACCAGTGAAATGCCGCTTTATCGCATCGAGAAACATCCCAAACTGGCCCGCAAACAAGGCGCCTTCTCCCTTGTCTCGCAACAGGGCCAAATTCTCAAGCGTGGCCACGATCTGCGCCCAATCCTTGCATTGCTCAATCAGAAACTGATGAAGTTGGTCGAAAAGTGACCGGTCGATTCTAGCGGATCGAAAAGCCCTTCCAAGCAATGCACCCAAAGAAAAAGCCGCCCCGAATGGGAGCGGCTTTTCTTGTGTTTCACTTTGGCCCGGCGACTATTCGCGATTGCCAAACAGCTGCAGCAGCATAATGAACAGGTTGATGAAGTCCAGATACAGACGCAGAGCGCCCATAATGGCTTTCTTACCCATGGTATCGGCGCTGTCGCCTTCAAAATACATTTCCTTGATTTGCTGGGTGTCATAAGCGGTGAGACCAGCAAAGACCAGCACGCCGATCACCGAGATGGCGAACTGCAGGGCGTTGGAGCCAAGGAAGATGTTAACGATCGACGCGATCACGATGCCGATCAGACCCATCATCAGGAAGCTACCCCAACCGGACAGGCTCTTGGTGGTGGTATAGCCATAGAGGCTGAGACCAGCAAAAGCAGCGGCGGTGATGAAGAAGACCTGAGTGATCGACTGAGCGGTGAAGACGGCGAAGATGGAAGCAAGAGACACGCCCATCAGCGCAGCATAGGCCCAAAAGACCATCTGTGCGGTGCCCGCGCTCATTTTTTGAATGCGGAAGCTCAGGAACATCACCATTGCGAAAGGCGCGAACATGATGACCCATTTCAGCGGGCTGGCAAACAGGGTGGCACCCAGCTGGGTATAGCCAATCACCTTGCCATCAACGACGCCGAACGCCATCGAATAGGTGACATAAGCCAGAAGACCAGTCACACCCAGTGCGATGGCCATATAATTGTAGACCTTGAGCATATAGCTGCGCAGGCCCTGATCGATCTGAGCCATCTCGGCGGCGCGGCCGCTTAGATGTGCGCTCTGACGGAAATCATTCGACATGGTTTCTCCTCAAAAAACTCGAAAGTTATCACGGTCTGGCGGCTCGTCGGGTCTACCGACAGGGAAGACGAGCTGAGCCATCGCTGTTCCTTCAAACGACGTATGGACATTATATGGTAGGCTTTGGCACCAAGCTCAAGCCCTTTTTCGGACCAGTTTGCGATTCACGTCAAAAGGTTACGAGAATTTAATCTCATCCTCGCACCCAGCCGGAAGTGTAAGCTTTTGTTAACCAGCCCTGAGGATCCGGGCGGGTTTTTTGTTGAGGCTCGACCATGTGCCGAGCAAACCCAGCACCACGGTTGCCACCATTGCCAGCAGCACAGCGACCACGGCCGCCATCGGCTGGAAGGTGAAAGGCATGTCCATCACCTGCGTTAGCACCAAATAGGCCGCACCATGGCCGATGCCAAGGGCGAACAGAGCCGTGATCAGGCCCAGAAGACCATATTCAAGGCTGTAGGCCGAGAGAACCTGCCGACGGCTGGCCCCCAGCGTTTTGAGGATCACCGCATCATAAATCCGCTCCCGCTGACCCGCCGCCAAAGCACCGGCCAGCACCAGAATGGAGGCAAGGATCGCCAGTGAGGATGCAGCCCGCATGCCCCAAGCCAATTGCCGCACCAGATCATTGACCCGATCTAGCGCCTCCCCGACCCGCACCGTGGTGACCGTCGGAAACTCCTTGATGACGGCTTTCATCACCTCCGCTTCCTGCGCACGAACCGCATCGGGTACCTGCTCCCCCTCACCGTTGAGGGACAGGGTCGCCAAATGGGCATGCGGCGCACCCGCAAAGGTGTTGGGCGAGAAGACCATGACGAAATTGATCGCCATCGATTGCCATTCCACCTGCCGCAAATTGCTGATTTCAGCGGTGAGCGTCCGGCCCAGCACATTGACCGACAGGCTGTCGCCAATCACCAGTCCCAGCTCATTGGCCAGTTCATAATCGAACGAGACCAAGGGTTTGCCCGCATAGTCTGCTGGCCACCAGTCCCCTTCCATCAGGGTGGAATTGTCCGGCAAGTCGGCCGAATAGGTGATGCCACGATCACCGCGCAACACCCACCTTGCCCCGTCAGGTGCATCATATTCACTGGACGGAATGCCCTTCAGCTCTGTCAGCCGGCCACGCAGCATCGGCACCCGCTCCCTCTCGCCATTGGGGGCAAGGGCGTCAAGCCGCGCCTCGAAGCGTTCAACCTCGTTGTTCTGGATATTGACAAAGAAGAAGTTCGGCGCTTTTTCCTGCAAGTTTCCGGTCAATTGGTTCTGCAAATTGAGATCGATCAGCACCAAGGTCACCAAAAGGCTAAGCCCAAGCCCCAAGGACAAAGCCACCGACGGGGTCAGTGCGCCGGGGCGATGCAGATTGGCAATCGCCAGACGCGGCACCACCCGCCGGATGCGCGGCAGCCGCTTGGCCCCTTGCATGATGGCATAGGCAATCAGTCGCAGCAGCGCAAAGACGATCACCATGCCGATCAGAAACCCGACCGCCACCATGGTCACCTTGGCGGTCGCCAAAACCAACCCCACCAGCAAAGCCCCAAGCCCCAGCGTAATCAGCCAGTCCACACGACTGGCATGATAGCGTACCGGGGCAATCTGATCGCGAAACAAAGCCGTCGCCGGAATGGCGCGGGCCCTGAGCAGGGGCCGAATGGAGAAAAGCAATGCTGCCAGCAGCCCGAACAGGGCCGCAAGCCCCAGTTCCTCAGGATGCCACAGGGCAGAGGACAGCGGCAGATTGTCCGGCACCACCAGCGTCATGATATAAGGCACCAAGGCAGCAAAGCTCAGCCCGATGGCAATGCCGATCAGCGCAATCATCAGGATCTGCGCCAGATAAATGGCAACAATCAGCCAACTCGGCGCCCCGAGGCATTTATAACTGGCAATGGTATTTTGCCGCGACTGGATGAAGGCATGCACCGCATTGGCAATGCCGACACCACCCGTAATCAGTGATGCCAACCCCACCAACACAAGGAAGGAGGCAAAGCGATCAATGTTGCGTTTCAGCCCCCGCGCAGCCTCTGCCCGCGAGCGAATCCGCCAGCCATTGTCCGGATAAGTCTCCTTGATCTCGGCCTCGACAGCCTGAATCTCGGAGATGGTCGGAGCCCCATCCATCGCCACGCGGCCCGTCCAGCGGACAATCGCACCGGGCTGCACCAGATCGGTCTCACTCAGATCCTCAAGCGACATCAACAGACGCGGCCCGAGCGCCAGCCCGGTGGCCAGCGCATCCGGCTCGCGCGTGATCACATCGCCAATGATGAAGCGCTTGACGCCAACCATCAGCGGATCGCCAACCTTCAGCCCGAGCCGATCAAGCAACAAGGGATCAGCCAGCAACTGGCCTGTCTCAAGCCCCTTGCCTTGAGCGGTTTCCAGCGTGCCAACCATCGGATAGGCATCGTCCACCGCCTTGATCTCGACCAGCATCTGCTCGGATTGATCTTCCTTGCTGGCCATAGCGCGTAAGGTGGCCACTTCACCAAAGCGGCCAAACTGGCTCAGAAACGCCCGTTGCTCGTCATTGACCCGCGTATGGATCGCCGAGAGCGACAGATCGCCCCCCAGAATCACCCGCCCCTGCTCTTCAAGACCGCCGGTTAAGGTGCGTGACGCCGAGCCAACCGCACCAATGGCAGCGACCCCGAGGGCAATACAGGCCAGAAAAATGTAAAATCCCGCAAGACCGCCGCGCATTTCGCGAAAGGCGAAGCGGAAGGCAAGTTTCATCCACGCCATCCAGCCACGCGCAGGCAGGCTTGGGCCTGCATGAGGCGGTCCGGTTTCAGCCCCGGAGGCTTTGGCAACCATTTGATCCATTCCGCAACCCCTAACCTGCTACCGCACCACTGGCCTGTTCATGGTCGTCTTCAACCAGTTGGCCGGATCTCAGCCGCACCACTCGCTCGCAGCGATCCGCCAGATTGGGGTCATGGGTCACAAGCATCAGGGTCATGCCGCGTTCTTTATGCAGCCGGAACATCAGATCGGAAATTTCCTTGCCAGTCTCGGCATCCAGATTGCCCGTTGGCTCATCGGCAATCAGGATCGCGGGCCGAGGCGCCAACGCCCGGGCAATCGCCACCCTTTGTTGCTCTCCACCGGACATTTCTGCCGGATAATGATGAATTCGCGGCCCAAGACCAACCGCTTCCAACTCGGCTTTCGCCACATCATAGGCGTCGCTGCGCCCGGCCAGTTCCAGCGGAATGGCAGTATTTTCAAGCGCTGTCATGGTCGGCACCAGATGGAAGGACTGGAAAATGATGCCAATCTCCGCCCCGCGAAACCGTGCCAGCGTATCTTCATCCATCGCCGACATGTCGCTGCCATCGACCAGCACCTTGCCCTTATCGGCCTGCTCCAACCCGGCCATCACCATCAAAAGGGTTGATTTGCCAGAGCCGGACGGCCCAACCAGCCCCACTGACTGACCGCGCGCAATATCAAGCTCGATGCCGCGCAGGATATCGACCCGCGAATGACCCGCGCCGAGACTGAGATAAACGTCATGCAGGGAGATGATGACAGGATCGAGGTCACTGTGTGGTCGGGAGGCGTCAGGCTGGTCGGAAAGGGCAACAGGGGAGGATGAAGTCACGTTGATCATATCCTATATTAAGGGCGAGCCTTGATCTGTCGCGCAGGACAGCTACGTAAACTGAATAGTTTCCCTTATATGGGAAGTCGAAAATCAGATTCAACAATCACGCCTTTGTCACCTTATGAGACCCTTTATGCCCAAAACCCCAAAAGACCAAAGACCCCAGTCGCAGGCAGCCACCCGTGATCTGACCCCGCTTCTACGGCTGGCGATGGCTGGCAGTTTTCTTTTGCTCCTGCTTTTCGTGACACTCACCCGCCTGCACGCTGCCGAACCTATGCGCATTCTGGCCTTTGGCGACAGTCTGTCCGCAGGCTACCAGCTGCCCGCTGGCAAGGGCTTCACCGATCAGTTGCAGAAAAGTCTCACCGAGCAGGGATTGAACGTCGAGGTGATCAATGCGGCGGTCTCTGGCGACACCAGCGCCAACGGTCTGTCGCGCCTTGACTGGTCAACCCCTGACGGGATCGATCTGGTGGTGCTGGAACTGGGTGCCAACGACGCTTTGCAGGGTCTGCCGGTTGACAAGACCAAGGCCAATCTCGCCGCCATGATCGAAAAATTCCGTGCCAAGGGTGCCAAGGTCGCGCTAATGGGCATGAAAGCCCCCCCCAATATGGGTCAGACATATGTCTCTGCCTTTGACGCAATCTATCCGGCACTCGCCGAGGAAATGAACGTGCCCTTGCTACCCTTTTTCCTTGAAGGCGTTGCCGGTGATCCCTCCCTCAATCTGGCAGATGGCATCCACCCCAATCCCCAAGGCATTGAAATCATCGTCAGCAATGTTGCACCTTTCCTCCTTGACATAGTAAAAGACCTTAACTGATCAGGGGCAATTTCGCTCCCTGCCACCCTTCTTTTTCGTTCATTGCATGTCCCGCACCAGCCCCCGCCTGTTTTTGCGGGACAGACACCAGCCCTCCCGACGGTCCGGCAATACGGACCCGTTCGCCAGAAATTGAATTGGATCTCACCATGGAAATGAGAAAACTCGGTCGCACCGACCTGGAAGTCAGTAGTCTGTGCCTTGGCACCATGACATGGGGTGAACAAAACACCCAGGCCGAAGCCTTCGAGCAAATGGATTATGCCACCGAAAACGGCATCAACTTCTTTGACACAGCAGAGCTCTATGCCATTCCGCCCAAGCCGGAAACCCAGGGCCGGACCGAAGAAATCATCGGCAACTGGCTGCACGAAAAGGGCAACCGCGACGAGTTGATCATTGCCTCCAAGGTCATAGGTCGCAGCGGCATGACATGGTTTCGCAAGGATGGATCCCCCGGTCAGCTGAACCGCGCCCAGATCAACGAAGCGGTCAATGCCAGTCTCAAACGCCTGAAAACCGACTATATCGACCTCTACCAGATCCATTGGCCTGATCGCAATGTCACCCAGTTTGGCGCCAACCCGATCATCTATGCCCACCCGCGGCAGGCAGAAGACGAAAATTCCATCGCCGAGATTCTCGATGTGATGAATGATCTGGTCAAGGCGGGCAAGATCCGTCATCTCGGCCTGTCCAACGAGAGCGGCTGGGGCACCATGCGCTTCGTCTCGGAAGCCGATGCCGGCAAGGGGCCACGCGTTGTATCCGTCCAGAATGCCTATAGCCTGCTGAACCGGACCTTCGAGGTCAATATGGCCGAGATCGCCATGCGCGAGAATGTCGGCCTGCTGCCTTATTCCGTGCTCGGACAGGGTTTCATCACCGGCAAATATCTTGACGGAAAACGCCCACATGGCGCGCGTGCCACCCTGTTTGACCGCCAGCACCGCTACACCACACCGGGAGCAGACCCGGCCATTCGCGGCTATCTCAAAGTGGCTGAGGACTTCAATGTCGACATCGCACAATTGTCCATCGCCTTTGCCACCTCGCGCCCCTTTGTTACCTCAACGATCCTTGGCGCAACCACCCTTGAGCAGCTCAAAATCGACATTGCCGCCCATGACATGGTGGTGACCGAAGAGATGGAAGCCGCCATCAATGCGGTCCATATGGTCCACGCCAACCCGTGCCCATAAGCAAGCAAAAAATCGCAGAAACCAACAAGGGGTCGCCCTGCCACAAGGCTGGCGACCCGTCACTTTTCTCCACTGCCTCATATGGTTCATGGATGATCAGGCAAGCTTTTAAGGCAACGTCACATATTTTGAGCTATTCTCATTGCGTGACAGATCTGAAGTGATTCGCACCGGCATTTGCATCAGACTATCAAACGCTCATGTGCCGATCATTTCGTCTGGAACACGGCTTTTTGGCCACGCCGACACAGACGTCGTGCCCCCAAATCCTGCACGGGAGCGAAATGATGCCACGCTTGTTTGCCGGTTTGGAAATCCCCCCTTCCATCAGCAATCTGCTGTCCTTGCAAAAGGGCGGTCTGTATGGTGCCCGCTGGGTGGACCAATCCAACTATCACATCACACTGCGTTTCATGGGCGATGTTGACTATGCGCTCGCCAATGAAATTGTCTTCGAGATGTCGCAAATCCAATATCCTGAATTTGATCTGTCCCTCAGAGGCTTTGGTGCCTTTGGATCAAAGAAACCTCACTCGGTCTTTGCAGCGGTGCAGAATAGTGAAGATCTCTATCTGCTCCATCGCGAACTGGAGCAGCGGATGAACAAGATCGGCCTGAAGCCGGACAAACACGATTATACGCCGCATGTCACCCTCGCCCGCCTGAACAAGAATGCCGAAGCGATCGACGTGGCCAATTATCTGGCCATGCGGGGCAATTTCCGCACCGAACAATTCAGTGTGCCGCGCTTTGTGCTCTATTCTGCCAAGGACAGCATTGGCGGCGGGCCTTATGTGGTCGAGGAAAGCTTCGATCTATTGTAGGGTCCTGCGGAAGAACGTTCAACGACAGCGAGCGATGAGAAAGTCGCTTGCCCGGTCGATCATCGCATAAACCGCACCAAAACCACGATCGCCCCCATAATAGGGATCGGGCACCTCATCAAAGCCCAGATCATCCGCGACCTCGCAATAATCTAGATAGAGCGCCAGCTCCGCGATGCCGTCCCGCGGTTGGATAGCCTGCAGATCGGCCAGATTGTCCCGGTCCATCGCCAAAATCAGCTCGAACTCATAAAAATCCTGTCGCCGCACTTTGCGCGCCCGCAAATCATCCATCGCGATACCATGCTGACGGGCAATGCCCACCGAGCGTCGGTCTGGCGGGTTGCCCACATGCCAAGGTCCGGTGCCACAACTGTCCAGCCGGACCTGCTCCCCCAATCCCGCCAACTGCAGCTTGTGACGCATCACCCCTTCAGCCAGAGGAGAGCGGCAGATATTGCCCAAGCAGACAAAGAGAATGGATTGGATGCCTCGCGCCATACTGGTCAGCCCCGCTTTTGGTGGTCTGTCCCGACCACCAATGGATCGCGACATCAGGATCGATGCAATTTAATCTAGACTTCAACAGGCATCACCGCAACAGCCCGCAAGGCTGGTATAGGTAACTCACCAATATTTAATTGAAAAACCGAATAAAAATCATGTGCTTCCAGCCAGAAGCCACGGCTTGTTTACCATTTGACTTTCTACTTCCTTAATTATTTTCCTATAACTTTACGTCGTACGCGACGGAGAAAACCATGCCATACTATATCGGTGACAGTGACCTCGAAAAGCACCTGCTCTCATTTCTGATGCAATCGGCCCATCAGGGGATGTCACTGGTGAGCAACGAGATGGAAGTCGTTTTCATCAACAAGGCGGCTTGCGACATGCTCGGCCTGCCCATTGAAGTGCTTGAGGAAAACCCATCCCTCGAATTCTTGCTGCGCTATCTGGCCGAACGGGGCGTCTATGGCCCTGGCGACCCTGAGAAGCTGGTGCAAGAAGTGCTGGAAACCGCACGCCAGTTCAACCCCATCGAGATCGAGCGCGAACAACCGGACGGGCGCATCATTCGCATGCAGCGCACTCCATTGGGGCATTCCGGTTTCGTCACCATTTACAGTGATATCACCGATCAGCGCACTTATGAAGCCAATCTCGAAGCGACCCAGTATGAACTGGAAATGAAGCTCGAACACAGCCTCGACGAAGTCAATTACCACCGTGATCTGCTGGTCAATGCCATGGATGCCGTTGATGATGGCCTGATCGTTTTTGACGAAAATGACCATCTGGTGCTAGCCAACAAGCGCATGCAGGATTTGTATCCCTCGCTGAAACGCCACCTTGTGCAGAATTCCCATATCGACTGTATCGAAGGCTTCAGTATTCCTGAAAGCCAGCGATCCGAGGACGACGCAACCAACCTGTTCAGCAGCAGTGAGCACAAACTGCATGACGACAACTGGTATCGCATAAACCAGTCCCCGACGGTCAATGGCGGCCGCATCGCGATCTTTTCTGATGTATCGGTCTACAAGGACCAAACCCACAAACTGCAGGATCACACCAACCAGCTGGTCAAATTGTTGCAAAAGGAAATCAACCTGTCAGAAACCCAGCGCGAATTCGTCTCGATGGCGTCTCACGAATTCAAGACACCGCTGGCCATCATCGACAGCAACGCCCAGCGTATCCAGCGCAAGATCGGCGAAATTCCCAATGAGCGCCTGCGCGAACGCATTGGCAATATCCGCGACTCCGTGCAACGCATGCAATATCTGATCAATCGCTTCATGGACTTCTCAACCGATGAAATCACCGGCCTGAAAGTCGAGGCCAAGCGGCAACCTTTCCGCGGGGCGCTGGAAAAATTGTGCATATCCCATCTGGAAATGGGCGAAGACTGCAACATTGTCTGGGATTTGGACGCATTGCCACAATTCGCCCATTTCGACCAGAATATGCTCGACCAATGCGTCAGCAATATCCTGTCGAACGCCATCAAATATTCCGAACCGATGGCTCCGATCACGGTAACGGGTGAACGCACTGACCGGTATCTGAAAATCCGGGTTGCAGATCAGGGCGTTGGCATTCCCAAGAGCGAAATGTCCAAGATCTTCAACAAATACTATCGTGCCTCAACCTCCAGCGGCATCGCCGGCACCGGCATCGGCCTCAACTTCGCGCAGATGGCCCTGAAAGAACATGATGGTCACATTGAAGTCGAGAGTGAAGTCGGCAAGGGGTCCTGCTTCACGATTTTCCTGCCAGCCAAACTGGCGATCGACGACCAAGATGAAAGCACTGCCCCGGTCCGGGCCGTATCCTGACGGAGAAAAGAAATGACGACGAGAATTTTGTGCGTCGAAGACGAAGAATTGTTGCTCGATGATATCGTCGAAGAATTGCAGGATGAAGGCTATGAAACGCTGAAAGCCCACAATGGCAAGGAAGCCATTGAAATCCTCAAACATGAAACCGTCGATCTCATTCTGTGCGATATCATGATGCCGCTGATCGATGGCCTGACCACCCTCAAACTGGTGCGCGAACGCCTGCCCCAGCATAACGAGGTGCCGTTCATTTTCCTCACCGCCAAGGCCACCCGCGAAGACATTCTGGCCGGCAAGCGCTTGGGCGTTGATGACTATCTTACCAAACCCATCGATTATGACCTGCTGCATGCCACCATCAGTACGCGCATCAATCAGGTGCACCGCTTCCGCGACACCAACGAGGAACGCCTGAAGCGCATCTACAATGCCCTGAAGGAAAAACAGAGCGACAATGCGCCTCTGTCCGTCTCACTGATAGCCAAGTCCCATTCCTACGTCGCCCCGATCGAACAGGGCTTGAAGGAAGTGGGCTGCATGGTCGAGTTCATTCAGGAAGAGCATCTGTCAAAGCGCAAGGATGCGGTGGAGGAAAATGATCTCTGTTTTCTGCTCTACAGCAAAGTGGTGCATTTCTATCTCTCTGGCCTGATCAATACCAAAAAGACCCATGGGCGTGGCAAGATGGTGCTGCTATGCAACGACAAGGTCGATGAAAATCTCAAAAAGGCTCTGGTCGATCTGGGTATCGGCCGAACAATCGATTACCCCTTCCCGCCGGTCAAGATTTTCAAAATCATCATGGCGGCGATGCAGAACAAATAGATCGCCAAAGCACGACCATCGCTCCATCCATCCGATCAATGCAAGGCCCGTTGCAGGGCTTGATCCATCGGTGCAGCGCGGCCTATGGTCCGTTCAGAACAACCATATGCGCCGACAAAATGCGTCCTTGTGGCTCTCAGCCATGACGCTTGGCTGCAAATGCCTTATCATCAAGACATTGCGACACGTTGAAGGGTGGGCAACATCATGAAAAACAAACTGCAACTCATCACCTATATAGACCGCCTCAGTGGTGGCGGTGTCGCAAATCTCGACGCGCTGCTCAATGGTCCTCTGGCTGGTTTGTTTGGCACGGTGCATTTGTTGCCCTTCTTCGATCCCTATGACGGGGCGGATGCGGGCTTTGACCCCAAGGATCACACCATCGTCGATCCAAGACTGGGCACCTGGGACGATGTCCGTCGCCTGTCGAAAAGCCATGACATCATGGCCGACCTGATTGTCAATCACGTCTCTGCCGAAGGCGCTGCCTTTCAGGACTTTGTTGAGAAGGGCGATGCCTCGGACCATGCGGAGATGTTTCTCAGCTATGCATCGGTTTTCCCCCAAGGGGCCACCGAACAGGAGCTGATGGCAATCTATCGCCCCCGTCCCGGCCTGCCCTTCACCTATATCACCCTGAAGGACGGCACCAAACGCCTGATCTGGACCACCTTCACCGCCAACCAGATCGACATTGACGTCCATAGCGCCAAAGGCGCGGCCTATCTCGAGCGGATTCTCGACACATTCGCCGCCTCCGGCGTCACCACCATCCGACTTGATGCTGCGGGCTATGCCATCAAGAAACCGGGCACCAGCTGCTTCATGATCCCCGAGACCTATGATTTTCTTGAGGCGCTCAGTAACAAGGCCAAGGCCCGCAACATGGAAGTGCTGGTCGAAATCCATAGCTATTATCAGGATCAGATCGCCATCGCCCAAAAGGTCGATCGGGTTTATGATTTTGCCTTGCCACCGCTGCTGCTTCATGCGCTCTTCACTGGCGATGCAAACCCGCTGGCAAACTGGCTGGAGGTCAGCCCACGCAATGCCCTGACCGTGCTCGATACCCATGACGGCATCGGCGTGATTGATGTCGGCGCGGCGTCCGATGGTCGCCCCGGCCTGCTTGAACCAGACGCCATCGATCAGCTGGTCAAAACCATGCATGAGCGCACGGGGGGCACTTCGCTCAAAGCCACCGGGGCTGCGGCCTCCAATCTCGATCTTTATCAGGTCAATTCCACCTATTTCGACGCCCTTGGTCGCCGCGATCAGGACTATCTGATCGCCCGCGCTGTCCAATTCTTCGCCCCCGGCATTCCGCAGATCTATTATGTTGGTCTACTCGGCGCGCAAAATGACATGGACCTGCTCGCGCGCACCAATGTCGGGCGTGACATCAATCGTCACTATTTTGCCGAAGGCGAAGTCGTCGATGCAATGAACAGCCCGATGGTGGCCGCGCTGATCGATTTGATCCGCTTCCGCAATGACCATCCGGCCTTTGACGGCAGCTTCTCACTCGCGCAGCCGGATGCCTCAAAATTGGTGCTGAGTTGGAAGAGTGAGACAGCAAGCGCCACCTTGAGTGTCGATTTTGCAGCGCTCCAAGCCAATATCCACCACACCGCCAACGGCGTGGAAGGAGCCTTCGTCATTGCCCCCAACAGCGCCTGATCGACGATCAGGCGCGGCTCACCCCGAATAAGAAAATATGCCTGCGGCAGAAAACGGGCAAACGACCAACGCGTTTGGCGGCAAACGCTCAGAAACGAACACACATCAATCACCCAAAGCCCGGTTTAGCCTCCCCTTCTGAGGGGCTTTCCGAGTGGGGATGGCTGGCCTTGTCCCTTTTTTACCACGCGATCACCAAAAAACGGCAAACCCATTCCAAGCCTCCGCTTGCATCACCCGTCTGTTGGCGACAGAGGGCCTCAGCTATCTTCATGAAATAGCAGTGTAATTGCGGGTTTTCACGACTTCCGCCCGCTCTGCTTGGCGATCATGATCGCTTCGAGCCCCGCCACGCATTCGATCCGGTCTTTCAGTCAATCGCCTCAATCAAAAAACAACAGTTTTTGAGCATAGTTGTCAATTCATGTTTGTTTTATGGAATTAATATGACATTTTTTGTGTGAAATGACCATTTATACGCATTTATACCGATAGTCTATGATCGTTTATCGACTTAGTGTTGGCTCTGACAAAATCTCTTGGCAGGTCTAAGCGCATTGGGAGGTGCCTGACCATCTGGCCTCTTGAAGACGGCCTGTCAGGATTGTGGAGGAAACCTATGTCAGCAAAAAGACCATGCATCGGTGTCGTCGCACTGGGTCGACCAACCTTCGACGTACCTTTTGCAGAAGAGATTCTGGCCAAAGCCTGGGGCGCTCTGGAAAGCCTCAATGCCGATTTGATTGGCAAGCCGGAGTTGCTCTTCGATGCCGACGCGGTGCTGGGTGCACTGCCTGCGCTCAAAGCGCAAAAACTTGACATGCTGCTCCTGCTGCAAGTGACATTCACCGACGCAACCATGACCGTCGAATTGGGCAAGGAAATCGACGCCCCCTTGGTCATGTGGTCTTTCCCCGAAGCCCGCACCGGTGGTCGCCTACGGCTCAATTCCTTCTGCGGCGTCAATCTCGCCAGCCACGCGCTCAGCCGCAATGATCTTTCCATCGACTATATCCATGCGGACGCCGACAGCCCGAAAGCCATTGAAGACATCGCGCTTCTGGCCAAGGCCGGTGCCATCGTCAATGAATTGCAAGGGGCCAAACTCAAGCTGGTCGGCGAGCATCCCGACGGCTTTGATGCCTGCAATTTCAATGAGCAGGAGCTTCAAACCCGCTTTGGCATCGATGTCGACCGCATTGGCATCAGCGATTTCATCAATCAGGTCAAAGCCTTGCCTGATGACGTCGCCGACGCCCCCTATGAGCGCAGCAAGGCCCAGTTCCCCAATCTCGGCGAGCTGGATCAGGAAGCCACCCGCAAGACCCTCAAAGTCTATTCCAAGCTGCGCACGGAAGCCGATGAAAAGGGCTATAAGGGCGTTGCTGTCCGCTGCTGGCCGGATTTCTTTGTCGAATATGGCTGCGCGGCCTGCGGGGCGCTTGCTCTGCTCAATGAAGATCACACCCCGGCAGGCTGCGAAGCCGACATGATGGGGGTTGTCACCTCCCTTACCCTGCAACAGGCCTCCGGCGGCTCGGTCTTCAATACCGATCTGGTCGATGTCAACATTGAGGACGACTCCATCGTCTTCTGGCATTGCGGTCAGGCCCCGATCGACATGGCCGACACCGACCAAACCATTCAGGGCACCATCCATTCCAACCGCAAAATGCCGCTCCTGTCCGAATTTGCCTTGAAGCCGGGCCGCATCACCATGGCCCGCTTCTCCCAAGGCCACGGCAAGTTGCGGCTCCTTCTGGCCGGAGCGGAGATGATCAAGGCTCCACTGGCCTTTTCCGGCACCGCTGGCACCGCCAGACCGGATATCCCCGTCAAAGACTTCCTTGACCGGATGATCAATGAGGGGCTCGAGCACCATACGGCGCTGACCTATGGCGAGCATCGCCCGATCATGCGCGCCATCGCCAAACGCCTTGGCATCGAAGTCGTCGAACTGACCTGACCAATTGGCGCCTGCCAATAGGGTTCAGCATTGGGTCGGGCGGCCAACTGCCCCGCCCGCCTCTGTCAAACGGCATGCTTGAAAAAGGATCGCACCATGCTTGCAGCGCTTGAAAAGGGTCTCAACAGGATCAACAGCCCCATCGGCAAACTGGGCAGCTGGATTGGTGGCTCGATGCTGGTCGTCATGACCGTCATTGTGCTGTTGCAAATCCTGTTTCGCTATGTCCTCAACATGCCATTGAGCTGGACCGATGAAGCCTCGCGCTTCCTGATGATCTATATGGTCTATCTCTGCCTGCCGATCATCTATCTGCAGGACAAGAACATCGCCATGACCTTCCTGCTTGATGCGTTAAATGGCTTACGAATCAAGCATCTTCTGATGATCCTCATCCACTGCCTCGCAATCCTCACCTTTCTGGTCTGGATCAAGTTTGGCTATGACTTCTTTGCCCGCGGTTCGAGCCGTGCCGACAGCCTGCCCATCACCATGAATGTGATCTACATCGCCCCGCCGTTGCTGATGGGTATCACGCTCCTGTCCGCGCTGCAAAAGATCGTCTCCGAGCTGCGCCAATTCATCCATTTCAAACCCGCCGAACAAGAGCCACAGGCTTGATTGATCCAGAAAGCTAAAGGACGAACATCATGGTCTCCCCAATCTTTGCCGTCTATTTTCTGGCCTTCCTGCTGATCGGTCTGCCGGTTCTGTTTGCGCTCGGACTGTCGCCAGCCATCGCCCTGTTTCAGGCCGACAAGGTGCTGTTCATGAACATGCTCTACCAGCGGCTTTATGCTGGTCTGGACGTGTTTCTGCTGCTCGCCCTGCCCTTCTTCATGCTGGCGGGCGAATTCATGGTCAATGGCGGCATCACCACCCGCATCATCACCTTCTCCCAGACCATGGTCCAGCATCTACGCGGCGGTCTTGGCCATGTGGTGATCATCGCAGCCACCCTGTTCGGCGCCCTGACCGGCTCATCTGTGGCCGCCACCTCGGCCATTGGCAACATGATGATCCCGGAAATGGAGCGCTACAAATATGACCGCACCTATGCGGCGGCGATCACGGCGGCGGCGACCGTTCTGGGCACCATCATCCCGCCAAGCGGCATCATGCTAATCTATGCCTTCGTGATGAACACGTCGGTCGCGGCGATGTTTATGTCCGGCATTGTGCCCGGCCTGATCCTCTGCGTCGCCCTGATGCTGGTCAATCGCTGGCAGATCAAGAAATATCCTGCCGTTGAGCAATTCGAACGGGCCTCTCGCCCGGAACGCTCGGCCGCCTTCAAGGCAGCCATCCTGCCGCTCTTGACCCCGGTCATCATTCTGGGTGGCATCTATGGGGGCATTTTCACCCCGACCGAAGCGGCTGCCATCGCCGTCTTTTATGCCTTCATCCTCTCCATCTTCATCATGCGTCTTCTGAAGATGAAGGATGTCTTCCCGATGTTCGTGCGCATTGCCATCAATGCCGCCGCCATCCTGATCATCGTCGCAGCAGCCAGTGGCTTTGCCTCTGCCATTTCCCTGTCGGGCATTGCCAAGGTCATCACCACCTTCTTCTATTCGATCACCAAGGATCCGCTGGTTCTGTTCTTCATTATGAACATCTTCCTGTTCATTGTCGGCATGTTCATAGATGCTGGGCCCGCCATTCTGATCTTCGCTCCGATCCTTGCCCCGATCATGACAGCCGTTGGCGTTGATCCGGTCCATTTCGGCGTCGTCATGGTGGTCAATCTTTCCATCGGACTGGCAACCCCGCCCATGGGCCTTGTCTTGTTCGTCGCTTCCGGCGTGTCCGGTGTGCCGCTTCAGAAAATCTCCAGAGCGATCATTCCTTTCTTGCTCGCGGAATTCCTGGTGATCTTTCTGATTTCGTTCTTCCCGTCCCTCGTTATCGGCCTGCCCAAGCTGCTGGGCATGATGTAGGGCGCGGAAATCCTGGAGGAGGCTGGCGTCTAACAACCACACAACGCCAGCGCGATTTTACCATTGGAGGTAAAGATGAAACTGAAAAAACTGGGTCTTGCGCTTCTCGCCGCCGGCTTCATGGCAGGAACCGCACAGGCTGCCGACTACAAGCTCACCGTGCCCCATGTGTCCAACACGGACAGCTACAATCACCAGTCCCTGCTGGTCTTCAAGAACTTTGTCGAAAACCATTCCAATGGTGCCATCGAAGTCGAAATCTTCCCCGGCGGCCAGCTGTGTGGCAATGCCCGTGAATGTCTCTCCGGTGTCCAGTCTGGCATCTTTGACTATTTCCAGACCACCATTGCCGAGCTGGCCAATTTCTGGGCCCCTGCCGGTGGTTTCGACCTGCCTTACATGCTGCGCGATGACCGGGTTGCCGAATGCGTCTATGACAATGAAGCCTTCCTTGCCGACGTCCGCAAAAATGTGCTCGACGCCACCCAGAATGTCCGCCTGATGATGGTCTCCAACTCCGGCGGCTGGCGCAACTTCGCCACCACCAAAAAGCAGATCAAATCCCCTGCTGACGTGGCTGGCCTCAAAATCCGCACCGTGCCTGCCCCAATCCAGCAGGAATTGGTCAAGGCCCTTGGCGGCGCCCCAACCCCGATCGCATGGCCAGAAGTCTACACTGCTCTGTCCACTGGCGTGGTTGATGGCACCAAAAATGGCATCGTTGACATCACCACCATGAAATTCGAGGAAAGCCTCAAATATCTGGTGCTCGACGGCCACGCCTATATGGGCGGCGTCTGGGTGATGAACAACGACCGCTTCGCCGGCTTCCCGGATGAGCTGAAACGCGTCGTCATTGATGGCGTAGCCGCCCAGAACCAGTTCCTGCGCGTCTATCCAAAATGGAAAGAATTCGACGCTTACGACACCTTCCGCAAGGCTGGCGGCACCATCTACACCCCAAGTGCAGCCGAGAAGAAAGCCTTCCAGGAAGCAACCGCGCCTGTGAAAGACTTCTATCTGGCCAGCGCTGGCGACGAAGGCAAAGCATGGCTCGACCGCTTTGAAAAAGAAATCAAGGCCTGCGAAGCCAAGCTCGACTCAGACTTCGACGCCGCTTCCAAATAAGCTTTTTGCGAGCAAAAAAGATCAGGGGGCGGCCATCCGCCCCCTTTTCACGAAAGCGCCAAAACGCCTCTTCCCCAATGCCCCTGCAGTGGATCCAGTGCCATGAAAATCGAACAATCAAAAACCGGCTTTCTCCTCTCCCACAAAGGCAAAGCCTTGTTGCGCCATTCTGAAAAAGCACCAGCGCTCTATTTGGGTGAAGGCGATCCAACCTTTGACATGTATCGCGGCAATTTCGATATTTCGGATTATCTGGTCGAGCGCATCGCCATGCGCCACTTCACCATAGAGAAGCAGGATGGAGCCATCCGGATCCAATTCATCTTGGCCCACGAACCGGTCATCACCTTGCTGGCCGAAGAAACCGCCGAAGGCCGCCTCAAAATCAGCTTCCTTGAGGCCAAAGCCAATTTCAACCGCTTCTGGCTCCGGCTTTGCGCCAGCGCCGATGAAAAGATCTATGGCTGCGGCGAACAGCTCACCTATCTCAATCTGCGCGGCCACAATTTCCCGCTCTGGACCTCTGAGCCCGGCGTCGGCCGCAACAAATCGACCTATGTCACATGGCAGGCCGATGTGAAGGACCGCGCCGGCGGCGACTATTACAACACCAACTATCCGCAGCCGACCTTTGTCTCGTCGGAGAAGTATTTCGTTCATCTGGAAACCACCGCCTATGCGGATTTCGACTTCTGCAACGCCGATTTCCATGAGCTGCAAAGCTGGAACATCCCCGACTATCTCCTGTTCGATGCCGCCGACAGCTTCCCCGCCCTCATTCGCAGCATCACCGGAATCTTTGGCACCCAGCCTGAGCTACCCGACTGGGTGCTCGACGGGGTCATTCTGGGCATTCAGGGCGGCACCGACATCACCATCGAAAAGCTCAAACGCGCCCGCGCCGCAGGCGTGAAAGTGTCTGGTGCCTGGTGTCAGGACTGGCAGGGCATCAAAATGACCAGCTTCGGCAAGCGCCTGCAATGGGACTGGCAGTGGAACGAAGACCTCTATCCCGGCCTCGACAGGGAAATTCATGCCCTCAAAAAAGACGGCATCCGCTTCCTTGGTTATATCAATCCCTATGTGCTGGAGGATTTCCCCCTTTACCGCGAGGCCGAAGCCAACGGCTATCTCGCCACCCGCGACGATGGCAGCAAATATGTCGTTGATTTTGGCGAATTTTATTGCGGCGTCGTCGACTTCACCAACCCGGCGGCCTGCGACTGGTATAAGGGCGTCATCAAGACCAACATGATCGACTTTGGCCTGTCGGGTTGGATGGCTGACTTTGGCGAGTATCTGCCCACCGATTGCGCTTTGTCGAACGGGGTGTCGGCCGAAATCGAGCATAATCACTGGCCGACCCGCTGGGCCAAAATCAACCATGACGCCATCGAGGAAGCGGGCAAGACCGACGATATCCTCTTCTTCATGCGTGCGGGCTATACGGGCATTCAGCGCTATTGCCACGCCCTGTGGGGCGGCGATCAATGCGTCAACTGGAACATTGATGACGGCATCCCGTCCGTGATCAATGGGGCGCTGTCCTCAGGCCTGCTCGGCAATGGCATCCATCATTCCGATATTGGCGGCTATACCACCTTGCACGGTATGAAACGCGACCGCGAGCTCTTTATGCGCTGGGCCGAAATGGCCGCCTTCACCCCGATCATGCGCAGCCATGAAGGCAACCGCCCCGCTGACAATCATCAATTTGACAGCGACAATGAGACCCTCGCCCATCTCGCCGCTATGACCCGGATCTTCACCCATTTGAAGCCCTATATCAAAGCGGCCTTGAAGGAAAACACCCTCACCGGCATGCCCGTCCAGCGGCCTCTCTTCATTCATTATGAAGAGGATACTGAGTCCTACGAGGTGATGCATCAATATCTGTTTGGCCGCGATTGCCTCGTTGCCCCGGTCTATGAGCAGGGTGCCAGCAAGCGCAAACTCTATCTGCCGCCCGACCAATGGATTCATCTCTGGACCAATGACCATTATGAGGGCGGCTGGGTCGAGGTCGACGCGCCGCTGGGCCAACCTGCAGTCTTCTACCGCGCCAGCAGCGCAGACGCGGTTCTGTTCAACAAGATCCCCGACATTGCCAAAGGCCTCGCCTGAAACACTGCCGAACCCCACTGAAAAGCCCCGCAGGCTGGTCATGCCTGCGGGGCTTTTGCTTGTCTGAGGACTGGATTGGCGTCACACCACCCAGTAGGCAAAGACCAGCGTCCACAGACACAACAAAGTCACCGCAATGAAGAAATAGGATCGGTTCCAGACCCGTCCGACATCCACGACCGGAATGTCACCAAACCGGCCAACCAATATATTGGTGGCCGTGAAGGGTGAGGTCAGCCCCGTCAGCGCCCAACCACAGAGCATAGCCACCCCAAAGGCCCGGGGATCGAGACCGAAAGCAGCCGCATCGGGCAGCATCGGAGCGACCAGCGACAGGGTGAGAATGGGATTGGATCCGACCTGCCCCATGACCGGCATGATCCAGACCAAAGCAATGAGCAAAAACCAGCCCGGAATAATGGTGAGGTCAATCCCGGCATCAGCCATCATCGGCACCAGAAGAGCCGCCCCCACCACACCGATATAGCCCGCAGTCATCAACAACAACAGGTCCGAGCGAAAGGCAGGCAGCTCTTTATGGACATAGCTGAGAAGGGTCTGGCCGACCGCAAACGCATCCTTTTGCTGGATCAGCATCCAGATTATCGACAGGATCGGCACCACCAGCAGCACCACGCCAACGATGCGAATGCCAAACATCACTTCAATGCTCAGCACTGGCACCATGATGATCACCAACAAGGCCACCAGCGGCAACAAAACGGTCCAGTGCAGGCCGGAACTCCGCCGCAGCCGTGGCCCGCCTTGAGGCCTTGGCTTGAAGATGGTATCCAGCGCCCACCCAGTGCCGAGCAATAGGACCGAGCTGACCAACCCCGGCATGGCAATCCCCATCCAGCTGATGCCGGGAATGGTCGCCACCGCCATCGCGGTGGAGAAAGCCATTGGCGACCATGTCAAAGCGGATATGAATCCCCGCTGGATGGCAAGCAGCATCCGGCGGGTCCGAATGGCGCGAACCCTTTCATCCGGTTCGCTCTTGGCGCTGGAAAGCGCCAGTGTCCCAAGCAATTGAATCGCCCCGAAATTCAGCAGCAAGGCAAATATCTGGGACCCGAAAGACAGCGAAATGTAACGCCGACCCGGTGGCTGGGCCGCCAGAAAGGCACCCGATTTGCTCATGGCCGGAGATGAAGAGGCCGCATTGCGCAGGATCGACAGGGCACTGAAGAAAGACGCCAAAAAACCGGCTTTGATCAAGGCACCCGACAAGATCTCTTGCCAATCCTCATTGTTGAAAGCAAGCGCGATCGTCAGCACCAGACAGACACCCAGAAAAATGAGACCACCTTTGCTGGCTCTAAGCGCCATGATGGCGACGATGACAAGCAGACTAACAAGCAGCGGAAGAGATACCCACTCCACTCCAGCCCACTCACGCATGGCCTGAAGCAAAATGACAAGGACGATGATCCAGCCAAACAGGCGATCACCGATGCGCGAAACATCCATAGATTATGTTTCCTGAAACAAAAAAAGCGGGCGGCAGTTGCGGCCCGGTGGGGGAGGAAGGGCCAGAATAGTCCCAAAAAGACTGTAACCGAAAGCCCAAAAAACGGGCAATCACTCGATTGTGCAGGACATATTCTGGTGTGGTGCCAAGCATGTCAGACACAAAAAACCCCGGCCACAAGGACCGGGGCTGACGACAAAACAATTTTGCAGAGAAGATACAATCAGAAATCGGAAGCCTTGCCGCTGGAACCAAACAAGCGGATCTTTTCTTTGACCTTTTCCTTCATGGCCACCTCGCCGGCCCCCAAAGAATCGGCCAGAACGAAGTCCGTCGGATTGTCTTTCCAATAGTCCTGCACCCCAAGCGTGAAGGATTGCCGCAACTCGGTGTCGACATTGATTTTTGCGATGCCCAGGGAAATGGCCCGCTGCACCTGATCATCCGGCACCCCGGAGCCCCCATGCATCACCAGAGGTTTCTGAACGATTTCCTTGATTTCACGGATCCGATCAAAAGCCAGCTTTGGCTCGGAGGTGTAGATACCATGCGCCGTTCCCATGGAGATGGCCAGATAGTCAAGGCCGGTGCGGTTGGTAAATTCCTGCGCTTCCTCGACTGAGGTGATCATGGCATCGGCTTCATCGACATCAATATCATCCTCGACACCACCGATCTTGCCGATTTCCCCTTCACAACCAATGCCCAGCGCATGGGCCACATCAGCCACCGCCTTGGTGATCCGGACATTATCCTCGAAATCATAGCCCGAGCCGTCGAACATCAGAGAGTGAAAGCCGACCCGCGCTGCCGCCATGGTTTGTTCGAACTGGCGACTGTGATCAATATGAATCGCCACCGGCACCGTATGGTTGGCCATGAAGGCATCAACCATCGCCTTCATTTCCGCAAGGCCCATCGTGTTGATCACCTTCTGACCGATCATCACCAGAATCGGGGCTTTCTCTTCCTCGGCGCCCTTGAGAATGGCGCGCGTCGTCTCCGCATTATGCACGCTGAAGGCGCCGATGGCATATCCCTCTTTCCACGCACGATCGAGAAGTGTCTTACCGGAAATATAAGCCATTGTTTATCCTCAACTTTAGGCCTCTGGATCAGGCAGCGCAAAAAGAGGTGCCACACGGTCAGAGCGATTGGAAGGCAGGGAGCGAAGGGACCGCAGATGGGTCATCATCAGCAAATCTGCCGGACAAAAGACCCGACGACTCCGTCCGGCCTGATTGTTTCTTTCTTGATCAGAGTATAGAGACACATGATCTTTTTCGAAAGTCTTTTGCCAAAAATATGAGCGTTTAACAACAATTCTGCACATATTTTCAATCAAAGCTACCAAATATGGACATTTTTAATCACCAATAGGAGACCAATGATCAGCAACAGGCTGTGAATGATGCCGTGATAATTGATCTTGAGTTTATGCAGCAGGTGATAGGCGAACATCCCAACGCTCATCCCGACCAGAAAGGCAGGCATGGCATAGAGCACCCGCTCTGCCACATAAGGGGTCAGCAGCCCCTTGCTCCAGAAGCCGGCAATCGCGCCGATCATTTGCAGCATAAAGAAAAACACCAAGGTCGATTTGGTCTGATCCGCCGTCCAGGGCTGCATCGAGGTGAAGGCAATCACCGGCGGTCCCGGCTCGCCAACGCTCGCCCCCAAGGCACCGGAGAAGAAACCCGTCCCGACCGTCAGCGGCGCCGACGCCTTGGTGAAAAGCGGGGCCTTAGCAAACAGCGAATAGAGGCTCGACAAGATCAGCACGCATCCCATCGTGATCAGGATTGCCTCGGCGGGCAGCCGTTTGAGCAGATCGGCCCCCAGAAACGAGCCTGGCAAGGAGCCTGCAAACAGAATCAAGCCGACACGCCACTGCACATGCTGGCGCATTTTCCAGACCAGCGGAAAGGTCACCAGCCATCCGAAGATGCCAGCGATGGGCACAGCAGCTTTCACATCCACCGCCAAGGAGAGAAGCGGCACGCTGACCAAGGCCAGCCCAAAACCCGTCAGGCCTTGGGTGAAGCTGCCCAGCGTGATGATCGCCGAGACGATGAGAATTTCCATCATGATGACATTGCCTGCGGTGACAGGGCCGGGATCGTCTCCCCCGACCCATTGAACGGTCCAAGTCTAGCGCGTGCCAAACTGATGAATGGTGCGATGCTGATAGACATCCCCCGGCCTCAACACGGCGCTTGGAAAATGGGGCTTGTTGGGCGCGTCCGGATAGCCTTGAGTTTCAAGGCAAAGCCCGCCAAAGGCTTCATATTTGCAGCCATTGCGCCCAAACCACGGTTTGTTCGATAATTTGAATCCGTTGTAGAACTGGATCGCTGGCTGGGTGGTCATCACCTTCATGAAGCGCCCGCTGGACGGATCATAAAGGTCGGCCGCCATCCGGTAGTCCCCATGCTTCTGTTTGCCATGCAGGATATAGTTGAAGTCGAAGCCGCCGCCCTCGATGCCTTCCATCCGGTCACCGATCCGCACTGGCTCCCGGAAATCAAGGCCCGTCCCGGCCACAGCCCGCACTTCCCCGGTCGGGATCATCGTCTCAGCCACGGGAGTGTAGAAATCGGCGAACAAGGTCAATTGATGATCCGCCACCGAGCCGCTGTCATGACCGGCTAGATTGTAGTAGCTGTGATTGACCAGATTGACGATGGTCGGCTTGTCACTCACCGCCCGGAAGTCATAATGCAGCGCGTTGGACTCCGTCAGACCGATCGTGTGAGTCACCAGCAGATTGCCCGGATAGCCGCTTTCCCCGTCCGGCGACACCCGATGCAAATGGATCATCACCGCGTCACTCGTCTCTTCCAGATCATAGCCCCAGACATATTTGTCGAACCCCTTCGAACCCCCATGCAAATGCTGCACGGTCGGCGGCTCGTTGGTTTCCAGCTGATACCGGCGACAATCAATCGAAAAACGACCATCCTCTATCCGGTTGGCGAACCGCCCGGCAATTGCGCCGAAGAAAGGATGTCCGGCAAGATATTTGTCCAGAGACTCATAGCCCAACACCACATCGGCCAAAGCCCCATCCCGGTCCGGTACTTCGATCGAAGTGACGATGCAGCCATAATTGGTGACCCGCACCACCATGCCATTGTCATTGCTCAAGGTGATGAGATCGACCGCTTTGCCATCGACTTCACCATAGGTTTCGACTTCTACTTTCATGATAAACCTCCCAACTGACACTTAATTCGCTTTGGTCGGCATGCCCGACAGATCGCGCAGTTGTTCAAGCAAGGCTGTCCAGTCCTGACGCCCGCGCCCGGCGATCCGGCTCATATTGTAAAGCTCCCGCGAGGCAGCCCCCATCGGCATCGGCACGCCAACCTGATTGGCCAGATCGAGCGCGATGCCCAGATCCTTGTGGGCCAGATCAATCATGAAGGCGGGCGACAGATCGCCCTTGAGCACCTTGTTTGGCCAACTGGTGGTGAAGTGCCCCTTGCCTGCAGGCGTACCGCTCATCACCGCCATTGCCGTGTCGAAATCGAGACCGATTTTCTCGGCCAGCGCAATGGCTTCTGCCGACAGGGCATTGAGCGCAATGCTCATGTAATTGTTGATGATCTTGACGCGGATTCCCTTGCCCGGCCCCCCCGCATCGACGGTTTCCGACCCCATCAGATCAAACAAGGGCTGCGCCCGTTCAATCTGCGCCTTGGTGCCGCCCGCAAGGATCAGCAAGGTGCCTGCAATGGCATGGTCCGATGTGCGACCCACCGGCGCTTCCATCATCTCGATGCCTTTTGCCGCAAGATCGGCAATCAGGCCATCGGTCTCAAGCGGGTGAATGGTCGACATGTCGATCACCAGCGCGTCTTTCTTCAGCGCAGCGACAACGCCCTCTTCCCCCAACAGGACAGAGCGCACCAGCGCCCCGTTTGGCAACATGGTAATGACAAAGTCGGCGCCTTCAGCAACCGCTGCGACCCTGTCGCAGGCTTTCCCACCTTTTGCGGCCAACGCCGCGACGGCATCATCATTGATGTCATATAGATTGAGGTCATGTCCCCCCTTGATCAGATTGGCTGCCATTGCAGCGCCCATTTGACCAAGACCGATGAATCCAACTGTTGCCATTGCGAAACCTCATATTGAGCATTTTTGATCGTTATCCAACATCTGCACGATATTTCGACCAAATACAACACAATTTGGTTGTTTTATGAGTGTTTATGGTGATAATTTCGATTGAAAGGCAACAAATCTAGGTATTTGTCGCTAGATGTGATCAGCAAAAGATCATCCCAGGCGGCCCACAAGTCGTTTGGCACGATCATGGACTTTGATCACAAACACACCCATCATCGCCCCATCCACGCTGTCACCAGATTGACGATCTGGCAGCGAGGATGAGCGATAATCGCCAACACCAGCCATAAAAGAGCCTCTCATGACCGTCGCATGCGTTGGAATCACCGTCCTTGATCGGGTTTTCCGGGTCGATCACTTGCCAAAAACCGGCGGCAAATATGTCGCCCGCGACTATTTTGAAGTTGGCGGCGGGCCAGCGGCCACCGCGGCCGTCGCCATTGCCAGACTGGGCATGAATGTCGACTATGTCGGCCGGGTCGGCAATGATGATGTCGCCGCCGCCATGATTCGCGAGCTCAATCGCTATGGCGTCGGCACCCGCCATATCCGCACCATATCCGAAGCAAAGTCGTCCTTTTCCGCCATTCTGGTTGATGACCAAGGCGAAAGGCTGATCGTCAATTATCAGGATTCAGATCTCTCAGGTGATGCCGAATGGCTAAAAGAGATCAATTTCGCGCCCTATCAGTCCATCCTTTGTGATGTGCGCTGGCCAGTCGGGGCCAAATATGCACTCGAACAAGCCAAACAGCTGCAAAAACAAAGCGTTCTGGATGCCGATATCACCCCGCAAGACATCACGGATCTGGTGACACTCGCCGACCATGTGGCATTTTCCGAACCAGGTTTGGCGAAATTCTCACAAGTTGATGACCCGATTGATGGATTGCGCGTTGCCCAAACGAAAACAAATGCTAAGGTCTATGTCACCGTTGGATCGCAAGGCTGCTATTGGCTGGAGGGCGAGACGCTCCACCATCAGCCCGGTTTCAAGGTCGATGTGAAGGATACGACCGGTGCGGGAGACGTCTTCCATGGCGCCTTTGCCTTTGCGCTCGCCAAGGGCATGCCCATTGCCGATATTGTCGCCTTTGCCAGCGCGGTCGCTGCCCTCAAATGCACCCGACTGGGCGGACGTGATGGCGTCCCCGACCTTGCAACTGTCGAGGCCTTTCTTGCGGCCAACAAATAATCCCCTGGCCCAACCTCTTATGAGACTGGGGCAGACCCGAACGCTGCGCGAATAGCAAGCATGCAGGAAGAAAGCTGAAGTCCCATGCCAAATGCCGTCATCGTAGGCAATCCCCGCCACGACACCCTGCTCAAGGAAGTCAACGACAAGGGTTATGTGAGCGTGGAGGAGTTGACCGAGCTGCTCGATGTTTCCGCCCAGACCATTCGACGCGACATCAAAAAACTGAGCGATCAGAAACTGCTGATTCGCCATCATGGCGGGGCTGCGCGCAATTCCTCGGTGGTCAATCTTGACTATGCGGTCCGGCAGGTATCCGAGACGGAAGAAAAGGAGGCCATCGCCAAGGCTTTGGTCGCCCAGATCCCGGACAACAGCTCGGTCTTTCTGGCCATCGGCACCACCACCGAAATCATCGCCCGCCATCTGCTGCAACATTCCGGCCTGCAGGTCATCACCAACAGCATGCGGGTCGCCAATGTGCTGTATCAGAAGAAAGACTTCAATGTGATGGTGCCCGGCGGCAAATTGCGCAGCACCAATGGCGGCATCATCGGCTCAACGGCTTTGGACTTCATCAATCATTTCCGGGTTGATTATCTGATCGCCAGTTGCGGCTCCATCGACGCCGATGGCACCTTGCTCGATTATGAATTCAATGAAGTCATCATGGTCCAGAGCATGATGAAAACCGCCCGCAACATTTTCATCGCTGCCGATTCCACCAAGTTCAACACCACCGCGACGGTGGAGCTTGGTCATGTCCGCAACATCTCTGCGCTTTTCACCGATGGCACACCGCCAACCGACATCAAGATGCAGCTCGACCAGCATGGGGCCAAGCTGTTTGTCGTCTAGGCCGCGGAGCGGGCAGGCACCCCTGCCCGCAGCCAGTTGCCCAGAACATGGCCATTCAGCGCCATGATGGCCCCAAGTGCCATCGGCGCGAACAAGGCCTCTTCCTGAAAGACCCCATTCACCAGAATGATCATCAGGCTGAAGCTCAGCACGGAATGCAGCATCACGCGTGATTGCAGTGACAGCTTGAAGGTCTGTGCTGCCACCCATGCATAGCATCCAAGCAGCATGAAGCCGGCAATGCCCATTTGCCGCATCAACACCCCGACCGCACTTTCAATCGCAAAGGGTGTCCGGCCAGCAGCCTGATAGGCAGGCCAGTCCAGCTTGCTGAAATCAGTGGTGAAGTTGCCCCCGTCTCCAAGACCCCGGCCAAACGGGTTGGACAGGAAATCATGCACCCCGCCCATGAAGCCCAGAACGTGAAAGTCGCCAATATCGAGGCCGATCTTCACCCCGAGCACAAAATAGATGACCAACACCACCAGCAGCCCGGCCAGAGCGATCATCGCCCCGAACAGCCAGCGTGCCAATGCAGCACAGCAGACAAGCAACAGCATGATCAGCGCACCCTTGGCACTGGACAGCAGCATCAGCGGAAACAGAAACACAAACCACCAGGCCCGGCCGGTAAACATCATCACCAAAGCCAGCATGGACAGCAGATAGGAATAGGAAATGGCGTGATTGTTCGGCCCGCTCATCCGCAGAATGGTGAAGCCATTATCCCCCAGCAACGGCGTGTTGAGAAAATGAACCCGCATGGAATCGAAAATATCGGTCATCACGGTTCCTTGCCGGGCGACAACCGCATCCCAGACCAGATTGAGTCGGTCCTGCGTCGTACCAAAGGTCCAAAGCGTCCAGCCATTGGTGATGTCCATCCAGAGCGAGCGATCAATCGCCTCGATCAACCCCAAACCGACAATGATCCCCGTCAAGGCAACGATCTGATCATTGAGGCGGGTGGGAAATTTCAGACTGACCAGAAAATAGATCTGAAACAGCGCAAAAGGGGCAATGATATTGCGCAGATAGATCACCGCTCCGGTCGGATTCTTGGCCATGCCAAGGATCAGATAGACACCGATCAAGCAGAAAGCGATGAATCCCACACCCATGATCCGGTTGGTCTCGCGATCATGGTCGCGCCAGTTGAGCGCATACCGGCCAAACAGCCACAGCCAGATGACAATCATCGTCAGGAAATTGTAGCCACGGACGAAATTGTAATCATCGGCGCTGACGAGAAAGTCAGAGAACAAAGAGACGAAGAAATTCTGAAAAATCAGCGTGAACAACACCACCAGCGGCGCTGCCGGTGTCAGATAGACGGCAACCATGCTGGCCAGACAAATCTGGGTCACAATGGCCAATGGCATGCTGACAAAGTGGGTCGCCACCGGCAAGGCACTGACCGTTATGGCCAGAACAAAGACGAGCACCGTATGCAGGACGCGCATCGACAGGCTTGATGCAGGATCAAGCTGTCGCCGGTTGCCCGCTGAAAGCGCGGCACCCTGCCAGAACTGGAATGCGGAAGTGTCTGTCATTGGCCAACTTCGTCAATATCTATGCTCCACATTTACCCCATTTCCCATTAGAGAAGGATTAATGGTGACTGTGGCACCCGAATAGCCGCAAATAAGAGACGCAAACAGAATGGCAGCTCCTCAAAGCCCCATCAAAGCGGAGCAACAACAATTTCTACCGCTACATGATCCACGCTAAAGCGTATCCTGCGCGCGCATGGCACTCTGCCCAACAATCCGGGACATTTGCTGCGTCCCCTGACCCGCAGGATGGAAGACACGATGATTGGACGATTTCTGTCACGCCTGAAAAGCTGGCTGTTGCATGGCCTGCTGGTCGCCGCCATCTTTCTGATGGTTTCCAATCCCTTCCTGACCGACGTGCAGAACAAGATTGGCGCGAGTGAATTGCTGCTCAACATGTACCGCACCAGCCTTGAAACTGAGGTTGCGCGTTACAAGTTCCTGCCCTTCATCCTGTCGCAGAATGATCGGATCCTTGAAATACTGAGCGACAGGTTTGATCCGGTAGAGAGCGGATATTTCCTGCAACGAACCAAATATGCCACCAACGTGTCGGCAATCTATGTGCTCGACAGGACAGGCAAGGTCACAGCCGCCAGCAACTGGCACCGCGAGGATAGCTATGTCGGCAGAAATCTCGGCTTCCGGCCCTATTTCAAGGATGCGATGGCGGGGCGGCTGGGACAGTTTTATGGCGTCGGTCTGTCGTCAACGACACCGGGCTTCTTCCTCTCTTATGGCCTGAGAAAAGACGAAGACATCATTGGGGTGATCGCGGTTGAGGTCAATCTCTCCGAGCTCGAAAAGGTCTGGCGCTCCGGCCCTGACGACATTCTGGTCTCCGACGTCGACGGCACTATTTTCCTCAGCTCGAATGAAAGCTGGAAACACAAGACCTTCGGGCAGGTCGGCTCGAGCACCGTCGGTCTGCTGGATCGATCCATTCCGCCAGCACGCACCACCCACAATCCGATTGCCCGCAAACGCTGCTACCGGTTGGGCAGCATCACCGTCTACAAGGATCCGAACTATGCCTGCCTGTTCCCGACCACCTTCTCCCTGCAGGAAGAGATCGTCGAATTTGGCTGGACCATTCATTCGATCCAGCCCGCCCGACCGATCTACCAGTCCCTGCTGCTGGTCGCCATCATCACGTTGCTGATTTACCTCAGCGTCGTGTTCCTCTATCGCAACATTCGCAACAAGTATAAACGCAGCATACAAAAACTGCGCACCCAACTGACCGAAAATTCCAAGCTGGCTGCCATCGGCCAGATGGCCACCGAAGTGGCGCACGACTTCAATCAGCCCCTGTCGGCCATCTATATGTTGCTCGACACATCCCGTCTGTTGCTCGAGCGCAAGATGTATAAGGATGTCGACGACAATCTGATGCTGGTCTCCTCCCATATCGAACGGCTGAAGCAGCAAATATCCCAGCTCAAGTCCTTTGCCAGTCGCCACCGTGTGCCGCGCGGCCATGCCAACATCGTCGAAGCCGCCCACAGCTCATTGCATCTGTTCCAATTGACCCTCAAGAAACAGGATGTGCAGCTGCAATTCCACACCACACAAGCCGACATCGAGGTGCCTTGCAACGAAATCGGTCTGGGTCAGATTTTCTCCAACCTGATCACCAACGCCATTGAGGCCATGGCCGATCAGAGCAAAAAACGCATCACCATTTCCATTGCCCGCAAGGATCAGAAGGTCATCGTCAAGCTGCGCGACAATGGTCCGGGCATTCCGGACCCCTCGAAAATCTATGAATCCTTCTACACGACCAAAAAGAGCGGCACCGGCCTCGGTCTGGCCATCGTCAAGGGCATTCTGGAAAATTCAGAAGGCTCGATCACGGTCGGCAATCACCCCGAGGGAGGGGCCGAATTCACCCTGACCTGGACCGAATGGAAGGATGAGACGCGCAAAGGCAACAGCGCTGAAGATGACCGCGCACTCGAAGAGCTGTTCCCAAAGCATATCTGACCGCTCGGTTCAGTCAGTCTCGCGAAAGGTCTCGGGCTGGATGCCATGACGGTTGAGCTTGTCATAAAGGGTTTTGCGCGGCAACAAAAGCTGCTTGGCGGCCGATCCTACATGGCCTCCATGTTGTTGCAAGGCCCCTTCAATCATCCTTTTCTCAAAGGCATCAAGGGAGGCGGATAGGCCCATCCGATGGTCATCACTGACCGCACCCCCCTCGATATCGGGCGCAAACAGCCCCAGCACATACCGGTCCGCAGTGTGTTTGAGTTCCCGCACATTGCCCGGCCAGTCCTGTGTCTGCAGCCAGATCAACAATTCCGGCTGGATATCGGGCACAGGGCGGTGATAATGCTGCGCCGCTTCGCTTGCAAAAAAGTAGAACAGCTCCGGGATATCCTCACGCCGGTTGCGCAACGGCGGCAGATCGATCGTCACCACATTGAGCCGATAAAACAGATCAAGGCGGAACTCTTTTCGCTGGCTGAGATCGAGCAGATTTTCCTTGGTCGCCGCGACCACCCGGCAATCGACGGGGATGATCTTGTTGTCACCCAACCGCTCAACGCTGCGTTCTTGCAACACCCGCAGAAACTTGGCCTGAATATCAAGCGGCATGCTCTCGATCTCGTCGAGGAACAAGGTTCCCTGATTGGCATGCTCGATCTTGCCGATACGCTTCTTTGACGCCCCGGTAAAGGCCCCGGCTTCATGGCCGAACATTTCGCTTTCAAACAGGGTGTCAGGAAAAGAAGCACAATTGAGCGGCACAAAATGGCGATCCCGCCGGCTGCTCCACATATGGATGCAATTGGCAACAACCTCCTTGCCCGTGCCGGTCTCGCCCTGAATCAAGACATCTGCATCGGTGTCGGAAATGTTCAGAAGAGTCTCGCGGATCTGTTGCATCACCTTGCTCTGGCCAATCATGGTCGGCCCCTTGCGGGTCTTTTGCGCCAGCCGCAGTTGCTGATTTTCCAGCACCAGCCGTCTTTTCTCGATGGCCCGTTTCAGCACCTCGGTCAGGCGTTCGCTGTTGCAGGGTTTTTCGATGAAATCATAGGCCCCAAGCTTGATGGCATTGACCGCCATCTCTACATCTCCGTGCCCAGTGACCAGCACAATCGGCATATCCTCATCGAGCTTGAGCACCTGATGCATCAATTCAATGCCCGACATGCCCGGCAACCGGATGTCGGAGACCACGATGGATTCGCGATTCTTTTTCACCAGCTCAAGGCCCGCTTCCGCAGTGTCGACCGCCTGCACGGCGAAGCCTGCCATTTTCATCGATTGCTGGTAGGCAAATTGAACGCTCTTGTCGTCTTCAACATAGATGATGGAAATGTCCATGTGTCACACTGTGCCGCAGCCGCTGGTCCGCTGCGTCCTTTCCCTTGCCTGCCAACCTGATCGCTGCAGTCCTGTGTCGCGGTCCCGGCTCATATGATGCTGTTTATACAGGCTCCCAAAGATCCTATCTGGATCTTTAGGACAAGTCATCTCTCTGGCGCTTTGATGCATATCGCCCAACACGAGAAAACTTGTTCCCAAACTTTCAGTCTTCAGACCGCTTGATCGCCCCTCTGCCCGGCAATTCTAGCGGCAATCTTGTGCGGCCATCCAGACAAAAGCCCCACCCTTGTCTGGAAATCCGCACAACATTTCAAGCCCGGGCGCAATGCGCGTGCCATCAACCAGCCAGAAGTCCCGCCCCAAGGGGCGCCAAAGCCTATAACTCCGCGTCAGCTTGTCTCATCCAAGAACGGCATTCGGCGGCAATTGAGTTGAAAAGACAAAAGATTTCAGCTCGTTAGCAGCCAGATTAGATTGCTTCCAGTCGCAACCCCTCCTAGCCAAAAGGCGAGGTCCACCAGCCTTGGCATAGGCCTTGCTACCCAAAAGGGCATCCATCACGGGACGCCCAGTATGCGGATGGTCACATTCGCCAGCCGCGTTCCCTTGGACCTTCTGCAAATCACCAACTGATTTGCAGCCATTTCGTTGGTATGGGTGGTTGTATCAATAGACCGTCTCGACCAATCCAGAAATTCGCAAGGTAGGGAGGTTATTATGAACCGTCTTGCAAGTATTCTCGGTGCCGGCCTCGTGGCAGCTGCAATGGCAGTGCCTGCATGGGCTGCTGATGTCACTCTCAAACTCGGCCACATTGCTGTTCCGTCCCACCCATATGGGCAGGGCGCTGACAAATTTGCTGAGCTGGTCAAAGAAAAAAGCGACGGCAAAATCGAAATCAAAGTCTTCCCGAGCTCCCAGCTTGGTGGTCAGAAAGACCTGATCGAAGGCATGGTCTTCGGTGCTGTTGACATGGCACTGGTCGGTACCGCCGTTCTGGGTCAGTTCCAGCCACAGATCTCCATTTTCGATTTGCCATTCCTGTTCGAAGACCGTCAGCACGCTTACAAGTCTCTCGATAGCGTCGGCATGGAACTGGGCAAAACCCTTGAAGGTCGTGGCATCAAGCTGTTGGGCTACATGGAAAACGGCATCCGCCACATGACCAACAACACCCGTCCGATCGAAACCCCTGCCGATCTGGCTGACCTGAAAATCCGTGTCATGACCAACAAGATCTTCGTTGAAATGATGAAGTCTCTTGGCGCCTCCCCAACCCCGATGGCTTTCAGCGAACTCTACTCTGCCATGCAGCAGGGCACCGTTGACGGTCAGGAAAACCCATCCGCTCACATCTTCACCAAGCGTTTCTTCGAAGTTCAGAAATACGCTTCCAAAACCGCGCACGCCTATTCGCCAGAGCCAATGGTCATCTCCATGATCTCTTGGGGCAAGCTGAATGATGAACAGAAGAAGATCATCGAAGAAGCTGCAAAAGAATCCATCGCTTGGCAGCGCGCGATTTCCGAAGATCAGGACAACAAATATTGGGACCAGATCAAGGCAACTGGCAAAATGGAAGTGATCGAAGTTGATCGTTCCAAATTTGCTGAAGCAACTGCCCCTGTGATCTCCATGTTCGCAAAAACCGTCGGTCAGGAAAATATCGACAAGATCAACGCTTTGCGCGCCAAATAAGACCTCCATCTTATTAATCCCAATAGCGCTTTACGCCCCGAACCCCACCCGATCCCTCACCGGGGCGTAAAGCAAATCTCCCATACGTCTCCCAGATGCGCCGGTGCATCGCCGCACCCCAAAACCCGCAACAGCGACCGGAGACGTTGACCGTCTGAAGGGGATCCCGCACGGATCCGGACCAGATGGCAGACAGACAGGCTCATGCCCCCACTCCATGCGGGGCGAGCAGAACCGGGCCACGGCACGTGGTCCCATCAACAATATGGCACATGGCACAGTTCGGGCATGACAATCCGGCCTGACGGTGCCTCAGAAGGTCTTAGGCGATGGATATCATTTTCAAGTTCCTGCGCAAAACGCTCTACGGAATTTCGGTGACCGCCATGATTGTCATGCTGGCGATCATCTTCCTGCAGGTCATCACCCGTTACATTTTCGGCTTTTCCTTTGAATGGTCCGAAGAGCTGGCACGCTTCCTCTTTGTCTGGGTGGTCTTCCTTGGATCCGCCCTGATCATGGGTGAAGACGGTCATCTGGCCGTGGAACTGCTGCCCCGCATCCTGAACGGCACAAAACCGGGCTTCCTGCTCAATCTCTTCATCAATGCATGTGGCTATGTCTTCATCCTGCTGTTGATCGTGCAGGGCTGGAAAATGACCGAAACCATGACCTTCCAGACCTCACCGGGTCTTGGCCTGTCCATGAGCTATGTCTATGCCATCATGCCGCTGTCCGGCATTCTGATGCTGATGTATCACGTCAAGGATACGGTGAAGATCTTCAAGTCGCTCGGCAATTCCGAGCAAGCAGAAGGATAAGCCCTTATGGAAACCGTCCTCATTCTCGCCTTTATCGGCATGGCACTGATTGGTGTTCCAGTGGCTTATGCGCTGGCCCTGTCGGTCTCTCTGGTGCTGTTCGTCTATATGGATCTGCCGCAGGTCCTGATCGTCAACAACCTCTTCTCAGGCATTGATTCCTTCTCCTTCATGGCGGTGCCTTTCTTCATGTTGGCTGGTGCCTTCATGTCGGCCGGTGGCGTGACCTCCCGTCTGGTCAATGTCGCTCAGGCCATGGTTGGCTCCTTCACCGGCGGTCTGGCACAGGCCGTTGCGGTCGCGGGCATGTTCTTCGCCGCCATTTCCGGCTCGTCTGCCGCCACCACCGCGGCCATCGGCTCGACCATGGTCAACGAAATGGAGCAGAAGGGCTACAAACGCGAAATGGCCACCGGCATTGTCGCAGCCGCAGGCACCGTCGGCATTGTTATCCCTCCTTCCATCACCTTCGTTGTCTATGGCGTCATCGCCAACGTCTCGATCGGTGACCTGTTCATGGCTGGCGTCCTGCCGGGCCTGATCATGGGTGGCGTCATGTGCGCCATGGGCTGGTATCTTGCCAAGAAAAACAAGATCCCACCGGAAGGCAACTTCTCCTGCGTGAAACTGGCCAAAGCCATCAAGGACGCCTTCTGGGCCCTGATGACCCCGGTTATCATCATCGGCGGTATCTATTCCGGTATCTTCACGCCAACCGAAGCCGCCGCTGTTGCAGCTGTCTATGGCATCGTCGTAGGGCTGTTCGTCTATCGCGAGCTAAGCATCAAGGATTTCCCGCAGATCATCTTCAAGGCCGTGATCGGCACCACGCTGATCATGTTCCTTGTGGGTGCCTCCAAAATCTTTGGCTGGCTGATGACCAACCTGCAGATCCCACACATGGTTGGCCAGGCGGTGACCGATTTCACCTCCTCACCCATTCTGTTCCTGCTGATCATGAACGTGCTGCTGCTGGTGCTTGGGACTCTGGTGAATGCCTCCGCAGCGGTGGTCATTCTGACCCCGATCTTCCTGCCGGTCGCCTTGACCATGGGCATCGACCCGATCCATTTCGGCGTTGTCATGGTCATGAACCTTGCCATTGGCTGCATCACCCCGCCGGTTGGCCTTGACCTCTTTGTTGCCAGTGCCATCACCAAGGTGCCGCTTGAAAAGGTCATGAAGGCAACCATGCCTTATCTGCTGGCCCTGCTGGCAGCTCTGGTCTGTATCACAATGACGCCGGCGGTATCGACCACCCTGCCTTACCTCTTCAAATAAGAAAAGTTGGACCACCAAGACAAACTTGCGGCCCCCTCATACGGGGCCGCTTTTTTTATGCCCGTTGCTTGTGGTCACAGAGCGCGACCAAGAATGCCCGTCAACAGATCGCTATCAAGCGCCACCGGATTGCCCTTCATAGAAGAGGAAATTCGCGATTGTTCGGCAACATCGCCGATCATCTCAGCTGTGAGACCAAGCGCCTTCAAGCCGGGCAACCCCTGCGCCTGAGACCAGCGGGCCAGACAGTCAAAAGCGTTCTGAGCGTCACAATCAACTGCCTCGGCAATCCATCCGCGAACGGCCTGCATCCGAGCAAGGATTGCTTCCTGATCCGACAACCGCATCAGGGCCGTTTCATTGGCCGCTAGTACATGGGGCAGCAAGGCCCCACAAATGGCCCCATGGGCCGCGCCTGTCACCCCGCCAAGAACGCCCGCAAAGCCATGCACGGCGCCCAATCCCGCATTGGCCAGCGCCAGACCGCCACACAGGCTCGTCCAGGCCAAATCGTCCCTTGCCTCCTTGCTTTCCCTCTCCATCAGCAGAACCAGCGCTTTGAGCCCCTGTGGGATTGCATCGCGACAAAGGGCATCCGTCAGGCGATTGGCCTTGCAGGACAGAAAGGGCTCGATTACCTGCGTCACCGCATCAAGACCACTGGCCAGCGTGATTGGCTTTGGCAAATGGTCGGTCAGGCTCGGATCGACGAGCGCCAGATCCGGCAGCATATGGCGATCACGAAGGCTCACCTTGCGCTTGGCCTCTGGCACCGCAATCACCGCATTCTTGGTCACTTCCGCCCCGGTACCGGCCGTGGTTGGCATGGCGGCAAACGGCAAGGGCCGTGCCTCGAGCGGCAAGCCGCGGCCCACCACTTCGAGATGATCCATAATCGGTCGCGTCGACGGGATGAGACCGGCCAGCGCCTTGCCTGCATCAATCACCGCACCGCCGCCAAGGGCAATAACCGCCTCCACGCGCGCGCCTCGGGCCACAGCAAGCCCCGCTTCGATCATTGGCAGGTCCGGTTCCCGCTCGACCGAAAAGCGGCACACCACGGCGCCGTGATCCGTCAGAGCGTCCACCAACCAATCGGCACGCGACCCGTCGTGCCCTTGCACCAGCAACAGACGCCCACCGAGCCCGGCAAGCGCATCAAGCGCCGCATGTGCCACCCCGCGCCCGAAGCGAAGATCGGCGGCGGTCAAAAATTGAAACTGGGAGAGAGCGTGAGGCATCGATAGGCTCCTTTTAGGCAGACAGGAAAGGTGTCAATACCACAAGGAATCTAAGAAAAGGACAAGGCGTCTTGTCAACGGCCTGAGGCAGATCGTCCTAGCGAAAAGCCGGGCATTGCCATGGACAAATGGGATGGAAAAATGCGCAATTACAACGCCCAAAACGAAAAAAGCCTCCGCTTTTCAGCGAAGGCTTTTAAAATGGAGCGGGCGATGGGATTCGAACCCACGACCCCAACCTTGGCAAGGTTGTGCTCTACCCCTGAGCTACACCCGCGAAACTTATTCGGTTTATCAAACCGTTAGCAACAAGTTGTCGCTGTCAGGCAACGCTCCGTGTCGCCGACGGATGCTTATATGTACGACCTGCAGACCAAATGCAACAGAGAAATTACAAAAAAACACTTTTTCCCACTGGCTGTGTATTTTTTTCACAAAGGGGGAAAAACGCCCCCTTATTTCTACAGAGCATCCGTTGCACTTTTCCTTGATGGCGCTGCCAAACACGCCTAAGAGCAGAGGGAAGAGACGATGCCAAGCAAAGAAAGAGACGTGCCGTGACCAACACCCAACCCGAAAATCAGCCAGCCAGCCGCCAGGATCTTCTCGATTTTTTTGCATCCCTGAGTATCAACACCAAGACCCATGATCACGAAGCGGTCTTCACCGTTGATGAAAGCCACAAGATCAAACAGGATCTACCGGGTGGCCACACCAAGAACCTGTTTTTGAAAGACAAAAAGGGCAATGTGATTCTGGTGGTCTGCATCAACGATACCGAAGTGGATCTCAAGAGCTTTCACAAAAAATACGCCTGCGGCCGCGTCAGCTTTGGCAATGCCGATCTTTTGTGGGAGCGGCTCGGTGTACGTCCCGGGTCTGTCACCCCTTTCGCTCTGTTCAATGACCGCAACGAGCACAAGGTTCAGTTGGTGCTTGATTCCCATCTGCTTGAATGGGAGTTGCTGAACTTCCACCCGCTTGAAAACACTGCCACCACAGCCATCGCCCGCGACGACCTTCTGGCCTTTTTCAAGGCAACGGGCCACGAACCAACCATTGTCAAACTGGAAAAAACAGAGGAAGCTGTTTAGAAGCTTCCCCTATCGTCCCAAGCAGCCGGCACATCACCATTGAAGCATTGAAGCCCGATGGCGGCTGTCCCATATTGAGGCGAACAATCTGTCGCAGTTTGATTGCGGCTCCGAATCAAGGGCGTGCGATGATCCATTGCCCCCACAAATGACAACAGTCCCACAAAAAGGACCGTATCCATGAACAACAAGTCCTTCGGTTATGGCAGCGGCATGTCCGCCAGCTTCAATGCGTCCCAAGGCTCCGGCTCCGTCAGTGCCTCCTTTGGCACGCCAGCTCCTCAGGCAGCGCCAAAGCCTGCGCCCAAACCCAAGGCTCCTGAAGGCCCCCTGATCAAGGACACCACAACGCAGAGCTTCATGCAGGATGTCATCGAAGCTTCGCGCACCACCACTGTCCTTGTCGATTTCTGGGCCCCATGGTGCGGCCCCTGCAAACAATTGATGCCATTGCTGGAAAAGGCCGTCACCGAAGCCAAGGGCCGGGTCAAGATGGTCAAGCTCAACATCGACGAAGAGCCGGCCATTCCCGGCCAGATGGGTATTCAGTCCGTCCCCGCCGTCGTAGCCTTCAAGGATGGTCGCCCGGTCGATGGCTTCATGGGCGCCCAGCCGGAAAGCCAAATCAAGGCCTTCATCGACAAGAATGGCACTGAACCACAAGCCGACCCGCTGGAGGAAGCCTGCAAACAGGCCGACGCTCTGTTTGAAGAAGGCCAGACTGCCGAAGCCCTGCAGATTTACGGCGCCATCCTGCAACAATCGAGCGACCACCTGCCCGCCGTGATCGGCATTGCCAAATGCTTCATTGCGCTCGATGAGCTGGAACGCGCCCGCGATGTGTTCGAATCACTGCCTGAAGACGCTGTAAAAGACAAAGCGGTCGTTGCGCTCAAGGCCCGTCTGGAACTGGCAGAGCAAAGCGCCGATCTGGGCGAAGTGGGTGAGTTGCAGAAAAAAGTCGACGCCGATCCGGACAATCATCAGGCCAGATTTGATCTGGCTGTCGCTTTGAACGGTAAAAACAAGCGACAGGAGGCCGTCGACCAACTGATCACGATCATCAAGAAGGATCGCGAATGGGGAGAGGACGGGGCGCGCAAGCAGCTTTTGCAATTCTTTGAAAGCTGGGGCGTGATGGACAAGGCCAGCGTTTACGGACGTCGTCAATTGTCCTCGATCCTGTTTTCTTGAGGCGAGGCCCGGACAGCCAGCCCATCCTGACAAATGCCGCATTCCCGCGTTAGACTGGCGGGAATGACACAGGATGCATGCTCGACGGCGGCCCGCCCATGGTTTGACACAGCAAAAAGGATATCTCATGGCTCAGGCAGGAAATGCCCTTTATGACAGCCCACGCGACATTCCGGGTATCATTCCCCTCTTCCCGCTTGAGGAGGCCTTGCTGCTGCCGCGGACGCAAATGCCGCTGAACATCTTCGAAGACCGCTATCTGGCGATGATCGACCATGCCATCCGCCATGACCGCATCATCGGCATCATCCAGCCCAAGCCCACACCAGACGCCTCACAGGCCAGCAAACAGGAAGATGAGGCAGACGCATCGCAGCTTCAGCGCATCGGGTGTCTGGGCCGGATCACCGCCTTTGGCGAGACCGGTGACGGACGTGTTCTGATCACCCTGTCCGGCCTGTGCCGATTCCAGCTGGTCTCGGAGATAGAATCGCACCTGCCCTTCCGCATGGCAGAGATTGATTGCGAAGACTATGCCGAGGATCTGATCGAGGGCTTTGGTGAAGATCAGGTCAACCGCGAGGGCGTACTTGACATCTTCCGCGCTTTTCTCGATGCCAATGACATGGAGGCAGACTGGGACAATGTCGGCAAATCCTCCAACGAGATTCTGGTCAATTCCCTGTCGATGATGAGCCCATATGGTATTGCCGAAAAGCAGGCCCTGCTGGAGGCCGAGAGCCTGGCCCTCAGAGCAGAAACCCTGATCGCCATCACCGAAATGCATCTGGCCAATGACGCAAGCGATGCCCCAGCCACGCTGCAATAAAGCCACCCAACGGAGAAGCTGTCATGGCGACCCTTGAAAGCACCAACAATGACAATCGCAGCGAACAGACTGGCATGGTCGACCGCAAGCTGTTGGAAATTCTCGTCTGTCCGGTGACCAAATGCACGCTTGAATATGATGCAGAAAAACAGGAACTGATCAGCCGCAAGGCCAAGCTCGCCTATCCAATCCGCTTTGGCGTGCCGATCATGCTGCCGAGCGAAGCGCGCATGTTGGAACAATAGGCTCAGGCCCCCACGATTCGGCTCCCAAAAAGACAACGGGCGGGTCACCTTCTTGCAAAGGTGCCCGCCTCTTTTTGTTGACCCTCTGGAAACGGGTCTGCTGCTTTGTTGATTATCGCGTGATGTCACTTTCCGGCGTTGCCGAGATTTTATGGATGGCAAGATCGGCGCCCAGTCGCTCGTCATCAGCCGACAGGCGCAGGCCAATGGCCTGTTTCAGAATGCCATAGACGACAAAGCCACTCGCGAAAGCATAGCCAGCCCCAAGCAGAGAACCGACCAACTGCGAGGCAAAGGTGACGCCCCCCATACCGCCAAGAGCGGTGCTGCCGAAGATGCCAGCAGCAATGCCACCCCACAGACCGCACAGGCCATGCAGCGGCCAGACACCGAGCACATCATCAACCTTGAACTTGTTCTGGCAAAGATTGAAGGCATAAACAAAGACCACGCCAGCCACGCCGCCGACAATCAGCGAGCCGAGCGGATGCATAATGTCAGAACCGGCACAGACTGCGACAAGACCAGCCAACGCACCGTTATGGATGAAGCCCGGATCATTGCGCCCGGCGACAAGCGCGGTAAGAATGCCACCGACCATCGCCATCAGGCTGTTCATCGCCACCAGACCGGAAATGCTTTCCAGCGACTGGGCGGTCATCACATTGAAGCCGAACCAGCCAACGCACAACAGCCACGAGCCCAAAGCCAGCCAAGGCACGGAGGACGGCGGAATGCCGAGCGGCCGTCCATCCTTGCCATAGCGCCCAATGCGGGCACCAAGCAACATCACCGCAGCCAGAGCAATCCAGCCACCCACCGCATGGACGACGATGGAACCGGCAAAATCATGAAACTGGGCACCAAGTGTGGCTTCAAACCAGCCCTGAATGCCGAAATTGCCACCCCACATAATGCCTTCAAACAGGGGATAGACAAAGCCAACCAGCGCCACGGTGGCAAAGCACTGCGGCGCAAACTTCATCCGCTCTGCAATGCCGCCCGAGATGATCGCCGGAATGGCAGCAGCAAAGGTGGTCAGAAAGAAGAATTTGACCAGCGTCAGACCCTGAGGCTCGAACACGCCGCCCACCGAACCGGATAGCTCGGTTGCGGACACCAGAAACGATGTGCCATAGGCAATGGCATAGCCAAAGAAGAAATAGACAATGGTGGAAATGGCGAAGTCCACCAGGATCTTGACCAGTGCATTGACCTGGTTTTTGTGACGAACGGTTCCCACTTCAAGAAAAGCGAAGCCGGAATGCATCGCAAAGACGAGAATAGCCCCGAGCAGGACGAAAAACACGTCCGCTCCAACTTGTGCCCCTTGCATAGATTTTGCCTCCAAAGACGGTATGCCCAAAAAGGGCGCAAATTTTTTCAATTTTTCCGTCTGGGTAAACAAAATGCATGCCAATTAGGCGACATGATTTATTATTAAATAAATTCAGCAAGTTAGACATAGTTTGCATTTGATTGAAAAATAAGCAACTGCTCTATGCCTATTTTCTGCCCGCAAAGCCTAGGCAATTGCACACATATTAATCACAATCTGAAAACTGATGCTTTTCTAAGCGCTTTCACTGACTATCCCTCCCAACCTCAAAACAACAAGAAACCAGTCAGATGCAATATCTGCGGCCCAACCCCAAAACATGAAGAAACCCGCCAAATCCTAGATTTGGCGGGTTATCCCCTCTGGTACCCTTATGGGCTTATAGTTGGGAGGAGAGGGAGACCGAAGCCTCCCATCTCGAAATCTTACATGCGCTGGCTGCCCTGACCGAATTCAGGATAGGCTTCCACGCCAATCTCGGTTTTGTCGAGGCCGAGATATTCTTCTTCTTCGCTGACGCGGATACCCATGGTGACTTTCAGGATCATCCAGACGACGAAGGAGAGAACCAGAGTGAAGGCACCATAAGCGGCGACACCGATCAGCTGGGTAACATAAGAAGTTTCAGAGTTGGTCAGAGGAACGATCAGCGTACCCCAGATACCAGCCAGAAGGTGAACCGGGATCGCACCGACAACGTCATCGATTTTCAGTTTGTCGAGCGCAGGAACCGCGAAGACAACAATCGCACCACCAACGGCACCGATGAAGATAGCCTGAGCGATGGTTGGGTTCAGAGGTTCAGCAGTGATGGCAACCAGACCAGCCAGTGCGCCGTTGAGAACCATGGTCACGTCGACCTTCTTATACAGGATCTGCATCAGGATCATCACGGACACAACGCCAGCGGCCGCAGCCATGTTGGTGTTGGCGAAGATGCGGGAGATATCGGAAACATCACCGATGGTACCCATGGCAAGCTGGGACGCACCGTTAAAGCCGAACCAACCGAGCCACAGGATGAAAGTACCAAGGGTCGCAAGCGGAATGTTCGAAGCAGGCATCGGGGTAACCTGACCACCTTCGCCATACTTGCCTTTACGAGCACCGAGCAGGATGGCACCGGCCAGAGCAGCCCAGCCGCCAACGGAGTGCACGAGGGTCGAACCGGCAAAGTCGGAGAAGCCCATTTCGGACAACCAGCCGCCGCCCCACTGCCACGAACCGGCAATTGGGTAGATGAAGCCGGTCAGCACGACCACGAAGATCATGAATGGCCACAGTTTGATACGCTCAGCCAGGGTACCGGACACGATGGATGCAGCGGTTGCCACAAACACCATCTGGAAGAACCAGTCCGACGCGGTCGAGTAACCGGTTTCGAGCAGAGCTGCGGAGTCTGCGCCCTCAAGACCAACCGGGTCCAGAGCGTAAATCAGCGAGAAGGAGCCAACATAGCCGCCATCAACGCCGGTATACATCAGGTTATAACCGATCAGCCAGTACATGATGCCGGCAATGGCATAGAGCGCAATGTTTTTCAGGCTCTGCATGGAGACGTTCTTGGTGCGGACAAGGCCAGCTTCAAGCATGGCAAAGCCTGCAGCCATCCACATCACGAGGAAGCCACCGATCAGGAAAAGCAGGGTGTTGAAGATATAAGCGGTATCAGCAGCGGTCGCGTAAGCTGGAGCTGCAGCGGCTGCCTCTGCGGCTGGAGCGGCGGCTTCCTGTGCAAGGGCCGGGCCCGCAACGAAGGTAGCTGCGCCAACAAGAAGGGCAAGGGTTACTTTCGACATTGTGTTGTCCTTGATTTTTTCGCTTCTACTGGAACGGGTTGGAGCTTAGAGCGCGTCGGTGTCGGTTTCGCCGGTGCGAATCCGCATGACATGCTCAAGAGAGGTGACGAAGATCTTGCCATCGCCGATCTGACCGGTCGCAGCAGCCTTGGAAATGGCTTCGACGGTTTTCTCGACCTTGTCTGCGGTGACAGCAACTTCGATTTTCAGCTTCGGCAGGAAGCTGACGGAATACTCGGTTCCGCGATAAATCTCGGTATGGCCGCGCTGACGACCAAATCCCTTGACTTCGGTAACGGTCAGACCTTCCACGCCTTCAGCAGACAATGCTTCACGCACGGCTTCCAGCTTGAATGGCTTGATAATGGCGATAATGAACTTCATGGCACTCTCTCATGTCCCTCTTTGGGTTTTTGGATGCCCACCCCAATCGTCAGGAGACCGGGGTGAAGCTTAGCGATTGCTGTCCCTCTCCTTTCAAGAGCCGTGCCAGTTTGCGAAAAAAATTTATAAATATTTGATTTACAACAATAATAACCAATATTGCCAAAATATTAACCCGTGCATGATAATTGTGCATCAGAAAAAAATGACAAAAAAATAGGCATAGAAAAAACTATGCCTATAAAATAGTCAGAATTTTGCTCTCAGAGATGCTCAATGCCGAAGCATGAGTCTTTTCAGAATCTTGCCCTGCCGCAGCATGAGGCAATAGACCTATCGCAATCTCCTACCGGCGATCGAGAATGCGGATCAGTCCTTCCTGACAGGCACTGGCCACCAGCGTGCCGTCCCGGCGATAGAGCGACCCGCGCGAGAAGCCTCGCGCACCGCCGGTCCATGGACTATCCTGACTGTAAAGCAGCCATTCATCCGCCCGGAAGTCCGCATGGAACCACATGGCGTGATCAAGGCTCGCCGGGCTGACATCATTGTTGAAGACCGATTTGCCATGAGGAAAGAGCGACGTGTCGAGCAACGTCATGTCCGAGGCATAGGCCAGCGCACATTTGTGGATCGACAGGTCATCGGGCAGGCGAGACGTTGTCCGCACCCAGACATATTGCAGCGGTTCCATTTTCTTGTCGGTGGTATAATGCTCCATATTGACCGGACGCAGCTCGATCGGCCGTTCGCGACGGAAATAGGCTTTAATATTTTGCGGCGCCTCTGCCATATAGGCCTCAATCATGTCCGCTTCATTCGGCAGCGCTTCAGGAGCCGGAATATCAGGCATGGCAATCTGATGTTCCAGACCCTTCTCATGGCGATGAAAGCTCGCCGACATGGAAAAGATCGGCTTGCCATGCTGAATGGCCAGCACCCGGCGGGTGACAAAGGACCGCCCGTCGCGCAAGGTGTCCACTTCATAGATGATCGGCACCGAAGGATCGCCCGGCCGCATGAAATAGCAATGCAGGGAATGAGCTGCCCGGTCGCTTTCCACGGTCCGAGAAGCGGCCACCAGCGCCTGACCGATCACCTGACCGCCAAACACCCGTTGCCAGCCATCCTGCGGGCTGCGCCCCCGAAACAGATTCTGCTCCAGCCGTTCAAGGTCAAGAATGGAGAGAAGATTGTCGATGGCAGTGGTCATGGTCAGATCCTGTTCTTTCTTGCTTTTCATTCATCGGGTCCGGCGCACCGGCCCGCTCTGGCATCCCTTCGGCCACCAAAGCGCACATAGCATTTTCTGGGCATCAACACTGCCCCAGTTTGATCGGGATGCAAACCGGCTTTCCAACAAAAATTGCACATCCCCTACACTTTATGCAGATCTTCTGCCCGCTTCTGGCTATATAAAAGGGGAAGACAAGAGAAACAGTCCGGCAGGCGGCGGAAAACCCAATCTAATGCCTTGATTTGGTTGACCTTGGGTTAGCCATCCCCATCGGACATGTGGCACCAGCTCCGGGATCAGATCATGACGGAAAAACAAGCAGCACCCATCGCCCCCTCAGACAAATATGATCTGGTCATTGCAGGCGGTGGCTATGTTGGCCTGTCCTTGGCACTCGCCGTGCGTCAGGCCTGTGATCTGTCGATCCTGGTGATCGAACCCCAGCCCATTGCCCGCATGCGGGCCGATGAGCGCGCCTCGGCCATTGCATCGGCGGCCACCCGCATGTTGGGCCAGCTCGGTGTCTGGGGCCAGATTGCGCCGGAGGCCGAACCGATCCGCGATATGGTGGTCACCGATTCCAAGTTGCAGGATCTGGTCCGCCCGGCTCTGCTGACCTTTGAAGGCGCAACTGGCGATGGAGAGCCCTTTGCCTATATGGTGCCCAATGGCGCCATGGTCGGGGCGCTCTATGATGCAGCAAAGGAAGCAGGCGTCATCTTGGTAGAGCAGGACAGCGTCTCCTCCTTCACCGAGGAAACCAGCCAGACCCATGTCCTGATGGCATCTGGCCAGAAAGTCACCACCCGTTTGCTCATCGCCGCTGATGGCGTTCGCTCCCGCCTGCGTGATCTGGCGGGCATTTCGACCGTCCGGTTTGACTATGATCAGATGGGCATCGTCACCACGGTGGAACATGAGCGCCCACACAATGGCCGCGCGGTTGAACATTTCCTCCCCGCAGGCCCCTTTGCCATCCTGCCGCTCAAAGGCAATCGCTCATCACTGGTCTGGAATGAACGCACCGACGACGCCAAGCGGATGTTGGCCATGGACGACTTCACTTTCTCGCTGGAACTTGAGCGCCGCTTTGGCAAACAACTCGGCACCGTGTCGGAGAAAGGCCCGCGCAAGGGCTTCCCCCTCGGCATGACCTTGGCCCGCTCCTATGTCGCCCCGCGCTTTGCGCTGATCGGCGACGCCGCCCACGGCATTCACCCGATTGCCGGGCAAGGGCTCAATCTCGGTTTCAAGGATGTGGCCGCTCTGGCAGAAGTGCTGGTCGAAGCCGTCCGCCTTGGGCAGGATATTGGCGCTTTGGATGTGCTGGAGCGCTACCAGACCTGGCGCCGCTTTGACGTGGTGCAAATGGGCATGACCTGCGACCTGCTCAATCGCCTTTTCTCCAACAAGAGCGACATTTTGCGCCATGTGCGCGATCTGGGGTTGGGGATGGTCGAGCGCCTGCCCGGCCTCAAGCGCTATTTCATCGAGGAAGCCGCAGGCAATCAGGGCAACCGGCCCCGCCTGTTGCAAGGCGAAGCCCTCTAGGCCCGTGTCATAGATGGAGCCTTAGCGGGTCATGGCAGAGGCCAACGGCCCGGTCTGGCCATGCCATTGAGGCTGATCCTGACCGCAAACAAAGCCCGGTACCACTTGATCGGCAACGTCGCGCGCCAAAAGATAGGCATTGCGCTCAGCCGTCGCCTCGACAAAGCCGGCAATGCAGAAATCATTCTCTTCGATCTTGGTGATCACCAAAGCCTGCTCTTCGCGCGGCTGTTCCACAGACACATACCAGCGCAGGATGGTCGCAAAAGGCACCTTCCTGCCCTCCTCATCCCGCAGCCGCCATTCCATAGTGTCGCCAACCCGGTTGAAATTGCCAAAGGTGAAAAAACGATCATCGGCAGCCTGATTGCGATAAGACAGGGACATCCGCAGATCCCCCTCGGACACAAAGACCGCAATGCCGTCATGGCCCTTGCAGACCTGCTGGCTCCAACCTTCTTCCTCATTGACCACCAGCGTCATGCAGGAGGCTTCATCAAGCTTGCTGTAGGCATGGGAGATTTCCGCAGACCCGGCCGGACCGGACAGCAAAAGCAGACTGGCAGCAAAAGATGTTCCCGCAACAAAACCCATAAATTTGACCGGATCAAAAGCAACCATTTGACTGTCTCCCCTGCTGCCTGTCCCAAAAATTGCCCTGCAATATGAAACGTGAATTCACCAAGCGGCGGGCGGATCGGGTCGCGCGCCTCATTGGATAGACGCTTTGGCATGGAAAAAGGTTCTCAGATTTTTTTGAAAAATGCGTTTCACGCCCAATCATCTTTGCGAAATACCGGCTATCCCCCTCAAAAAAGCGGATTGTCGGTAAACAATTTGGAAAAAACCGTCAACCACCGCCAGATGCGGGCTTGATCGAAGGTTTGTCTTGCCAACCCGTTCCAATGGCCCTAAACCGCTAGGCAACTGCGCATATCATGCATGCCCTCGTCAGGCTGTCATGGTCCCTGGCAACAAGCAATTGATGCCTTTGCGCCTGCACAGGCTTGAGGCTATCCGGCACGAGACCCTATTGGAGTTGACTGATGAATATTAGCGAAATCCCAGCTGGCAAAGACGCCCCGGAAGACATTTACGTTGTGATCGAAGTGCCGAAAGGCTCTTCCGTCAAATATGAAGTGGAAAAGGATTCCGGCGCCGTCTTCGTTGACCGCTTCCTCTTCACCCCAATGGCCTATCCTTGCGATTACGGCTTCATCCCCAACACGCTGGCCGATGATGGCGATCCGATTGACGTGCTCGTCGTTGGCGATGCCCAGTTGCAGCCCGGCGTTGTCATGCGCGCCCGTCCGGTTGGCGTGCTGATCATGGAAGATGACGGCGGCAAAGACGAAAAAGTGGTCGCCGTGCCCCATTCCAAACTGACCAGCCACTATGATCACATCAAGACCTATGAAGACCTGCCGAAAAACCTGATCGAGCAGATCAAGCATTTCTTCGAGCATTACAAAGATCTCGAGCCAGGCAAATGGGTCAAAATCGAAGACTGGGCTGGCCCGGAAAAAGCCAAGGAAATGATTCAGGTCTCGATCGACAACATGAAGAAATAATCTTCATCATCGATTTAAAAAAGACAAAGCGCGGCTCCCATCGGGGACCGCGCTTTTTTCATACCGAAAAAATCTGATAGCGCGGGCCATAGGACCGCGTCTGTTGCCAATCGCTTAGTAGATGCCCGTGCGCAGCAAATTACGGATAAAGAAGATACCGAGCAACAAAACAATCGGCGACAGATCCATCCCACCCATTGACGGCAAGAAATTGCGGATCCGCGACAAAAGCGGCTCCGTCAATCGCCAGCAGACTTCATAAATGCTGGCCACAATCTGATTGCGTGGATTGACGATGTTGAAGGCAAACAGCCAGGAAAAGACGGCTGAGGCAATCACGATATAGGTATAGAGGGAAAGGATCATGTCGATAAGCTGAATGATTGCGGTCATCTTGTTCCTCAAAGGATCGCCGGACCGATTGGCCATAGCCAAATCGCGGCTGCTGATTGGTGCAAATTGCAGGTCCCTAAAATGGCTGGAAAGGCTGGATTTTCCAGCGCCAAACTCATCAGTGATGTAGCGATCCACCGACAAGCCTGCAAGCCCAATCCCGCAGATTGCGTAAAAAGAATGCAAAAACAGCAAAAGCCCCGATGCAGACAAAAAACACGCATGCATCGGGGCTTTCGAATTGAGAGCTGGCTACGCAAAACTCAAGGCCAGCTTGTCTTCTTCATCGCAAGCATCGTGCCAAGCAAGGCGCGCGCGAGCCGTTTCCATATATGGTAGAGTTCGAAGAGGGCAAGCCACAATATCTTGAACAGGCAAACGCACCGGCAACCCTTCGATAACGATTGTCGATGCAGATTGCATGGCCACTATTGCAAATTGCAAGACTTGCGTGAGAAGCCAGCCCCACAATCTCTAGGCTTGATCGGCGCGACCAATCCAGTGATCAAGGAACGCAATCAACCAGCGCTCCACCGCCGGATCATGGAACAGGCGCCCTGCATAATGGTTGCGACGATTGCGCGCACCGGGCAGTTTCAGCCGATCCGATGCCTTGGTGGTCCAGCGCATCATCATCCGCATGGTCACTTCCGGATGGAACTGCAAGCCATAGGCATTGGCCCCGTAGCGATAGGCCTGATTGGCAAAGACCTGCCCCTCGGCCAGAAGCTCCGCCCCCTTGGGCAGCTCGAAGCCCTCCCGGTGCCACTGATAGACCCGGCTCGGCCAACGCATCATTGCCTCGCCCGCATCCGTCGCCTTGATTGGATAATAGCCGATCTCAACCTGATCCTTGGGATGGGCCTTGACCCGTGCGCCCAGCTGCTTGGCCAGCATCTGGCCTCCAAGGCAAATGCCCAGCAACGGCTTGTCCTCTTTCAAGGGCACAGCCATCCAGTCAATTTCGCGCTTGATGAAGGCATCCGGATCATTGGCGCTCATCGGCCCGCCAAACACGACAGCGCCCGCATGTTCTGCCATCGTATAGGGCAAGGGATCTCCAAAGCGCGGCCGCCTGATATCAAGATGAAAGCCGCGCTTTTCCAGCATTGTACCGACACGCCCCGGAATCGAAGTTTCCTGATGCAGCACAATGAGGATTCGGGCTGGTTCCGCCCCCGCCCCGTTGGTCATTCGCTTGCCTTGTCTGCATGGGACTCAACGGACTGGCGCATGCGAATGCGATCCCGCCGCGACACACCGAGCAGCTCCGCCACGCGCCAGACCAGATTGTCTTCGAACTCGTGGATTTCGCCATCGGCAAAGACCAGCTTCCACATCATCTCAATGATTTCAACCCGGCCTGCTTCGTCCAATTCGCGCTTCAACACGGAGGTAAAGCCGTAGAGATCCACCGCCTCCTTTTCCCGCTCATGGGCAATGGAGATCAACTCGGAGGTTTCCTTGTCGGAGAGGGAGAAGCGCTTCTTCAGCACATCTTTCAGGCGCGCCTGTTCCGCCCCATCGATCACGCCATCCACTGAAATCAACTGCACCATCAGCGCGGCCACTGCCACGCGACAATCCCCGTCCTGAAACAGGGCTTTTTCGCTGTCTCCGCCGGACATTTCGCGAAACAATTGCATCAAGCTGTCAAACATGGTTCAATCCGATCTCAAGATTTTCCTGGCACGCCGCAAAGCATGCTTTTCGATGTTCTCTTGGCAACTTGCATAAACAGGTTGTCTATATCATGTCTTTTGCAAGGCTTTGATTTGCTTATACGGCATGCATAACCGGAACAGCAGCATTCGTCCATGCTTTCACGAAAATAGGCACTCGCAGGATCATCGCAATACTGCGAAAGTCCATTTCGTAGTCATCCCATGGAACAATGACAGATTTTGACTGCGGTCGCCCCATCCGTCTAACGGGTCGACCACAAAAGCACGAAGGGCGCAGGACAATCTGCGCGGGAGGTAACGATGCGTGAGAGACAATTGGGCAAAGATGGGTTTGCTGTCAGCGAAGTGGGTCTTGGCTGCTGGCAGCTGGGCGCCGACTGGGGCGAGCAAGTGGCTGAAGAAACCGGTCTCGCCATCCTTGAGGCCGCCTATGAAAAGGGCGTCACCTTCTTTGACACCGCCAATGTCTATGGCGATGGCCGCTCGGAAAGCCTGATCGGCAAGTTTCTGGCCAGTAAAAATGACCCGGCAATTCGGGTGGCGACCAAATTCGGTCGTGGCGCGGTCTATCCAGACGGCTACAGCAAACAGGCGCTGATCGATTCTGTGGATGCATCCCGCGACCGCCTCGGTGTCGACTGCCTCGATCTCATTCAGCTGCATTGCGTGCCGACCGATGTGATGCGCAATGGCGAAATTTTTGACTGGCTGCGCGAGTTGAAGCAACGGGGCAGCATTCGCAATTTCGGGGCCAGCGTCGAAACCGTCGAGGAAGGGCTGATCTGCCTTGAGCAGGAAGGGCTGACCAGCCTGCAGGTCATCTACAACCTGTTCCGCCAGAAGCTGACCACCGAATTGCTGCCAAAAGCGCAGGAAAAAGGCGTCGGCATCATTGTCCGCCTGCCACTGGCATCCGGCATCCTGTCGGGCAAATTCTCGGCCAGCACCCAGTTTTCTGACAAGGATCATCGCAATTTCAACCGCGACGGGGCCCATTTCAATGTCGGCGAAACCTTTGCTGGTGTTCCTTATGAGGTCGGCTTGCAGCTGGTCAATGAGATGAAGGCCTTCATGCCAGAGGGCATGGATATGGCCAATTTCGCCCAACGCTGGATTTTGGATCACGAAGCGGTTTCCACCATCATCCCCGGCGCCAGTCGACCGGAACAGGCGGTGCGCAATGCGGCCATCTCGTCCCTGCCTCCGCTGTCAGAAGCCACCCATCGCGAGCTGATCGCCTTCTATAACGACAAAATCGCCGAGCATGTGCGTGGCGCTTACTAAGAGCTGAAAAAAAGAAAGGCCCGGCACACAAAATGCCGGGCCTTTCTACAAGCGAAGAGATTTTGCTGCCTAGCCTTTGGCTTCAGCCCGGCGCTTCAAAAAGCCCCTCAGCAGAAACTCCGCCAGCCGCGCGACCCCGTTCAACACCGGCGTCACAGCGATGCCTGAGCGAATTTCGAACACTTCATACTTGAAGCGACGAGAGGGCAAACCATTGGCAACCAGCCCTGCCTGCAGGTGCTTGCGCATTGAGTCTGGCCCGCAATAATAGACCGTCACATCAGACATCGGTGCTTCCACCCGCGCTTCGACCAGATCGACATTCAGGCGGCCAGTCTTGCAGCTTTCCACCAGATGCATCCGGAAGTTAGGACAGCGCTCTGCCACATTGGCAAAATCCTGCAAATGGGCCGCTTTCGAGGCATCGGACACACAATAGAAGAAATCAACCGGCGGATCGGTTTTCTTCAGGCTTTGAGCAAAGGCGACAAACGGGGTGACGCCGATCCCGCCGGCAATCCAGACTTCCGGCTTCTTGCCACCGCATTCAAACCGCCCATAAGCCGGCGATACCCGCACCGCATCACCCGGAACCACATCTTGCGCCAGCAGGCGCGTGTCATCACCCAGTGGCTTGAAGGTGAAGCGCAGGGTGCGGTCCCCTTCCGGAGCCTTGGAAATGGTAAAAGGATGCGCTTCATTCTTGCCCTTGCCGGTGAAATGCACAAAGGCAAACTGCCCGGCCCGGTGCTTCATGCCTTTCTTCTCGGGCTCCAGAGACACGGCCACCGCCTCTCCGGACTGCTCGACAGAGGCCACCCGATAGGCATGGCGACCGGCAAACAGCGAAAAAGGCAACAGCGTAATCAGATAGCAAAGGATCCCCAAAGCACAGAAGCCGCCAACATACAGTCCCAGTGGATCAAGCACATCGAAGGGCTTGAGAATAAACAGATAATGCGCGGCTGAGGCGGCAAAGAAGGCGCCCATCAAGCGGTGGGTCCAGCGCCAGAGATGATAGGGCACATAGGTGGCAATCGATAGAACCACGAGGATCAGGAAGCCATACAGGCTCAACTCCCCCAGCGTTTCCGCAACCTCGACCAGCAGCGTTTCCGCCCCCAACCCATCCATTTCGGCATCCACCGTATCATGCAGCAGGATCGCCGTGATGGCGATGACGCCAAGCCATTTATGCAGCTGATAAATCTGATCCAGAGGACCGAAAATCATCTGCTGCCAGCGCAAGCGCAGGGCAAGAAACTGCGAAACACCCATCGCAATCAAGGCAACACAGCCAATATACTGGCTCATCAGGGCAATCTGGTCATGGTGGCCCATCAGGGGCCAAAACCAGTAAAGCGGTGCAACCAATGCGGCGGCAATCAAAAAGAGGCCGATCATACGCATGACATTCTGGTCCTTTGTCTTGCTTCCTTTGGAATAAGAGGCATCGATGCCAAAGTGGCGTCAGTTCAACCTGTTTTAGATGACAGGTGCAAGACATCAAGGATAAAGGCAGGAAATCGTAAGCAAAAGACCGTCAGACTACGAAGGCTGTCCTCCCCAACAGGTCAACGCGCCAGAAGCTGCCGCTTGCGGGCCTTGATTTCCCGCTCCTGTTGCTCCTGCCCAACCCGGAAAGAGCGTTCGATGAAATCGAGATGCGCCCGGGCCGCCTCTTCGGCAGCCTTCACATCGCCATCAAGGATCGCCTGACCAAGAGCCAAATGCTGATCGAGCAACAGACGTCCAGAGCCATCAATGCTGAGCAGAAAGTCGCGATTGTAGAAAATTCGGCTGCGGGTCAGATCATAGATCGAAGCCATCATGTGGATGAGCAGACTATTCTGACTGGCATCGATGATCGCACTGTGAAAGCGAAAATCCGCCTTGATCGACGCCGCCTGATCCTGGTTCTCCCAGCTTTGCTCCAACTGATCCATGATGGACCGGATCCGTGCCTTGTCGGCGGACGTTGCCCGGTCGGCAGCCAGTCGCGCTGCAAAGGCCTCCTGTTCGCGCCGATATTCGAGATAATCAAACAGGGCTTCCCCATGCCGCCCCAACAAGTCCAGCATTGCGGGGGTCATCGCCGCCCCGCTCAACTTGGCAATGAAAGCCCCTTCCCCATGCCGAATGCTCACCAGCCCGCGCGCTTCGAGCTGCTGGAGGGCTTCGCGGATTTTGGGCCGGGAGACCTGCATCGCCTCTGCCAGCTCCCGCTCGGACGGCAACCGGCTGCCATCTTTCAGGATGCCGTCGACGATCATCGCCTCGATCTGATGCACAACCCCGGCGGAAACGCTTTCATGTCCAACAGGATCAAAGGGAGTAGCGGGATCAATTGCAGAAGGCATCATGGGTCTCGGTTCCATTCGAAATCATTTGCCATAATATTTACCACTGGCCATCAAACAAGAAAAGACCCATACTTCTCTTTTGTGGTGACAAGCGCAATGATCTAGGAAATAAGCCAATCAACGTGAAAATTCATTGACTCAAACCACAGGTAAAGTTTATTGACCTTCTGAAGGCCAAAAGACATCGCGCCACGCACATCTGCAAATGTTGGGAGGAAAGCATGACAGACAATGCCGCTCTGATTGAAAGCCTCAAGACAATCGTCGGTCCGCGCCACGTCCTGACCGGCGACAAGCAGACCGAGCGCTTCCGCAAGGGGTTTCGCTCCGGCGAGGGCGACGCCATCGCGGTGATCCAGCCCGGCACCTTGCTTGAATTCTGGCACTGCCTTGAGAAAATCGTCGCCGCCGACAAGATCGTCATCATGCAGGCCGCCAATACCGGCTTGACCGAAGGCTCCACCCCAAAGGGACGCTATGACCGCGATGTGGTGCTCATCAACACCCGCCGGATGGATGCCCTCAAGGCGCTCAAAGGGGGCAAACAGATCATTTCCTTCCCCGGCTCCACCCTCTTTGCCCTTGAAAAACTGCTCGAGCCCTTGGGCCGCCAACCTCATTCGGTGATCGGTTCTTCTTGCATTGGCGCGTCGGTGATAGGCGGCGTCTGCAACAATTCCGGCGGCGCGCTGATCGAGCGCGGCCCCTCCTATACCGAATTGTCACTCTTCGCCCAGATCGACGATCAGGGTCAATTGAAGCTGGTCAATCATCTCGGCATAAATCTTGGCAGCACGCCGGACGAGATCCTCACCCGCCTGGAGCAAGGCGACTATCAGGACAAAGACATCGAAGAGACCAATCGCAAGGCATCCGATACCGACTATGCCAGCCGGGTACGCGATGTCGATGCCGCCAGCCCGGCCCGCTTCAATGCCGACAAACGCCGCTTGCATGAAGCCTCCGGCTGCGCCGGCAAACTCGCAGTCTTTGCGGTGCGGCTGGATACCTATCCGAAAAATGCCCGTGAGAAGACCTTCTATGTCGGCACCAACGATCCCCTCCATCTAGGAGAATTACGCCGAACCATCCTGTCAGACTGCGCGCATCTGCCGGTCTCAGGCGAATATATGCATCGCGATATTTTCGACATCACCCGCTCTTACGGCAAGGACACCGTGGTGCTGATCGACAAACTTGGCACCGACCGCCTGCCCACCTTCTTCGCCCTCAAAGGCTGGGTCGATGCCCGGACCAGCAAAATTCCGGGCCTGAAGCATTTCACCGACCGCTTCATGCAGATGCTATCCCGCCTCTGGCCGGAAATTCTGCCCCAGCGGATGTGTGATTTCCGCGACCAGTATGAGCATCACATGATCCTCAAAATGCGTGACGAAGGCATTGAGGAAGCGTCAGAGCTGCTGGCTGGCCTGCAGGCGGCAGGCAAGCTCGCTTTCTTTGAATGCAGCCCGCGTGAAGGCAAAATTGCCGGTCTCCACCGCTTTGCCGCCGCAGGCGCTGCCATCCGCTATCAGGCGATCCATAGCGACGAGGTTGAAGATATTCTGGCCCTGGATATCGCATTGAGGCGCAATGACCATGACTGGCTGGAACAATTGCCCCCCCATATCACCGAAAAGCTGCATCACAAGCTCTATTACGGCCATTTTTTCTGTCATGTGCTGCATCAGGATTACATCGTCAAGAAGGGCGAAGACCCCAAAGCCATCAAGGCAGAGATGCTCAAGCTGTTGGATGAACGGGGGGCAGAATATCCCGCCGAGCATAATGTCGGCCATCTCTATCAGGCCAAGGATGATCTCGCCAACTTCTACAAGAATCTTGATCCAACCAACAGCTTCAATCCCGGCATCGGTAAAATGTCCCGCAACAAATGCTATCACGAGCATTGAAGCCCGGCCCCGGACGCAAAAAGGCGAGCCTTGCAAGCCAAGACCCGCCCCATCACTTACACATGGCTCAAGGGATTAAAGATCACCAATGGCGGTAGACCGAATGCCATCCCATTTGACATGAGCGCCCTTGATGACTTCGTCTTTCTGATCGAGATATTTCTTGAAGATTGCTTCATTGACGAACAGATAGAGCTTGCCATCGACGATGTCCGCATAGCGCACATCACCGTCAAGCTTGGCGCCAACAAACACGCCAAAGGCACAGAAGCCACCAAATTGTGGCAGATGGGATGCCGGATCCGCGTCAAACAGGTCCTTGGTCTTGGCGGATGCGAAATAGTAATCGACACCGTCATGATGGGAGGTGAATTCGGCATTGCCCAGCTCAGGCGCGTCTTTCTTGAACATGGCAACCGGATCATAGCCGTGCAGGCCAAGCGGTTTGCCGGACAGGGTCAGGCCGTTATTGACGTTATATTCGTCAGCCGCGAAAACAGCGGTGGAGATGAAAACCGTCATAACGGCGGCAAGGCAGGTGAAAATCAGTTTCGACAGCATGGGTTGGTCCTTTCAGGAAGATGTGTCTGGTCAGTTGGGTTGGGTTGGGTTGCTTTGGGTAATATTGGGGTGGGTGATGGCAATCAGGCCGATTTGGCATACAAGGTCATCGCTTCCTTGGTGGCTGCCATCGCGGTGGTGCCGGATGCAGCCATACCGACGGCACCAACAGCCGCAGCCCCTGCGGCGCGCGCCAACAGACGGCGGCGAGCCAGATCAACGGATTCTTGCGTGACATCGCATCCGCATTCGTGGTGATGATCGTGTTTGATGGTCATTGTCTGCTCCTTAATATGGTTGGTCCCCATGCCGTCTCGGCATTGATCAGGGTTAAACGTCCAGTTTGGTCATAAGGGTCGGGCAGTGGTGGCAAGGCCATGATCAAGGCACAGCTTTCCCGTTCGCGGGCTGCAAAGCCCACGGTCTGTCAAAAGTCATGTCACGTCCCGAAAGGTCCGGCGCTCAGCACAATTGCCGCGTGACGCCGAATTTGGTCAGCTTAGCCAGCCAAATGCCGCTGGCCCGCTTGGTGCCTTTGTGGACCGCAACCGGTCCGGTGCAAAGGCTCGCGTCTTTTGTCGCCAGCACCGGGGCGCTGAGCCGGGATCCACAGGGTCATCGAAGCCCCCTGGCCGGTTGGCCGGTTGCTGGCTTCCACCCGGCCGCCATGGCGTTCGGCGATCAGGCGGGTGATCCAGAGGCCAAGGCCACTGCTCTCTTCCCCGTTCCTTGTCCGCGCCGACAGCCGGGTGAAGGGGCGAAAGGCCCTGTGCAAGTCGCCCTCCTGAAAGCCCGGTCCTTCATCGTCGACCCGCAGGTAAGCCGTACCATCAGCCTCAAGGCCCACTTCACACCGGATCTTGCTGTTGGGGTGGCTATGGCGGACCGCATTGCCGACCAGATTGTCGACCACTTCGAACAGCAGCTCCTGATCGCCGGAAACAGTCACCTGATCAAGGGCACAGCTTTCAAAGGTGATCCCGCGCTGTCGGGCCCGGGGTTGATTGACCGACATGGCCAGTTCCAGCACGTCGATCAGGTTGACCCTGTCCTGACGGCAGGAGAGCGGGTCCCGCCCTTCGCGGGCCCGTTCCAGCACCGCACTGAGCATTTTGCTCAACTGGGTGATGATCACATCCGCCTTGGCGGCATTGCGCGCGGTGCGGCTGCCGGCTTCTGCGCTGTCCTCGATGGATTCGATGAGCAGCGACAGATTGGCCAAAGGTCCCTTCAGATCGTGGGTGACGATCGACAGGGCATTGGCATACGCGGACGGATCAGACGTCTCGCTCAGCGCGTCTGTCTTGGGAGAGTCTTTCTTGGACAAGGCCACAAAGTCGGCCGTGCCATTGCGATGTGCTTCGATCTGGTCGGTCTGCATATCAAGTCCTTTCCGAACGCGTATAACGGGTGTTCACCGGGTCGGCAGGGGTATCAAAGCCCTAGGTCCGACAGTCCGGGATGGTCAAGGGGGCGAGGGCCTAGCGGCCAGTGAAACAGGCGGTCCTCTTCCCGGATCGGCAGGTCATTGATCGAGGCGATACGCACCTGCATCAGACCGTCCGGACCGAACTCCCAATTCTCGTTGCCATAGGCGCGAAACCAGTTGTTGCTGTCATCGCGCCATTCATAGGCAAATCGCACGGCAATCCGATTGTCCGTGAAGGCCCATAGCTCCTTGATCAGGCGGTATTCCTGCTCTCGTTTCCATTTGCGGCTGAGCAAATCAACAATCTGCTCCCGTCCGGTGACAAAGTCCGCCCGGTTGCGCCATTGGCTGTCGGTGCTATAGGCAAGGGATACTTTTTCCGGCTGCTGGCTATTCCAGCCATCTTCAGCCATGCGCACTTTGGTGGCGGCGCTGTCTGCGTCAAACGGGGGAAGCGGTGGACGGGTCATGGTCTTATCCTTGTCTTTGGGCTGGTTTTAGGGCCCGAATCTTGGCTGCTGGTTTTCAGGTCTTTTAGAGGGGGACCGGGTGCCCCGCTTGTTCCATCTTGGCGCAACAAGTGAAGCACCCGGTGCGGGGGGTTTAGGCGGCAGAGCTCTGGACAGCCGGGAAATCAATCGGCGTATCAAAAGCTTCATTGAGATAGTTGGTCAGAGTGTTGAGAGCGACATGCGCCACAATCTCGATCACTTCCGCATCGCTGAAGCCTGCGGCTTTCACGGCGCTAACATCTTCAGCACTCACTTTTCCGCGCTGCAGAACCAGTTTGACGGCGAAGCGTACAGCCGCATGAGCCTGCGGATTGTTGGAACGGCCACCACGGTTGGCGCTAATTTCGGCATCGTCCAGTTTGGCGAGGTTTTTGCCAAGATAAGTGTGCGCGGCAAGGCAATAATCGCAGCCATTGATTTCGGCGACGGCAAGGGCAATTCGCTCGCGGGTCTGAGCATTAAGGCTGCCCGACGCCAGCGCCCCATTCAGACCCAGATAGCCTTCAAGAGCAGACGGGCTGGTGGCAGTCAGACGGAACAGGTTTGGCACGGAGCCGAGCATTTTTTCAACGCCCTGCAAAAGGGGCTGGGACGCGGCTGGTGCTTCTTGGATGGAAGCAGGGAGGTCAACTCTTGGCATTGGAATGTCCTTTCAAGGTTTAGGAATGGAATGCTTGCTTGACCTTACATATACAGACCTGTCTGTCTTTCGTCAATGAAAATGCCCTATCACAAAAAGGTGATCTTGAAACTATTTGAAATAATTGCTATTTTTCTAGAAAATAGACAGAACAGTCTGAACAATCAGAACAAGACACCGAACCAGAAAAACAAAAAAATGGAGACCAGCCTTTGAAATCCCGTCGTGATGAACTGATCGATACTGCCCTGCGGCTCTTCTATACCAACGGTTTCAACGCCACCGGCATCGACAAGATCCTAGCCGAAGCAGGCGTTGCCAAAATGACCCTCTATAAACACTTCCGCTCCAAGGATGAACTGATCCTCGCCGCCCTCGAGCGACGGGACGAGACCTTCCGTGACTGGCTGACCAGTGAAATGGAAAATTCTTCTCCCTTGCCACGTGCCCAGTTGCTCGCCATGTTTGACGCTCTGCTAAGCTGGTTTGAGGGCAAGGCCTTCAAGAAACTGGGCTTTTATGGCTGCGCCTTTATCAATGCCTCAAGCGAGTTCGGCGACCTATCTCACCCGGCTCACCATCTCTCGGCTGAACATAAAGAACGCATTGTCGCCTTCATCGAAACCCTGTGCGAACAGGCAGGAGCAACCGAGCCGCGCAAGCTGGCCGAGCAACTGGCTTTGCTGAAAGAAGGGGCGATTGTCACCGCGCAAGTGCGCGGCATGAAGGAAGCGGCCAACATCGCCAAGCAGATTGCCGAGACCTTGCTCGAGGGTGCGGGCGTGCCAGCTCCGAAACAATGACGACAGGGAACCGCACCTGCCCTGTGACAGGCAACGGAGTAACTTGATGCGAAGACTGGGAAGAAATGGTGCTGCTGATAGGACTTGAACCTACGACCCACGCATTACGAATGCGTTGCTCTACCAACTGAGCTACAGCAGCATGCCATATGAGCCGGAAAATCGGCTTTCGGGTGGCTTCTCTTAGCCAATTCCCTCGCAACTGGCAAGAGGCATCTGGGCCTCTTGTGGGTGAATCCGCCAGAAAGCGTCCCTCGACCACGACAAATCACAAGCCAATTGAAAGAGCAGGCAAATTGAGCCTCACCAATGGCCCTCATGGCGCGCAAAGCTTCGCTGGAAGTGCAGCCCAAACACCGACCCATCAAAAAGCAGAAAGCCCGGCTGAACCGGGCTTTCTGATCATCATCGCATTAGAACAGACGGAAGCGTTTTTTCCGCTCGCCCGGTTTGGCACCAGGCTTTGGTCCCGGATCATCCGGGCGCTGGCTTGTCGGGTCGAATTTCGGACCCGGATCATCGGGCGCCTGCTTCATCGGAAACTCGACGTCTTTGGGCTTGCTGGCAGCAACACCCTCCTCTGACGGTGTTTCCGCTTTCGCAGCGTCTGCCACCTCTTCCCCGGCATCCACCTCGCTGTCAACGTCAATGGCAGTTGCAGCAGCGTCATCATCCACTGGTTCGGCTACCGGAACATCGTCTTCCACCGGTTCAGCGACAGGGATGTCTGCCTCTTCCTTGGCATCAGCAACAGGCGCCTCAACGGCGGCTTCAGCAGGGGTTTCAAGATCCTTTGACATATCTTCGCTGTTCGGGATCAGCACCAGATCATCCTCATTTGGCCCCTCTTGCGAGGCCAGATCGGCACTTTCCAGAACCGGACGGTTCATATCGGCCAGTTCATTGACCGGAACCTTCCATTCAAAGGCGTCGAGTTTGCCGGTCACCGGTGAGGTTGGTTGCCAGCGATCGCTAACCTGACCATCAGCTGTCCAGACCGGATCCGGATGGGCACCGACCGCACGCGCCAACCACTGACGCAGCAGACCGAAGTCATTCTTGTCGCCTTCTTCCAGCTCGGCCATCATCATGCACAGGCGTGGCGTCAGATGGGAGTCGACCAGCGGCGCCAACAGGCTGCGCGCTTCAGCCCATTCCCGGGCATTGATACAGGCGCGCGCCATGGCAATCTTTGATTCGGTGTGGTCCGGCATCAAGGCATAGAGCGAGCGAACCCGCTTCAAACGCTCAAGTGCCGTGTCCCCGGTCTTGATCGTCGCATAGGCTTCAGCGAGATCAGGATGCGGTTCGACCCGCCACGCGGTCTCAATGACCTTGGAGGCCTTGCGATAGTCTTTGAGTTCATTGAGCACACCGGCTGCCTTGGCTGCGGCTGGGACAAGACCAGGAGCCAACTTGCAGGCTTCGAGCAGCAAACCACGCATGGCGTCTGCTGAATTGGGCTGCTCTTCCAGCTCCATAGCCTGCGCGGTCAGGATGACGGCACGGCGGCGACGGAACTGCTCCTTGGTGACATGTTTGTTGGCCTGATTCTGACTGAGGGTCAGCAAAGCGCCCTTCCAGTCTGCGGCAGCTGTCTGGATGTCGAACAGAGCCGTTCCGGCCCAACCCGGTGTTTTCTTGCCATCGCCCGTTGCGGCTTTGGCCATGGTGAAGGCTTCTTCCGCATCGCCGCGGCGCTGCGCTTCGATGTAAAGACCACGGCGACCAAGAGGACGGGTTTCATCCTGCTCAAGCATCGCTTCAAAGCTTTGACGCGCCTTGGTGGCATCCCCTGCCAGCTGCGCCGTCTGGGCTTCCAGCATCAGGGTCATCGGATCTGAACCGATCAGTTTGCGGGCTTTCAGGGCTTGCTTGCGCGCCAGAGCCAAATCCCCGACACCAACAGCAACCATACCGGTAGACAGGGCCTTGTAGCCCTTGTCACGCCGCCGCCCGGTGAAGAAACCGGAAATCGACTGTGGAATGCGGATCATGCCGATGAAAACCATCCAGACGATGATTGCCACGATCACCAAAGCCACCAGCATCAGGAAACCGGTCAGCAGTGAGACACCGATTTCGGTATCCAGCCACGGCCATTCAACAATGATCTGACCCGGCCGATCGGCCAACCATGCGCCACCGAATGCAATGCCCAGCAGGATCGCAAAAAAGATGAGTGCCTTAATCATAACTATTCAATCCCCACCTTAACTGTCATTCTTGTTGGCGAGATCGCCAAAGTCCGAGCGAATGGTTTCCATGGCGGCATCCACCGCGCTGCGGGCTTTCAGCCCCTCGATCCATGCAGCGCCCGCCTTGGCATCACGCGCAGCCTCTGGCAAAGCCTCCCATTCAGCGGCAGCCTTCTCAAGGTCACCCTTCTTGACATGGAACTCGATCACCCCGAGCAGGCTTGTCAGGCTCTCGCCTTTCTTCTCACCGCTGAGCGAACGGACCTTGACCAGATTTTGCGCATTGAGCAGGAACTTGTCGAGCAAGGTTCCCGCCCCGGCATCTTCGGCTTCTTTCAGAACATGGTCGTAAACCGCATCAAAATCAGCCGCCAGTTTCGCTTTGGTTGGCGCGCCGTTGTCTGCATGCCCAGCCAGAACTTCGATCGCCGGGGTGCTACCGACAATATCGGTGAAGGTTGCCAGAGCCAGCTGATAATCGGCCCCGGAAGCAACTGCATTCTCAAGGCCAGCCAGCGCAATGGTGCGTGCGGAGCTTTGCATCTGCTCTGAGACATTGTTGTCTTCAAGCGTCGTTACGCGCCCCACCAAATCCTGCGCCTGGGCGGAGACCTTGTCACCAAACTTGCTCAGATCGACCACCACGTCATTGATCCGGCGATCGGTGTTGGACAGGATCGCCTCCTTGGCGGCCCCGAGATCTTCTTCCAGCTTGGCGATGGTTTCAGCGGCCTTTTCCTCGATCCGTGCGGCCTGCGCCTTGGTCACGACTTCCAGTTCGGCAATCTGTTTCTTGGCCTCGACAAACTGGGCATGCAGGCCTTCCAGCCCGGCTATGCGCTGCGTCAGCCCGCCTTGACTGTCTGTCAGGGCGGCGGCCTGTGTCGTCACTTCTTCCAGTTTCGAGGTCAACTCTTCCAGCTTGGCAGTCAGACCGGCCAGAGCATAATTGATCGGTGCGAGATCAACCCTAGGAGCGGCCTCCCCGTCGGTCGCTTCACCTTCCGCCGGAAGCGGAGCGGTTGCCAGCGACAGGGTTTTGCTGACCTCGCCAATTTCGGCTTCCAAGGCAGCAATGCGCTGATCAAGCGGGCCCAGATCGACATTGGCCTGTTCGGCAACCGTATCTTTCAAGGCCTGAAGGTCGCCAGTCAGGCTTTGCAATTGTGCTTCGGCCTGTTTTGCCGCTTGCGAAGTCGGCATCGGAATCATGCCCTGCTGCAGTCCGAAATAGCACAAAGCCACAACAGCCACACCGCCAAGCAAGCCACCGATCAGCCCACCACCAAAACCGCCGCCCTGTTTGGGCTGGGCTGCAGGCGTTGCAGCGGGCGCGTCCGGGCTGGCTTTTGGCATTTTGGGAACCGAGGAGCTGGACTTTTCAGCCTTCTCATCCTTCACAGACGCATCCTTTGGCGTATCATCTGATGTTTCGCTTGGCTTGGCGTCTGCCTTGTCTTCAGCTTTGGCATCAGGCGCGGTCTCCGCCTTTTCATCCGTGGCTGCATCTGGCTTGGCCTTGTCGACCTCTTCGCTGCTGGACGCCTCTGGAGAGGCCTGTGCAGCGACTTTTTCATCGGCTTTCGCGTCGGTCTTTTCGGGAGAGGGGTTGTCTGCCGCTTTGGACGGCGCATCCGCTGCCGGCTTGTCCGTCACATCTTCGGCGGTCAGATCGATGGTTTTGGCTGCCTTACCAGCGGCCTGAGTCCTGTTTCTGGGTTTGCGAGCTGTCATACCATTCCTCAATTCCCGTCGCGCGGGGTCGGTCACATCTCAAGAGCGGTGCCATCATAGGCCGATGGCCGTCCACTTTGTATACGTAGTTCCAAGCAAGTCGCCTTCAAAGCCGAGCAGACGATCGGCAGCGACATGCACAGCGGGTCGTGGGGCAACCCATCCCTTCGTCAAATTCTCCATGCCGGAGAATAATCATGACAGGGCTGTATCACTATTAGATTAAATAGTTACGGCCCTTTTCCAGACTTGCAAGCAGAGACTTCTCATTCGGTGCGTCCGCCACGACCAAAGGATAGCCCGCCTCTTTAATTAACGTAGCGATAGCCGGTGAAAGGCAATAAAATGTTAACCCGCCAAGCTGCGCTTCCAGCCCTTGTTCACTGGCGATGGAAAGGAACAATTGGCTCGATCTTTGCGAGTATAACAACACCCCATCGATCCCACCCTTGCGGATCGCAGTCAAAGCATCTTCAGGCAAGGTGGGGCTCGCCACCATGTCATAGCTTTCCACCTGTTCAACTCTCAGCCCCGCAGTCTCAAGAGCGGCCTTCAGCGATCCGGTCCGGTGGCGACCGGTCAAATAGAGGACGGGACCACCCGCGGGGTTCAGACGGGACACAAGCGCCGGTGTCAGCACTGCCAGATCTGGCGCACACATCTCGATTGTCTCAAAGCCCAGATCATGCGCCAGACTTTCGGTCTTCGCGCCAACACAATAAAGGGGCCTGAGGCGCAATTGGGCAATCTGGGCAGGCTCAAGCATCCTCAAGCCATTGCGTGAGGTCACCACCACCGCCTGCCACGCTTGTTCGGACAGACAGAATTGCAGCCCCTGCGCCTCCATCACGGGGGCCGACACAGGCTCGATCCCCAGAGCCCGCAACGCCTTGCAAGTCTGATCCTGATCCAGAGCCGGTCGTGTGACCAAAATCCGCAAAGACAATGTCCCCCAAATCGCTCGAACGTGACGCGTTGCTTCAGTGGCTGGCAGCCAGCACCGCCTCGAAAAAGGCCGTCCCGGCAAGTGCACGCAGTTTTTCGGCAGCCCTTAGACCAACAGCTTCCGCTTCATCAACCGATCCGTCTTCGGCAATGTCATAATATTCGCTGCCATCGGGCAGCAAGACGAGGCCTTCAAAGCTCAGCGCATCGCCGGAAATCCGGGCCAAACCGGCAATCGGCGTGCGGCAGGAGCCATCCAGCGCGCCCAAAAATGCCCGCTCACAGGCAAGCGCCCGCTCGGTATCGACATCATGGATGGCCGCAAGCAGCCCCAGAATGCGTGCGTCGCCGATTCGCGTCTCAATGCCAATCGCCCCCTGCCCTACGGCAGGCAGGAAATCATCGGTCTCGATTGCCGAGGTAATGATTTCCGATTGTCCAAGCCGGTGAAGACCTGCACAGGCCAGCAAGGTGGCATCAGCAACGCCACGATCCAGCTTTTCAAGCCGGGTCTGCACATTGCCGCGATACATCACGACCTGCAGATCTGGTCGCACCTTCTTGACCATTGCCTGACGCCGCAGGGACGACGTGCCGACAACCGCCCCTTCGGGCATCTCGGCCAGCGTTTGATACTTACGGGAAATGAAGGCATCGCGCACATCTTCACGCGGCAGGTAAGTTGACAACTCAAGACCATCCGGCAGCACGGTCGGCATATCCTTGGAGGAATGCACCGCCAGATCAATGCTGCCATCCAGCAGCGCTTCTTCGATTTCCTTGGTGAACAGCCCCTTGCCACCAGCTTCCGACAGTGGGCGGTCCTGAATCATGTCGCCCGTCGTCTTGATGACCACGATCTCAAAATCTTCCTCGCTCAGCCCATGGGCATCCATCAAACGCCGCTTGGTTTCATGCGCCTGAGCCAGAGCGAGCAAGCTGCCGCGCGTGCCGATTTTGATAGTGCTGGATGCCATTGAATGTGCCTTTTTTTCCCTTGGTCCCGGATCGATCCCTTTGATCCGCCGGGACATCTCCCCGCGTCTTGCCAACCACAGAGGACTCTTTGGCCAATCCATAGAGACTCTGCGGCAGGTCCGCTTTGAAATTGATCAATTCAACATCCCGAAAAGAAAAGGGATGCCAAGCGTTCGGCTTTGCTCTACAAGTCAAGCCAACCGGCCAAAGACACTATCAGGCAGTTCAGGCAAATCACTTTGCCCAGACCTTGCTCAGAAAAGAATCTTTGAAAACAGGCTGAACCATAAAGGCAACCAAGCAACACGCGCAATGATCGTTTTAGGCATAGAAACAAGTTGTGACGAAACCGCGGCGGCGGTGGTTCGGCGCTTCGAGGACAAACCCGGCACAACTGCCAACCCCTCCCGACAAGAAAACAGGAGTGGTCAGGGCGAAATCCTGTCCAATGTTGTCCTCAGCCAGATCGAAGATCATGCCATTTATGGTGGCGTTGTTCCCGAAATCGCCGCCCGTGCCCATGTCGAAAGCCTCGACGGCATCATCCGCAAGGCTTTGGCCGATGCGGGCCTGACCTTTGCCGATCTTGACGGAGTGGCCGCCACCTCCGGCCCCGGCCTGATCGGCGGTGTGCTGATCGGCCTGATGAGTGCCAAGGCCATTGCCGCCGCCCACAATTTGCCACTGATCGCGGTCAATCACCTCGAAGGCCATGCCTTGACCGCCCGCCTGACCAACAATGCCCCCTTTCCTCATTTGCTTTTGCTGGTCTCCGGCGGTCACAGCCAGATCCTGCTGGTCAAGGGCGTTGGCGAGTATGAACGTTGGGGCACCACCATTGACGACGCGCTTGGCGAAGCCTTTGACAAGACCGCCAAGCTGCTCGGCCTACCTTATCCCGGTGGCCCGGAAGTGGAAAAGGCCGCCAAACTGGGCGATGCGAAACGCTTTGCCCTGCCCCGCTCGATGAAAGGTCGTGAGGGATATGATTTTTCCTTCTCGGGCCTTAAAAGCGCCGTCCGTCGGGAAGCCGAGAAAATCGCCCCCCTGTCAGATCAGGATGTCGCCGATCTCTGCGCCTCTTTTCAGGCTGCGATATGCGATATTCTCAAGGATCGGATTGGCAAGGCGCTCGCCACCTTCCGTGAGCGTTTCCCCGACAGTGCCAAGCCGCAATTGATCGTCGCCGGTGGGGTCGCAGCCAATCAGGCCATCCGCGCCACCCTTGATGCGGTCCTCAGCCAGCAACAGGCCGAACTGGTCGCCCCACCAATCAGCCTTTGCACCGACAATGGCGCGATGATCGCTTGGGCCGGGGCCGAACGGCTGGCGCTTGGCCTCACCGACCCGCTCGACAGCCCGGCCCGGCCTCGCTGGCCTCTCGACAACAAGGCGGCGGCAAAAATCGGCAAAGGCCGCAAGGGAGCCAAGGCATGAGCGTGCAATCCAGTTCCATCAAACCATTTGACCGCATCGCCGTGCTGGGTGCCGGCGCCTGGGGTACTGCTCTGGCGCTGAACGCAGCGCGGGCCGGGCGCGATGTGGTGCTCTGGGGCCGCAACGCAGACAATCTCGAAAGCATCGCCCACAAGCGGCAACTGCCCGCCTATTTGCCCGACATCACCTTCGATCATCCGCTGGAGACCACCACCGATTTGACCGAAGCCGCCGATGCGGACTGCATTCTGATGGTCACCCCGGCCCAGACCACCCATGCCATTGCCGACGCCATCGGCTTTTATGTCAAGAAGGGCACGCCCGTCATTCTCGCCGCCAAGGGCTTAGAGAAAGGCACCCAGCGGATGATGACCGAAGTGCTGGGAGACTATTTGCCTCAGGCCCAACCCGCAATCCTCTCCGGCCCGTCCTTTGCCGCCGATGTGGCCCGTGGCCTGCCAACGGCTGTGACCATCGCCGCCCCCACAAGCCTGTTGGCCGAACGCATTTGCGCCAGCCTTTCCAACAAAAGCTTCCGCCCTTATGCCAGCACCGACCTGATCGGGGTGCAGCTGGGTGGAGCCCTGAAAAATGTGCTGGCCATTGCCTGTGGCATCGTTGTCGGCAAGCAACTGGGGGCCAGCGCCCATGCTGCCTTGATGACCCGTGGCTTTGCCGAAATGCAGCGGCTCGCCATCAAGCTTGGGGCCCGCCCGGACACCCTGATGGGCCTCAGCGGCTTCGGCGATGTTGCCCTGTCCTGTTCCAGCCCTCAGAGCCGCAATTTCTCCTTTGGCCATGCCCTTGGCGAAGGCCGCGATCTGGCTGACCTGATGGGTCCGGGGGCGAAATTGTCCGAAGGCGCCTATACCGCGAGCGTCGCCTGCGAACTGGCCCGCCAGCATGGGGTGGAAATGCCCATTGCCGAAGCGGTCGCCGATGTGCTCGAACGCAAGAGCAGCATCGACGAAGCGGTCACCCAATTGATGACCCGCCCCTTGCGGCGGGAAAGCGATCAGCCCTGATTTTCGACACCCTTTTATTGGAGGAGATGACAATGCACTTTTATGTTACCTGCACCGACAAAGACGGCGCGCTGGAAACCCGTATGGCCAACCGTGAAGCCCATCTGGCCTTCGTGGCGGAAAATACCGACACCATCAAGATCGGTGGACCTTTCCTTTCCGAAGAGGGTGCCATGCTCGGCTCGATGCTGATTTGCGAAGCCGACGACAAAGAGAGCCTTGAAGCCTTTCTTGCCAACGACCCCTATGCCAAAGCCGGACTGTTTGCCTCCGTTGAGATTCGCCCATGGAAATGGGTCATCGGCGCACCGGCTTGATTGAACACGAACCAACGGAGAATCCCATGGCTTATTGGCTGTTCAAATCCGAACCCAACACCTGGAGCTGGGACCAGCAGGTCGCAAAAGGCGAAGAAGGCGAGCAATGGGACGGTGTGCGCAATTATCAGGCCCGCAACAATATGCGTGCCATGAAGCTCGGCGATCGCGGTTTCTTCTATCACTCGATCAATGAGAAACGCATTGTTGGCGTGGTTGAAGTCTGCGCTGAAAGCCACCCCGACAGCACCGATGACACCGGCAAATGGGAATGCGTTGACATCAAGGCTGTTGCCCCGGTCAAGACCCCGATCACCTTGGAAGATTGCAAGGCGCATCCAGAGCTGAGCAAGATGATACTGGTCAACAATTCCCGCCTGTCCGTCCAGCCCGTGTCTGATGAGGAATGGAACCTCATCTGCGAAATGGCTGGCGTCGACGCCTGATCCGAACGCAACCCAGTGCCTGACACCAAACAAACGGGAATCGCGGACAAAGCGGCCTTCATTCGGGGCCATACCGCGATCCTGCCAGTTCCCCTGACGCCCGACATCGTGCTACACCTTGCCGATGACGACACGCCTCTTTGGCGTATGAGCGAGGAAGAGCTCAACGCTCTCGGTCTACCCTCCCCATTCTGGGCTTTTGCATGGGCGGGTGGACAAGCTTTGGCACGCTTCTGTCTTGATCATTCAGACTTGCTTTCGAACAAAACCGTGCTTGATTTTGCCTCGGGCTCCGGCCTCATCGCAATCGCAGCCATCCAGGCAGGGGCAAAATCAGCTTTGGCCACCGACATTGACCCCTTTGCAATCGAAGCCATCAGACTCAATGCTGCGCTGAATGGTTTGACTAGCGATCAGATCACACCCAGCATCGAAGATTGCCTGTCGTCGGATGGCACAGCGAAACTGCTCGCCTCTCCGCCAGACATCATGCTTGCTGGCGATGTCTTTTATGATGCAGAGATGAGCAGATTGGTCGTCGATCTGATGAAAAAGCTCCATGCGTGTGGCACGGTCATATATGTCGGCGACCCTACCCGGTCCTATCTGCCCAAGAATTGCCTTGTTGAACGCAAGGCCTATTCCATCCCCCGCAGCCGGGCGCTGGAAGATGCCGAGATCCGATCCACCAAGGTCTGGCAATTCAGGCCATGAAAAAACCCTGTCACCAGAGCGACAGGGCTTGATTGCTTCAGGCCATCAATCGAGCTTATTGCACCTTGGTATGCTCTTCGTGGATGCCAATCGATACACGGACACTGGCAGAGCTCGACAAATGGGAAATCTGCGCGATCTTGCCTTGCTGGCTCGGGCTTGGATTGTTCCATTGCAATTCCAGCCAGTTGCGCTCGTCACCGATTTTGATCAGGTCCTCGATCATCGCCTTGGTGACGCCTTTGTCACGGGCCGTGTAATCGACATACAGAATGTCGATATGGCCGACACGCTTGCCCGAAATGGTTTCCGGCAGATCGAAAAAGGTTGCAAAAGCACTCAGTTCGCCATCAACATAGGCACCCAGAACTTCTGCTGTGCGATCATTCAACAGCGTTTCAGCATAGAAAATATCGGGCTGACGCGGTGCTCCACGTTTGCGCTCCTGCGCATGGGCTGCGATCAGCGGAGCCAGATTGGGGGCGGTGTCCTGGTCCAGAATCTTGATCTCAATCTTGCTCATGATGTCTCCCGTTCCGGTCTCAAAAACTAAATATCAGCATGGGTCCGAAACAGCCGCCCAAATTGGCGCCCGCTTGAAAGCGGTCCCACACAGACCCTCATGGTAGTTTGCAACGAGAAATTAACAATCCATTGCTGCCACCCGTCCCCACAAATCCCACAGAATCAAGTCGTCCGGAGCGCATCGCTTGCAGGAAACCCGGCCTCAGATTCGTGTTTCTCCATAAGGGATGACGAGCGCAACAAAAAAGGCAAGGCCCTGACGGCCTTGCCTGATCTCGTTATCAGTCAAGCTCGCGCACATCGATGAAGCGACCAGCCACTGCAGCAGCAGCAGCCATGGCTGGCGATACCAGATGCGTACGGCCCTTGAAACCCTGACGGCCTTCAAAGTTGCGGTTCGAGGTGGACGCGCAACGCTCCCCCGGTGCCAGCTTGTCCGCATTCATGGCAAGACACATGGAGCAACCCGGCTCGCGCCATTCAGCGCCCGCTTCAACAAAGATCTTGTCCAGACCTTCCTCTTCGGCCTGAGCCTTCACCAGACCGGACCCCGGCACAACCATCGCATGGATGCCATCCTTGATCTTGCGGCCCTTCAGCACGTCGGCTGCGGCGCGCAGATCTTCGATGCGGCCATTGGTACAAGAGCCAATAAAGATGCGATCAATCGCGATATCGGTCATCTTGGTGTTTGGCTCAAGACCCATATAATTGAGTGCACGCTGTACCGCCGCACGACGGCCTTCGTCTTCGATCTTGTCCGGATCAGGGGTGGCACCATCGATGGTCACCACATTTTCAGGGCTGGTACCCCAGGAGACAATTGGCGGCAGGGAAGCGGCATCAAGCGTAACAACCGTGTCGAAATGCGCCCCTTCGTCGGTATAAAGCGTTTTCCACCAGGCAACCGCCTTGTCCCAGTCTGCGCCTTTCGGTGCCTTCGGGCGGCCGTTGATATAGGCAAAGGTTTTCTCGTCCGGAGCAATCAAGCCAGCACGAGCCCCGCCTTCAATCGCCATGTTGCAGACAGTCATCCGGCCTTCCATCGACAGGTCGCGGATGGCTTCACCACAAAATTCGATCACATGGCCAGTGCCGCCAGCGGTACCGATCTTGCCGATGATGGCCAGAACGATGTCTTTGGCGGTCACACCCTCACCGAGCTTGCCATTGACTTCGACCTTCATGTTCTTGGCTTTTTTCTGCACCAGCGTCTGGGTCGCCAGCACATGCTCCACTTCGGAGGTGCCGATGCCGTGAGCCAGAGAGCCAAAGGCACCATGGGTCGAGGTGTGGGAGTCGCCACACACGATGGTCATGCCAGGCAGGGTGAAGCCCTGCTCGGGACCCACGATGTGCACCACGCCCTGACGGTTATCAAGCTCATCGTAATATTCGATGTCGAACTCAGCGGCATTGTTGGCCAGCGTTTCCACCTGCAACCTGGATTCAGGATCATCGATGCCCTTGGTGCGATCAGTGGTTGGCACATTGTGGTCAACAACAGCCAGCGTGCGCTGGGGAGCCCGTACCTTGCGATCCGCCATGCGCAGCCCTTCAAAGGCCTGCGGAGACGTCACTTCATGGACAAGGTGCCGATCAATATAAAGCAGGCAAGTGCCGTCTTCTTGCTGATCAGCGACATGGGCATCCCAGATTTTGTCATAAAGGGTCTTCGGTGCAGACATGCTTGTTACGAGTCCTTTTCTCGATCAACCCGCATCCGGTTTGCATAAGCGGCGGGAGGCAAGTTGATCCCTTGATTGGAGAGCCTTTCCTCGGCGAGGCGCGAGACAAAGGCCCGGTCAGTCATCACGGTTTGAACCGGCCATGCAAGTGCGGCACAAAACTGCCCCCTTGGCCGGTCGCCCGGCAGACTTGGCGCCATACAAGATAGCGCAAAATCCAGGGCAAAACAGGTTGGCTCTGTATTGCGACAATTTCAGGGTGATCGTCAAGCAATATTGCGAAAATAAAACAGATTGAGGCGACAGAAAATGCCACCAATCAACCCCGGCACAGCATTCAGGAAAGACACCCGTCGCTCAGATCCAACCCATCTGCCACAAAAACCAGCCACACCGCACATTCAACCAACAAAAAAAGCCCGACGGAGATCCATCGGGCCTTTGATCTTTTCGAAGGAAGCGAGGCTTACTCGGCTTCTTTCTCCGCAGCGCGAGCAGCTTTGACAGCAGCGCGCTCTTCAGCAGCCTTGGCTTTGGTCACATCGTTCAGGCGACGCGCACGCACGTTGGTTGCCTCGGCGATACGAGCAGACTTACCACGGCGCTCACGCAGATAGTAGAGTTTCGCACGGCGAACCTTACCACGACGAACGACTTCGAGGCTGTCAATCATTGGGCTGTAAACTGGGAATACACGCTCAACGCCTTCACCGTAAGAGATTTTGCGAACGGTGAAGTTTTCGTTCAGGCCACCGCCGGAACGAGCAATGCACAGGCCTTCATAAGCCTGAACACGGGTGCGGGTACCCTCGGTCACACGCACGTTCACGCGCACGGTGTCACCTGGAGAGAATTCTGGGATTTCGCGCTTTGCAGCGACTTCGGCCATTTGCTCTTGTTCGAGCTGCTCAATGATGTTCATGATCTTCACTCTTGTTGTATAACCACGACCAGAGCGTCCAATGCAGTCCCGTCAGGCTCATTGCTGCCCGACTGCCACAAGGGCCGGTTCGCCGTACTTGTTGGAAATCAGATTGGGGGTCTTTACCCCATGTCACGCCATTTGTCACCCCAAAAAGTGAGTCAAACCGCGGCTTTTTCTGCCTTTTCTCCCCTTCAAGACCGCGCCTTGGAAAGTCGCAGCCAACAAAAAGGAAAACACTGCATCAATCGCCCCGGCATGATGGAATATCCCAACCATGCCGGGTCTATTGCTATCAACGCGTCAGGCAGTGGCTGCTGGACGTGCAGAGCCGGATCGGCGACGGCGACCATTGCCGGATTTTGCCCCGCCATTGAAGTCGCGCCCTGCCCCTTGCTTGCCTGAAGCGCCCATCCGTGCGCCATTGGATCGGGACCCACTGGCTCCGGCAGGCTTGTCACCAAAGCGTTTGCGCTTCTGTCCATTTGTTGGACGCGCAGCCTTGCCTTCCTGGGCCGAAGCGCCAGAAGAAGCCGACGCTTCCATTGGGGACCATTGCCGGTCGGCGGATTTTGCCTGACCATTGGCCTTGCCGCGGCTATTGACTTTGGGCTTGCCATCCCGTCGGCCATCCCGCCGGCCATCAGCCTGACGCCGGGCCTGACTGTCGGCCTGATTGTCATTCTGGGCACTGGCGCCGCGCCGTTTGCGCGGATTGCTTTTGCGGCGATCGTCCTGCGGCGCGTCCGACAGGATTGCTTCCATCGGCGAGAAGCCTTCCAGATCCATTTCGCTGTCATCGGTCGGCAGGTTATTGCCGATCAGCCTTTCAATGCCGCGCAGCAATTTCACTTCCGACGGCTCACACAAAGACACCGCCGTCCCCGTCCGACCAGCACGCGCCGTCCGACCAATGCGGTGGACATAGGCTTCCGGCACTTCCGGCAACTCGAAATTCACCACATGCGAGACATCATCGATATCAATGCCGCGAGCGGCAATGTCGGTCGCCACCATGATCGAGGTTTCCCCCGACTTGAAGCTCTGCAACGCTTTCACCCGCTGGCTCTGGCTTTTGTTGCCATGAATGGCAGCGGCCATCAGCCCGGCTTTCTGCAAATGCTGACTGACCCGGTCGGCCCCGCGCTTGGTGCGGGTAAAGACAATCGCCCGATCCACTTCAGCGCCTTTCAGGATCGCCGTCAGGGCGTGTCGTTTGGCATCACGATGGACATGGCGCACACTTTGCTCGATCCGCTCAATCGGCCGAGACACTGTCGCAACGGCAATTTCAGTCGGATTGCGCTGGAAATCCTTGGCCAAGATCCGGATCGGCTTGGGCATGGTTGCCGACATCAAAGAGGTCTGCCGTTCTTTCGGCAAATGCTTCATGATGCGACGAATGTCGGGAATGAAGCCCAAATCAAGCATATGATCGGCCTCATCGAGCACCACCATCTTGGTGCGGCCAAGGGTCAGATGGCCATTATTGATGTGATCAAGCAACCGTCCCGGGGTGGCCACGACGATATGGCTACCACTTGCCAGCTTGCGAATTTGCGGTGATGGCTTGACGCCACCGACAACGATGGTCACCGACACCCGCATATTGCGGCTATATTTGCGAATATTCTCGGCAATCTGTGCCACCAGCTCGCGCGTTGGAGCAAGGATCAGGGCTTCGCAGGCTTTCGGCGTTGGTCTACGATCATTGCGCGCCAACTTGTCAAGGATCGGCAGAACGAAGGACGCGGTCTTGCCGGTTCCGGTCTGGGCAATGCCCAGAATGTCCGCACCGGTCATTGCCACTGGAATGGCTTCGATCTGGATCGGGGTTGGCTGCGCATAGCCCTCTGTTTCAAGGGCATGCAGGATTGGCTCGGCGAGGCCGAGATCAGAAAAATTGGTCAAGGAATACTTCCATTGGCCATTGCTTGATCGCGCAAAAGTGCGGCGAGCAATGGCATAAATTTGTTCATTTGGGGGAAGCTTGCGCAGAAAAGCTGCCTGTGGGGTCTGCCCCGCGATGGGGGTCGTCCCGGCGACAATCTCTTATGGATTGTCAGCAAGATATCCCGCTCCGCTGATGGAAAGTCCATCGTCTACGCCCGAGCAGGAACCCGCTATGTATAGCACAGACTGTGACAATGCAAGGGCAAGTATGAAATTACCCTCACGATCAGGCGTGATCAGGAAGCAATCAGAAGGGATGGTAAAGACCGCAAAAAGAAGAGTTGACCTACTCCTCCGCCTCCCAAGCCTCATACAGATCGGGCCGTCTTTCCTTGGTCAGGGCGACGGCTTGCTCATGACGCCACTGAGCGATTTTGCCATGATGGCCAGAGGCGAGAATCTCAGGGATTTCATGGCCTTCCCAGATCGTCGGGCGGGTATAATGCGGATATTCCAGCAAGCCGCTTTCAAAGCTTTCATCCTCGCCGCTCGCCACCTTGCCCATCACGCCGGGCAACAGCCGCACCACCGCATCCATCAGCACCATGGCGCCCAGCTCACCGCCCGACAGGATATAATCACCAATGGAAATTTCTTCCAAATTGCGGCCATCAATCACCCGCTGATCGACCCCTTCAAACCGACCGCAAAGCAAAATTGCCCCACCCGCCTCTTTCAGCGACCGGACTTTTTCCTGTGTCAGCGACTTACCGCGTGGCGAGAGAAGAATGCGTGGCCGCATGTCCCCTTCCCCGGTAGCGGCATCAATCGCCCGCCCCACCACATCGGGCCGCAGCACCATGCCAGCGCCACCGCCCGCAGGGGTGTCGTCAACATTGCGATGCTTGCCTTCGGCAAAATCACGAATATGCAGAATATCAAGAGACCAGAGACCATTTTCCAGCGCCCGGCCAGCCAGCGAGGTGCCAAGCGGTCCGGGGAACATGTCGGGATAAAGGGTGAGAATGGTCGCCCGCCATGGCGCTTCATTCAGCCCCTCATTGTTGGTCTCGTCCGACATCCGTCCGTCCCCGTTTCAATCGGTATCTTTCAGGCCATCAAGCAACTCTGGCGACTGGGAAAAATCAAACCCTTCACCCTCTTGCGCCTGCTCGCTTCGATCTGCGTCATCAAGCCAGCCTTCAGGCGGCACAACGGTGACAAAACCGCCTGCCACATCCACATGCGGCACCACGGCCATGGTGAAAGGCAGATAGAAGCCCTTGCCCTTTTTCGGCGCGATATCAAGCAGATCGCCCGCGCCAAAATCAGGAATCCCGACAATCGAGCCGAGCACTGTACCATCTTCAAGCCGCACGTCCAGACCGAGCAGATCGGAATGATAAAATTCTTCTTCATCGAGTTCGGGCAATTGATCCCGGTCGATATAAAGCTTCACGCCATTGAGCGCTTCGGCTTCGTTGCGGTCCCGCAGCCCTTTGATCCGGCAAACATAAACCGTCTTGGACAGGCGCGCGCTCTCGATCACGAACTGGCGCGACCCATTCGCGTTCGACAGCGCGCCATAGTGGGTCAGCGCTGCCGGGTCATCGGAGAACAGCTTGATCCGCACATCCCCACGCACCCCATGGGCTGCGCCGATCTGGGCGAGACAGACCTTGCCTTCCGGCTCGGCTGCCTGTTTGGGCATGGATTTGGACATGGGCAGGTTCCTCAAGGCAATAAAAAAGGGAGTCCGGCTGATATCCGGACTCCCTCATCAGGCGAAGATTACTCAGCGCTTGCTTCGGCTTCAGCGACAGCAGCAGCAGCTTCTTCTTCTTTCATGCGCTTCTCTTCCAGACGCTCTTTGGCTTTGGCACCTGGTTCAGCTTTGTTCGGATTGTTGCGTGCAGGACGCTTGGCAACACCGGCAGCATCGAGGAAACGCAGAACGCGATCGGTAGGCTGTGCGCCTTTAGAGATCCAGTACTGGATGCGCTCAATGTCAAGATTGACGCGCTCTTCGGAATCTTTCGGCAGCAGTGGGTTGTAAGAGCCTACTTTTTCGATGAAGCGACCGTCACGTGGGGAACGGACGTCAGCGATAACGACACGATAGTAAGGACGTTTCTTGGAGCCACCGCGGGCCAGACGAATTTTAAGAGCCATGGATTTTCCTTTCCAAATACGGCAATTTCTTTGTGTCTTCAGATCAGCTTCTTCTGGCCTGCATATTTCGATGCGCCGGCCCCTGATCTTTATTCAATGTCGAACCAACCCTCTTTGTTGGATCAGCGTTTCTTTTTCCGCTTGCCGGGCATGCCACCCAGACCGGGAAGTTTTGGCCCGCCCAGACCGGGCATACCACCCAATCCGCCGGGCAGACCACCCGGCAGGCCGCCGGACAATCCCTTGGTCAAATCCCCCATATCGGGCATTTGACCAGATTTCTGCATGGCCTCCAGTTCAGCCGGATCGATATTCGGCATACCGCCACCGAGCAGACCGCCAAGGCCACCTTTCTTCTTGCCAACCATCTTCATCATGTCCGCCATCTGGCGATGCATTTTCAGAAGTTTGTTGATTTCAGAGACTTGCACCCCGGCCCCGCCTGCCACGCGCTTCTTGCGGCTGGCATTGAGCAATTTCGGGTTGCGGCGCTCGGCGCGGGTCATCGAATTGATGATCGCCACCTGACGCTTGATAATGGAATCATCGAGATTGGCCGCAGCCATTTGTTTCTTGATCTTGCCGATACCCGGCATCATGCCCATGATGCCGCCAAGGCCGCCAAGCTTGGCCATCTGGCCCAGCTGGTCTTTCAGATCTTCCAGATCAAACTTGCCCTTGCGCAGTTTTTCCGCAGCAGCAGCAGCCTTCTCCGCATCAATCGTTTCCGCCGCTTTCTCAACCAGCGAAACGATGTCGCCCATGCCAAGAATACGGCCAGCGATACGCTCTGGATGGAATTCTTCCAGCGCATCGGCCTTCTCGCCCATGCCCATCAGCTTGATCGGCTTGCCGGTCACAGCCCGCATCGACAAAGCCGCACCACCGCGACCATCCCCGTCCACACGGGTCAGAACGATACCGGTGACATCCATCCGTTCGTCAAAGCTCTTGGCGACATTGACCGCATCCTGACCGGTCAGACTGTCGGCAACCAGCAGGATTTCGTGCGGGTTGGTGACCTTCTTGATGTCGGCCATTTCCAGCATCAAGGGCTCGTCCACATGGGTCCGGCCTGCAGTGTCGAGCATCACCACGTCAAAGCCACCCAGCCGGGCTGCATTCATGGCGCGCTCGGCAATCTGGGTCGGGCTTTGGCCAGCGACAATCGGCAGTGTCTCGATGCCATTCTGCTCACCCAGCACCCGCAGCTGCTCCTGCGCTGCAGGACGGCGGGTATCGAGTGAGGCCATCAAGACTTTCTTGCGCTCGCGATTTTGCAGGCGCAGGGAAATTTTCGCCGTCGAGGTGGTTTTACCCGAGCCCTGCAGACCAACCATCATGATCGCCACAGGCGCAGGGGCATTCAGATCGATGGTCTTGGTATCCGCGCCGAGCATCTCGACCATCTGGTCATGGACCAGCTTGATCACCATCTGCGCCGGGCTGACCGATTTGATCACCTCGACACCGACCGCCTTTTCCTTCACCTGCTCGGTGAAGCTACGCACCACATCCAGAGCAACGTCCGCCTCGATCAGAGCGCGTCGCACTTCACGCAGCGCAGAATTGACATCAGCTTCACTCAGCGCACCGCGTTTGGAGAGCTTGTCAAAAATGCCGCTTAGGCGATCTGATAGAGATTCAAACATTCATTGCTCCTTCGAGTTTTCTCAACCTGCCGATGGGTCAAATTTGGGCCTTTTCCTGCCTCGCGCCAAGTGCTTTCAAAGAAGAAAAACAACGGGCCATAGCAAAAAGCATCCGAGGGCGCATCGCGCTGTCGGATGTGGACTTCCCGGTTCTCTTTATACCATTGCGGGACCGGGTCAGTGGCTCAAATTGTCATATCGGCAATTGAGAATGGGGCGCTTCTACGCGCAAATGACTCAAAGGTCAACCGCTTTGAAGCCCATAGGCCACAAAAAACGCCCAATTTCAGCCAAAAAGGCCAGCCAAGTCTGCCACTGAAGCAACAAGTCGCCCAGCGCCCGCCTGTTCCAACTCCTCAACGCTGCCATAGCCCCAGGTCACGCCGATGGTCGCGATGTCGTTGGCCGACGCCCCGATCATATCAAATTTGCGATCTCCAATCATCACCGCATCTGCCGCCGCAACGCCCGTGACCGCCAGCCCATGGGCCAGCAACTCGGCTTTGTTGCTCAGGCTGCCGTCCAGCTCGGACCCGAAAGCATGTTGGAAATGCTGCGCCAGATTGAAATGTGTCAGGATCCGATCGGCAAAGACCTTCACCTTCGACGTTGCCAGACATAGTTGATAGCCCCGCCGATTCAAATCAGCCAACAAGTCCGGGATGCCCTCATAAACCACATGCTCATACAGACCAAGTTCGCCATAGCGTTGCCGGTAGGCGGCAAGCGCCTCATCCACCCGGTCCGGCCCGACAAGGGTTGCAAAGCTATCATGCAAGGGTGGCCCGATGCACCAGTGCAGATCCTCAGGCACATCCTTGATGCCGAGGGTGTCGAAGGCATGATGCAGGCAATTGATGATTCCCTCTGCCGGATCAATCAATGTACCGTCTAGATCAAAGAACAAGGTCGTCACGAGCGTCTCCCGGAAAGTGTCTTGCCTTTCATAGACAAGTCTGCGTTTGCTGGAAAGAGCCACATCACTGCCAAACAGGAATAGCATCTATGCCAATTGACGTCTGGATCGCCTTCATCCTCGCCAGTTCTGCCTTGTTGATCATTCCCGGCCCGACCGTCATTCTGGTGATCTCCTATGCCTTGGGTGGGGGGCGCAAGACCGCGTGGTCGACAATTCCCGGTGTCTTGATGGGTGATCTGTTCACCATGACCGCATCCTTGCTCGGTGCCGGAGCGATCCTTGCTACCTCCGCCCTGCTCTTCACCATTCTCAAATGGATCGGCGCGGCCTATCTGCTGTGGCTCGGCATCAAGATGTGGCGCAATGCAGGTGGCCGCATCGAACTGGGCGACGGCCAGTCCGAAACCAGCCGGAGCAAGATGTTTTGGAGTGCCTTCACTGTCACCGCGCTCAATCCCAAAGGTATCATCTTCTTCGTCGCCTTCGTGCCGCAATTTGTTGACCCGACAGCCCCGGCCCTGATGCAATTTGCTTTGTTGGAAGCCACTTTTCTTGGCTGTGTTGCCGTCATCGTCACCAGTTGGGCCCTGCTTGCAGGCAGTTTCAGCCAGACCCTGTCGAACCCCCGCTTCATCAAACGCACCCATCAGGCGGGCGCGTCCTTTCTGATTGGCGCAGGTCTGATGACCGCGACCCTCAGCCGGACCAGCTAGCCCTCGGGGCGACAAGCTGCGCTGGCATACTGGCAAAATGACGAAATCGCATCCCGATCCAACATTTCGGCACAGGCCTCCCTCTATCTTTTTGATTCAAAGCGGGTAATCTAGCCGCCAACGAAAAAAGACAGCGCCTGAAGCAAATCTGAAGCAAAATAGCGGGCGCGCCTGCCGACCAGATGGAGACCAACCATGTCCGAACCCAAAGCCCATATCTGGCTGCGCGACGAAGATCGCAGCACCGAGCGCCGCACGGCTCTGACCCCGAAAAATGCAAAAATCCTGCACGATGCTGGCTTCCAAGTCACCGTCGAGGCCAGTGACAAACGCGCCTTTGCCGATGCTGACTATGAAGCGGCAGGCTGCGCCATCGCGGCCCCGCGCTCCTGGGTCGATGCCCCCAAGGACACGGTCATTTTGGGCCTCAAAGAACTGGCCGAAACCCCTGCCGAGCTGCCACATCGGATGATCCATTTCGCCCATATTTATAAGGACCAGACCGGTTGGGAAGGTGAGATGGCCCGCTTCACCAAGGGCGACGGCCTGCTTTATGACATCGAGTTCCTCGTTGGCGACGATGGCCGCCGGGTTGCCGCCTTTGGTTATTGGGCCGGTTGGATGGGCGCCGCCCTCGGGGCGCACCGTCTGCTCGAACGCCGCGCCGGGCGCGACGAAATCCTCCATGGTGTCAGCCCTTATGAAAGTCAGGATGTGATCATCGAGAAATTGCGCGCTTTGGCCACCGAAGGGGACGGCGATATGCCGACCGCCATTGTTATCGGTGCCAAGGGACGCTCCGGCACGGGCGCTTGTGAATGCCTTGAAGCGGTCGGCTTCTCGGTGACCAAATGGGACATTGAGGAAACCCGTCTGCTCGATCGCCAGACGCTTCTGTCTCATGACCTGATGGTCAATTGCGTGCTGATGTTCGGCCCCGGCCTGTTGCTGGCCAACAAGAGCCACCTGTCAGACGCCAATTGCACTATGAAAGTCATCGCCGACGTCTCCTGCGATCCTTTCTCTGATTTCAACCCACTGCCCATTTATGACGCGCCGACCAGTTGGACCGAACCGGTGATCGAAGTGGCGAAAAATGGCGCCGGCGATGCGGTGGAAGTCACGTCCATTGACAATCTGCCTTCGCTCCTGCCAGCCCAGGCCGCCGAGGAATTCTCAGATCAGTTCATCACTTCGCTGCTGCGCTTTGATCAGGGCCCGGAATGGAAGAATGCGGCAAACAAGTTTGACGAAGTCCGCGAAAAAGCCGGTCTGTAACCCCTTCACTGAGTGATGGCACTCCAAAGGCTCGCCGAGAAATACAATCCGGCGGGCCTTTTTTGCAGAATCGATCCAAATCCGGATCTCCTGCGAACAAATCAGAAGAGGGCCTTGACCATTTGCTCGGCTGCCCGCGACAATTGGCATCAGAGTGCGACAAAGGCTTTCAACCCGTGGCAGGTTGGCTATATTCATAATAGTGCAAATTATCTGCCATAAGAGTCAGCTGCCCTTTCCGCAGTCAGTGGCCCTGATCACGGAAAGTTTATTGATGAGACCGTGCAATGCATCAAAAAGCCGAAATGATGCTGATACGATCGTCACACTTCAAATTTTTATAATTCGAACCATTGAATGACCAACGATCAAGAGGACCAAACTATGCGCACACTTGCTCTTGCAGCCGTCGCTGCTTCCCTCCTTGCTGTTCCTGCCCTCGCCAACGACAAAGCCATCGAAGCCCGTCAGGGGCATTTCAAACTGCTTGGGGCCAATATGGGCGCACTCGCAGCCATGGCCAAGGGCGAAGTCGAGTATGATGCCAAAAAGGCGCAAACCCACGCCGACAATCTGTTCCATCTGTCCAAGACCAACATCGGTTTCCTCTTTGTACCGGGTACGGATTCCTCCGCAATGTCCGGCAAAACCCGCTCCAAGAAGGAAATTTGGGACAATTTCCCAGAATTTGGCGAGAAAGCGGGCGCTCTGGCGGGAGCCGTTGCCATGTTGCAAACCGAAGCTGGCAAGGGCCGCGCCGAGCTTGGCAAGGCTCTGGGTCAAACCGGCGGCACCTGCAAAGCCTGCCACGACAGCTTCCGCGAGAAATAGAATTTTTCATTCAATCCAGAGACCGGGCATCCGTCCCGGTCTTTATCATTCTCGTCTCCTATCAGCCATATTCTGACATCAGAGAAACAGCATGAGCGACAAGCATTCAAACACGGAAGTCCCGAGCAACGTTGAGCATGTCAAAATCTGGGACCCGGCCCTGCGGCTCTTTCATTGGGCCCTTGTCATCGCGGTGGCAACTGCATGGGGACTGGGGGAATTTGGCCCGGATGTCATGACCCTGCATTTCTATGCCGGATATGCAGTCTGCGGCCTGTTGGCCTTCCGCCTGATTTGGGGATTTGTTGGCCCAAAAACGGCCCGGTTCAGTCATTTCATTTATGGCCCGAACGCGGTCATAAGGTATCTGTCCACCATAGCCCGGCGTGAACCGAGCTACTGGCCGGGGCACAATCCACTCGGCGCATTCGCCGCGTTCGCGCTTCTGGCCATTCTGATCGCCCAGGCAGTAACCGGTCTGGTTTCCGATCCTGATGACTATGTCAATGTCGGCCCGCTTGCCAGCTATGTCGGCTATGATATGTCGGTGCTAGCCAATCGACTGCATCATATTTTATCAAAGGCCGTGATGATCATCGTGGTCCTTCATGTTGCCGCGATCCTCTTTTACAAGATCTGGAAACGCGAAAATCTGGTCACCCCAATGATCACGGGCTGGAAGCTGGTCAAGAAGCGCCTGACGTCCTGACCCCGTCATTTGTCAGAATGACACCATGGCTGCACCATGTATGGGACCGGGCAATCCTTTCAGATCTGCCTGAAGCAACACCGCGCAGCCATCAAATCCATGCTCCTGCAATTCCGCCAGAGGCAACTCGACGGCAATCGAATCCCCATGCCACATACCAATCGGCCGCATCCCGGACACCACATTATGATAGGTTACGGTCCGACCCCGGTTTTCTCCCCGCTTGATCGCCACCGAAACCGACTTTTTGAATGGAACGAGATAAAGCGTGCTATTGCGCACCCGTTTGTCAACGCTGTTTGATCCTGCCACCGAAATCTTGAGGGCATCGCGCGAGGTTTCGGTTTTGATAATAACGGACAAAGCCTTTGCACCACGCGCCAGACCGCGCTCCACTTCCCCACGGCGGGATCCGACCACATGGGTGCGCCCATTGATCACCATTTGGGGGGTATAGATGCGGCGATCCCCGCGCACCCGGGCATAATTCTGCTGACGAACCGTATGAGCTTTGCGGGCATTTTCATCCTTCCAGCCAAGATAGTCCCAGTAATCGACAGCCTGCGTCAGGGCAATCACATTTGGATTGGCCGACAATTCACCCAACAGCTTGTCCGCTGGCGGACAGGACGAGCAGCCCTGCGAGGTAAATAACTCCACCACGACGGGGCTATCCCCCGTGGCAGCAACGCCCGGCACAGCCGAAGCGAGTCCGACACCCAGAGCAACAGCAGCAGGAACAAGGCGCATCAATGCGCGTCGAGAAAGCATCATCGTGACCACCCGGCTTTGAAGAAGTTCGGCACCATGCCATATTCAGAAAATGAGATCATGCTGAAAGGTAAGGCGAAGTGCCTTTCAAGTGCCAATCACATTCGGTTGAAGCTTTTTCACATGCAATAAACCAAACAAGATTTAATAGTCAATTTCCCTGATCTTCTGATACAACCCGAACGGAGCCGTCAGTTCAGGAATCAAGGCTGGGAGAAGACAATGCCGTTGGATGAAGTCAATTGGATCGCCGTGTTGCTGTCAGCACTGGCCGGGTATGCCATCGGTGCTATCTGGTACATGCTGCTGGCCAAACCATGGATGACGGCGGCAGGCCTGACTCCCGAAACCATTAAGGGTGCGGACGGCAAGCAAAGCCCACTGCCTTTCATCATCGCCGCCTTGGCCAATATCGTCATAGCGACCATGCTGTTTGGCATTCTGGTCCATGTCGGCGACCCGACCCCGCGGCGCGGAATGATGTCGGCAATTTTCATCTGGATCGGATTTGTCGCCACGACCCTCACCGTCAATTATGCCTATCAGAAAAAGCCCTTCCGCCTCACTCTGATAGATGGCGGCCACTGGCTGGTCAATCTCGCTGCTCAGGGCGCGATTCTCGGCTGGTTTGGCTGACAAAAGGGCAACCGGTTCAGATGGTGCTGAGCAGAATGCTCGTTTCGCTGTTCAGCACCCCTTCAATCAGCCGCACCTCACGCAGCACCCGATCAAAATCGGAGAGAGACGCGGCCTGAATTTCCGCCACCAGATCCCACGAGCCATTGGTGGTATGCAGGGTTTGAAGCTCCGGCATGCCGCGCAGACGCTTGATCACCTGCGAAGTGGATTTTCCCACCACCTCGATCATCATCACCGCCCGGATACCATCAAGCTCATAATCTTCGCGCACCCTCACCGTAAAGCCGATCACCGCACCGGATTCCTGCAATCGGTCGAGGCGATTCTGCACTGTTCCGCGCGACACTTTGAGAATATCGGCGAGCTTGGATAATGGCGCCCGCCCGTCATGGCGCAAAAGCGAAATCAACTCCTTGTCCAGTTGATCATAAACATGCTTCGCTGAGTGTGTTGTCATGTCCCTTCGCGCCCCAAATTTATCATTTTGCATAAAAACATCTGACGAAATTATCAAAAGTCTGTCGATTATTGAAGCCTTTTGCCATTTTGTCTGATTAACCGGCCCGCTATTCTCAACAACAAAGCGCAATCGGTTCCTGAAAGACCACATTTCAGTCGCACCCGATCCCTCCCACATTGTGCCAGAAAGCAGGATGCCTCGATGATCAAACCGCGAAAAGACAGCCTCAATCTCGTCCCCTTTGTCAGCGTCGACAATATGATGAAACTGATTCTCTCGATCGGCGTGGAAAAGATGATCGGCGGCATCGCAGCGCAGATCGAGAGTGATTTCAAACGCTGGGAGAGCTTTGACAAGACCCCGCGTGTCGCCTCACACTCCAAGGAAGGCGTGATCGAGCTGATGCCAACCTCGGATGGCGAGGTCTATGGCTTCAAATACGTCAATGGTCATCCGAAAAACACCAAAGAGGGCCTACAGACGGTCACCGCCTTTGGCCTGTTGGCCGATGTTGGCAACGGCTATCCGATCCTGTTGACTGAAATGACCATTCTGACCGCCCTGCGCACCGCGGCCATGTCAGCGGTGGCGGCCAAGTATCTGGCACCAAAGAATGCAAAGGTCATGGCAATGATCGGCAATGGTGCCCAGTGCGAGTTTCAGGCCCTGGCCTTCAAGTCCATCTGCGGCATCGACACTGTCCGTCTGTATGACATCGACCCCGTGGCCACCGACAAGGCGGTCTTCAACCTGCGCGATTCCGGCCTTACTGTCATTCGCACCGACAGCCATCAGGAATGTGTCAGTGGTGCCGACATCATCACCACCTGCACCGCCGACAAACAATGCGCCACCATTCTGACCGACAACATGGTCGGCTCCGGGCAGCATATCAACGCCATTGGCGGCGATTGCCCCGGCAAGACCGAGCTGCACAAGGACATTCTGCTGCGCTCTGACATTTTCGTTGAATATCCGCCACAAACCCGCATTGAGGGTGAAATCCAGCAGTTGGCAGAGGACCACCCGGTCAAGGAATTGTGGCAAGTAATTGCTGGCAAGGAAACGGGCCGCACCTCGGATAACCAGATCACCCTGTTTGATTCGGTCGGCTTCGCAATCGAGGATTTCTCTGCCCTGCGCTATCTCTATGGCGCCATTCAGGGCACCGAATTCTTTGACAATCTGGACATGCTGGCTGACCCGGACGAACCACGCGACCTCTATGGCATGGTCCGTCGAGCCGAAAAGAATGTCACAGCCGCCGAATAGGCCCATCGCCTGACCATTCAGGAGACCTCCCGATGATGTCCGCTCAGGCTCCGGCCGCCATTGTCATGATTCGCCCACACCACTTCCACATCAATGGCCAAACGGCCCTCGACAATGCCTTTCAGGCGTTGGATACGGATTTGCCGATTGATGGGCAAGCGGACATCGCGGCTCTGGCCCATGCAGAAATAACCCAGGCAGCAAAGCATCTGCAGGAAGCGGGCGTCACCGTCCATCTGTTTGAGGATCAGACAACCGAAACTCCTGATTCGGTCTTTCCCAACAATTGGTTCTCCACCCATGCGGGCGGTCATATCGCGATGTATCCAATGAAAGCAGAGAATCGCCGCCTTGAACGCCGCCCCGATATCATCGAAATGCTCAAGCATCGCTACCGTGTGCAGGATGTGATCGATTATTCAGGCCTTGAACCGGACGGCCTGTTTCTTGAAGGCACTGGAGCCATGGTGCTCGACCATATTGATCGGGTCGCCTATGCCACCAGATCGGACCGAACGGACCCCATTGCCCTTGAGCGTTTCTCGACCCACTTCAATTTCGAACCCATGGCCTTTGCCGCCAGCGACGCCCATGGCACGGCGATCTATCACACCAATGTGCTGATGTGCATCGCCACCGAATTTGCCCTGATTGGGCTCGACATGATCGAGGATGAAAGTCGCAAACGCGAAATGATCAGCCGCCTCAAAGCATCAGGCCGCACAGTGATTGGCCTGACAAATGACCAGATTGGCAATTTTGCCGGCAATGCCATTGAGTTGCAGGGCGCAGAGGGCCGCATTCTCGCTTTATCGACCCGGGCCCATGACGCACTGACCCCGGACCAGATCGAGACCATAGAGCAATCTGCTAGATTGCTGCCGCTGTCCATCCCGACAATCGAGATGGCAGGCGGGTCGGTTCGCTGTACCATTGCAGGGATCCATTTGACTCCCAGAGGGTGATTCGCAAAAGATCCTGCCATGCCAAACCCCAAGAGCGCCCCGATTCTCCTTTGCAAACTGGCCGATTTGCAGCCAACCGGCGCCTTTAACGCGATTCTTACCCATCGGGACAAAGATCTGGATCTGATCATTACAATGGATCCAGACGGGACCGTGCACGGCTATCACAATGTCTGCCCCCATATTCAAACGCCGCTTGAAACCTTTCCGCACGAATTTCTAGACCGGAACGATCCAAGCCTCATCGTCTGCTCCACCCATGGAGCGCGCTTTCGCTTGTCCGACGGCAAATGCCTCTCCGGCCCCTGTCTTGGCCAGTCTCTCAGCCCGGTCACGGTGACCAAACGGCAGGGTGAGATCTTCCTGTTGCCCGATTGATCCTCCAGGCAACACTAGCCCAAAGTCGTAAACCCCTGCGCTTTCAGCGCAATCTTTGACAAAAAACCCTCCAACAACCGACCAAAGGGCAATATCGAGCCAGTGGACGGGGTGCATTCCGCTGAGCATAATGGGCGCGAACGTCAGACCATCGCCGTGTTTTTGCGTAGCGGGATGGCAACCCAAATTTGGACCTGTTCTGGGAGGAACTCATGTCGGACAATGTTTATCCGGTGCCGGCGGATGTGGCATCCAATGCCCTTATTGATAATGACACCTATTTGTCGATGTATAATCAGTCGGTGTCAGATCCAGTAGCCTTCTGGGCGGAGCATGGCAAACGCCTCGACTGGATGAAGCCTTACACCAAGGTCAAGAATACCTCGTATGACTACCACAATGTCTCGATCAAGTGGTTCGAAGATGGCGAACTGAATGTCTCGGCCAACTGCATCGACCGCCATTTGGAGAGCCGTGGGGATCAGACCGCCATCATCTGGGAAGGCGACGACCCGGCAGATGACGAGCAAATCACCTACAAACAGCTGCATGAGCGCGTCTCCAAACTGGCCAATGCCTACAAAGAACTCGGCGTTGCCAAAGGCGACCGCGTGATTCTCTACATGCCGATGATCCCCGAAGCGGCTTATGCGATGCTGGCCTGTGCGCGCATTGGCGCGATTCACTCCATCGTCTTTGGCGGTTTTTCACCGGACGCGCTTGCCGATCGCGTGGAAGGCTCAACCGCCAAGCTGGTTGTCACCGCCGATCAGGGCCTGCGCGGCGGTCGCAAGGTGCCTCTGAAAACCAACGTCGACGCAGCCCTTGAAAAAGTCAAACATGACGTCAAGTGCCTCGTGGTCAAGCGCACCGGCGGCGACGTGCCGATGATTGATGGCCGGGATCACTGGTATGACGATGTGGTCGGTCCAGCCTCTGCTGACTGCCCACCAGAGCCGATGAATGCCGAAGATCCGCTTTTCATCCTCTACACGTCCGGCTCCACCGGGAAACCGAAAGGCGTGGTCCATACCACAGGCGGTTATCTCGTCTATGCCTCGATGACCCATCAATATGTCTTCGACTATCATGATGGCGATATCTATTGGTGTACCGCTGACGTGGGTTGGGTGACCGGTCACTCCTATATTGTCTATGGACCGCTGGCCAATGGTGCCACCACCCTAATGTTCGAAGGGATCCCGACCTATCCAAGCCCGTCCCGCTTTTGGGATGTCTGCGACAAGCACAAGGTCAACATCTTCTATACCGCACCAACCGCCATCCGCTCCCTGATGGGGGCTGGCAACGAGCATGTCGAGAAGGCCGATCTTTCCAGCCTGCGCGTGCTTGGCTCGGTTGGTGAACCGATCAACCCGGAAGCCTGGAAATGGTATTATGAGGTGGTTGGCAAGAATAAATGCCCGATCGTCGATACCTGGTGGCAGACCGAAACCGGTGGCATCATGATCACCCCACTGCCCGGTGCAACGGACCTCAAGCCCGGCTCCGCAACGCGGCCCTTCTTCGGTGTACAACCGGTGATGCTCGACAATGAAGGCAAGGAAATCACCGAGACCGAATGCGAAGGCATTCTCTGCATTGCCGACAGCTGGCCGGGCCAGATGCGCACGGTTTATGGCGATCATGACCGCTTTGTTTCCACCTATTTCGAGACCTTCAAGGGCTACTATTTCGCAGGCGACGGCGCCCGCCGTGATGCCGATGGCTATTACTGGATCACCGGCCGCGTTGATGACGTGATCAACGTTTCCGGCCACCGCATGGGCACCGCCGAGGTAGAAAGCGCCCTCGTCGCCCACGAAAAGGTCTCTGAAGCCGCCGTGGTTGGCTATCCGCATGACATCAAGGGTCAGGGCATCTATGTCTATGTCACCCTGATGGAAGGGGAAGAACCATCCGAAGAGCTGCGCAAGGAACTGCGCGACTGGGTGCGTCACGAAATCGGCCCGATTGCCTCTCCGGACCTCATCCAGTTCGCACCAGGGCTGCCGAAAACCCGTTCTGGCAAGATCATGCGCCGTATTCTGCGCAAGATCGCCGAGGATGATTTTGGCTCGCTGGGCGATACCTCGACGCTGGCAGATCCAACGGTCGTCGAAGATCTGATCGACAACCGCCAAAATCGCTAAGCAATCGCTAAACAACTGATCCAATAAACAAAAAACCCCCGTCGATCATCCATCGGCGGGGGTTTAGTTATGCTTGGAAGCCTCGGGTGCCAACCAGAAGCAGAAAGCCGCTAGTCGCGCTTGTCGGCAAAAGCCGCAACCTCTTCAAGGCTCATATCAGCGGCCTGATTGCGGTCCAGCATCGAGCGGACTTGCTCCAGATCCTGCACCATGTTGCTCAGACGGCCAGCCAGCTTATCGCGCAGTTGTACGGCAAGGTCGGGATATTCATCCATCACCCGACGGAACAGAATTCGCCGGATCTGAATCACCTTGACATCCTCAATCGCGGCGGCCATCGCCGAGCGACGAGTTTCGGCCAACAGAGCCATTTCACCGATCAGCGAGCCGGGGCCCAAAATCTGCGACTGCTGGTCGACACCATCCACCGTGATGGTCATCCGCACCTGCCCTTCACTGATAACAAACCCGGAGTCAGCAAGATCCCCCTGCCGAAACATCACCTGCTTGGCGCGATACATCCGCGATTCCGCGCCAAAGGCCAACAGGCGCAGCTGATCCTCGGAGAAATCGGCAAAGAAGGGCACATTGCGCAATAGATCGATATCACTGGTCAGGCTCATGGGATCTCATCAGTCCGGCTTTTCTCGGGGTTGGGAAATGTGGCTCGGTGCCAAAATAACAAAGCATGCCCGCGGATTGAAGCCACCGGGCATGCTTTATAAAGGCGCTTGCACGCCATTCTTGTCAAGGCGGGCGACCGGATCACCCACACGAACCGGTCAGATCGCCTTATGGCACCAGCTTGTAGCCACCCGCTTCGGTGACCAGCAGCTCCGCATTGGACGGATTGCGTTCAATTTTCTGGCGCAGACGATAGATATGGGTTTCCAGCGTATGGGTCGTCACGCCGGAATTGTAGCCCCAGACCTCATGCAGTAGCACATCACGGCTGACCGGCTTGTCTCCTGAGCGATACAGATATTTCAGGATCGAGGTTTCCTTCTCAGTGAGGCGCACCTTGCTGCCGGATTCATCCGACAGAAGCTTGGCGGCCGGCTTGAAGGTATAACGGCCCACGCTGAAGGTCGCATCTTCGCTATTTTCGTGCTGACGCAGCTGGGCACGGATCCGGGCCAGCAGAACCGCAAAACGGAACGGCTTGGTGACATAGTCATTGGCCCCGGCTTCCAGTCCCAGAATGGTATCAGAGTCCGTGTCATGGCCGGTCAACATGATGATCGGCGCCTTGAAATCGCCCTTACGCAGCAATTTCACCGCTTCGCGGCCATCCATATCCGGCAGACCAACATCCATCACCAACAAATCGAAATGATCCGACCGCGCGGTTTGGATGCCCTTTGCAGCGGATTCTTCCTGATAGAGGTCGAATTCCTCATACAGGGACAGCTGCTCCACAAGGGCTTCGCGCAGTTCGGTGTCGTCATCAACGAGCAATATCTTTCTTGCAGTCATTTTCGCATCCTCAGAATGGAACCAGGCGCGCCCAACAAACCCCTCTGCCGAACTCTGTTGCCATTCAATCCGATCAATCAAGCCCAATGCATTGATTATTCTCGCTTCAATAAAGAAACAGAAGGCTGCAATTGCAAATCACAGCCAATCACGTCACTGTCAGAACCATTTGATGGCGCTCACAAATCCGTGAGAAAACGGAACTGTAACACAGATTGACCGGATCAATATACCGAACAGAACGAGGAAATTATCCTTTTGCGCGGCTCACTTAACAGGATAAGCATCAGATCGACGGGCTTGACGCCGAACCGCGGGCACGTGCTGGCCGACAGATTCTGTTTTCCCTGTGCCTTGGGAAAAACTGGTCTGACCGTGAACAAACGCGAAGGCGATGGCGCCACATCGATCCTTGTCACCCGACCGCTTTATGGATTCTACCGCGCCGACCGCGAAGCAAAACCCCGCTCTCGGCTGGCCTTCCGGCCCCTTCATCGGGCCATGGGATGGTGCGATGCGCCCGATCATCCAAGCTATAACCAACAGGTTCGCTTACCTTTTTCCACCTCTCATGAAGAGATGTGGCGACAAGACGCACTCTATGACCTGATCGTGGTGCTCGATATCAACATCAGCGTGCGAAAAAAGGGAAGAGGCTCCGCCCTGTTCATGCATGTTGCCCGGCCCGGCTACTTGCCGACGGAAGGCTGCATTGCCTTAAGCAAACCTGATTTCAGGCAATTGCTAACCGGTCTGAGCCCGAACACGCGCATACAGATTGGTCGCTGATCGCATTTCAGAGCGGCTTCTAGTGCTTTTGTGGGCGCTCGCCAAAAATAGCGCTGCCGACGCGCACAAGGGTTGCCCCTTGCTTGATGGCTTCAGGATAATCGGCGCTCATACCCATCGACAAGTCCGCAATGTCATTGCGCTTGGCAATCTTGCGCAGCAATTTGAAATGCGCCTTGGGATCATCATCGGATGGCGGAATGCACATCAGGCCACGGATCTTCAAGCCCAACTCGACCTGACAAAAGCCGATGAAATCATCGGCTTCTTCAGGGAGAATTCCGGATTTCTGGTCTTCATAGCCGGTATTGATCTGGACAAACAGGTCAATTTCGCGGCTTTGCTTTTCCATCTCAACCCGTATGGCACGGGCGATTTTCTTCCGGTCAATGGTGTGGATGACATCAAACAGGGCGACTGCATCCTTGGCCTTGTTGGATTGCAGCGGGCCGATCAGATGAAGCTCGACATCGTCGAATTCTTCGCGCAAGTCCGGCCATTTGCCCTTGGCTTCCTGAACCTTGTTTTCACCAAAGACCCTTTGGCCAGCTTCCAGTGCCTCTCGGATGACATCGGCGTCGAATGTCTTTGAAACAGCGATGAGTGAAACACTTCCCGGTTTTCGTTCCGATTGTTTTTCGCACTCCGCGATGGCCTCACACACCCGGGCCAACTGGGATGATATACTCATCTTGCTTCTTGAATCCTCAATTTTGACGCCTGTCAGGCCTTCCATCTTCGGGCCTGTATCTCTGGCTTTGTGGCCGATAAAGTACTCGCTTCCATGCAACATCGCAAGATTGAACAGCTCCAAATCGGTTCTGACCTTTAAAGGACTTGACGCAAGGGGTGAATTCTGATGATGGTCAGGCCAGAAAGTGACCATAAATCGAGGCATTTCGGCATATACAATGGCTAATGAACGCTACAACGCACGCGAGGCGGAAACTCGCTGGCAACAGACCTGGGATTCCCAGAAAATTTTCCAAACGAAAAACGACGATCCCCGTCCGAAATATTATGTGCTAGAGATGTTCCCCTACCCGTCTGGCCGGATTCACATGGGTCACGTCCGCAACTACACGATGGGGGATGTGGTCGCCCGGTACAAACGGGCCAAGGGCTTCAACGTGCTCCATCCAATGGGATGGGACGCGTTCGGCATGCCAGCCGAAAACGCCGCCATGCAGAACAAGGTTCATCCCAAGGACTGGACCTATGAAAATATCGCCACCATGCGCGCCCAGCTGCAGCTGATGGGCCTGTCGCTGGATTGGGACCGCGAATTCGCCACCTGCGACGTGGATTATTATCACCGCCAGCAAATGCTGTTCCTCGATTTCGTCGAAAAAGGCCTCGCCTACCGTAAGAATGCCAAGGTCAACTGGGATCCGGTGGATCAGACCGTTCTGGCCAACGAACAGGTGATTGATGGCAAAGGCTGGCGTTCTGGCGCCGAGGTTGAGCAGCGCGAGCTGACCCAGTGGTTCTTCAAAATCACCGACTTTGCCGAAGACCTGCTTGATGAGATCGACAATCTCGACCGCTGGCCGGACAAAGTGCGCCTGATGCAGCGCAATTGGATCGGCAAGTCCGAAGGCCTGCAAGTGCGGTTCCAGCTGACCGAAGAAACCCACGGCTACAGCGAAATCGAGATTTTCACCACCCGGCCGGACACCCTGTTCGGGGCCTCCTTCATGGGCCTGTCTGCTGACCATCCGCTGACCAAGGCTTTGGCCGAGGACAATCCTGCCCTTCAGGCTTTTGTTGCTGAATGCCATAAGCAGGGCACCTCGGCGGCCGAGCTGGAAACGGCAGAGAAAATTGGTTTCGATACCGGACTGACCGTTACTCATCCTTTGGATGAGAGCATCAAGCTGCCGGTTTATGTCGCAAACTTCATCCTGATGGATTACGGCACCGGCGCCATCTTTGCTTGCCCGGCCCATGACCAGCGCGACCTTGATTTCGCCCGCAAATATGACCTCAAGGTCCTGCCAGTGGTGCTGCCAAAAGATGCAGACGCTGCCAGCTTTGACGTGGGCAACGAGGCCTATACCGGCGAAGGCACGATCTTCAATTCCGAGTTCCTCGATGGCCTGTCCATCGCGGATGCCAAGGATGCGGTTGCCAGCAAGCTCGAAGCCGTGAGCATCGGCGACAAACCACAGGCCGAACGCAAGGTGCAATATCGCCTGCGCGACTGGGGCATTTCCCGTCAGCGTTATTGGGGCTGCCCAATCCCGATGGTCCATTGCGACGATTGCGGTGTGGTGCCGGAGAAGAAAGAAAATCTGCCGATCCAGTTGCCCGAAGACATCAATTTCGACAAACCGGGCAATCCACTGGATCGTCATCCAACCTGGCGTCAATGCACCTGCCCGAACTGCGGCAAGCCAGCCCGTCGCGAAACCGACACCATGGACACCTTCGTGGACAGCTCGTGGTATTTCGCGCGCTTTACCGCGCCATGGGAAAGCAACCCAACCGACACCAAGGCGGTGGATGAATGGCTGCCGGTCGATCAATATATCGGTGGCATCGAGCATGCGATCCTGCATCTGCTCTATTCCCGTTTCTTCTCCCGCGCGATGCGCGAGACCGGCCACATGACCGTGAAAGAGCCATTCAAGGGCCTCTTCACACAGGGCATGGTGGTGCATGAGACCTATAAAGGTGAAGATGGCCGTTGGGTGTCTCCCGCTGAAATCACCATCTCGGAAGCTGACGGCAAACGCAGCGCCAAACACAATGAGACCGGGGAAAGCATCGCCATTGGCTCGATCGAGAAAATGTCGAAGTCGAAGAAAAACACCGTCGACCCAACTGACATCATCGAGAGTTTCGGTGCCGATACAGCCCGCTGGTTCATGCTGTCCGACAGCCCTCCGGAGCGTGATGTAATCTGGACCGAAGCCGGCGCAGAAGGTGCTCACCGCTTCGTACAGCGCATTTGGCGACTGGTGGCTGATGCCACTGACTTCCTTGGCGATACCAAGCATGAAGCACCGTCAAGCCTGTCTGACGAGGCGCTTGCCCTGCGCCGCATCACACACAAGACCTTGGCGTCTGTGGAAGCAGCCATCGAACAGCTCGGCTTCAACCGCTCGGTTGCCCAGATCTACCAGTTGGTCAATCACATCGCCTCGGTGATCAAAAAAGACAAGCTGGACAAAGACGCAAGCCTTGCTGCAACGCTCGATGAGAGCCTTGAGATGCTTCTGCTGATGGCCGCTCCGATGATGCCGCATCTGGCGGAAGAATGCTGGACTGCCCTTGGCAAAGATGGCCTGGTTGCCAACCAGAATTGGCCAAAAACCGACCCAAGCATGCTGGTGGAAGATGAAGTCACCCTGCCAATTCAGATCAATGGCAAGAAACGTGGCGAATTGACCATTGCCGCCGACGCGGATCAGGCTACAATCGAAGCCGCAGTGCTGGCGTCCGAACCTGTGGTTCGTGCGCTGGAGGGCAAAGCCCCGCGCAAGATCATTGTAGTGCCGAAAAGGATCGTCAATGTCGTCGTCTAAATCCCGTCTCAAATCCGGCACCATGACCGTGGCCCTTCTGGTGGGCCTCGGTCTTGCCTTGTCTGCCTGTCAGGTGCGTCCGCTCTATTCGACCGACACCACCACCGGACAGACACTGGCGGCTGAACTCTCGACCATTGAGATCGCACCGGCCAAAGACCGGGTGGAGCAGGAAATCCGCAATCACCTGATTTTCGCCTTCACTGGCGGTGGATCACCCTCCACTCCTGCCTATCGGTTGGTGATGGACGTGCAGAATATCACCAACGAGCTTGATATTGAGAGCGGTACCGGGCTGGCAAAAACCACGCGCGTGCGCCTCTCTGCCACTTATAAGCTGATCCGCTTGGCAGACAATGCAATCGCCACCACAGGCTCAAGCTTCTTTACCGCCTCCTTTGCCCGCAGTTCCCAGCGATTTGCTAATGATCGCGCAGAACTGGACGCCCAGAACCGGGCCGCAGAGCAGGTCGCCAACGACATCCAGCTGCGCCTGTCCGCCTATCTTGCTGCAGGCACCTGATCAAAAAAGCAGGCTGCCGCTTTATCCAAGCGGCAGTTTCCCTCTCCAGCGGCTTCCCAGCCACCGAACAACGGGATTGGACATGGCGCAGATCAAGGCCAATATGGTCGACTCTTTCATCACCAGACCCAATCCTCAGTATAAAGTCATCCTGATCTATGGTCAGGATACCGGCCTGATCACCGAACGGGCCGACCGGCTGGCGCAATATTTCCTCAAAGACAACAGCGATCCCTTTGCCTCTGTACGGCTTGATTCAAGCGAAATTGCCGCCGATCCCTTGCGCCTTGCCGATGAAGCCAACACCATTTCGATGTTTGGCGGCTGCCGTATCATCATCCTGCAAGTCAGCGGCAACAAGCCCATTCAGAAAGCGCTCGACCCGGTCCTCTCCACGCCGCCAAAAGACGCCTATATCATTATCAAGGCAGGCGATCTGAAAAAGTCGAGCCCCATTCGCAAGAGCATCGAGAAAGCCACCAGCGCTGTCGCCCTGCCTTGCTATGTGGATGCCCGCGAAGCGCTCAATGGCATCATTGACGAAGAGATCAATCTCGCCAACCTCACCATCAGCGACTCTGCCCGAGCCATGTTGCTGGACAATCTCGGTGCAGACCGCATGGCGTCGCGCGCAGAAATCCAAAAGCTTTGTCTCTATGCATTGGGCGAAACGCAAATCACTGACCAGCATATCACCGACATTGTCGGCGACGCGTCCACCCACCAGATCGATATGGTAATCGATAGCGCAGCGCTCGGTCAGATCGGTGAGCTGGATCGCCAGATGGAGCAAAGCCTTGGCTCGGGCCAACATCCTTCGGTTATCGGGTCCGCTGCGCTTCGTCATTTTCAGATGCTGGAAAAGTGCCTCTCTTTGATGGACAAGGGAACCGCACCGCAATCAGCCCTCGATCGTGCCGCCCCAATGCTGCATTTCAAGCGCAAGGGCAAAATACAGGCCCAAACGCGCATCTGGTCCAGTGCCAAAGCATCCCGGGCCTGTGAGCTTTTGGCCGAGAGCCTTGCCAACAGCCGCAAACATTATCATCTCTCTGCGACCATCATCTCGGAGACCTTACTGATGATCGCCGCGACGGCCCAGCGCAGCCGCAAGTGATTGCTTAAGGCACCCCTTTCCCGCCTTCTTTGAGCGAGAAAAACCGTTTCACGTGAATCAGTCTTTGAACAAAGACTCGCTTTCAGAATCAATAGCTTGATTAGAGATGGTATTTCCGGAGATGATCCTTCCATCGGGCTTTGATTTAGTAGCCTCGGTAACGCCCTATCTCGCCGGAAAAAATCATGACAAACCACGCCACTGCCACACCAGCTCACGGGCATTCCGCTCGCTTTGCCTTCATCACGGTCTTTCTGGATGCGATGGGTATTGGCATCATTTTGCCCGTCATGCCGGATCTCATACAGGAACTTTCCTCCTCCAGTATCAGCCAGGCAGCCATCTATGGCGGGTATCTCAGCTTCGTTTATGCCTTGATGCAATTTCTGACCGGACCGACATTGGGCAATTTTTCTGACCGCTTTGGCAGGCGCCCCATCTTGCTCATTTCCCTGGCCGCCCTCGGCGTTGATTATGTGATCATGGGCTTTGCCCCGTCCCTATGGCTTCTGGCCGTGGGGCGGCTGATTGCCGGCATCGCCGGAGCAACCCATGCCACGGCCTTTGCCGTAACAGCGGATATTTCGGACAATAGCAACCGAACCCGCAATTTCGGAATGGTCAGTGCAGGCTTTGGATTCGGTTTCATCGCCGGACCAATCATCGGTGGACTGGTGGCAGAATTTGGCACCCGAGCCCCCTTCTTTGCAGCCGCTTTTCTGGTCTTCTTGAACTTCCTTTATGGCGCCATCATCTTTCCCGAAACACTTTCTGAAGAGAATCGGCGTGCCTTTAGCTGGAGACGAGCCAATCCTCTCGGTGCGCTACAACAAGCCAGTTTGGTGCCGGGTCTGATCTTTTTCCTGGCCGCCTTTTTCCTGTTCCATCTGGCAACCCATATCTATCCTGCCATCTGGCCCTACTATACCCGCGAGGCGTTTCAATGGACGAGCCGCGAAATTGGCATTTCTCTGGGCATTTTTGGTTTGTTTTATGCCTTGGTACAGGCCTTCCTGATTCGTTGGCTACTCTCATTCATCAGTGAATCCCGCGTTGCCCTCCTCGGCATCCTGCTCGAAACCATAGCCTTGATTGGCTATCTGTTTATCTTTCAGGGCTGGATCCTCTATCTCTTCCTGCCCTTCAGTGCACTGGGCGGCATCACCGGCCCAGCAATGCAGGGACTGATGACCAAGCGCGTTTCCGACAACGCCCAAGGTGAACTGCAAGGCGCGATCGCGTCCATCAGCGCGATCACCACCATCCTCAGCCCCCTGATTATGACCTGGCTGTTTGCCTTTTTCACCGTCCAAGGTACCCCATATTATCATCCAGCAGGCGCCTTTGGCATCGCCGCCCTCCTGACGCTCCTTGTTTTGTGGCCTTTGCGGCGCGCCATTTCGATCACGACTCAAGCCACCTGAAGACAAATAGCCAACAAAAAAGGGGAGCCGAAGCTCCCCTTTTTCATGACCTTGGAAGGCCCTTATTGCTTTTCGAGAATCTCGATGATCGCATCCAGCTGCTCGAGAGACTTATACTGGATCTTCAACTCGCCGCCCTTTTTCTTTGGTGCGATGAAGACATTCCAGCCCAGCCGATCCGTCAGACGCTTTTCAAGCGCCACCGTATCGGCGTCTTTTTCTTTCTTCGGCTTTGGCTCTTTCTTGTCTTTGGCCTTTTCCTGACCGGCTTTTTCCGCGTCGCGCACGGTCATCCCGTCTTCAACAATGCGACGAGCCAGCTCTTCCGGATTTTCCGCCGTGATCAGTGCACGGGCGTGGCCAGCGGTCAGCTCGCCCTTTTTCAGATATTCCTTGATGCTTTCGGGCAGTTTCAGCAGACGCAAAGTGTTGGCAACATGGGAACGGCTCTTGCCAATCACATCCGCCAGTTCGGCTTGCGTATAATCGAACTGCTCGATCAGCTGATCATAGCCAAGCGCTTCTTCCAGCGAGTTCAGGTCGGCGCGCTGAACATTCTCGATGATCGCCAGCTCAAGGGCTTCCTTGTCATTGACCTCATGGATCAAGACAGGCACCTCATGCAGTCCAGCACCTTGGGCCGCGCGCCAGCGACGTTCGCCAGCGATGATCTCAAACGAATCCTGTCGACCGTCAACCGGGCGACACAGGATGGGCTGCATGATGCCCTTTTCCTTGACGGACTTCGTCAGATCTTCCAGATCGGTTTCAATGAAATCCTTGCGGGGATTGCGCGGATTGGGTCGCAGAAATTCGATTGGGATACGACGTTGCGAACGAGCCCGTTCCAACGCCTGCCCTTCATTGTCCATATCCCCGATCAGAGCAGCAAGACCGCGCCCCAACCGTTTTCCCTCTGTAGGTTTTTTTGCCATATTCCGCATTCCCGCCGGGCATCAACTGACTTCTGACGCGTCCGGACCCCTTCTTCCACCAAAATGGGCGACCAGCCTCAGGCCGCCTTGTTGCGCAGTTTCTTCTCGCGCTGAATAATCTCCGATGCCAGCTTGAGATAAGCCTGACTGCCGGAGCATTTCAGATCATAAAGCAATGCCGGTTTGCCATAGGACGGCGCCTCCGACACCCGGACGTTCCGCGGGATGATGGTGTCATACACCTTGTCACCCATATGCTCGCGCACATCCTCAACCACCTGATTCGACAGATTGTTGCGGCTATCATACATCGTCATGACAATGCCATGAATAGACAGTTCAGGATTGAGCGTTCCCTTCACCTGATTGACTGTCTGGATCAACTGGGTCAAACCTTCGAGCGCGAAAAACTCGCATTGCAGCGGCACCAAAATGGAATGGGCCGCAGCCATCGCATTGATGGTCAACAGGTTCAACGAAGGTGGGCAATCGATCAGAACATAGGTGAAGCGCTTGTCTTCCGGGATCTGATCCCCCAACTCTCCATGCTTTTGCAATACTTTACGCAGGCGAAAGGCGCGGTCGCTGGAACCGGAAATTTCCTGTTCCAGACCGAGCAGATCCATCGTTGAAGCAGCCACTGACAAACGCGGCACCGCGGTCGGAATGGCAGCTTCCAGCAAAGTGGCCTCATTCAACAGCAACTCGGCGGTCGAAACGCTACGCGCCTGACGATCGATGCCGAGACCGGTGCTGGCGTTTCCCTGCGGATCAACGTCAACGATGAGAACCGTCTCACCAATCGCCGCCAGAGCGGTTCCAAGATTGATGGCTGTTGTGGTTTTCCCAACACCGCCCTTCTGATTGGCAAGGGTCAGAACGCGAGGAGATTCCGGCAGTGAACTCATAAAGTGGCCTCACTTTGCATCTGCGTCACTATGCGTTTTGGATGACAGATTTTGCAGAATAACGATCCGCGCATCCGGATCTGTTCTGCTCGTTTTTTGTATCAGATCTACGTCCCAGCTGACACTGACCTCTTCCAATTCCCGATCGAAGTCTCGTCCTTTGTGGAAAACGCCAACACACCCTTCCGACAAATACGGACGGACAAAGTCGCACAAATTGGCGAATGACGTCAGCGCTCGGGCGCTGAAGGCATCAATCGGCTGATCCCAACCATCCAGAACGCTTTCGATTCGATCATTGTGAACCGTAACATTGAGCGACAATTCCCGAGCCACGGTCCGCAGAAAGGCAGCCTTGCGCCCATTGCTCTCGATCATATGAACGGAATAATCTTCCCCCAGATCGTCAAGCAAAATGGCTGTTACCAGCCCCGGAAATCCGGCTCCAGACCCCATATCCACCCAGTGGCGCGCCTGGGGATAATTTGCGAATATCTGTGCACTATCGGCAACATGTCGAACCCAGATCTCACCAAGTGTTTTTGGTGCAACAAGATTTTGCGCTGGCTGCCACTTTCGCACAAGGGAAACATATATCCCCAGCCTGTGGAAGGATTCACGTGAAACCGTCAGCATGTCAGAAATCAACGCCTGACCTTGCTGTTCGTCTCTCATGCTCATATCCGTCATTTATGCTCTCTCACGATACACGCTTACTATGGGCCAGCACCAAAGTCAGAGCCGCCGGTGTCATGCCATCAATGCGGGACGCCTGCCCCAGAGTCTGTGGCCGGATATGAGCAAGCTTCTGTTTCAACTCGTTCGACAAACCATTGATCTCGGCAAAGTTCAAGGCAGCCGGAATCTCCAATGCCTCATCCTTTTTGAAGGTCTCGATATCACTGGTCTGACGTTTCATATAGACCTGATAGAGCGCCTCGATTTCCAGCTGCTTTTGCGCCGCAGCTGAAAAAGACCCGAATTCCGGCCAAATCTGTTTCAAGCGCGCCAGATCAAGATCCGGATAAGCGAGAAATTCATAAACACTGCGCCGCTGCCCATCCTTGTTGATTCGCAAATCATACTGCTCGGCTTCGTTTGGCGTCAGGTTCTTTTCCATTGCCAGAGCGGTGATCGCCGCCATCTCGGCCTTCTTGTCGGCAAAGACAGCACGCCGCTCTTCTGAAATCAAACCCCACTCATCAGCCTTTTCCGTCAGCCGCTGGTCCGCATTGTCCGCCCGCAGCGACAGGCGATATTCGGCCCGCGAAGTGAACATCCGATAAGGCTCGGCCACACCCTTGGTGATCAGATCATCAATCATCACGCCGATATAGGCATCCGAACGAGAGAGTGTCACACCCTCTTGCCCACCACACTGACGTGCTGCATTCAATCCGGCCATCAAACCTTGCGCCCCGGCCTCTTCATAGCCCGTGGTGCCATTGATCTGACCGGCGAAATACAAGCCGCCAATCCGTTTGGTCTCCAGCGTCGATTTCAACTCGGTCGGGTCGATATAATCATATTCGATCGCGTAGCCATATTGCTCGATTTCCACCTGCTCCAAACCCGGAATGGATCGAATATAGGCGTCCTGAACATCTTCTGGCAGTGAGGTGGAAATGCCGTTCGGATAGACCGTATCCACATCAAGCCCTTCTGGCTCCAGGAAAATCTGATGGCCATCGCGATCGCCAAAGCGCGAAATCTTATCCTCGATCGACGGACAGTAGCGCGGTCCCGTCCCCTCGATCTTGCCCGAATACATCGCCGATTTATGGATATTGTCACGAATGATCTTGTGGGTCTTCTCCACCGTCCGCGTCACATAACAGGCAATCTGTGGTGTGGTGATTTCTTTGGTGAGATAGGAAAACGCAATTGGCTCATCATCCCCCGGCTGCACACCGAGCGACGCATAGTCAATCGTCCGCCCATTCAGTCGCGCCGGCGTTCCGGTTTTCAGGCGACCCAACCGAAAATTCTCCGACATCAGCCGCAAGGACAAATCATTGGCCGCCGGGTCCCCCATCCGCCCAGCCGAGAAACTGCGCTCACCAATATGAATAAGGCCACGCAAGAATGTGCCAGTCGTCAATACCACAGCGCCACAATTCAATTCGCGACCATCAGACAGATAGACACCAGCAACCGACCCATCAGCAATCGACAAATCAGACACTTCCTGCTCAACAATCGTTAGATTGGGAATAGCAAACAGCAAGTCCTGAACAGCCGCGCGATAGAGCTTACGATCTGCCTGAGCCCGAGGCCCCTGAACCGCTGGCCCTTTTCGGCGATTGAGCAACCGAAACTGAATACCACCCCGATCAGCCGCCTGCCCCATCAATCCACCCAGCGCATCAATTTCGCGCACCAGATGTCCTTTACCAAGACCACCAATGGCAGGATTACAAGACATGACACCAACCGTGTCGCGACTATGGGTCACCAGAGCAACGGCAGCACCGGTACGCGCTGCGGCCGCAGCTGCTTCCGTTCCGGCATGGCCACCACCAACGACCACCACATCAAAATGGGTCATCATTCTTTTCACATTTCCCTAGATCAAAATCGGTCAGCCAAAGTTCATCCTGCTCGGCAACCGATAGAGCGTGCATTCCATGAGGGTTAGGAATTTCTTTAACACTCCACCCTATATAGTTGAGCGCACCGGAAATCACAGACCCTTGATCTGGAAGCAACGCCAGAGAGGATCAAGTCCCGGTAGTCTTGGAACACCCAAAGTTGTTAGAGCCCTTATACAGGATTCACGTGAAACGCTTCCAGCGTTAATTACAAAAATTTTGTTTTCAGGGATTCACGTGAAACCGACTCAACTCGATAGATTTGACAAGAATCCGCGATTCACGTGAAACACTGTCAAACCAAAATTTAAATCACCCTGTTTCACGTGAAACGATCCACTATTTACCCACACAGAATTGTGAAAAAATCACGCCGAGCATATCTTCGACATCAATGCGTCCAGTGATTTTCCCCAACTCATCCCCAGCCATGCGCAAAAACTCAGAGCGAATTTCTAGAGGAGAGTCTGAGTAGATAAGGGATTTGTCCACATTATCCACACAAACTCGCAAATAGGCCTCGTGGCGTTTACGGGTAATTAGGATATTCTCCGCTCCATCGAACAAATCCGCGATTTGTTTCACAAACGAATCGTAAAAGAAATCCATCCCCATGCCGCTCTTCACCGACACAAAAAAGGCATGATCTTCGCCTTTTTCCGGCACTTGTGGATCGGAGCGGGCATCCCCTATCCGGTCCTGCTTGTTGAACAGAACCATCCGTTCAGCCCGCGTGTTGAGTGACACCCGTGCATCGGGGATGCTGGCATCCACAACTTCAATCAACAGATCAGCATGCTCGCTGCGTTCAAGCGCCCGCCGAATGCCTTCCTGCTCGACAATATTGTCGGATTCGCGCAAGCCTGCCGTATCAATCATTGTCACCGGATAGCCTTCGATATCCAGATGCAGCTCCAGCAGATCACGTGTTGTTCCGGCTTCTTCCGTCACAATCGCCACATCCCGCTTGGCAAACCAGTTGAGCAACGACGACTTGCCTGCATTGGGATGACCGGCCAGCACCACGGTCAGCCCATCTCGCAAACGTTCGCCGCGATGGGCATTGGCCAGATGATGCTCCATCTCGGACTTGAGCTTCTGCAATTTTGGCCAAATCACATCAGATACGGCACCTGGCACATCTTCCTCATCGGAAAAATCCAGTTCCGCCTCAATCATGCTACGGGCATAAAGCAGGGTTTCGCGCCAGCCTTCAATCACACTGCGATGAGCGCCACTCGCCTGCCGCATGGCCTGTTTGCGCTGATTCTCGGTTTCCGCATGGATAAGATCGGCCAGTCCTTCAATCTCGGTCAGGTCAAATTTGCCATTCTCAAACGCTCGCCGGGCAAACTCCCCTGCCTCTGCCATCCGGCAGTGATCGAAGGAACCCAGCAATTCCAGCATCGCCTTGACGATTGCCCGCCCCCCATGCAACTGGAACTCGACCACTTCCTCTCCGGTAAAGGATCGCTCGCCGGTAAAAAACAGCACCAATGCCTGATCTATCACATCCCCCGTATGCGGGTTGGTGATGTAGCGCAGCGCTGCAAAGCGAGATTTCGGTTCCGAATCGACAAGACAATTCATGACCTCTCGTGCCCTTGGTCCGGAAATACGGACAACCGCAACCCCTGCCGGGACTGCACCAGAGGAAAGAGCGAAGATGGTATCACGTGTCATGATGCTTTGGGTCCCAAGGTCCGGGTGATGAGGCCCTGCCTTTGTGGGTGAGAAGGGGCGACCATTTCTGATCCGATTCGATGTCTGGCGACCAAAACGATCCTGTCGATCTGCGGCCGCGTGGCAGCCATGAAAAAAGCCGCCTGACATGTGTCAGACGGCTTTCTAATCGTTCCTGCAATCAAGAGCAAGCCCAAACCTTTTCGGGCCTGCTGCAGATCAGGTATTCATATTGTCGAAGAACGCAGCATTGTCTTTGGTTGACCGAAGCTTGTCGAGCAGGAACTCGATCGCATCGACATTGCTCATCGCCCCAAGGATACGGCGCAGAACAAAGACTTTCTGCAGCTCCTTGCGGTCGACCATAAGCTCTTCCTTACGGGTGCCGGATTTAAGAATATCCATTGCCGGGAAGATACGCTTGTCGGAAACCTTGCGATCAAGAACGATCTCGGCGTTGCCGGTGCCCTTGAATTCTTCGAAGATCACTTCATCCATACGGCTGCCGGTATCGATCAGCGCTGTTGCAATGATCGTCAGTGACCCGCCCTCTTCGATATTACGCGCCGCACCGAAGAAGCGTTTCGGCCGCTGCAGAGCGTTCGCATCGACACCACCGGTCAACACTTTACCCGAAGACGGGATCACGGTGTTGTAGGCACGGCCCAGACGGGTGATCGAATCGAGCAGAATGACCACATCGCGACCATGCTCAACCAGACGCTTTGCCTTCTCGATCACCATTTCGGCGACCTGAACGTGACGGGACGCCGGTTCATCGAAGGTGGACGAGACCACTTCGCCATTCACTGTGCGCTTCATGTCCGTCACCTCTTCGGGACGTTCATCAATCAGCAGCACGATCAGACAGCTGTCGGGATGATTGGCGGTGATCGACTTGGCGATATTCTGCAGCAGCACCGTCTTACCAGTACGCGGCGGCGCGACGATCAGCGCACGCTGTCCCTTGCCAAGCGGAGCAACCAGATCGATGACACGGCTCGACATATCTTTGCCGTCCGGATCAGTGGCTTCCAGCTTGAAGCGTTCTTCAGGGTGAAGCGGTGTCAGATTATCGAAATGAACCTTGTGACGCGCCTTGTCCGGATCCTCGAAATTCACCGTGTTGACTTTCAAAAGCGCAAAATACCGCTCCCCTTCCTTGGGGCTGCGGATATGGCCTTCGACCGTGTCACCGGTGCGCAACGAGAACCGACGGATCTGCGATGGCGAGATATAAATGTCGTCGGGTCCAGGGAGATAGTTGGCATCTGGCGAGCGCAAGAAGCCGAAGCCGTCCTGCAAGACTTCCACGACACCTTCACCGATGATGTCGGTGTCTTTTTCTGCCAACTGTTTCAGGATCGCAAAAAGCAGCTCTTGCTTTCGCAAGGTACTGGCATTTTCGACCTCAAGCTCTTCTGCAAAGTTCAGAAGCTCTGTCGGGGATTTTTGTTTGAGTTCTTGTAGTTTCATTTCGCGCATAGCGAAACTCTCTTAAAATCTAAGCAACCAGGGGAAATTTGTAAGGAAAGGACAAAACACAGGATTGAGAATGTGTTTTGTTTGTCTCGAAACAAGAGGATGATAAGGGGTCTCAAGACTATCGTTGTGTCACGATTTCGGCGAACATACAGGCTTCGTTACTTTCGAGCAAGCCCAAAAAAGCCAGAAACCCACCTTCTGCTGCTAGAAAGCGGGTTTCACTGAACATTCGTCGTATATTTTCGAAAAAACAAAAAATCAGAAGGGTTTGACCACCGCCAAAATGACAATGCCGAGCATCAGCAAAGTCGGCACTTCATTGAAGTAGCGGTAATAGACATGGCCATGCTGATTCGCGTCCGCTGCAAACAAGCGCACATAGCGAGCACAGATCATATGATAGATGGTCAACAGGAACACCAGCACAAACTTGATGTTCAGCCAGATGGAATCAATCGACCAGATTTCATGCGGGAAGGCCAGCCAGAGACCAAAAATCCAGGCCGCGATCATTGAGGGATTCATGATCCCCTTCAACAAACGCCGCTCCATGATCTTGTAGGTCTCGGACTTGTCGGTGCCCGCCTCGGTCATGGCGTGATAAACGAACAACCGCGGCAAATAGAAAATCCCCGCCATCCAGGTAATGATCGAAATGATATGCAGTGCCTTGGTCCAGGAGTAATCCAGAAACGTCAGGAATTCCATGTGTCCCTCTGGGAGTGTCAATGAAAGGAAAAGAGAAATGCTGAAAAGAGCCGGACGAGCGCCGGCTCTCGCAAAGGGCAAGTGGCTCAGCTTCCGTAGGAGCGCACCCGATCAATCAGTTGATGCACCAGATCGATATCGCCTTGCGGGGTGATGCCATGGCCGAGATTGAAGATAAAGGGCCCATCACTCCAGGCTTCCATAATCCGATCAATCGACTGGTCCAGATCTTTACCGCCGGTAATCAGCAATGTCGGATCAAGATTGCCCTGCAGCGCCACCTTGTCCTGAAGGGTATCACGCGCCCAATCCAGAGGTACGGTCCAGTCTAGACCAACCGCATTGATACCGGTTGCCTCGACAAAGCCCGGCAAACGCAACCCGGCCCCTTTCGGAAAGCCAATGATCTTTGCATCCGGCACTTCCGCCCGTACGCCTGCCACAATTCGGGCAATCGGTTCCTGACTGGCGGACAGGAACAGGGCGTCATCGAGCACACCGGCCCAACTGTCAAAAATCTGCACCGCATCGGCACCCGCACGCAGCTGCCTGACCAGATACAGGATGGACGCTTCCACCAGCACATCGATCAGTTTGGCAAAGGCCTCTGGCTCGCGACGCGCAAACAACCGCGCCGGTGCCTGATCCGGTGTGCCATGACCTGCAATCATGTAAGTGGCAACCGTCCATGGAGCACCACAAAATCCCAGAAAGGTGGTCTCATCGGGCAGATTGGCCCGGATCCGCTCGACAGCCTCATAGACAGGATCGAGCTGGGTCAAAACCTTGGAAGGATCGAGATCATTGATCTCTTCAACACGGATCGGATCGAGCTGGGGTCCTTCCCCTTGCACAAAGCGCACAGATCGTCCCAATGCATCGGGAACCACCAGAATGTCTGAGAAAAGAATGGAAGCATCAAATCCGAACCGACGGATCGGCTGCAACGTCACTTCGGTAGCCAATTCGGGATTGTAACACAGATTGAGAAAGCTCCCGGCTTCTGCCCGGGTTGCCAGATATTCTGGTAGATAACGACCCGCCTGTCGCATGAGCCAGATTGGGGGCACCTTTTCGGTTTGGCCATTGAGTACATTGAGTAGGCGTCGGTTGGTCACTGTCTTGGTCTCTCTCTTCATCCGGGTCTTATCTGAGCACGATCAAACGGGTTTTCCTATAAAAAAGATTCTTAGATTCTAAGATCTGTTTCTTCTTATTGGCAGTGGATTGCGGGATATCTTTTTCACCCACAAATGAGTCACAGATCGCTTGGAAAACCCCCTCCTATTTCGGTATAGACTCCTCCACTTGCAAATTGAACAGCGGGGAAAAGTCGATTTTGATCAAGGAATCCAGAAAGCTGGATCAATGTCAAAACTGAATTATGCGAGGATTAAGTGGTAACGAATTTTGCGCTCTTTGTGTATTAATTGTTTGTTAACCTAGGTTAATACATGGTTAACAAATACGTCTCCGCGCAAAAGCAATTGGGGATGGCGCTTTGGGAAAAGTGAAGAAAATCTTAAAGCGCCAGATTCACCCAACATTGTCCCCTGAGGCCCATCTGGCTTGGGGAAGAATCATCCACTCATGCGCTTATTAGCAGCCAATCACGACAAGAAAATGACAGAAATCGGCCTTCAAGTCGGATTGTAGAAACCCCTATCCAGAAAATTTTGACCTTGGGCATAAGTGGTCCAGAGACGCAAAAAGGGGGATTTCGACAAAGGCTGGCAAGGAGATTCTTGAGAGAATCGCTCTTAACCAACCACTAATTTTCGTTGCGTTGATAACCAGCCAATCGTTCGATTTTGAAACAAATTGATCCTTTTGAATCTTTGAGAAAATCCCCGAGTCCAGCCCTGATCAACAGTTTCGTTTCTGGCTGAGTTGCTCTAAAAGGTCTCAAACCGCATTTCTTCAAAGGGACCCTGATGATGACACCCCTGATTCTAGCATCCAAGAGCCAGTCGCGCGCCGCCTTGCTTTCCAATGCCGGACTGTCTTTTGCGTGCCAAACCGCGGAAATTGATGAACGAGCCGCCGAACAGCCCCTTATCAAGGCTGGAGGCAGCCCCCAAGACATTGCCGAGTTGTTGGCAGAGGTGAAGGCGATGGATGTTTCAGATCGCAATCCCGGAGTCTTGATCATCGGTGCCGATCAGACACTCGGCTTTGGCGACAAGCGCTTTAACAAACCGGAAAATGAAGCCGCAGCCCGTGCCCAATTGCTTGAAATGGCAGGTAAAAATCACCAGCTCCATTCGGCGGTGGCTTGTGTAAAGGATGGGGAAACTTTGTGGCGCCATGTCTCCACTGCCACTCTCACCATGCGGCCACTTGGTCCCGAAGAGGTCGGCCGTTACATGGCCCGCGTTGGGGAACAGGTCCGTGCCAGTGTTGGCTGTTATCAACTGGAAGGTTTGGGTGTGCAATTGTTTGAGAAAATCGAAGGCGACTATTTCACCATTCTGGGCCTGCCGCTGCTGCCGCTTCTTTCCTACTTGCGCCGCGACCACGGTTTGGAGTTTTGATCAATGACCAAGTCTGAAGTCCCAAAAGCACCAAAGGCATTCGTCATTGGCTGGCCCATCGAACAGTCCAAATCGCCGCTGATCCATGGTCACTGGTTGAAGCAGCATGGATTGGCCGGTTCCTATGAGAAGATTGCAGTCGAGCCGCAAGATCTGGAAAAATTCGTCGGGTCGCTACGCGACCAGACGTTTGTCGGCGGCAATGTCACCATTCCCCACAAACAGGCGGTGCTGGCCCATGTCGATGTCATTCACGACACGGCAAAACGCCTTGGAGCAGCCAATACCCTGTGGTTTGAAGGCGACAAACTCCATGCAGACAATACCGACGGCTATGGATTTCTCGCCAATCTTGACCAACGCGCCCCTGGCTGGGATGCGAAACAGGGCGCTCATGCCCTGGTGATTGGGGCCGGTGGTGCAGCCCGCCCGATCATTGATGGTCTGATCAACCGCAATTTCAAAAAAGTCACGCTGGTCAATCGAACCCGCGCCCGCGCCGAAGAGTTGCAACAGCTATTTGCTGCGCTCGGTTTTGCAGACCGGGTGATGGTTGAAGATTGGGACAATCTTGATCCAGCCCTCGTTGGCAAGGATCTGCTGGTCAACACGTCCTCCCTTGGCATGGTTGGCCAACCTGCCCTTGAAATTGATCTCGATGCGCTGCCTACTTCCGCTCTGGTCACCGATATCATCTATAATCCGCTGGAAACCGACCTGCTGGCTGTAGCCAGTATCCGTGGCAATCGGGTCGTGGATGGACTTGGCATGCTGCTGCATCAGGCGGTGCCGGGCTTTGAACACTGGTTCGGAACGCGTCCTGCGGTAACGGATGGGTTGCGCACGCGCATTCTGGAGGCTTGAGCGATGATCAAGATCGGCCTGACCGGTTCCATCGGCATGGGGAAATCAACAACGGGGCAAATGTTTGTCGAGCGTGGCTGCCCCTTGCATGATGCGGACGCGACGGTCCATCGCCTCTATCAAGGCCGGGCCGCGCCTCTGATCGAGGCGACCTTTCCCGGCACCACTGGCCCGGACGGGGTGGATCGCGCAGCGCTTTCCAAACAGGTAATCGGCAATAGCGAGGCCATGGCCAGACTTGAAGCGATCATTCACCCGTTGGTTCATGAAGAGGAACGCGCCTTTTTCCAAGCCGCAAAGGCGAGCGGTGCCCAGATGGTGGTGCTCGATATTCCCCTGCTGTTTGAAACCGGTGGTGAGGCCCGCGCCGATGTGATTGTCGTGGTCTCGGCACCTGAAAAGGTGCAGCGCGCGCGTGTTTTGGCCCGACCGGGCATGAGCGAAGAGAAATTCGAAGCCATCAAGGCGCGGCAAATGCCTGATGCAGACAAGCGCCAGCGGGCCGATTATGTCATCGACACCGGCACCAGCCTTGAAGACGCCGCAGAACAGGTGGACAGGGTGCTCGACGTCATCCGTCAGCGCTTTTCTCTCACCGGTGAATGAAGCATACTAAGCGGACATCAGTCCCGATAATTGGACGCAAGAGGATTCCATGGCACTCAGAGAGATCGTGTTCGATACCGAAACCACAGGGCTTGATCCCTTCACCGGCGACCGGGTGGTGGAAATTGGCTGTGTCGAGCTGATCAATCACCTGCCGACGGAAAACAACTTTCACGTCTATATCAATCCCGAACGAGACATGCCCGAAGGGGCCTTCAAAGTGCATGGCCTGTCGGAGGAGTTTCTCTCTGACAAACCGAAATTTGCCGAAGTGGCGCAAGCCTTCCATGATTTCATCAAGGACACGGTGATCATCGCGCATAATGCCCAGTTCGACGTCAAATTTCTCAACTGGGAACTGGAAAAGGCTGGTTTTCCGCAGATTGATGACAATCTGGTTCGCGATACTCTGGCCATGGCGCGGACAAAATTTCCCGCAGGACCCAACAGCCTCGATGCCCTTTGCAACCGGTTCGGCATCGACAACACCAAACGATCTCTCCACGGCGCGTTGCTCGATAGTGAGATCCTTGCCGATGTCTATCTCGAACTGATCGGTGGCCGCCAGAAAAGCCTGCTGCTGGCCGGAGAGGAAGAGGATCAGGGCAGCGGTGATGAGGGGCAGTGGGGGCGTCGTCAGAGAGTTGCTGCCCGTCCCCGGCCGAATCCCCTGCCCGGCCGTTTGAGCGAAGCGGACCGTCAGGCACATTTGGCCTTTTTGCAAGAAATCAAAGGCGACAGCCTCTGGGCTGACTATCTGCCCGAGCTGGCCAAGGACAGTGAACAATCATCTTGACGCTTTTTCAGCCCCCGTCTAACCGGACGGATTCACGTGAAACGATTGGCGCTTTCAAGGCACAAAAAAGCCGACCTGCAAAGAGGTCGGCTTTTTATTACGTTCATTGAAGCAGGTCTTACTGCTCGGTCTGGCCTTCGCCTTCTTTGGCGGCCAGTTCCATCATCCGCTGACGATACAGCATCGCGAAATCGATCGGATCCACATTCAGTGGAGGGAAACCGCCGCGCTGGGTCGCATCGGAAATGATCTGACGGGCAAATGGGAACAGAAGACGTGGGCATTCGATCATGACGAACGGATGCAGCTGCTCCTGCGGCACGTTGACGATCGAGAAGATGCCACCATACAGCAGCTCAACATTGAACATCACCGTTTCGCCGTCTTTGGCTTCTGCATTGAGCGTCAGCTCGGCTTCGAACTCGGTTTCGGTGATCGGCGTCGCATTGACGTTGATCTGAACATTGATGTCCGGGCTATTCTCGCGAGGACGCAGGGAATCCGGAGCATTTGGATTCTCGAAAGACAGATCCTTGATATACTGCGCCAGAATGCGCATGCCAGGAAGCTTCTGTTCTTGGCCCTCGGCAGCGCCGTTTTCTTGTGCGTCGCTCATAAATTTATTCCCGTAAATTGGTGTCCATATACAGGATTCCGGCTTGGAATCCTTCGCTATCTAGCGCCTAGCATGATGCTTGACGGGAAACAAGGAAAAGGCCCCCACGGCAGCGGCTTTTAGGCCAATTTGCCCATCTTTCCCCCCGACATACGGCGGAACGCTATCCAAAAAGGGCAATCGCCAATCAGGATTTTTCCCAAGGAGATTGGCCGTCCTTCTGGTCAGGCTTCTGGCTCGATGGCTTGGCTTCGATGGCATCGTGGCTGGTGACTTCGCTAAAGTCATCATCGTCCAGATCAATCACCGAAGGGTCCGCCGAACGGTTGCGTGTGGAGTCTGTCTGTGTCGAGGAATAGCTGTAGCTGCGATAATAGGTGCCACCTGCATTGCTGCTGGAAAAACCGGATTGCGCTGCACCGGCATTGACCAAGGTGATCCGGCTTTTGAAAAAAGCGAAAATCCCGTCTCGAATGGGTGGTACCAGAAGCAGGAAACCGAATGTATCGGTCACAAAGCCCGGTGTCAGCAAAAGAAGGCCTGCCGCCAACAGCATCACCCCATGGGCCAGTTCCTTGCCCGGCACCTTGCCTGCATTCATCTGGCCCTGAGCCTGATTGATCAGGGCAAAACCCTGCCGTCTGAGCAAAATGGTGCCGATCAAGGCGGTCAGAACAATGCCAAGGAGGGTATTGATGACGCCGATCTGCCCGCCAAGCAGAATAAAGACCCCGATTTCCAGAACTGGGACGATCAGCAGCAGGAAGGGAACGAAGGGAAACAGCGATTTTTGCATCGTAATCAAAAATACTCCAATGAGGGTGCGCTTTTTTTGGGGCTGGCATGCATCCTTTCTGGATTTGCCGACGCCTCTCCCCTACATATAGAAAGAAATGTCAAACTTGCAGGCCTTTTCTGCAAAAAACGAATGGATTAAGGCTAACTCTATGTCCGATGTCTTCGGTTTCGATCTCACATCCATCATTTTCCTTGTGATCGCAGTGGTGCTGTTCATGCGTCTGCGGGACGTTCTTGGTACACGCACCGGCAATGAGCCGGATCCTTACGATCCTTATGCCGATCCAGACAAACAGAACGATGGCAAGGCGCCACGCGCAGACGATGTTGGCGATAATGTCATTTCCTTGCCGGGTCGCGCCCAGACTGAGGAAATGGAAGCTGAGGAAAAAGCCCAGCGTCTGGAAAAGATCGCGCCGGAAGGCTCGCCACTCAATGCGGCTCTCACCCATCTGATGTCGGTAGACAAGAGTTTCGAGCCTGATTCCTTCATGGCCGGTGCCCGCTCCGCCTATGAAATGATTGTCACGGCCTTTGCCGAAGGGGACCGCCGGACCTTGAAAAAATTGCTGGCAGGCGATGTGTTTGCTGGCTTCGTTCAGGCTCTGGATGAACGGGACGAACAGGGCTTGCGGGTTGAGTTCACCTTCATCGGCATCAACAAGTCTTCGATTGTCGAGGCGGAACTGGCCGGTGGTGAAGCCCAGATCACTGTGCGCTTTGTTTCTTCCATCACCTCCTGCACCAAGGATGACATCGGTCACGTGGTGGAAGGGGATCCGAATGCCATTGACGAAGTCACCGATATCTGGACCTTTGCCCGCGATGTGACCAGCCGCAACCCGAACTGGAAGCTGATCGGCACGGAATCGGCGCAATAACAAAAGCAGGCAATCACTTTGCCGCCATGCTGACAATCGGGCCCCTTTCCTGTTCAAGGATTTGCGGGCCCGTTTGGTGAAAAGAAGGAAGAAATCAGATGATGGCTGGCCTGACCCGGACAGACTTTGCGACCCTTTCCGGTTGGGCTGATCACGATCACGAGGTGGCCTTTGCCGCCTTTCGTCACTCTGCGCCCTTCCTGATCGCCCATCCGCCGACCAGCCGTCATCCGTCGGTGGCGATCAAGGCGTTGCTTGCCGTGGCGCAAGCGGCTCTTGATTTGCCCGCTGATCTGCCCGGCCCCCATGCCCGGCTTTTTTTCGAGCGTCATTTTGCGCCCTATTCGATTGATGGCGAGGGCTTGCTGACCGGCTATTATGAGCCGGAATTTGATGCACGGCTGGCCCCTGATACCGAATTTCGCTTTCCTCTCCATCGTCGCCCGCATGATTTGGTCAGCCTCAAGACCAAGGAAGCGCTTGCTGCAGGTTTTACACCAGAGACCAGTTTCGCCCGCCAGCGCAACGGAAAGATTGAACTGCATCTGAGCCGCGCCGCGATCATGGCTGGCGGCCTTGAAGGCCAGGGATTGGAGTTTGTTTGGCTCAAAGACCCCTTCGAAGCCTATATCATCCATATTCAGGGATCCGCCCGCCTGCGGCTCGAAGACGGCCAGACAATGCGTGTCGCCTTTGACGGAAAATCCGGCCATCCCTATCAATCCCTTGGGAAATTGCTGATTGAAGAGGGTCATTTCACCCCCGATTCGATCTCAATGGGCGCTCTGATCGCCCATCTGCGGGCCATGGGTGCGGAAGGCGTCGCCTATCTTGGCCGCAATCCCTCCTATATTTTCTTCAAGCCGGTTGAAGAGCCAGCGCTCAATCGCGCCGAAACCGGCCCGCTCTCTGCCGCTCATGTGCCGCTTTTGCCTCTGCGCAGCATCGCGGTCGATCGGCATCTCCACACATTTGGCCTGCCCTTCTGGATCGAGACCATGTTGCCCTCGCTGGAACAGGGAGACGAGACCCCGTTCCGCCAACTGGTTCTGGCTCATGACACTGGCTCAGCCATCAAAGGGATGGCCCGTGCCGACCTTTTCTGCGGCTCTGGCGAGACAGCAGGCCAATTGGCAGGCATCCTCAAACAACCGACCTGCTTTACCTGTTTGCTGCCCCTTGATGAGAAGGAGCAGGCCGATGGCTAGAAAGCCTCCGCTCAATCGCAAGGATCTCAAGCTTTGGCAAAAGGTGGCTGACACCGTTACCCCGATGGAAGGCAAATCCGCTGAATTGAAGGCTCTTATCGAGACCATCGATCAACCTTCCTCGATGGATCCGACCAATCAACCCGATCCGAACCATCCGGTTCAGCGTCGCCGCGCGACCAAGGATGACATGTTGAGTCTGAAAAAGGCCGGTATGGGGGGCAATGGCAAGCATCGCCCTCAACCGTTGCCGCCGCTCAGCCCGATTGACCGGAAGGAAAAAAAGCGCATCGTTCAGGGGCGTGCCTTCATCGACGCCCGGATTGATCTGCATGGCATGACCCAGCGCGAGGCCCATTCTGCCCTGTTCGGCTTCCTGCGCAGTGCGCACAGTCAGGGCCACAAGCATGTTCTGGTGATCACCGGCAAGGGAAGCCGGGGAGATGCTAAAACCTACTCTGTCGGGCCTGAGAAGGGCGTTCTGCGCCGTGTGGTGCCCAAATGGCTGTCCGAACCGGAAATCCGGTCGTTGATTGTCGGCTTCGAGGAAGCCCATCGTACCCTCGGAGGGGCAGGCGCTTTGCATGTGCGCTTGAGAAAACGGGGCAAATCAGGATAAAATGCCTAAAGCCTGACACGATTGAAGCTCGAAACCGGGCCTGAAAAGCCCTTTGAGGACGGTGAGACATGACCCCGTTTGGTGCAAAGCTGCGGCGCATGAGGCAGGAACGCAACATTTCCCTCAAGGAAATGGCGGAGCGACTGGAGGTATCCAGCGCCTATCTTTCAGCTCTGGAACATGGCAAACGCGGCAAGCCGACCTGGTTTCTCATCCAGCGGATCATTGGATATTTCAATGTGATTTGGGATGAAGCGGAAGAATTGCAGCGTCTGGCGGAGATTTCGGATCCGAATCCAACGGTTCGCACCGCGGGCCTCGATCCCAAGGCGACCGAGCTGGCCAATCTGCTGGCTGATCGAATCAATCAACTCTCTCCCGACAGTCTTGATGCGTTGATTCTGCAGCTGCGCGCTGCTTCGTCGCGAGACCGGGGCATGGGTAGCCCCGATCTCAGAGATCAGCTCTGAGCCAGATTACTTCTGTTACAGAATATAGCGGCTCAGATCGGTATTTTTGGCCAGAGCACCAATATGCTCGCGCACAAAATCACCGGTTATTTCGACCTCTTCTCCTGCTTTGTCCGGTGCTTCGAAGGAAATATCTTCCAGAATCTTCTCCATGACCGTTTGCAGGCGGCGAGCTCCGATATTTTCAACCGAGCTGTTCAGGTCCACCGCAATATCGGCGATCGTTTCGATTGCGTCGTCGGTGAAGCTCAGTGTCACCTCTTCGGTGGCCATCAACGCGCTATATTGTTTCGGCAGATTGGCTTCGGTTTCGGTCAGAATGGCGCGGAAATCGTCCTTGGTCAGCGCATTCAGTTCCACCCGGATCGGCAAGCGACCCTGAAGCTCGGGCAGCAGGTCGGACGGCTTGGCCACATGGAACGCACCCGAAGCGATGAACAGGATATGATCGGTTTTCACCGGGCCATATTTTGTCGTCACCGTGGTGCCTTCGATCAGTGGCAGCAGATCGCGCTGGACCCCTTCACGGGACACATCTGCCCCACCGCGGCCATCCTGTGCACAGATCTTGTCGATCTCGTCGAGGAAAACGATACCGTTATTTTCCACCAAGGAAATCGCTTCCGAAACAACTTGATCTTCATCAAGCAGCTTATCCGATTCCTCCATGATCAGAAGCTCGTAGGATTCCTTGACCGACACCCGACGGGATTTGGTGCGCTCACCAAAGGCCTTGCCGAACATGTCCGACAGATTCATCACGCCCATGGAACCTCCGGGCATGCCGGGAATTTCGAAATTCGACATCGGCGATGAGCTGTCGCGCACCTCGATTTCGATTTCCTTGTCGTCCAGCAGCCCATCGCGCAGCTTCTTGCGGAAACTGTCACGGGTCGCACTGCCCGCACCGGGACCGACCAGCGCATCCAGCACCCGATCCTCTGCGGCCCCATGGGCTTTGGCCTTCACATCCTTGCGGCGGCTTTCCCGGGTCAACATGATGCCACTTTCGATCAGATCGCGGACAATCTGGTCCACATCACGCCCGACATAGCCCACTTCAGTGAATTTCGTCGCCTCGATCTTGATGAAGGGGGCATTGGCGAGCTTGGCCAGACGGCGTGAAATCTCGGTCTTGCCGACCCCCGTCGGCCCGATCATCAGGATATTCTTGGGCAAAACCTCTTCCTTGAGGCTGTCGTCAAGCTGTTGCCGACGCCAGCGATTGCGCAGCGCGATGGCCACTGCTCGTTTGGCTTCTTTCTGGCCGATTATGAAGCGGTCCAGCTCGGACACGATTTCGCGCGGGGAAAAGTTGGTCATTCATCAGATCCTTTCGGAAGAAACAGGAGGCAGGTTGCGCATCAGCGGATGATGGGAATATCGGCTGAGCAGCAGATCCCGCAATTTGGTCCAGGCTGAGCCAAGCATCAGGACGAACAGGCCAAGAATCAGCAAGGTAAGCGCAACGGCGCCCCCCTCACCCAACTGGCTTTGTTCGATCAGGATGCCGATGGCAACGCCCAGATAGCCGATCCCCGAGGCAAGCAGGGCACGGCGGTCAATGATCAGGGCAAACAGCCCGATAAGAACAAACAAGGCGATGGTCGCCAGTGCCGCAAAGGCACTGGACTCAATCACCGACAAATGGGACAGAAGCGAATGGACCAGCAAGGGTGCGGCCACCAGATGCAGCCAGAAGGCCGTGTCGCTCTTCACCGTCTGGCGCATGCGATCCTGGCGGTCATACCATAAAGCCAGCGAAAGACAGCCGAGCCCGACCAGTATCATCCAGAGGGTGATGAAATCCGTCAGAAGTGTCTCCTCGATCAAAGCCAGCAGCATGAAAAACAGACCGATGGTCGCCAAGGTGATGAAGGTTGGGGTGATCGGCACGCGAAACCGGCCATAAAAGACCAAGCCCCCCGCAATGGCAGCAAAAAATGGCACCAAACCAAAGAAACCGGATCCGTCAAGCGCTGCCCAGTCCGGCACGGACCAGCCATTGCCCAGTGCAAACAGGACCGATAGCAAAGAGACCCCGGTCAGACCACTCAGCGCAACAAACAGGCCACTCAAAAGGATCGAGGGCAAGGACAGACGCAGGGCCTTGGAAAACCATTCGGCCAGGCCCCAGACCAGCACCATACTACCACCATAAGTCATCAGAACCGTTGTGGCCTCGTCATTGCCAAACAGCATGGCGGTCGCGAAATAGCCCGACATCAGGATGACAAGGCCGATCGAAATGAAAATATCGTGGAAGCCCCGGGCAAAGTGCATTTCTTCCGGGTCATGCATCACGGCGCGTCCTGCCTGATCCTCACCGGTGAGAAAAGCCAGCAGCGGATCAACCTGATCCAGCCCGATCAACCCCTGACGGCTGGCAGCAATGAGGGTGTCACGCGTCAGCATCAAGCACTTCCACCGTCAGATTGCCGTTGGTATAGACACAAATGTCAGCCGCGATGCCCATCGCCTTGCGGGCAATGGCTTCGGCGTCCAGATCGGTATCCATCAGGGCACGGGCGGCAGCCAGCGCATAATTGCCACCAGACCCAATCGCCGTGACCCCGTCTTCGGGCTCCAGAACGTCGCCAGTGCCCGTCAGGACCAGCGAGACATTCTTGTCCGCCACGATCATCATCGCTTCCAAACGGCGCAGATAGCGGTCCGTGCGCCAATCCTTGGCCATGTCGACACAGGCGCGGGTCAGCTGTTCGGGATATTGTTCCAGTTTGGCTTCCAGCCGCTCGAACAGGGTGAAGGCATCGGCGGTTGCCCCGGCAAATCCGGCAATCACATTGCCCTTGCCCAGTGGCCGCACCTTACGGGCATTGCCCTTGATGACCGTCTGGCCAAGGCTCACCTGTCCATCGCCGGCAATGACAACCTTGCCACCCTTGCGAACGGTTACAATGGTCGTGCCGTGCCAAACCGGCACATTTGAACTTTGATCGCTCATTCTCTCATCCCTGTTGCGGCCCCCTCGGGTCCCTCAGGCTGATGAGCCCTTGGGTTCGATTGGAAATCTGTGTCTTATGTAAGCGCCGCTGATCGACTTTCAATCAGCCCCTTTGGCTCAGCTTCTACACCTTCAAGACCAAGGCCAAAAGACCTCATTGTGCGACTTTGCGCATGGTGGTGCCATAATCGTGCGAAATTGCGCAACAAATACGTCAAAAACCAACCATGTTGATTCAATTAGCGCATTGAGGCCTATGGATTTGTAAAGAATGCCCTGATACATAAAGAATTGCCCGGCAGGTTGGAAGCAAAGCATGTGCGCAACGGCGCGAAAGGCTTGTTCTGGACCCCGGGTGTTTTGGCTTGAAGACCCACGCGAAGGAATGCATCTATGCGCAAGGCAACGATCAATCGCAAGACCAACGAGACCGATGTCGCCCTGTCCATCAATCTGGATGGCAACGGCAGCTACAAGATCGACACCGGGGTTGGCTTTCTCGACCATATGATTGATCAGCTATCCCGCCATTCGCTCATCGACATGGACATCAAGGTCAAGGGTGATCTTCATGTGGACGCCCATCACACCACCGAGGATGTCGGCATCGCGCTGGGTCAGGCGCTGAAGCAGGCGCTGGGCGACAAAAAGGGTATCACCCGCTATGCCGATGCCCATTTGCCGATGGATGAAACCATGACCCGTGCCGCTGTGGATGTGTCCGGTCGACCTTTTCTTGTTTGGGATGTGACCTTTACCAAGGACAAAATCGGTGATTTCGATACCGAACTGTTCGAGGAATTCTTTAATGCCTTTGCGCAGAATTCCGGCATCACGCTGCATATTGCCAATCTCTATGGTCGCAACAATCACCATATTGCCGAAAGCTGTTTCAAGGCAGTGGCACGTGCCTTGCGCCAGGCCATCGAGCTTGATCCGCGTCAGGCGGACCGGGTGCCCTCCACCAAGGGAACGCTGAATGGCTGACGGCTGCACCCGTCATGCCTTGATAACGATGTCGTTCACAGACACGAAATGAAAGGTGGCAGGATGCCCTCCTACACCATTTATGAAAAGCCCGGCCTGCCCCCTCATGAGGCGATCGATTCGGCGATCCTGATCAAGGATCACTATTCGATCTTCGCCTTCATGCTGCCCGCTGTCTGGATGCTGGTGAAGCGGCTGTGGTGGATCTTGCTGATCTATATTCTCATTCTGATCCCGGTCTCGGCGCTCGAAACCATGTTGCCGATCTGGGCTTCCATGCTGATCACCCTTCTGATGAGCTTGTGGATCAGCCTCGAGGCCCCCAATCTCATCGGTTGGTCCCTGCGCAACAAGGGCTATATCGAAGTGGCAAGTCTTTATGCCGAGGATCTGGAGCATTGTGAGCATCGCTATGTGACAGCAAGACTGGCAGAGGCCGAAAGGGGGGCGACGCAGACCCCATTTGCGCGGTCTGCAGACGCATCTGCCTCAAAGCCATTGCCAAACCAGAGCAAAAGCGGCTATGTCGCGCTCAAGGATAAAATGCGGGACACAGGGACCAGCGAGCCGATCATCGGCCTCTTCCCCGCACCAGACCGGTCCCGGGAGACGTAAAGACCATGCGCATTGCGATTATTGATTATGGCTCGGGCAATCTGTGTTCCGCCGCCAAGGCGTTTGAGCGCGCCGCCCGTGAAGCTGGCCTGACCGGCGACGTAGCTGTCACGTCCAATCCGGAGGATGTCCGCGCAGCTGATCGGATCGTCCTGCCCGGCGTTGGGGCCTATGCCGATTGCCGCGCCGGTTTGGATGCGGTGGATGGCATGACCGAAGCGCTGGAGGAAGCCGTTCACAAAAAGGGCAAACCTTTCTTTGGCATTTGCGTCGGCCAACAATTGCTTGCCGACCGGGGGTTGGAGCATGGCACCACCAACGGACTTGGCTGGATTGCCGGCGATGTGGTGGCGCTGGAGCCACAGGATCCAACCCTGAAAATCCCGCATATGGGCTGGAACACCGTGTCCGTTCTGAAGGATCATCCGCTTTGGGCTGGTATTCCGACCGGGCCTGACGGCCTGCATGCCTATTTCGTCCATTCCTATCATATGCAGCCGACCCATGCCGATGATCTGCTGGCCACCTGCGATTATGGCCAGACCGTCACCGCCATGGTTGGTCGGGACAATTTTGTCGGCACCCAGTTCCACCCTGAAAAGAGCCAGAAACTGGGGCTGGCGCTGATTTCGAATTTCCTGCGTTGGAGACCATAATGATCATCTTTCCTGCAATCGACCTCAAGGATGGTCAATGTGTGCGCCTCAAGCTCGGCGACATGGATCAGGCGACCATTTTCAACGACAATCCCGGTGCACAGGCAAAAAGCTTTCAGAATCAAGGCTTTGAATGGCTTCACGTGGTTGATCTGAATGGCGCTTTTGCTGGCAAGTCCGAGAATAGCGCCGCCGTTGAGAGCATTCTGGCCAGCACCACCAATCCGGTGCAGCTGGGCGGCGGCATCCGCGATCTTGATGGCATCGAGCATTGGCTCGACAAGGGCATCTCCCGGGTGATTCTGGGCACCGTCGCTGTACGCGATCCGGCTTTGGTCAAGGAAGCCTGCAAGCTGTTTCCGGGCCGTGTGGCCGTTGGCATTGATGCCAAGGGTGGCAAGGTGGCCGTCGAGGGTTGGGCCGAAACCTCGGAATTGACTGTGATCGATCTGGCGCGCCAGTTCGAAGATGCAGGCGTTTCCGCGATCATCTATACCGACATTGACCGCGATGGCATTCTGACCGGCCTCAACATCGACGCGACCCTTGAGTTGGCCCGTGCCGTCTCCATTCCGGTGATTGCCTCGGGCGGCCTTGCTTCGATTGACGATGTCAAACGGCTGGTCCAGCCCGATTGCGCCATTTTGGAAGGGGCGATCACCGGTCGCGCCCTCTATGATGGCCGCCTTGATCCGAGCGAAGCACTGGCTTTGATCAAGACAGCCAAGGAAGCGGAGAAGTGACATGCTCAAAGCCCGCGTAATTCCCTGCCTTGACGTTAAAGATGGCCGCGTGGTCAAGGGCGTCAACTTTGTCGATCTGAAGGATGCCGGTGACCCGGTGGAAAGCGCCAAGGCCTATGACGCCGCCGGTGCCGACGAATTGTGCTTCCTCGACATCACCGCCAGCCACGAAAACCGTGACACGATCTTTGATGTGGTCCGCCGCACGGCGGAAGAATGCTTCATGCCGGTCACCGTCGGTGGCGGCATCCGCACCACCGACAATATCCGCGACTTGCTGAAAGCCGGGGCCGACAAGGTGTCGATCAACACCGCCGCCGTTTTGCGCCGCGAGTTTGTCAAGGAAGCGGCGGAGAAATTCGGTGCCCAATGCATCGTCGCCTCGGTTGATGCCAAGCGCGTTTCCAAGGAGGGTGAACCATCCAGATGGGAAATCTTCACCCATGGTGGCCGCACACCGACCGGCATTGACGCGATTGAATATGCCCAGGAAGTGGTCGATTTGGGAGCAGGTGAAATCCTTCTAACCTCGATGGATCGCGACGGTACTAAAATTGGTTTCGATATCGAACTAACCCGCAAAATTGCGGATATGATCACCGTTCCTGTGATCGCCTCTGGCGGTGTTGGCACCCTTGATCATCTGGTCGAAGGGGTGCGTGATGGTCACGCAACTGCTGTTCTGGCTGCCTCCATCTTCCATTTTGGTGAATTTTCCATTCAGCAAGCCAAGGCCCACATGGCCGCTTCAGGCATCCCCATGCGCATGGATATGGACAAATAAAACGGGAAGGACAGCCAGATGGCCAAATTCACTCTCAGTGATCTCGAAGCGATCATTGCGAAGCGTGCTGCTTCCAAGGACACGAATTCCTACACCCGCAAACTGGTCTGCAAAGGTGTCGGCAAATGCGCCCAGAAGCTGGGGGAAGAAGCGGTGGAATCCGTGATCGCCGCTATGAAGGGCGATAAGGCAGAGTTGACGTCTGAAACTGCAGACTTGCTCTATCACTTGCTGGTTGTGCTGAACATTTCCGGTGTCAAACTGGACGATGTGATGGCCGAGCTGGCCCGCCGCACCGGCCAGACCGGGCTGGAAGAGAAAGCCGCCCGCAAGCCGGACTGACTGTCTGAGCCGCCGCGTGCCACTTCATCCTCTCATTTCACGTGAATCATCACTCGCTATTCACGGCCTCGCATAAGTTACGCACTAACACGCATACTTATTGCCAATTGCGCCATGCGAGTGAATTGACGCACTGCAAGAGCAGGCAAAAGACGGATCGCCGCGCTTTTTCATACTCTCTGTTGCAAGGGCCACAGGGGGAGACAAGGTCGCTCGAAAGGCGGCAAAAGGGATAGGTTTTGAGATCAATCAACATTGAGAGCAGCGCTTGCGTCTAGAGTGGCTGCGATTGATCGAACAAAGCCACTATAGGCGTCAAACTGCTTGCGAACCATCGGCTTGGATGATCAAGGCAGGATGCTTGGGGGAGTGACCTGATATGGAACTGGTCGACCGGGCACCGGGGAATAAGACAATGGAACAAATGGCACGGCGGAATCTGTCCCCCTATCGTGCATTTACCAACGAAGAATGGGCGACCCTGCGTGCAGACACGCCCATGACGTTGACCAATGTGGATCTGGAGCGCATCAAGAGCCTTCACGAACCCATTTCTCTGGAAGAGGTTGAGGAAATCTACCTGCCGCTCTCCAGATTGCTCAGCTATTATGTCGAGTTTGCCAAGGGCCTGAACAATGCCACTCAGCATTTTCTTGGCACCAATGAGCCCAAAACCCCCTTCATCATCGGGGTGGCGGGGTCGGTCTCCGTCGGCAAATCGACCACGGCCCGCCTGCTTCAGGCTTTGTTGTCTCGTTGGCCTGCCAGCCCCAAGGTAGATCTGGTGACCACCGATGGCTTCCTGCTGCCAAATGCGGTGCTGAATGCCGAGGACCTGATGCAGCGCAAGGGCTTCCCGGAAAGCTATGATCGCACGGCGATCCTGCAGTTCTTGACCGACATCAAGACCGGCAAGCGCAATGTCCGTGCCCCTGTCTATTCCCACTTCTATTATGACGTGATGCCCGATGAGGCCGTGATCATCGACCAGCCGGACATTCTGATCCTTGAAGGTCTGAACGTCCTGCAAACCGGCCTGCTGCCCAATGATGGCAAGGCGATTCCCTTTGTCTCTGACTTTTTCGACTTCTCAATCTATATCGATGCCGAAGAGGATATGCTGCATCGCTGGTATATCGAGCGCTTCAAGCGCCTGCGTGAAACCGCGTTCCGCGATCCCGGCTCCTATTTCCATCGCTATTCGACACTGACCGATGAGGAAGCCGAGGAGACAGCCAACCGGCTCTGGACGACCATCAACCTGGTCAATTTGCGGGACAATATCTTCCCCACGCGTCCGCGCGCCGATCTGGTCTTGGGCAAGGATGAAACCCACGCCATCAAGACGGTCCTGCTGCGCAAGCTCTAGAAAGAGCAAATTTCCAAGCTTTGATCCGGAAGCGAAACAAAAAAGGCGGCTTGTAAGCCGCCTTTTGCATGTCTGTCTGTTATGGGGGTTGGGTCTTAGAGCAAGCCTGCCTGCTCGGCTGCCTGCTTCATGTCATGCTCCGGCCGTGGGCCAATATGCTGGATGACCTCAGCGGCGCAGAAATTGCCAAGGGTGGCGCATTTCTCAAGGCTGAAGCCTTTCGACAGGCCAAACAGGAAGCCGGAGGCATAAAGATCCCCTGCCCCGGTGGTATCCACCAGCTCGCGGATTTTGCAGGCTTCGACATAAATGGTCTCATCGCCTGATACCACGACAGACCCTTCGCTGCCCAATGTGATGGCCGCAAGCTTGGCATCCTTGCGCAAGGCATTGAGCGCCGTCGCCCGATCAGCAGTCTGATAAAGCGCTTTTACTTCCGGCTCGTTGGCAAACAGGATATCCACCTGCTTGCTCTGGATCAGATCAAGAAACTCACTACGGAAGCGATCCACACAGAAGCTGTCCGACAGGGTAATGGACACCTCACGGCCTGCTTCATGGGCAATGCGGGCAGCCTTGCGGAAGGCATTTTTGGCATTTTCCTTGTCCCACAAATAGCCTTCCATATAGGTGATGCCGGAATTGGCGACCACATCCGGGTCGATATCCTCTTCGCCCAGTTCCACACAGGCACCGAGATAGGTATTCATCGTCCGCTCGCCATCCGGGGTGATCAGGATCATCGAGCGGGCAGTTGGCGCACCATCTTTAAGCGGAGCTGTGTCGAAATGCGCACCCAGCGACCGCATGTCGTGGGTGAAGATGCTGCCCAGCTGATCGTTGGCAACCTTGCCGAAATAGGCCGGATGACCGCCAAGGCTGGCAATCCCGAAAATGGTGTTGCCTGCGCTGCCACCGGATGCCTCAATCGCCGGACCCATGCGGGCATAGAGATATTCGGCACGCTCAGCATCAATCAGGTTCATCGATCCCTTATGCAGATCTTCTGCAACGAGGAAGTCATCATCGGTGCGCGAAAGCACGTCAACGATTGCATTCCCGATTCCCAAAATGTCATATTTTGCTGCTGTCATGCTGAACTCCGGCACGTGAATTGAGGAGATAGTCCTCCAAAAAACGAGCCTTTCTTTCGGTTTCAAGGGGGTTGAAGTCGGCGGCAGTATAATAACGGGGCCCTGTTTGGCAACCGCCAAAAGGGGTGAACGGCCCTTGCACTGGCGCTTTTACCCGCCTATGTGATGCAGGACGCACCTCAAAATTCGCGAAAGACTCGACATTCATGTTTGCCTCAGCCCTCCTGGCCTTCAATCAGCTTTTCACCAAGCCGTTCCGCTCTGTCCTTTGGAAAATGCTCGGCATCACCTTGCTGCTGCTGGCGCTTGTCTGGGTGGGCATGCGTGAAGGCATCGAATATATGCTGACGTTGGAAGATTTCTTGCCCGGATGGGCAGAGGCCGCGGCGGCCATCATCACGTCTCTGGGGCTGTTTTTCGGTCTCTGGTTTCTGATTATCCCGGTTTCCACCGTCGTTGCCAGTCTGTTTCTCGATGAAGTCAGCCGCACCGTCGAAGATCGGCACTATCCCCACGAAGCCAATGGCCGCGATTTACCGCTCGGCGAGGCAATCATCCAGACCTTGCGCTTTCTGGGGGTGGTCATCGGCGTCAACCTGATCGTGCTATTGCTGATCCCGTTCCTCGGACTTGGCGTGCCGCTCTTTTTCATCGCCAACGGCTATTTGCTGGGCCGTGAATATTTCGAGCAGGCCGCCTTGCGCTTTCGGTCCCGCGCCGAAGTCAAGGAGCTGCGCAGCCGTTATGGCGGCCGGATCTTCATTGCTGGCCTGCTGATTGCCGGCTTCATCGCTGTGCCTTTGTTGAACCTGCTGACCCCGCTTTTTGCCACCGCCTTCATGGTCCATGTCCACAAAAGGCTGACCGGATCCAAGCCGGTCAACACCGATTGATCGGCTCCTGACGCCATGAGCGCGCCCAGAGGGCAAGACTAGAGCACTTCTCCGGTCTTGTTCGGCTCGCTCAGCTTGTTTTCATAGGAATCCAGCACCACAATCGGTGCGGGCACCGAATAGGTCTTGTCCTTGAAACGGCAGAGATCAGCAACGATGCATTGCTTGCAGTCGGGCTTGCGGGCCTTGCAGACATAGCGCCCATGCAGGATCAGCCAATGGTGGGAATGCCGGACATAAGGGTCTGGGATGACCTTCTCGAGCGCCAATTCCACCTCATCGACATTTTTGCCCGGTGCCAGTTCCAACCGGTTGGCCAGCCGGAAAATATGCGTGTCGACCGCGATGGTCGGCTGACCGAAAAAGATATTCAGCACCACATTGGCGGTTTTCCGCCCCACGCCGGGCAAACTGACCAAGGCATCGCGGTCCGCAGGCACCTCACCACCAAATTCGTCGATCAATTTCTGACTGAGCAGAATGACATTCTTGGCCTTGTTGCGATAAAGCCCGATGGTCTTGATATAATCCCGGACCACATCTTCGCCGAGCGCCACCATCTTTTCCGGGCTGTCGGCCACAGCAAAGAGCGGTCCCGTCGCCTTATTGACCCCCACATCGGTGGCCTGTGCTGACAGAACCACCGCCACCAGCAAGGTGTAGGCGTTGGTATAATCGAGTTCGCCGCGCGGATTGGGCCGCTGGCGCGAGAAACGATCAAACAGCGCCTCGATATCCTCTTTGGGCATCTTGCTCCACTTGCGCCGCCGCACAGGCTTCTTAGCCGCTGGTTTTTTCTTCGCAGCAATCGGGGATTTTGCCGCTTTTGCTCCTTTTTGCTTTGCTGGCTTTGGGGCAGGCGTTGTGTCGTCCGCTTGGTCGGTCAAGGTCCTCATCCTTTCTCGATAATCTCATCAATCTTTAGGCTCCCGGCGCCAGCCGATGCAAGTCTCTTTCCCATCAACGATCCAAATCGGCAAGGGCTGCGAAAAACACTATGGGAAAATACGTAAGATTTGGGTAGACTATCGCTATGGCAGTTCTTGATGAAGCAACCACACAGCGCTTTGATGAGACCGAACCCTATTTTGATGCCATCCTCCATCCCTACCGATCCTTGGGACGCAATGGCTTCATCGGGTTGATGATCTTTGTCGGCTTGGCGTTGCTGATTGTCTCCATTCCGTTCTATCTGATGGGTGCTTGGCCGATCCTTGGCTTTGCCGGGCTGGATATCCTGCTTTTGTGGTGGGCTTTTCGCCGCAATTATCGCGATGCCAGAGCAACGGAACAGATCCGCATCACCCAGTGCGAAGTCAGCGTTATCCGCACATGCCCCAGGGGCCGCCAGAGCCATATGTCCTTCAATCCCTATTGGGTAAGGATGGAAACGCGCGAGGAAGAGGATCGCGGCATGACCGAGCTGCATCTCACCTCCCATGGCAAGCGAGTGGAAATCGGGGCCTTCCTCCATGCCTGTGAGCGGGAAAGCCTTGCCGGGGCGCTAAAATCGGCGCTGATGGCGGCAAAAACCGGGTGCGCGCAAGTTTCGGGTGGTTGAATGCTCTGCCATTCGATAGCATCTCTTCACAGACCGAGGAGTTTGCCAACAATGAGCCAGTGCATGACGAGCCAGAGCCTGCCCAAAATCCTGCCCCTGACAACGGATTTGCCGATCCTGACCGCGGCCCAGTCCTGCCGGACCGACGAGCAGGACGCTTTGCGCGACTATGACACCATTCGCCGCTCGATCGAATATCTCACCCATCATTGGCGCAACCAGCCGAGCCTTGAGAGGCTCGCTGATCATGTGGGCCTGTCGCCACACCATCTGCAACGGCTGTTCACCCGCTGGACCGGTGGTCTGTCGCCCAAAGGCTTTGTACAGGCGGTGACCCTTGATCATGCAAAGGAACTGCTCGATCAGTCCGCTTCTGTAATGGATGCAGCCTTCGAGGTCGGACTGTCTGCCCCCTCGCGTCTGCACGACCTGTTTGTCACCCATGAGGCCATTACCCCCGGTGCCTACAAGGCCAAAGGGGCCGGTCTGACCATCGATTATGGACTCCATCCAAGTCCCTTTGGCATGGCTCTGGTGATGGTCACGGCGCATGGCCTTGCCGGTCTGGCCTTTGCCGATCCCGGTGAGGAAGATAAGGCGCTCGAAGACATGATGGGCCGCTGGCCGAACGCGATCTATCAGGAAAATCCCGCCGCCACCCAGAGCTATGTCCACCGGATTTTTGATCCGCAGGCCTGGAATGACGAGCAGCCTTTGCGGATCACTCTGCTCGGAACAGATTTCGAGGTGCGGGTTTGGGAAATGCTGTTGAAGATTCCCTTTGGCAACATGACCACCTATTCCGATGTCGCCGAGCGGATCGGTAATCCCAAGGCCGTGCGCGCTGTTGGCACGGCGGTCGGCAAGAACCCCATTTCCTTTGTTGTCCCCTGCCATCGGGTTGTGGGTAAGAGCGGCTCGATCTGCGGCTATCACTGGGGTCTGACCCGCAAACGCGCCATCCTGGGCTGGGAATCCGGCCAGCAGGTCGGTGGCGTCTAATCCGTCTCCCTCTCCGCAATCCAGAAACAAAAAAAGGGCAGCCAAAGCTGCCCTTTCGGTTTCGAATCGACCAAGTAAATCCTTAGAGTTCGATGATTTCTTTCGATGCAACGCTGGTGTCGTCGTTGAATTTGTAGATCATCGGAATGCCGGTGCCCAGATTGACGTCGAGGATTTCCTCTTTGGTCAAACGGTCCAGAACCATCACGATGGAACGCAGGGAATTGCCGTGCGCTGCGCAAAGAACGGTCTTGCCAGACATGACCTGTGGCAGCAGATCGGTGATGAAATAAGGCAGGGTGCGGGCAGCGGTGTCTTTCAGGCTTTCACCGCCCGGAGGAGGCACGTCATAAGAGCGGCGCCAGATGTGAACCTGCTCCTCACCCCATTTGACGCGGGCATCATCCTTGTTCAGACCAGCCAGATCGCCATAGTCACGCTCATTCAGCGCCAGATCACGGATGGTTTCCAGATCGGACTGGCCGACGCCATCCAGAATATGCTGACAGGTTTTCTGGGCACGCTGCAGATCGGAAGTGAAGGCAATATCGAACTTCATACCCAGCTCGTTGAGCTTTTTACCAGCAGCAATGGCTTCTGCATGGCCCTGTTCGGTGAGGTCCGGATCCTTCCAGCCAGTAAAGAGATTTTTGAGGTTCCATTCACTCTGGCCATGACGCACCAGCACTAGTGTCCGTTCCATAGGATCAACTCCTTCACAGTCAACGACAACGCATCCCGGCTTACAGTGAGCTCACCTCAAAAGGATGCATAGGGAAACAGGGTCTTTAAGCAAGCTTGTCAGCAGGGGGCCCGCGCCAAAGGCTTGCAAATCGGGTCTATTGGTTCAAACCGAGGACATCCATCATTGTGTAATAGCCGATTGGCTTGCCATGGGCCCAGCATGCAGCCTTGACCGCGCCACGGGCAAAGATCGACCGATCCTGCGCCTTGTGGGTCAATTCAATCCGCTCGCCTTCGCCAGCAAAAATCACCGTATGCTCGCCAATCACCGATCCACCGCGCAAGGTGGCAAAGCCGATCGAGCCGCGCTCACGCGCCCCGGTAATGCCTTCACGCGCCATCACCGCATTGTCATGCAGGTCAATCTCGCGCCCTTCAGCCGCCGACTGACCGAGCAACAGGGCGGTGCCTGACGGGGCGTCAACCTTGTGTTTGTGATGCATTTCAACCACTTCGATGTCGAAATCTGCATCGAGAGAGCGTGCCGCCTGTTCCACCAGCTTGCCAAGCAGATTGACCCCGAGCGACATATTGCCAGACTTGACCATCACGGCCCCTTTGTCGGCAACAACCTTCAGCTCGGCTTCTTCTTCTGGGGTGAAGCCAGTGGTTCCGATGATGTGGAGTTTGTTTTTTTCAGCGGCGATGGCGGCAAAGGCAAGGGTTGCCTTCGGCGCGGTGAAATCAATCAGCCCATCCGCCTGATCCAGCGCGGCAGCAAGATCGGTGGTCACCGTCACGCCCAGATTGGGCAGACCGGCCAACAGGCCAGCATCCTGACCAACAGCGTCAGACCCATCCCGTTCAATCGCTCCAGCAACACAGACACCCTCTGCTTCATGAATGGCGGCAATCAGAGCACGTCCCATGCGCCCTTGAGCACCCATAACCACAAGCCGAATGTCTGTCATACTGGTTCCTCGCTCTTTTTGCCGGTTTGTGACGATACAAACATCACACCGGCCCTATCTGAGTTATGCTTGTTCTAAGCATGTCCTGTGTCTGGTGCAAGACCTGTTTGCCCGCTGCATGGCAGCAAGGCGTGCACTGGGTGGCTTCGGATTGAGACCAAATGGCTCAGTCCTGTTCCCCTCCGTCAGCCATCAATTGGGCTTCATACATCTTGGCGACCCGCAAATGGCGCGAGAAGGCATAATTATAGGCCAGCACAAAGCCCCAGTAGCCATAGAGGCAGTGTTTGCGCAGGACATAGCCTTTGAAAAAGGCAAAGGGAAATTCCGTCAACAACCGCCAGGCAGGGATTTTGCGCTTGCGATCCAGCATGTCATCGCGCTGCATCGAAGAAATGCGGTTCATTTTGTCAACGGCAAAGGCGATGGTCTTGAAGGAGCGGTGATTGACCTTGCCCTTCAGAACATGAATGCGCGCTTCTGCGCTCGGGCGCACCGTGTCATGTACGGTGGATGTGGAAAAACGCCCCTTGCTGCGATCATAAAGCCGATATTGCCAATAGCCATAGGCCCAGCTTTTGGCTTCGCTCAAGTGGGGATAGACATCAACAATCTCAAGCTTGCAAATGTCGGTGTCGGGAACAGGCTTGAACAGAGCGATGATTTCATCCCGCAAAGCCGGGGTGATTTCCTCATCCGCATCAATATTCAACAGCCAGCCATTGCGGCATAGATCCTCGCCATAGCGCTTCTGCTCGCCATAACCGGGCCAGTCATGATGCACCACCTTGGCACCCAGATCCTCGGCCCGCTCGATCGTGCGGTCCGTGGAACCGGAATCCACCACAATCACTTCATCCACCCAATCGATCACACTGAGCACCGACTGTGCAATGCGGTCTTCTTCATTCAGCGTTATGATGAAAACGGATAGGGGAAGTTTGGCAAGTCGTTTGGGTGCGGTCATCTGGTCTCATGGCTCGATAGGAACGGGACAGCAAGAATTGTCTATGCCTTACACCAGTGGTTCCGGTCTTCCAAGTCAATAAAAGTGCGATTTCCCTTCATCCGGGCGACAACGCTTTCAGGCACTTGAAGGATGGGCGGCTTTCTTGCTTTGACGGTGGCTTGTTAAGTTGATAAATCGGGTGCAACAAAGCACCTGATAGCACGCTTTAGCCGAATGGTTTTGGCGTTTTTGCCAACGACGTCTGTCATGGTCAGATTGGTACGGAACAGCTGATGACATGCATTCATTTTTCCTCGTCCCACGCGACCATAGCCTTGTTTCGGCAAACACCGGGATCGGACGGCTGCTGGAATGATTTGCAGGTCATTCTTGAGGATCCCGAACAGAAAGCAGACTGGCTCGTTGCCTATGATCGCCACAAGGCGCCGCTCAAAACGCGGGTGCCAAAAGCCCGCCGGGTGCTGGTGATCAGTGAACCGCCGGACTTTCAGGCCTATCCCGAGGCGTATCTGGACCAGTTCGGAATCGTGTTATCCCCCTATAATGTCAAGGGGTTCAAAGGCCTGACCCGGATCACGCAAACCGCCCTTCCCTGGTTCTACGGGATGGATATCGGTGCCGGTGGATCCTTGCATGTCAGCAAGGACTGGCAAGCCTTGTCGCAACCGGTCCGCACCCTTGAAGACCGAAGTTTGGAGCTCACTGCCATTTGCTCCACCAAAAGTCAGACCAAAAATCAGGTGCGCCGATTGCGCTTTCTGCGCCTGTTGAAGGTCGCGTTGGGGGAGCGATTAACAATCTTCGGGCGCGGCTTCCAACCCCTTGAAGACAAGGCGGAAGTCATCGAAAATTCTCGATATCATCTGGCTTTGGAAAACAATCTTCTGCCCCATGGCTGGACGGAGAAAACGGCTGATACCCTGCTCGGCGGCGCATTTCTCATTCATGGTGGCTCGCCGGCCATTGCGGATGATTTCGACAAGGATGGCCTGCTGTGGATTGATCTGACCCGTCCACGTGAATCCGTTGAGCGAATCCGTCAATGCCTTGATCAGGGCCGAGCTGGGAACGAGCGGGCGGCCATCGCCATGCAGGCCAACAAGGATCGGTTGATGCATGAGCATAATCTCTTTGCCGTGCTGGACAAATTGGTTATAGATCTGTCTCCAGAGCTGGCAGACATTCCTCTGTTGGAAAGACCCGAGCCGATTCGCTGGATCAAGGCCTCGCGTCTGTCACGCCTGCTGAAAGTGCCGCGCGCTGCAAAAAGGCTGCTGTGGCACATGGAAATCACCCTGTTCGAGCGGAAGTGAACGAGACCGCCCACAGGCGACGGCGCAAAAGGTAGCTGATGAAAGCCATTCAAGTAACACCGCACAATGTTGACCAGTTTCTCTGTGTCCGTATTTTCGGTGGCCTGGGCAATCAAATGTTCCAATATGCAGCGGCTTTTGCGCAAGCCCGGCGGCTTGACCGCAAGTTGCTGCTTCATGTGGTCGATTCCAACCGCCTTGATCACACCACGTTCGGTCTGGCCAACTTCGCCCTTGAAGCGGATCTCTGGGACTGTGATGCGGCTAAAGCGTCCGGCTTGAAACGTCTGTTCTCTCGATCAAAAAACAAACATGGAGACAATTGGCCCGGCACCCATTTTCGACATTTCAGCCTGACCACAAACGAGGCGATCCATGCAGTTAAGGCGGGGTGTTATCTCAACGGATATTTCCAGTCTGAAGATTATTTCGATAGCGAAATAGATGGCGTGCGACAACAGTTTTCCTTGTCCCATCTGATCGATGATTTGGCCAAAGACAGTGTGAAAACGGTGTCGCGTCGCGGTTCCGTGTCCGTTCATATCCGTCGGGGCGATTATCTCTATGATCCCAAGGTGCTGAAAATCCACGGCATCATGGAAGACAACTATTACAATGGTGCCCGTGCATTGATGGAAAAGATGGTGCCCGATTGTCATTTCTGCATTTTCAGCGATGATATCGAAGCCGCCGATGCCCTCACCAAGGACTGGTCTAACCGCACCTTGATGCCCGAAGCCGACCGGATGCATGATCTGGCCTTGATGAGTCAATGCAATCACCATATCATCGCCAATTCCTCTTTCAGCTGGTGGGGTGCCTGGCTGAATCCCAAATTGCATAAGCAGGTGATTGCGCCCCGCCGATGGTTCACGCGCGACCATATGCAATCAACCTATATCGATGACATCTGTCCCCAGGGCTGGATCTTGATCTAACAAGGACGGTTATGAGATTTCTAGTAATAAATTTGGACCGGGACGCTGATCGGTTGCGCTATATGTTTGAAGAATTGCATAAGCGCGGCTTCAAGCCCGAGCGGATTTCAGCCTTTCTTGGAACGTCCATCCCCGATGATCTCAAACCCCACTTTCTCACTGAAAATGGCGACATTGACAGCGCCATGAACAAAGGCGAGATTGGCTGTTATGCGAGCCATCTATATGCCATGCAGCAAATTTTGGCGCAGGAAGAGGATGAACCCGTCTGCATCATGGAAGATGATCTTCATTTTGACTCCAGCTTTGCACATCTGCCCCAAATCGTCACCGAGTTACCAGAGGATTGGGAAATTCTGCGCATTTCTAATCCTGCCAAAGCCTATTACGACACCGTCAAGACATGGCAGGGTATCGGGGCTCTCGTGCGCTATTGGCGCGTTCCAAACACTGCCGGTGCCTATGTCATGAACAAAGCCGGGGCGCGGAAATTCCTAACCTATCAAATCTTGCGTAAACGCCCAATCGATGAAGATATGCGCCGTCCGTGGGAACATGGAATGGAGAGTTACGGCATCCTGCCCTCTCCAATTACCAACAACATCTTTGACTCTTCCATTGACGCTATCGGCGGCGATCGCTCACTGCCAGCCCGCAAACGCTTCGCCGACGCGGGCAATCATTATGGGCAGGAATGGCGTTATCGGGTGCGGACATTCGGTTTGTTCGGCTGTCTCAAGGCGATGCTTGCGACCCTATTGTTCAAGACACGCTACAAAAAACGCTCTCGCCACTGACGAGCATTCGCGCGGAGGCCCGGCTATGATCGATCGGCTGCGAAAACTTCCCACCATTAAGTATTAACAAAGCGTAAATCGGCTTCGACTCTGGGCGCGATTCCGTTGACTCTGCCTCGACTCTGCACGCAAAGTTATCGCTCTTGTCACCCGGTTCGATGACTCTGGTGCTGCAAATAGTGAATGGTTTCAGTGCGAGAAAGACTCTGGTCTCTGCGTCTTTTGCTTCTCTCCCATCTGTGAAGACTCTGTGGATAATAAAAGTTAACAAGCCCTAAACAGAGAATCTGGTTTCATCTGCAAAGTATAAAGATAAAATTTTTCCGATAGCGAAAGAATTTCATTAAACTAATGATATATCCTTACATCGGCATTAGGCCGCACTGGAAAAGTGTGGTTTCATTGAGTCGCAATTTCTATTTTTTTGATATTCGAGATTTTGATCATGCGTTACCAACCTGCCTATATTTATCCGGGAACCAAGGGAATTGAACGCCAACCGATCAAGGAACCGGCCCGCTGGCGTTTACAGCGGCCACAGCTGTCGGTGGATCAACGCGGATCGGTTCGTCTGTTGCGTTTCTTCCTCGTCGTGGTCGGCTTTGCCTTGTTTGTGGTCGGTCTTGCGCATTTCTCCACGGCCTTCACGGCTCAGAATTGGAAGCAGGTAACAGCAGTTGTCATGAAGTCCGACGTGGTTCGGATGACCTATGAGGATGGTACGCCGGTCTTCACGGCCGATATCCAGTATCAATACTTGTATGATGGCACGCTCTATACCGGCCAGCGCCTGTCAGTCCGGCCAATCCGATCTCACTCGCCCGGCGAAGTAAAGCATCAGATTGCGGCCTATTCCGTGGGGCGCACGGTTTTGGCCCATGTCAATCCGGACCGCCCGGAAAAGGCTTTCTTGAAAACCAATCCGGACAGCTATCTCTATGCTCTTGTCATCCCCGGCTTGCTGATGATTTTGCTCAGTGTTGCCATCGGGCAGGTCATCTACATGCACGCCCTGCGCAAGCAGCGCGAGGCATGGCGCTATGGGGAATTCAAGGGTTTGCGCACCAGCGCTGCCTGACGATCTCGCCCGACCTGTTCAAGGTGCAAAGACACATTCGGTCATTCGCCATCGCGAAGCTGACCAACGTCAGCGCTTGGACAACCATTGGCCACGCTGAACTGACGGAATGTGTCGAGGCCAGATCATCATTGGATATGAAAGATTCCGATTTTTGCTTCGGAACCGAAATAATCGTTAGATCGCTGGCTGATCCCTACAGCGCCGCTGCAATCTCGTCGACGATCTGGCGGGCCATTGATGGACGGTCAGCCGCATTGAGCACCGGACGCCCAACCACCAGATAATCAGCACCCGCTGCAATGGCCTTGCCCGGCGTCATCACCCGCTTCTGGTCGCCAACATCGCTGCCACTCGGGCGGATGCCCGGGGTTACGATCGACACATTCGGGCCGACAATGGTGCGCATGGCCGTGGCTTCCTGTGCTGAACAGACGATGCCGTCCATGCCTGCTTCTCTGGCATCCTTGGCGCGCATGGCAACCAGTTCCTCTGCACGCATCCGATAGCCTGCCTCGAGCAGATCCTGATCATCCATAGAGGTCAGTACGGTGACACCGAGCAGTTTGAGATCCGAGCTGCCCCGCCCCGCGACAGCGGCCCGCATCGCCTTGGGATAGGCATGAACGGTCAGAAAGGTTGCGCCCATGCGGCTGATCGAGTCCACGCCCTTCTCGACCGTATTGTCGATATCGAGCAATTTCAGATCCATGAAGATCTGCTTGCCTTCTGCTATGAGGTCATGGGCCAGCGCAAAGCCACCTGCATAACCCAACTGATAGCCGATCTTGTAGAAGGAGACTGTGTCCCCCAGATCATCGACAACCCGGCGGGCGTCATCAAGCGTGGGCACATCAAGGGGTACGATCAGGCGGTCGCGGGCGCTGATGGACATGGGAAGATCTCCGTAGCTGACAGATTTGGGATAATTGGCAAGAGCCTTATCACCCAAATCTGGTCCGGTCCATAGCTGTGTAGGTGAATAGATGGCCGACGATGGTCTATCCGAGTGGCTTCAGGCGTTGCGCTGTCTGGATCAGTTTATGGGCACAGCCCTCAAGGAAGGCGCTTTGTCGATCCTCTTTCAGATCGCCCTTGTCGTCAAAGGCCGAGCCCGCATTGCCGACACTCACCTGTTCCGGAATCACGATGGCCCCCAAGGCCACGAGGATCTGGCGGAAATGAGCCAGAGAACGCATACCACCCATCTGGCCGGGTGAGGCCGCGCCAATGGCAAAGACCGGCGTCCGATAGGGATGGCGACCTTCAGCCGGCACACGCGAGACCCAGTCGATGGTATTTTTCATCAAGGGTGTCACAGAGCCATTATATTCCGGGCTGGCAATGAAGATACCGTCATGGTCGGCCATCAATTTGGCCAGTTTCACCGCATTGTCCGGCAGGCCCTTTTCTTTTTCATCATCGGCATTGAATAGCGGCAGCGGATAGTCAGTCAGATTCAGATATGTGACATCCATTTCCATCAGGCTGAGTTTTTTGGCCATGACACCCGCCAGAGCCTGATTGAAACTACCGGACCGCGTCGACCCAGCAAAACAGAGAATACGCGTCTTTTGCATAACCCATCCTGTATATTGAAGAAGAAAGAGGAGAAATCGTCGCAAACAGACCTATTGCAGCGGTCTGCGATACACCCAGACACGGGCGGGCGGCAGGTTGCCAATGACCCAGTTGCTGGTCTCGATGGTGAAATTGCCCTCCCCGACTGGCACCGGCGGAACCAGGGCATAGGAAAACTGGATGAAGGGGCAGCCCGGTGCCAACGCATCAAGGCACATATCGATCAGTCTGCTGCGCATGGCCTTCGGCTTGGTGAAGAGGGGCAGGCTCGAGACCACCGCTGCCAGAGGCTCGTTGATGTGAGTCTGCCGGATTGTTTGAAAGTCATAGGCATCCCCCTGCATCACCGTCGCGCCAGCAAAGCGGTCGCGCAGAATGTCGACAAAGTCGGTGGAATATTCCACCGCCAGCACCCTGTTTGGCTCAACACCGCGCCCAAGGACCGCTTGTGTGACAACGCCCGTCCCGGGCCCCAGCTCCACCACCAGACCCGGTTTGGCCGGATCGATGAAGGAGGCCATGCGCCGCGCCAAAGCCGGGCTGGACGGCGCCACTGCGCCGGTTTTCAGCGGATTGTCGAACCATTGCCGCAAGAAACGGATTTCATCCGGGATCTTGGTGATCAAGGGACGGTTACGCAATTTCTTGAGCATTGGATTCTCCGGCAAAATCCAAGCCTGACATTCGACAGGCTTGAGGAGTAGACACTGTGACCCGTGCCAGATGGCGCGAGAGAATAAATGAGGGAACATACGTAATCAATATATTGTCAAATGATGCGCGATGAAAGACATCACATCAAGAAAAGAAACAAATCAAGCCCGGTAAAGGCTTGTAGTCCCGACATCAATCCGGCTGTGCCATCAGCATTCGGCGACAGCATGATCCGCTTTGATGGTGTTTTTAAGTCAGCGGATGCAAAAAAGGGGTGCTGATCCAACACCCCTTTTCAACATCGATTGGCAGACTGTCATCTATTCGCCGATGCGTTCGAAGAAATCCTTCACCTTGGCGAAAAAGCCGTCGCTGCCTGGATGATTGTCTGCATGCGCCAGTTCGTCAAACTCCATGATCAGTTCCTTCTGGCGTTTGGTGAGCTTGCGCGGCGTTTCCACATCGACCTGAATATACATGTCGCCATATTGCGCACTGCGCAGAACCGGCATGCCCTTGCCACGCAGACGGAACTGTTTGCCCGTCTGGGTGCCTTCGGGCACATTCACCCGCGTCTTGCCACCATCCACGGTCGGGACCTCGAACTGGCCACCCAAAATGGCGGTCGACATCGAAATCGGCACGCGGCAGAAAATGTCTGCCCCATCCCGCTGGAACAGGTCATGCGGTTTCTGGGTAAGGAAGATGTATAGATCGCCCGGAGGGCCACCCCGGACCCCGGCTTCCCCTTCGCCGGACAGGCGAATGCGGGTGCCGTCTTCGATACCAGACGGAATGTTGACCGACAAGGTGCGGTTTTCCATCGTCCGACCCGAACCGTGACAGCTCTCACATGGATCCTCGATCACCTCGCCACGGCCATGACAACTTGGACAAGTCCGCTCGACGGTGAAAAAGCCCTGTGTGGCCCGAACCTTGCCGATACCACCACAGGTGCGACAGGGTTTCGGGCTCGTGCCTGCCTTGGCACCGGAGCCTGAACAGGTGGTACAGGTGACAGAAGTCGGCACTTCGATTTCGGCGGTTTTGCCGTGGAAGGCCTCTTCCAGCGTGATTTCCATATTGTAACGCAGGTCAGCCCCACGCTCGCGACCGCGGGACCGACGGCCACCGCCGCCCATCATGTCGCCGAAAATATCCTCGAAGATATCGGACATGGAGGACCCGAAGTCGGATCCGAAGCCCTGCCCCATGCCGCCTTGTTCAAAGGCTGCATGACCATAGCGGTCATAGGCGGCGCGCTTTTCGGCATCCTTGAGAATTTCGTAAGCTTCATTGATTTCCTTGAAGCGGGCTTCGGCCTCCGGGTCGTCCGGATTGCGGTCAGGGTGAAATTGCATCGCTTTCTTGCGAAAGGCGCTTTTCAACTCCTTGTCGTCAGCCCCACGGGAGACCCCGAGCAATTCGTAATAATCGGCTTTGGACATCCGTTCCACTTTCTAACTCGTCTTGGTCTACGGCCAATCAACGGTCTGATCTGGCGTTTCCAGTGCAAGATATGCATTGATGTTGATGGCTTTTTCGACGCGATAGCCGCGATCTAGGCACAGCGACAGAGCATCGGTCTTCTGATCTCGGCCCACCTCGATCAAAATCTTTTTGGGCCACAAGGACTTTGGTGCCGCATCGAAGAAAGGCTCCAGCGCCTCAAATTCGTGTCCCTCGATGTCGATTTTCATCACATCGATATGGTCGATCCCATGCGCTTTGACAAGGTCCGACAGCGGCCGCATTGGCAATTCAATGCAAGGGTTGGTTTCTGCGTCGCACGCCACATGGGCTTCACCACGGTTGGAAACCGAACTGACAAACCGCACAATGCCCTCTTCTCGCCCGATGGCAAAGGGGGCGATGGTCACGTCCCGTGCATCAGAGGCATCAAGGTTGAACGCCAGGCGCTTCTGGTTCACCGGATCCGGCTCGATCGCCAGTCCGACGAAGGGCTTGCCCAGCGCCAGCGCCTCGTCACGGGCAAACAGGCTGTAAAGCCCGATATTGGCGCCGCAATCGAGAAAGACGAAAGGCGCCTCACGTGCGACAGATGCGGCTATGTCAGCAGCAATGGCCGCCCGCTCCCCTTGATCCCATGAAGACAGCCCGACAAAGGCCCGCTTTTCACACCGATTGCTCTTGGGATAAAGGCGCAATTTCTGCGAACGGAAGACCGGTACATCATAAGGCGATGAGGTCAGCAGATAGAGCAGCTTGCGGGTGATAGACGCAAGGCGTCGATCAAACAGGCCCGCACCACGCGCATTGGCTATGGCCCGAAGGTGGGCGAGGGACGCAGGCAACGCATGGCTGCCATAGACATCTTCGGAATCTGTCGGAATGTTCATTTGCCCGCCCAACTGCACTGGTTTCACAACAAAACCCGAAGTGTGGCATCACTCCGGGTTCTCAACACGATGAGGCAGCACCCGATGAGTGCTGCCTTTTGTCTTGTAACGACCCGGCCTTAGGACTTTTTCTCGTCATCGTCGCGGACTTCTTCGAAGTCGGCATCGACGATGTCATCATCCTTGGCAGCATCGCGTGCAGCATCTGCGGCGGCTTGGGCTTCCTCATCGGACTGCTGTGCCGCATACATGGCTTCACCAAGCTTCATGGAAGCATTGGTCAACTCTTCGGTCTTGGCTTTGATCGCTTCAAGATCGTCACCTTCCAGAGCGGTCTTCAGCTCGCCAATCGCTGCCTCGATGGCAGATTTGTCGGCATCTGATACCTTGTCGCCAAAGTCAGCAACGCTCTTCTCGGCCGAGTGCACCAAGGCTTCGCCGTGATTCTTGGCTTCCACCATTTCCTTGCGCACCTTATCGGCTTCGGCATTGGCTTCGGCATCCTTGACCATCTTTTCGATCTCGTCGTCGGAAAGACCGCCAGAGGCCTTGATGGAGATTTTCTGCTCCTTGCCGGTGCCCTTGTCGAGCGCGGAGACATTGACGATGCCGTTGGCGTCGATGTCAAAGGTCACCTCGATCTGCGGCACACCGCGTGGGGCTGGCGGGATGCCAACCAGATCGAACTGGCCAAGCATCTTGTTGTCGGCAGCCATTTCACGCTCGCCCTGGAAAACCCGGATCGTCACGGCGCTCTGATTGTCATCAGCGGTCGAGAAGACCTGACCCTTCTTGGTCGGGATGGTGGTGTTGCGGTCGATCAGACGGGTGAAGACACCGCCAAGGGTTTCGATACCCAGAGACAGCGGGGTCACGTCGAGCAACAGCACGTCTTTCACGTCGCCCTGCAGAACGCCAGCCTGAATGGCCGCACCCATGGCAACCACTTCATCCGGGTTCACACCCTTATGAGGCTCTTTGCCAAAGAACTGCTTGACCGATTCCTGCACCTTCGGCATGCGGGTCATACCGCCAACCAGCACGACTTCGTCGATTTCGGAGGCGTTGAGGCCAGCATCTTTCAAGGCGGCTTCACAAGGCTTGATGGTGCGTTTGACCAGATCGTCAACCAGCGCTTCGAACTTTGCACGGGTCAGCTTCAGGGTCAGGTGTTTCGGACCAGAGGCATCTGCGGTGATGTAAGGCAGGTTGATCTCGGTCTGGGTGGAGGAAGACAGCTCGATCTTGGCTTTCTCGGAAGCTTCTTTCAGGCGCTGCAGAGCCAGCTTGTCATTTTTCAGATCAATGCCGCTGTCTTTCTTGAATTCCTGCACCAGATAGTCGACCAGACGCATGTCGAAATCTTCACCACCCAGGAAGGTATCGCCGTTGGTGGATTTCACTTCAAACACGCCGTCGCCAATTTCCAGAACGGACACGTCGAACGTGCCACCACCAAGGTCATAAACCGCGATGGTCTTGCCGTCATTCTTGTCCAGACCATAAGCCAGAGCGGCTGCGGTCGGCTCGTTGATGATGCGCAGCACTTCCATGCCAGCAATCTTGCCGGCATCTTTGGTAGCCTGACGCTGGGCATCGTTGAAGTAGGCAGGAACCGTGATAACGGCCTGCGTGACTGGGGTGCCGAGATAGTCTTCAGCGGTTTCCTTCATTTTCTGAAGGATCATCGCGGACACCTGAGAAGGAGAGTATTTACCACCCTCGACTTCCACCCAAGCGTCGCCATTGTCGCCTTTGACGATCTTGTAAGGGACCAGATCCATGTCCTTTTTAACGGCTGGGTCATCAAACCGACGACCGATCAGACGCTTGACCGCGAACAGGGTGTTCAGCGGATTGGTCACAGCCTGCCGTTTGGCTGGCTGGCCGGCCAGACGCTCACCATCGTCGGTGAAACCGATCATCGACGGGGTGGTACGGGCGCCTTCGGCGTTCTCGATGACTTTTGGCTCTTTGCCATCCATAATGGACACGCAGGAGTTTGTGGTGCCCAAGTCAATACCAATGACTTTGCTCATTCTTGTTTCTCCTTATCGGCAGGTCGGTGAAACCCTTCAAAAGCGGTTTGTTTGCGCCGGTTGTCGGCCCGACCCCCTGAAGATGCGCGTTGCCGCGCGGGTTAGGTTCCATTCAATGGGACATATAGGGGCCACCCATGCATGGTGCAAGGCTGAAACCCTACCAGTTTGAACGCTTTTGCGACAAAATTCGAAAAGTTGGCACCCCTCATATAAGAGTGGAGCGGCAAAATAAAGGGGGTGTTTCGGGTTAAATCGGGGTTAAGATGAAAAATTCCCCACAAGAGGCCTCAATTGACCCGCCCAAAGCAAGGCGAAGGGCCGTGTAAATCGTCTTAGCATAGCGGTTTTTATCCGCTAGACTGATGCAAGCGGTTTTTCTGACTGAAGCAAACACAGACCCTGAAAAATACGATCGGGCCGCACCGACTTTGCCGTTCGTCATGGGGGACAAGGGGAGAAAAGACATGATCAACAGACATTGGATGCCGATTGCCGTGATTGCAGCCTTGCTGCTCACTGTTGGCCAACTGGGCATCAGCGTAGCCTCGGCACAGCAAATTTACACGCCAGAAAGAGGCAGTGTGGAGCGCAAGGCGGTGCTCAACGCGATTCGCCCGCTGCTGGAAGCCCGCCTTGGCGCACCGGTTGAATTCGTGGTCAACCGGATGAATGTCTATGGCGACTGGGCCTGGCTGGTGGTTGAACCGCAACGGCCCGGTGGCGCAGCCATTGCCACAAACGGTCCGCAATTCAAAATGTGGAGCGATCAGGACGGCCTGACCACGTATGCGCTGCTCCGACAGGCCTATGGCCAATGGAACCTGATTGACTATGCCATCGGGCCGACCGATGTCTTCTGGGACGGCGATCCGCTCTATGCACAATTCCCCAGAGCCTTTACCTTTGCGGAGTGAGACCATCAGCCGATTGTCCGGCAGCCGACCTCTGACCGCTGCCGGATTTTCGAACAAAATGGGCAGCATAATGGATCCCGCAGGCCCCTTTCTGCGTTAGAGGGCTGGGGGATGTCGTCGCGAACAATGGCAACGGGCAGGGCGGACAGCAACATGAGGCGGATCATTCCAAGGCAAAAAGGACCAGAAAATGCGATTGTTGAGTGCTCATCTCGCACCCGAAATACAAAAGGCTCTGCTTGAAGATATTCGTGCAATCGTGGCCAAAGCCCCGCTTTTCACCCCGACCATGCCGCGCTGGGGCAAACCTTTGTCGGTGCGCATGTCCAACTGCGGCCCGTTGGGCTGGCTATCGGACAAATCGGGCTATCGCTATGAGCCGGTCCATCCAGTCACCGGTCAGCCTTGGCCTGCAATCCCTGATCGCTTGATGCAGCTCTGGCAGGATCTGACCGGCTACCCGCTGCCGCCTGAAGCCTGTTTGATCAATTATTATCGTCCGGACGCCAAAATGGGCCTCCATGTCGACAATGACGAAGAGGATTTCGATGCACCGATCCTGTCTGTCTCGCTCGGCGATGATGCCCGCTTTCGCCTTGGTGGCAGGGAACGCAAGGATCCAACCCAGAGCTTCCTGCTCCAGTCCGGTGACGTGTTGCTGCTCGAAGGCGAAGACCGCCTCGCCTATCATGGGGTCGACAAGATCTATCCCGGCACCTCGACTTTGCTCAAAGAGCCGGGCCGGATCAATTTGACCATGCGGCGGGTGACAAAGGCCGGAAGTGACACGAGACCGGAAGGAGCCAGCCGTGACTGAGCCGAACAACAGCGTCCATGCTTTCCTCAATACCGGTAGCGGCACCTTTCGCACCGCCGATCTCGACGCCGTCAAGGATCATATCCAGCAGGCCTTGGCTGATCACTATGATGCAGTGACCTTCCATGTGGGAGACGGCAAGGCGTTGATCGACGACATGGAGAAAACCGCCCGCAGCGAAGATTTTGCGGTCCTGTTGGCCGGTGGGGGCGATGGCACCGTGTCGGCGGCAGCTGAATTTGCCTGGAAGCATGACAAGATCCTTGCGGTCATTCCAGGCGGCACGATGAATCTGTTTGCCCGTTCGTTGGCCATGCCGCTTGATCTCGATGCTGCCATCGATGCTTTGGGGCACAGCCAAATGCGCGCCTATGACATCGCAACCGCCAACGGTCGTCCCTTTGTCCATCAAATGTCGATTGGTCTGCACCCACGGATGATTCGCAAGCGTGATCGTCTGACCTATGGCTCGCGCTTTGGCAAAATGGCCGCCAGCCTGAAAGCTTTTTGGAGGACCATCGCCCGCATGCCGCTCTATCAGTTGACCCTCTCAATCGACGGCACACCGGAAACCTGCAAACTGAGTGCCCTGTCCATTTCCAACAATCTGTTCGGTGGCACCACACCGCCCTTTGCCGAGCAGCCCGATGGTGGGCGGCTCGGTGTCTATATGGTTGGCCGGATGAACCGCCAAAAGGCACTGAAACTGGGCGCTGATCTGTTGCTAGGGCAAACCCACGACAATCCCGACCTCACAATCAGGGCTGCCAGGAAGGTCGAGATTTCAATGACAAGCCGCAAGAAACCGGCCAAATGCGTTCAGGATGGCGAATTGCTGCCCTTGGAAGACAAGGTAACGATTGAGCTTCACCCCAAAAGCCTCAGGGTCTTGAGTGCGAAAACGGACTGAACCGGGCCGCACCAATGCCATTCACTTTCGATCCTTGACGCTTTCCATCACCACAAAGGTTGATGTGTGCGACACATGGGGCAGGGCGGAGATTTTCTCTCCCAGCACCTTGCGATAGTTCGACATGTCACGGGTGCGGATTTTCAGAAGATAGTCGAAATTCGACGCGATCATGTGGCATTGCTCGATTTCCCTGATATGGCGCACCGCCTCGTTGAAGGCATTGAGCGCGTCCGATCGTGTATCGCTGAGGGAGACCTGCACAAAAGCGATATGCCCTTCGCCAAGCTTTTCCGGGTCAAGCATCGCGCCATAGCCACGGATATAGCCCTTCTCCTCCAGCTTGCGCATCCTGAGCTGGCAAGGGGTCTTTGATAGACCGACCTTTTTTGCAAGGTCAGTGATCGTGATCCGCCCGTCGTCGGCCAGAACGTCGAGAATTTTGCGATCAAGATTGTCCAAATTGTCCATAATTGTCAAAATTTCTAGGCATTGAATGAAGTCTATGGACCAAAAATAAGAGAATCTGGCTAAATTTGCAAATCATTCAGTCAGTTCGCCTAGGCATTTTCCGCTATTCTGAAGCCATCTTCCAAGCAATCACATCGCTTCGCGGTCCCGACATTCTTCGCCTGAAACAGAGCGAAAATCAAAGCAAAAGCAAGATCGAGCCGCCGAGCCAAGCCGTCCAAGGAGGTCCACATGGATCAACAGAACAGCGAGCGGGCACAGGATCTGACTGACCGCATGACCAGCCTTCGCACCATCATCCGCGATCATTATCTGGCCGATGAGGCGCAAAATGTCCGTCGTCTGATGCAGGAAGCTGATCTCGACGAGTATCTCTGCGCCCGGGCCAGCAAACGCGCCGCCGATCTGGTCCGGACCATCCGTACCAGCACCGCGCCGACCATGATGGAAAGCTTTCTGGCCCAATATGGCCTGTCGACCAAAGAGGGCATTGCCCTGATGTGTCTGGCCGAAGCCCTGCTGCGGGTGCCGGACCCGGACACCATCGATGCGCTGATTTCCGACAAGATTGCCCCCAGTGAATGGGGCGTGCATCTGGGCAAATCGGCCTCCTCGCTGGTCAATGCCTCCACCTGGGGCCTGATGTTGACCGGCAAGCTGCTCAAAACCGATGAAGAAAAAGGGCTGGCCACGACGCTCCATTCGATGGTCAAACGGATGGGCGAACCCGTGGTGCGGACCGCTGTGGCGCAGGCGATGAAGGAACTGGGGCGCCAGTTCGTGCTTGGAACCACCATCGAAAAGGCCACCAACCGTGCGGAGGGTATGCAAAAGAAGGGCTATGTCTATTCCTACGACATGCTTGGCGAATCGGCCCGCACCGAAGCGGATGCGATGCGCTATCACATTGCCTATTCTGATGCGATCACAGCGCTGGCCAAGCATTGCAAGTCCGATGACACGATGAAGAATCCGGGTATCTCGGTCAAATTGTCGGCGCTCCATTCCCGCTATGAGATGGGCAAGAAGGATAGGGTGCTCAAAGAGTTGACCTCCCGTACCCTGTCGCTCGCCCTGCTGGCCAAGTCTGCCAATATGGGCTTCAACATCGATGCGGAGGAAATGGACCGCCTCGATCTGTCCCTTGATGTCATCGAAAAAGTCTTTTCTGATCCGGCGCTGGCTGGCTGGGATGGCTTTGGTGTCGTGGTCCAGAGCTATGGCCACCGCGCATCCTTCGTTGTCGACTGGCTCTATGCCCTGACCCACAAGCTGGACCGCAAGATCACAGTGCGCCTCGTCAAGGGGGCCTATTGGGATGCCGAGGTCAAACGCGCCCAGGTGATGGGCCTTGAAAGCTTCCCGGTCTTTACCCGCAAGGTCAATTCCGATGTCTCCTATCTGTCCAATGCCCGCCGCTTGCTGGACATGACAGACCGGATCTACCCGCAATTTGCCTCGCACAATGCCCATTCGGTGGCTGCCATCCTCGAAATTGCCCAGACCATGGGCATCCGCAAGGACCGGTTCGAATTCCAGCGTCTGCATGGCATGGGGGAAAGCCTGTTCGAAACCCTGATGAAAACCGAATATGTCAATTGCCGCATTTATGCGCCGGTGGGTGCCCACGAAGATTTGCTGGCCTATCTGGTCCGCCGTCTGCTGGAAAATGGCGCCAACTCGTCCTTCGTCAACCAGATTGTCGATGAGAGCATCGCGCCGGAAGAAATCGCCAAGGATCCCTTCGCACAGGTGCGCAGCCTTGGCGATGCGATTGCCAATCCCTACATCACCAAGCCAAAAGACATTTTTGGTGCAAAACGCGTCAATAGCCAGGGGTGGGATCATACAGACCCGGTCACTATGGCCAAATTGGATGCGGAACGTGGTCGTTTCAAGACCCATCAATGGTCGGCAAAGCCAATGGTTGACGGATATGAAACCGCTTCCGAAATGAAACCGGTTTTCAACCCTGCCGACCCAAGTGACCAAATCGGTCTTGTCGCGCAAGCCTCCAGCGATGATGTCGAAGCGGCTCTTGCTGCCAGCCTCAAAGGGTTCGAGGACTGGTCACAGGTGCCGACCGCCGAGCGCGCTGCGATTCTGCGCAAGGTCGGTGATCTGTATGAAGCCCATGCTCCGGAATTTTTTGCACTTGCCAGCCGCGAAGCGGGAAAGACCATGCTTGATGCCATCGGCGAAGTGCGCGAGGCGGTCGATTTTGCCCGCTTCTATGCCAATGAAGCAGAGCGTCTGGAAGCCGAGGCCAAAAAGCAGGCGCGCGGAACCATCGCCTGCATCTCGCCCTGGAATTTCCCGCTCGCCATCTTCACTGGCCAGATTTTGGCGGCGCTCGCCGCTGGCAATGCGGTTTTGGCCAAGCCCGCAGGCCCAACCCCGCTGATCGCCGCCCGTGCCGTTGAATTGATGCATGAAGCAGGCGTGCCAAAAGCCGCTATGCAATTGCTGCCCGGCAGCGGCCGCACCGTCGGCACGCCAATCACCAGCGATCCGCGCATTGCCGGGGTTTGCTTCACCGGCTCCACCGGTGTTGCCCAGACCATCAACCGCGCCATGGCGGAACATGTTTCCCCGGACGCGCCCGTCATTGCCGAGACCGGGGGTCTCAATGCAATGATCGTTGATTCCACCGCCCTGCCGGAACAGGCCGTGCGCGATATCCTCGCCTCGAGCTTCCAGTCGGCCGGCCAGCGCTGCTCGGCCTTGCGCATGCTTTATGTGCAGGAGGACATTTATGAACGAGTGATCGAGATGCTCAAGGGCGCAATGGCTGAACTGGCTTTGGGCAATCCATGGGACTGGGCGACCGATATCGGCCCGGTGATTGATCAGGCCGCCAAGGGCAAGATCGACGCCCATTGTGAGAAAATGCGTGCCGCTGGCAAGCTGATCAAGCAGTTGAATGTGCCGGAGAGCGGCATTTTCTGCGCGCCGACGATCATTCAGCTCTCTGGTATTGAAGAGTTGGAGGAGGAAATTTTCGGTCCCGTCCTTCATGTGGCCTCCTTTGCCGCACGCAATGTGCACAAGGTGGTTGAGACCATCAATGCCAAGGGCTTTGGCCTGACCTTTGGACTTCACACCCGGATGGACAATCGGGTGCAGGACATTGTTGACCGGATCAAGGTCGGCAACATCTATGTCAATCGCAACCAGATCGGCGCCATTGTTGGCTCGCAGCCCTTCGGTGGCGAAGGCCTGTCTGGAACCGGCCCGAAAGCCGGTGGCCCTCACTATGTCAATCGCTTCTATCAGGGGGCTGCCCCGGCAACCGGCACGATGAGTGGCGAGCAAATCGCCACTGTCGAGCTGCAATATGCGATCCATGAGCTGCAGACCGAGCACGAGCTGCGCACCCATTGGGCGGCCAATGCCTTCCGCTACGCCGCGCTGAAAGGCGTTTGCGACATGCCGGTTGAGTTTGACGCTCATATGGGAGAGTCGCTCGAACCGCAGGAAATGCCCGGACCGACCGGGGAGTCCAACCGGCTGACTTTTGCACCGCGCGGTATTGCGCTGGTGATCGGGGGCGATGATACCGAAACCCTGAAAATGACAGTGGCTGCGCTGGTTGGTGGCTGTGCGGTGGTGCTGGTCGCGCCGGGCGCCAAGGCCCTTGCGGAACAACTCAAGCCATCAGGGGCGCCGATTGTCGGTTTCGATGGTCATGTCGATGTCGAAACAATGTCCCATCTGGACTCGATTGATGCCATCGCCTGTTGCTTTGAAGCTGACATCAAACGGGCCCTCCGCATTGAAATTGCCAAACGTGACGGGGTTTTGATGCCACTGATTGTCGAAGCCGATCCGGCCCGTTTCATCCTCGAGCGACATCTCTGCATCGACACGACGGCATCCGGTGGCAACGCGCAACTGTTGGCAGCGGCTGAAGGGCGCGTGAAATAAAGCAATAAATTCAACATGATGAAATAGGGCAAGAAAAACTTGGAAAAGTTTTTCTTGCCCTTTGTCGTTTCTCTGGCATTCTGGAGCGGTATCACTGCCCAAACCACGTCTTGGATCATGATGTGATAAATGGAAAAAGCCCACCTGCAAGAAAAGCCAATCCGGGCACCAAGCCATGCACATTTCCAAAGTCAGACAGAGTCGAGGTTCCACATGTCGCGAAAGCTACCGCCCTTCAGCGCCGTCAAGGCCTTCGAAGCTGCAGCCCGTCATGGTTCCTTTGCGCGCGCAGCGCTGGAACTGGATGTCACTTCGACCGCCATCAGTCAGCATGTCAAGGGCTTGGAGACGTGGCTGGGAGAGGTCCTGTTCGTTCGTCGGGCCAACAAGGTGAAACTGACGGACGCTGGCGAGCGTTATCTGCCAGACGTGACCCGCCTGCTCGATCAGCTTGCGACGCTGATGCCACCCAAACAAAGCGACGTCCCACTTGTCTCTCTCACCATTGCCTTGCCGCCCGCCTTGCTCGATGGCTGGCTGTTGCCCAGCCTGCAGGACTTTTATCAACTCAATCCACAGGTGGAAATCATTCCTCGCGCAGAATCAAGGCGTGGTGGCAGCCAGAATATGGGCGCGCTCGATTTCCTGATTACCAACCGAGAGGCAAAAGACGGCGACCTTCTCAGCGAACCTCTGTATGATGATGCGATCCTGCCGGTCTGCTCTCAGCAATATCGGGATCTGTTGGGTCTTCAGGATCCCCATAACTGGAAATCGGTGACCTTGTTGCATGACAGCCATTGCGAAGCCGATTGGCAGGTCTGGGCTGAGGCGAGAGCGAGCCTTTCTCTCGATTGGCATGCGGGCCTCAAATATCCCAATCAATGGCTCGCGCTCGAAGCCGCCAGACAGGGCAGGGGTGTCTTTATGGCCCATGCTGCCCTGACGCATGCCGCGCTGGCAGACGGAAGCCTTGTTGCATTGGATAGCACGCCTCTTGCCACCGGCCAAACAATGCGACTGGTGCGCCAACGTGGCCATATCAGCCCGGCGGCCATTCAGTTCCGATCCTGGATTATTACAGCGCTTGGCAGATCGTAAAACCGCAACAAGATGCCCATTACGTAAACGATAGATTTCATCAGGGCAAAAAAAAGGAGACCTGTTGGAGGTCTCCTTATAGGCGTGATCCATGGGTATGGTGCCAGCAGAGGAACGTCGAGGGGAGGAGAGAGACGCACTGGCGAACCCGAACCACAAGGTTGAGTCCACTTTAGTCTCAGACCGAACGCCTCTCTTTGACTAAAATCATTGGAACCATCCAAAAAAGACCCGCAAGGTGCGACGAAACGGCGCACTTTCACCTTTGATCGAGATATTCTCCCGACAGAATCCCATTGATGTGAAAAAGCCGCTGCCGCTTACGAGAGCGGCAACGGCTTTGGGTTCTTCTATGCGGTAATATCAGACGCTTTTGTCGAGACCTTCGCCTGATGCATCGTCTGTTGACTCTTCATCCGCAGCTGGGGACACGAATTTCGGCCCCCCCTTGGCCACGCCGACCATCGCCGGACGCAGAACGCGGGTGCCGATCACATAACCGGCCTGAACCACCTGAACCACGGAATTGTTCGGCACATCCGGGTTCGGCACTTCAAACATCGCCTGATGATAATTGGGATCGAATTTCTCGCCTTCCGGGTTCAGCTTTTTGACACCATGCTTTTCCAGTGTCTTGAGCATTTCCCGCTCGGTCATCGCCGTGCCATCGAGCAAAGCTTTCAGTGCACCCTCGGCGGCAACGCGATCTTCATCGGCAACGGCTTCCTGACCGCGACGCAGATTGTCAGCAACGGCAAGCATATCACGCGCAAAGCTGGCGACCGAAAACTGCTTGGCATCGCGCACTTCCTTCTCGGTACGGCGGCGCAGATTTTCCATTTCGGCGACGGTGCGCAGAAGCTGATCTTTCATCTCGCCATGTTCTTTTTCCAACTCGGCAATCCGAAGCTCGGCTGCTTCCAGCGGATTGAGATAGGGCGCATCGGTTGCAGTCTCTTCAACCGGAGCCTCGGCAAGCGGATCCTCGACAGTTTCAGAGTTTTGCTTTTCTTCAGACATCAATTGGCCTCGCTTTTGGAACGAGTGCGCATGCGGGTGAGGCATATCACCGTAACGCGCACCAAACATCCTCAGGTCTTTTGGTTTGCACCCGATATCAGGCTTTTCAGCAGAAAATCAAGTAGTGCAGGGCAAAGAGATGCAAAAGCCGCGGATATTTCAAGGCGATTCACACCCCAAAGCACATGCAGTGGCCTTCTGGACTATTTTGACGTCAAAAAACGGGGGACCTTAGGCACCGGTCACGATTCAGGGTTTCTCCGACAACATGCTGGTCAAGACCCGAGCGGTATAATCGACCATTGGCACGATGCGGGCATAGTTCAACCGCGTTGGACCAATCACGCCAAGAATGCCGACAATATTCTGCTCACTATCCCGATAGGGCGAGACAATGACCGACGAGCCGGACAGGGAGAAAAGCTTGTTTTCCGATCCGATATAGATCCGGACCCCGTCCCCTTGATCGGCCAGTTGCAACAACTGCACCAGATCTTTTTTGGTCTCCAGATCATCAAACAGATGCCGGATCCGCTCAAGATCTTCCCGCGCGGTGACATGCTCCAACAAATTGGACCGCCCGCGAACAATCAGGCTCTGTGGCTGGTCCGTGTTGGCCCCGGCCCATGTGGCGAGCCCGGCTTCCACCAACTTGGCGGTCAGTTCGTCCAGTTCAGCCTGCAATGCATGGCGATGGGCCTCGATTTCGGTTTGCGCCGCCGTCAGCGTTTTGCCGCGAATATGGGCATTGAGAAAATTGCTGGCTTCCGTCAGGGCTGAGGCGGGGAGGCCCGAGGGCAGGTCGATCAGACGATTTTCGACCCGATCTTCCTCATCCACCAGCACGACCAAGGCCTTGGTCGCTTCCAGCCGGACAAATTCCACATGCTTGAGCCTCTTATCCTGCTTGGAGGTCAAAACAAGGCCCGCCCCTGATGACAGGCCCGACAGCATTTTGCTGGCTTTTGTCAGAAGATTGTCGACCCCGGCCTCATGATCCGGTGACGCGGTCATCTGACTTTCAATGCTGCGGCGCTCATCATTCGACAGATCGCCAAATTCCAGCATCGCATCAACAAAGAAGCGCAAGCCCATTTCGGTTGGTAACCGCCCGGCACTGGTATGGGGCGCATAAATCAAGCCCAGATGCTCCAGATCCGACATCACATTGCGCACCGAGGCAGGGGACAGGGATATCGGCAGGGCGCGTGAAATGCTGCGCGAACCGACCGGATCCCCGGTTTGCAGATAGGATTCGACAATGGTCCGGAAAATGTCCTTCAACCGGTCATCCATCCCGGTAAAGGGCGGAAAGCTGTTTATGCGATCGATCATCTGACACTCTCTGTCGATAACAGGCTCCGTGGTTTCGAAGCATCGTTCCATATTCTTATGCCCCAAAAACACGAAATGCTGCAAGCACCCCTTGTCTCAAGGCCCATGCACTTCTAGAAAGCTCTTCAGGCATGTGCAATGCACAAGATATAGATGTGACCGGACCGGAAACAATGGCCCATGTGGCCAACATCCCTTTCACCCTTGCGTGAGCGGGGGATCAGGCGTCCCGGCCATTCGACACAGCAAGCAGGAGACTTCAATGCGCCCGTCCAAACGTACCCCAGACCAGAAGCGCGAGGTGACGATCACGCGCAATGTCTCCAAACATGCGGAAGGCTCCTGCCTGATCAAGTTTGGCGATACCCATGTGCTCTGCACCGCCAGCCTTGAAGAGCGTATCCCGCCTTGGCTCCGTGGTCAGAATCGCGGCTGGGTGACCGCTGAATATGGCATGCTGCCGCGCGCCACCGGTGATCGCATGCGCCGTGAGGCCAGCGCGGGCAAACAATCTGGCCGGACACAGGAAATCCAGCGCCTGATTGGCCGTTCCCTGCGTGCTATTGTCGATCTGGAAGCGCTCGGTGAACGTCAGATCACCGTCGATTGCGACGTCATTCAAGCCGATGGCGGCACCCGCACCGCCTCCATCACCGGTGCCTGGATTGCCTTGCGTGATTGCATCGAGTGGATGCGCAGCCGCAGCATGGTCGCCAAGGATGCCACCATTTTGAAAGATCAGGTCGCCGCCATTTCTTGCGGCATCTATAACGGCACCCCGGTGCTGGATCTTGACTATCTGGAGGATTCCGACGCTGAAACCGACGCCAACTTCGTCATGACCGGCAAGGGCGGCATTGTGGAAATTCAGGGTACCGCCGAAGGCGAGCCATTCTCCGAAGAAGAATTGATGGCTCTGATGGGGCTGGCCAAGAAAGGCATCGGCGAATTGCTGACCCTTCAGGTCGCTGACGAAGCCTGAGCCAATCCGCCCACAACAAAGAGAGCATTCGATGAGCAATCAGCTTAGTGTCGACACGCCGCTTGTGGTGGCGAGCCACAATAAGGGCAAGATCCGCGAGATTCAGGAATTGCTGGCCCATTATGGCCTGAGCATCAAGACCGCAGCCGAATTGGAGCTGGACGAGCCGGAAGAAACCGGCACCACCTTCGAGGCCAATGCGGAACTGAAGGCCTTGGCTGCCGCCAAAGCCACGGGTCTTCCGGCTTTGGCCGATGATTCCGGCTTTGCGGTCGATGCCCTTGATGGCGATCCGGGCATCTATTCCGCGCGTTGGGCAGGGCCTGCGAAGGATTTCGCCTTGGCCATGCGCAATGTCGAGGAAAAGCTGCAAGCCAAGGGCGCAATCGAGCCCAAAGACCGGACGGGCCGCTTCATCGCGGTGCTCTGTCTGGCTTGGCCCGATGGCGAGACCCAATTCTTCCGCGGCGAAGTGGCAGGCGAGGTCATCTGGCCGCCGCGCGGCGACAAGGGCTTTGGCTATGACCCAATGTTCATCCCTGAAGGCCATGACATCACCTTTGGGGAAATGACCTCGGAGCAGAAACATGGCTGGAAACCGGGCGGCGATCGCGGCCTGTCCCATCGCTCCCGCGCCTTCAAGCTCTTTTCCGATGCTTGCCTTGAGTCTTTTCTCAAGTAACATGAAAGTCCCAAGCCCCGACCGCCCTTTCGGGCTGGCCGGGGTTTTTGCCTCTTCGCCATTGGCATGGAGAGAGGCCTGATCTGTCAGGAACCATGATGATCGAACGCGCCGCCAGCTCTTCCAATGCAACAATGAAGGGGACCGGACCGGACACACCCGGCTTCGGGCTCTATCTGCATTGGCCTTTCTGCATGGCCAAATGCCCCTATTGTGACTTTAACAGCCATGTGCGCCACCAGCCTGTCGATCAAAACCGTTTCGCTGACGCAATGATCACTGAAATGCGCCATTATGCCGAGCGCCAAAAGGCGGCGGGCAAGCATCAGGCGCTAACCTCGATCTTTTTCGGTGGCGGCACCCCGTCGCTGATGAAGTCGCAAACCGTCGCTGCCTTGCTCGATGCCGCTGCGGGCCTCTGGACCATGGCCGACGATATCGAAGTGACGCTGGAAGCCAACCCGACTTCGGTCGAAGCGGATCACTTCAAAGGCTATGCTAAGGCCGGCGTCAATCGCGTCTCGCTGGGGGTGCAGTCGCTCTATGATGACCAATTGCGCTTTTTGGGGCGCCTGCACAGCGCCGAGGAAGCCAAGGCGGCGATCAAACTGGCGCAAGCCCATTTCCCGCGCATGTCCTTTGATCTCATCTATGCCCGTCCGCACCAGACCCCAAACCTCTGGGCGAAGGAATTGCGCGAAGCCATCGCCCTGTCGGCGGATCATCTCTCGCTCTATCAGCTGACCATCGAGCAGGACACCCCTTTCTTCAAGCTCTATCGCAATGGCAAATTCGAGCTGCCCGATGAAGACACCTCGGTGGCTTTGTATGAAATGACCCATGAAGAGCTGGAGCGCCACGGCATGCCAGCCTATGAAATTTCCAACCATGCCCGCCCGGGCAGCGAATCCCGTCACAATCTGACCTATTGGCGTTATGGCGATTATGTCGGCGTCGGGGCCGGGGCCCATGGGCGACTGAGCCTGTCCAACGGCCGCATCGCCACCGCCAATGAACGCCATCCAGAAAGCTGGCTGAAACGGGTCGAGGCCGACGGCACCGGAGCGCTGAGCGAAGAAGTGCTCAGTCTCGAAGCCCAGAGCGACGAATTTCTGATTATGGGCCTGCGCGTCAAAGAGGGCATCGATACCGCCCGCTATGAGCGCCTTGCAGGCAGGCCGCTCGACGCCAAAAAGATAGCCATGCTGGTGGAAGGTGGCTTTTTGGAGCAAACCAGCCCAACCCGCATCCGCGCCACCCGCCAAGGCTTTTTGATGCTCAACAGTCTGGTGGCAGAATTGGCCTGCTAGGCCAACAGGCTCGGCTGATCCTTGAAACAGGCCAGCAGCATATAGGAGTGAATCCCGGCAATGAAGCGGGCCTGCAAGGTCTCATTCACCAGCTTGTTGAATTCCTTCATGCTCTTGCAATAGACCCGGACCATGAAATCATACTCTCCGGTGATGGAATAGCATTCATGGATTTCCTGTGTTCGCTCGATCAGTTCGAGTGTTTTTTGCCGGGCGTCCATTTCGGTCCTGCGATATTGCACCATGATCGACGCAGCCACCCCAAGCCCGGCTTTCTCTCGGTTGAGAATGGCGGCATAGCGCGCGATCACCCCGATTTCCTCAAGCCGTTTGAGACGGCGAAAAACTTGCGACGAAGACAGCCCAACCTTGTCCGCCAAATCAAGTCGCGGAATCTGACTGTCTTCGAGCAACAGATTCAGAATGCGCACATCATGTCTATCTAGAGCCGTATCGTGCATGATTTCTCTCACTCAAGCGCAATTTTCATCGACAATATTGCAAAAGAGCCGGTGTAACAAGGCAACTTTGCTAAGATTTACGCATCCCTTTGAGATAGATTGGCGCCAATTCTAAGTCTAAATCTGGATGATCCTGCCCATGAGCATGACGGCCCTGACTGTCTTCATTCCCACCTTCTTCTTTGTTTCGCTTACTCCGGGCATGTGCATGACCCTGGCGCTCAGCCTTGGCATGAGCATCGGCTATCGCCGTACCCTGTGGATGATGCTGGGCGAAGTGCTTGGCGTCGGACTGGTCTCAGTCGCTGCGGTGCTCGGCATTGCCAGTGTGATGCTGACCTATCCGTGGATGTTTCTGGCAATGAAGACGATGGGCGCGGCCTATCTCTTCTATCTTGGCATTTGCATGTGGCGCTCAAAGGGCAAGATGGCCCTGAGCAGCAGCCAAAGCGAGATGCAGCTTGGACGGAACTGGGATCTGATGGCGCAAGGCTTCATGACCGCCATTGCCAATCCCAAGGGTTGGGCCTTCATGATTTCGCTTCTGCCGCCCTTCATTGACAGCTCTCGGCCGCTGGCCAGCCAGTTGACGATTTTGGTGGCGATCATCTTGCTGTTTGAATTCATCTGCATGAGCATTTATGCAGCCGGTGGCAAAGGCCTGCGCAGCCTGTTGGGCAATGCCAAAAATGTTCGCCTGATGAACCGCCTCTCCGGTTCCCTCATGATGGGTGTCGGCCTCTGGCTTTTTGCCAGCTGAAGGCAACCGGAGCAGACAGAGCGGGGGGTGGTAAGCTACAATTTTATGGCGCTTTAAGTCACTTCTCTCCGGCCCCCCATCTCCACCAATGCGGGAAGTGTACCTGATTACTTATTTTCTCTATGTTTATCAAGTAATTGGCGGATTTAAGGGCTTCTAGAGTGCCGTCAAGAGTCCAGAGATATATTTGCAACAAATAGAAATGCTAGCTTTACTTGTCTTTTATTGATTTGAAGTTGTGCTTTGGATGTGTTACCTGAAAATCTAGTTTTTTGGACCTTGTCGTCGGCCTCCGGAGCAATCCTGAAACCACAACAATGTGCCTCTTTTGTTTGTGATTGGATTTGAATATGAAGAAAATTCTTTGCGCCTTGGCCGTTTCGCTTGCCAGCCTGCAGGCGGCTTCCGCTGCTGATATGCAGATGGAAATGACCCATGACTGGAGCGGTATCTATGCTGGTTTGTCCGCTGGCTATGGCTTCGGCAATGTGGATCAGTCTTCTACTTTCGGTGGCCTGAGAAACAGCCTCGACATGAGCGGTGCCATTGGCGGTGTGGTTGTCGGCTATAATTACCAGTCCAACAATTTCGTCTTCGGCGTCGAAGCCGATGCCTCTCTGGCCAATATTGAAGGCAGCTCGGCTGCTGCTGCTGGCAAAACCTGTTTTGTCGCTACGCCAAACTGTCATCAGGAAGTCAATGCCCTGCTGACCGCCCGCGCCCGCGTTGGTGTGGCCTTTGACAGCATCATGCCATATGTGACCGGTGGTCTGGCCTTGGCCCATGTCAAGAAAGACCGCAATGTGGCTGGCTTTGACTATGACAATTGGTCAACCGGTTTTGCGGTTGGTGCCGGTGTCGACTATGCCCTCAAGGATGGTTTCAGCCTGCGGGCCGAATATCTCTATGCCTCGATCGAAGATCAGAAGGTCACCATTGGCGGTGTCACCAACACCGACAAATTTGATGGCCTGAATATCTTCCGCGTTGGCCTGACAAAGAGCTTCTGATCAATTGATCACCTGACAATCAAAAGAGCCTGCTTTTCAGCAGGCTTTTTTGTTCGTCTCGCCGTTCGGCTTGCGACACCGCCCCCGCCTGACCCTGCTGGCATCCCAATGCCAGCAAGCGGGATGAGCGAAGGAATGCGCTTGCCAGAATGGCGCGATTGGATCAGTCTCGGATTCCACCGTCTGCGACCCAGTCCAGCTGGTGCGCAATCCACTGGGCAAGGTGCCGACACCGATTCTGGAGAATGAAGAGGTTCTCTATGACAGCCGGGTTATCCTTGACTGTCTTTATGAACGCAAGGGAAAGGCCGTTTGCCAGTTTCGCGGTCCGGACAAGTATCAGGGCCTGATCAGACAGGCGCTTGCCCGGATGTGGGCGAGCGGCAAATGCATCACAGGCACTGCAGGGACCTGAAGGATCACGTCGCCAGATGGGATGGATATCGACACTCTTTGTTCACAAGGCGATAGACTTGGCCGTCGGAGATGCGCCCGCCTCAAGGACGGTTCGGCAGGCGCTTTATCGGCTGGTGGATGTTGATCCGGACGCGCCAAGTGACCCCAGACAGATGGTAGCCGATGATCGTTTCTTTGATCTGCTCGAACATCTGGCAGCAGAGTTTGAGCAGGGCCATGCGATCCCGATCAAAATCGGCGCGTCGATGCGCTGCGATGACTATGGCGCTTTCGGTCTGGCCTTCAAATCCGCTCCCGATTTGATGGGGTCCTATCGCCGGGTGGAGCGCTTTGGCAAGGTCGTCACATCGATTGCCAATTTTCAGGTCAAACCCATGGATGGCATCCTTCTGTTATCGGTGATCCCCGCACCGAGCCAGCGTTTGGGTCTGGCCATGACCAATGAACTGGCTCTGGCCGCTGCCTGGTCCTTGACCCGCGAGGTGAGCCAAGCGTCCTTTGTGCCTCTCGCAATCCATCTGGCGCGGGAAAAACCCACGGATGAAACCGCCTACCAGACCCATTTTCAAGGGCCGGTCCATTTTGCCGCTGGCCACAACACGCTGGAACTTGCCATCACCGACGCGCTTCGGACCAATCGCTTGGCGGATCAGGGCATGGCGCAGTTTTTCGAGACGCATCTCGAACAGGAACTGTCGGCTTTCAGTGGCCAGACGGCGCTCGAAAGCCAGATCTTGGACCATGTTGGCAAAGCCCTCAGCGAAGGCGCCCCGAGTTTGGCTGACATGGCCGACAGGTTGGGCATGAGCCGTCGCACCCTGCAGCGCAGACTGTCAGCGGCGGGGCTGGCCTATCAGGATCTGGTTTCCAAGGCCCGCAAGACACTGTCCGAGCAGTTGTTGCGCGAAACCGACTATGCGCTTGCTGAAATCGCTTTCCTTGCGGGCTTTTCGGATCAGAGCACGTTCACCCGTGCCTTCAAGCGCTGGCATGATTGCACACCGGCCAGCTTTCGCCGCGGCATGTGAGACCCGACTGGCGACTGGCCCCGCCATCTGACGCGACCGGCCCAAAAATTGGCGCCCTGAGCCAAGGCAACAGGCTCCTCGATTGCTATCCATCGCCATCCATGCAGCCAGACTGCATTTGAGCGAACCAATCGAAGGGCAAAACCATGCAGACTACGTTGTTTCAGAAAGTGACCTTGGTCCTTGGCGGCCTTATCGCACTTGCCATTGGCTGCTTCTTGCTGCTCGACCCGCAAGCCTTCTATGCCAGCTACGGGGTAGCCCTTGGCACAGACCCTAGTTTGTTGAGCGACTTGCGCGCCCCCGGTGCAGGCCTTGCCAGCCTTGGTGGAATTATGCTGGCGGGTGCATGGCGCGCGGCATGGACACCGTTCGCCCTGATCGCTGCCTTGTCGGTTTATTGCGCTTTCCCCATTGGCCGGATTGTCAGTCTGGTGCTTGATGGTATGCCCTCGAGCGGCATTCTCGGTGCCTTCGCCATTGAAGTTGTTATTGCCCTTTTGCTGCTTCTGGCTTTCGGCCCCCGACGCAAAAGCCAAATGCACGAGGCCCCCAACAGACTGTGATTGCCGTTTGATAAAGCTTGCGTGGGATCGAGGATTGGCACAGTCTGTCCTCCCCTAGCCTGCACAGATATATCATGCCTTGCTTCCCTCCTGTCGCAGACATCTCTTGCCCACTTGGATCCAGGATCACCTTGATGAAACTTCTGATCAGCCCCACGTCTCCCTATGCGCGGACCGCCAGAATGGCCGTGTCTGTTCTTGAGCTGGACAAGGAGGTCACCATCCAGACGGTCAATCATCGGGGCCATGACGAAACCCTGCTGGTGCGCAATCCACTGGGCAAGGTGCCGACACTGATTCTGGAGAATGAAGAGGTTCTTTATGACAGCCGGGTTATCCTTGACTGTCTTTATGAACGCAAGGGAAAGGCCGCTTTCCAGTTTCGCGGTCCGGACAAGTATCAGGGCCTGACCAGACAGGCGCTTGCCGCCGGTTTGATGGACTGCACCATTGCAGCTGCGATTGAGACGCGAAACCACGATCAGGACCGCCAGAATTCCCAATGGATCGATCGTCAGGAGGGCAAAATTCTGCGTGCTCTGGCCATGTTGGATCAGGCCCATCTGGTGACAGACTTCGCACCGCTGCCATCCGCCGACCAGCTCTTTCTGGCCAGCGCGCTTGGTTATCTTGATTTCACCACTCAAGGAACCTGGTGGGGGAAATGGCAGCAAAGCTGGCAACAAGCACATCCAAATTTGGCCCAATGGTTGCAGGAATTTGCTGACGCTGTGCCAGCCTTTGGCGCCACGACGCCAACAGCCTGACAGAGGCAAGGAGCGGTCGCGGTAAAAGCCAGACCATTCCCCTGTGGGTCAGCCATGCATCTTGGCGCCTTTGGTGATCTTGTCGACGATTTTCTTGTCTGCTCGCAAGGCGATACCCACGGTGTTGAGTTCATCAGGGCCATGGTCTGCAAAGACGGCCCGGTTGGCGGCGTCATGCCCGGTGGCGAACATCTCCTCGATATAGGCCACGGTGGCCACATCCCGACTCTGAGCGCGTTTGCGAATGGTGGCGAGCTGACTGGCCGTGGCGGACAAGACAATCACCGGCTGAACAGACATCGGCAGATGCGCATTATTCTGGTCATCAATGTAGGCCGCACCAATAATACCGGGATTGGCTCCGGTAATACCGCTCATCAGAAAGGCGGTTACGTTTAGCTTTTGCCAGATCTCAAGGTCTTCACGAACAACAATGCAAATCTTTGTGTCAAACATGGTTTGAGGGGTCTTTCCTGTTCGGGTTGGTATGGAGATCATCTCTTTTCGCTCCTCATTCAAGCCAAAGACAGCCCGCGGCAGCCTGCGGCTCGTCGACTTTGTGTGACGGAAGGAAAGGAAAGTGATATGCAGCTTTGACCTATTTTTCTTCGATAGATTGTCTCATCAGAGGAAATAAGTTCTGTGATTGGTCGATAGACTCGTGTATCACTCTGCAAGGACCGCTTCTATCGAAACCATTTCGGATGCCAGGTGAAAAAATGAACATTGACCGAACGGATCGACGCATTTTGGCGCTTCTGTCGAACAATGCTCGGATGACCAACAAAGAGCTGTCATTTGAGGTCGGTTTGGCGGCGTCCAGTGTTCATGAACGTCTGAAACGATTGCACGAGAGCGGACTGATTGCAGGGGCTCATACCGATGTCCGGCTCGAGCAAATTGGCCTGTCTTTGAAGGCCATGCTGTTCATTCAATTGTCGGAACACAAAAAGCAGGATCTGGACCGGCTGCTCCGTGAGGTTTTGAAAATTCCGGAAGTGCGTGCCGGATGGATGATCAGCGGTCGCTTTGATGCGGTGGTAGAGGTGGTCACAACAGACACCACTCATTTGCATCGGCTGGTGGTGGAACAATTCTCGTCGCGCCCAGAGATCAGCCGGATAGAAACCTCTATCGTGTTTGAAAGTGTGGTTCAGAATGACCTGTCCGAAACCCTCCAACTGATCGAGGAAGGCCAGTCGGTCAACGTCTGACAGCGGCATTACATCCTTTTGCCCGTTTTGCAGCATTTTGTTCGCGTTGAAAGTCCGCCACGTAGTGTGCCGCAGGAGCTCCCTGCCACTAGTGGCAACCACACTGTATTTGCCTTCAAAAACAGCGCTCCAAGAAGAAACAGCTTTGCGATATCAGGAGAAAGACTTACTCTCTTCGCGAGGTCTGTTGTTCTGCTTTGATGGCAAGAGTCGGGTCGCTTTTTACTTGAGACCATTTGAACAGCCGACATTTTACCAAATTTTATCATGCTTACCTGTGCAATATTGGAGAGAGAATTGGCAAAAATAGTTGAAGCAAAGGCGAAATGGGTCGCGCTGGCCCTCGGTCTCGTCGCAATCCCCTTGACAATGGACCCGGCTGAGGCGCGGTATCGCGGATCGGATCCCGTCTGTGTTGCCGGTGTCGGTCGTGGTGATGTGTTGAATGTGCGTGCCCAGCCCAGCAGGCATAGTCAGCGCATCGGCTTCTTCGATTCCAATGATTGTCACATGAATGTGGAAGCGGTGGATGGCAACTGGACCTATGTGCGTGGCTCTTCGCGTGGTCGGAACATGCAGGGCTGGGTCAACAACCGGTTTCTGCGCCCCGCTGCCGCGCCGCGTCAGTCCGATCCGCAAATGCAGGGCAGGAGAGGCCCATTCCCCTTGCAGGCAGCAACCGGTGGCGGCATTGTGCGCGGCGGGCCGGGCACCCAGTTTCGGCGCCTGACATCTTTGCCGGAATTTGCTCCCATCACGGTAACCGGTTCAACGGGTGTGATGTTCAATGGCTATCCTTGGTTCACCATCCAGTATCGTGGCAATCGAAACGGCTTCATGTGGGGCGGCATCATCTGCTCCACACACACTCCGTTTCAGGGCACGTTTGATAGCTGCGCCAATTTCCGCGCCAGCCTGCAAGGGCAAGGCCAGCAACAGCAGCAACCGCAACAGCCTGACCAGACGGTCCATCGCAACAGCGTCACTTATTCCTGCAATGAAGGCATCCCACTGCAAGTCACCTTCATTGCGGATGCCAACGAGACTTATGCGCTTTACAGTCATGACAGCGGGCCAAAGATCCGCGTAACGCAGGTCCAGTCAGGGTCGGGCTTGCGCTACACCAACGGCCATCATGAATTGCAGGGCAAAGGCCCAGAGATGATGCTGATCGAAGGCGGACAACTGATCGACCGCTGTTTTGCCAATTGATCACGCCAACAAAAAAGGGAGCCGAATGGCTCCCTTTTCTTTGATTCTCGATCCAGTTGCGATGATCAGTTTGGCAAACCTGCTGCCGACATCGGTGCGTTGTCGACGATTTTGGCGCCAGCTCGGCCGGTAATCTCCATGATCGCCAGACTGCGCTGGGACGTGCCATCGCGACGGAAGCGGAAGAAGCCATCACCAAAACCGATGAAGCCTTGCGGATCGGTCAGGGTTTCGGTCGCAAACTTCCGCTCCCCGGCCTGAGCCACCAGAGCAGCAGCGAGGATTACGCTGTCATAGGCAAGTGAGGCGACGCGCGGCGGCTGTTGGCCGAACTTGGTGGTATAGCGCGAAGCAAAACTGTCAAATCCGATGGTCCGGCCGTCCAGATTGCGCAGCACACGTGGCGGTGCAGGATACCAGCCTCCCTTGAGCATTGGTTCGGCGGCAACCTGTGGCGAGTCCCACTGGCTCGAACCCAGGAAGGTAACATCCGTGTCACGCACGCCCTGACCGGCCAGCAGCTGCACCGCATTGACCACGGCACTGGCTTCAGGAATGAACAGGCTGTCGATCTGGCCTTTTACACCGGCAATTTCTTCAGCTGCTTTTTGCAGGCTGAAGGGATCCGGCTTGGTCCCGGCATTGTATTTCTCGATGGTGACGACCCGCACACCGAAATGGGCTGCATATTGGCGCAGAGCTGCTTCAACCACATTGCCATAAGGCGTGCTTGGCAGCATTGCAGCCACACTGCGTTTGCCCTGAATGGCCGCATAGGACAGGATCCGCTCGACATCATTCTCTGGTGAGAAGTTGATCAGATAGACCCCCTGTGCCGCGGCACCGGTATCGGTGCTAAAGGCAATCATCGGTACGCCAGCCGGTTTCAACACCAGCCCGGCCTGCTTAACCGCACTTGAGCGCAGCGGGCCAATGACCAATTGGGCTCCTTCGGCGAGTGCGCGGCCAGCCTGCTCGGTGGCGGCACTCGCACCCGTGCCGACATCCTTGACGATGACCTGCAAATCGGCGGTGCTGTAGTCCTCGAGCGCCATCGCTGCTGCATTGCGAATCGCCAGACCGGTCTGGCCAAAGGCTCCTTGTGCCGATTGCGGCGTTAGCAATGCGATGCGCACCGAACCAGAACCAAGCACTTCGCCGGTTGGCTGGGCGACGGTCACCGGACCGTCGAAATTGTTCTGGGTGCCAAAGCCCGGGCCGGAGAGGCTCACCGGTTGGCATGCAGCCAGCACAGCACCCAACCCAACGACCATGCCACCGGTCAAAAACCGGCGAAATCTGCCGTTTTTCGCTTGGGGAGTGGAGTGAAATTGTTGATTAAAACGCATCAATACTGGCCTCCAGACTCAGACCGCTTGCCTTCAACAGGACCCCGCATTGGCAAATGAAGTTGCGATTTTGCGGTGATAACTTGTGCGTTTGATTTGTCAGAAATAACCTGCCAAAACAAGTATGTTGGATTTTCAATGGATATTTGGCCACTGATTCGGCCAAACTGTGGCCAATTTGTCGCGAATTCACGAAAAAATGACGCCACGCTGACACTCGTCAGCTCAATTCCAGTCTGATCGACAGAATCAGCCAACCAAACTGATGAAAAGATGACCGGCAACAAAGACAGCGACAACCTCTCCCTTGGAGTGTCTGGCGATGAAGGTGATGATAATCAGCAAAAGCTTGCGTCGGAAGCACCAACAGACGATGCGTTCGGTGCACAAGACAGTGATGTGGCTGAGAGCGAGAAATCGTCTTATTTCGTTGCCGGAACAAAACTGCGCGCCACGGATGTGGCCGCAGGTCTCTATATTGTTTCCACTCCGATCGGCAATCTCAAGGACATCACCATCCGGGCGCTCGAAATGCTGGCCGCAGCCGACATGGTCGCCTGCGAAGACACCCGCGTGTCGCGCAAATTGCTGACCCATTATGGCATCCGCACCCGGCTGATTACCTATCATGAGCATAATGCCGATCGCCAAAGGCCCTATATTCTCAATGCTTTGGCTGAAGGAAAGGCGGTCTGCCTGATCTCCGACGCAGGCACGCCGCTGCTCTCTGACCCCGGCTATAAGCTGGTGGGTGACGTCATCGAAGCTGGTCATGCGGTCATCCCGATTCCCGGTGCGTCTGCCATGCTGGCTGCTCTGGTGGCTGCCGGTCTGCCAACAGACCAGATCCATTTTGCTGGCTTCCTGCCACAGAAGGCCGGAGCGCGCGATCGCAAGCTGATGGACCTGAGCGGTGCGACGGGCACCTTGGTTTTCTATGAAAGCCCGCGCCGTCTGGCCCCGGTGCTCAGCGCCATGGCAACCCATCTGGGTGGCGAGCGTCACGTCGTGGTGGCGCGTGAGTTGACCAAGAAATTCGAGGAATTCAAGCGCGGCACCCTGACTGAACTGGCAGCCCTTTACGCCGAAAGTGATGCGCCGCGCGGCGAAGCCGTGGTGCTGATCGGGCCGCGCTCCGAGCCGGACCTAGCGGAACTGGATGTCGAGGCTTTGATCCGGGAAGGCTTGAATTCCGGGCTCCATGTCAAGCAATTGTCTGCCGACATCGCAGCCAGGGTTGGTGCCAAGAAAAACGACATCTACAAACTGGCGCAAACGATCAAGGACCAATTGTCAGACGAGGATTAGGCACCATGGCCGGACGGGCGCGGGAACGGCACCGGAAAGAGAGCTATGATCGAGGCTTGCGCACCGAGCGCTGGGCCGGCCTGATCATGCGGGCCAAAGGCTATCAGATCCTTGCCACCCGCTATAAGGCGCAAGGGGGCGAGATTGATCTTGTTTGCCGCCAAGGCGATTTGCTGATCTTTCTTGAAGTCAAATATCGCGCCAGTCTTGACGATGCCCTATGGTCGATCACCCCGCGCAACCAGCAGCGCATTGTTGCCGCCGCTTCCCATTATATTGCCAATCAACCCGATGACAGCATCAATAGCTATCGGTTCGATGTCATGGCTTTTGCCAAGGGCACTGGCGCCAAGCCCGACTGGCAACATCTGGAAGCAGCCTTTGATGCCTTTTAACCTCACCAGCCCGCAGGCCCGCTCTGTGGCCTTGAAATTGCGCACCAAAGCCGACATATAGTCCCTGTCCGGGGTATTCCCCACCCGCCCCTCATCCAGCCGGAGCCCAATCATGGCACAATCCCGCCCCCTCAAAGTCGCCATCCAGATGGATCACATCGAAAGCATCAACATTGCAGGGGATTCGACCTTTGCCCTGATGCTCGAAGCGCAAAATCGTGGCCATCAGCTGTTCCACTACACCGTTGACACCATGGCGATGGAAGATGGCGTGGTCTATGCACAGGTCGAACCGGTGGAAGTCCGCGATGAGCCGGGCAATCACTACACGCTGGGTGAAGCGGTGCGGACCAATCTGGCGGATTTCGACGTCATTCACATGCGTCAGGATCCACCATTTGACATGGCCTACATTTCTGCCACCCATATGCTGGAGCGGATTCACCCCAAGACTTTGGTGGTCAATGATCCAGCTCAGGTGCGCAACGCACCGGAAAAGATCTTCGTCACGGAATTTCCCGACCTGATGCCGCCCACCCTGATCACCCGCTCCGAGAAAGAGCTACGGGCCTTCAAGGAAAAATATGGCGATATCGTCATGAAGCCACTCTATGGCAATGGCGGTGCAGCCGTGTTTCGGTTGCGAAAGGATGACCAGAATTTTGGCTCTCTGATGGGTCTGTTCGGTGAGATTTTCGTTGAACCATGGGTGGCCCAGCAATATCTGCCGGATGTGAAGGCTGGCGACAAAAGGATCATTCTGGTCGATGGTGAGCCGGTCGGGGCAATCAACCGAATCCCCGCCGCAGACGATCTGCGCTCCAACATGGTGCAGGGCGGGCAGGCCCAGCAGACCAAATTGACCGAGCGCGAAAAGGAAATTTGCGCCCGCATCGGCCCGGCGCTGAAAGAGCGTGGTTTCATCTTTGTTGGCATCGATGTGATCGGCAATTACCTCACCGAAATCAATGTCACCTCCCCGACGGGCATCCGAGTCATCCAGCGCCTTGACGGCATCGATATTGCTGCCATCATCTGGGACAATATCGAAGCCAAACGGGCTGAAGCCGAATAGGTTGACATTTCTCAAGGCCAAGAGTCGGATAAGTTGCTTTTATCCGTTTAGAGGACCGTAACGACTTTCGAGCGTGCATTTTCGACTGGGGAAGGACCCTGCTTTGGACCAGAAAGCAGGGTCACGACTTTTTGGGGGATGCGATCAACGCTCGAGCTGTGACTTGTGAGGATAGAATGTCCCATAGTGCAAAGGCGCTGACCAAAGGCGTCGCGGCGGTCTCACTGGCTCTGGCCTTCGGGCTTGTCAACGCAAAGGCTGAAGAGCTGCCAACCCTGCCCTCCGACAAGGCCACGCTGGAAGGCTTGGGTGCGGCGCTGTTTTTCGATGAAAATCTGTCAAACAACCGGACCATGTCCTGTTTCACCTGCCATGCGCCAGAAGCGGGCTTCGCCGATCCGCGCAGCAATGGGCTTGATGGGGCCATCGGCCGCGCCACCTCCCTTGGCGATGACGGCCAATCCATCGGCGACCGCAATGCCCCGACGGCGTCCTATGCGGCACTGACACCGAAATTCCACAAGAACAAAGACGGCCACTGGGTCGGTGGCCAGTTTCTTGATGGCCGCGAGCCGGATCTTGAAGGTCAGGCAGGTGGCCCGCCGCTCAATCCGCTGGAAATGGGCATGGAAAGCAAACAGGCTGTTGTCGAGCGCCTGTTGGAGAATGATGAATATGTCAGCGGCTTCAAGCTGCTCTATGGCGAGGATATCTTTGCTGACAGTGACAAAGCCTATCGTGCCATGACCGAGGCGATTGCCGCCTTTGAACGGACCGACTATTTCAGCCCGTTTGATTCGAAATATGATCGCTATCTGCGCGGCGAAGCGGACTTCACTCGTGAGGAGGAACTGGGCCGGACCCTGTTCTTCTCCCAGCAATTCACCAACTGCAATCTCTGCCACCAGCTGCATAAGCGCCCCGGTGTCGAGAAGGAGCTCTTCACCAACCACCAATATTTCAACATTGGTGTGCCGGAAAACAAAGCGCTTCGGGCCGCCAACGGGGTGGGTGTCGGCAGCATCGATCATGGTCTGGCAAGCAACGCCAAGGTCGACAAAAAGGCCGAGGATGGCAAATACAAAACCACCACCCTGCGCAATGTGGCAGTGACCGGTCCCTATATGCATAATGGTATTTTCGAGGATCTTGAAACCGTCGTCCGCTTCTACAATCGCTACAATTCCAAGGCGGCTGCGTCCCGGATCAACCCTGAAACCGGCAAGCCTTGGGGTGACCCGGAAGTGTCTGAAACCGTTGATACAAAGAAGTTGACCGAAGGCCCGGCCCTTGAAGAGGACCGCATCAAGGCCCTCGTCGCTTTCCTCAAGACCCTGACCGATCAGCGCTATGAGCATCTGCTGGAGCAATAGGGCCGACTGCATCCAGACAACCAAACCGTCGTGCAGCCTCTGCGCGACGGTTTTTTCATGTGTTCTGTGTGGGGGGATTAAAAATCAAACCCCATCTGGTTGGGGCTATGGACCTGACTGGGATTGATCTTTTCATGCTCCAGAAGCCAGATTTTGGTCTGCAATCCACCGCCAAAGCCCACCAGAGCGCCGTCCACGCCAATCACCCGATGACAGGGCACGATGATCGGGATTGGATTGGCATTGTTGGCCATCCCCACCGCCTGCGCACCACCCGGTTGCCCCACCGCACGGGCAATGTCCCCATAGGAGCGCAATTCTCCAAAGGGAATGGCCTCAAGCGCATGCCAGACCTCAAGCTGAAAGGGCGAGCCGTCCAGATGATAATCGAGACTGAAATGGGTCAGATCTCCGGCAAAATAGGCATCCACCTGCCGCCGGGCCTCGCCAAAGGCACGGTCCTCTTGCACCCAATCCGGGTCAGGCTTGATCGGTTGGCCCTGTTTGGCAAAATGCAACCCATGAAGCCTGTCACCGATGCCATGAAAGGTCAGCGGTCCAATCGGACTGTCGTGATGACAATAGAGCATGGGTGCTTTCCCTATTCTTGCATCCTGCATCACCCTGCCGCTCCCTTCCGGTTTGCTCTCGTTCCTGACCTTTCCTAATACACCGATTTTTCCCATACGGCCAAGGGGACAGGTCGCCGATTGTTCGATATTTGTTCTTGATCCTGACAAATGCTCCCTCTATGATTGCAAGAAGTTGCATTTCTTTCTTCATCTATTTCAGGTTTTCGAGGCAGCCATGGTGGCTCATGTTCAGACGGTCTCTTTTCAGGGCATCGCTGCCCGGCCCGTGGATGTGCAGGTTCATGTTGCCTCTGGCCTGCCTGCCTTTACCATTGTGGGGCTGCCGGACAAGGCAGTGGCGGAAAGCCGCGAACGGGTGCGTGCTGCATTGACCGCTTCGGGCCTTTCCCTGCCACCCAAACGCATCACCATCAATCTTGCCCCTGCCGACCTGCCTAAGGAAGGCAGTCATTTTGACTTGCCCATCGCTCTGGGCCTGATGGCGGCAATCGGAGCCATTCCGGCCGATTGCCTTGATACCTACACGGTATTGGGGGAACTGGCGCTTGATGGGCGGCTCGCGGCTGTGATCGGGGTTCTGCCGGCAGCCATGGCGGCCAATGCCGATGACCGTGGCCTGATTTGCCCCAAAGACTGCGGTCCGGAAGCCGCATGGGCCGATGCGGACATGGATATACTCGCGCCTGACAGTCTCATTTCGCTAGCGAACCATTTCAAGGGCAGCCAGCTTTTGGCGCGTCCCCGGGCAGGCATTCGCCAAAATGATGTTGCGGTGATGGATCTCAAGGATATCAAGGGCCAGGAACTGGCCAAGCGGGCGCTCGAAGTCGCTGCCGCGGGCGGCCACAATATGCTGATGGTCGGCCCGCCGGGCTCGGGCAAGAGCATGCTGGCCTCACGCCTGCCGACCGTCCTGCCGCCCTTGTCTCCGGCGGAACTGCTCGATGTATCAATGATCCAGTCCATTGCCGGCCTGTTGCCTCAGGGACGCTTGTCGCCCGCCCGTCCCTTCCGGGCGCCCCATCATTCCGCCTCGATGGCGGCAATGGTCGGTGGCGGTATGAAGGCCAAGCCGGGCGAGGTGGCCTTGTCGCACAATGGGGTATTGTTTCTCGATGAACTGCCGGAATTCTCGCCCCAAGTGCTCGACAGTTTGCGCCAGCCGATCGAAAGCGGCGAGGCGGTTATATCCCGCGCCAACCACCGGGTGACCTATCCAGCCCGCTTTCAACTGATCGCGGCGATGAATCCCTGTCGTTGCGGCCATGCAGGTGAGCCGGGCTATGTCTGCAAAAGGGGCAATCGTTGTGCCGCCGATTATCAGGCCCGGATTTCCGGTCCCTTGCTTGATCGCATCGATCTGCGCATCGAAGTGCCTGCCGTCTCCGCCAGTGATCTGATGTTGCCGCCGTCGAAAGAAGGCTCAAAACAGGTGGCCGAGCGGGTCGCCAATGCGCGGCTGTTGCAAAGCCAGCGCTTTGTGGCGCTTGGTCTTTCTGCCACCATGACCAATGCTCAATGCCCGGCAAGTGCCATTGAACAGGTCTGTGACGTCAAGGGCGAAGCCCGCAGGCTGCTGGCCCATGCAGCCGAAAGCATGGCCCTGTCGGCGCGTGGCTATCACCGCATATTGAAGCTTGCCCGAACCCTGGCCGATCTCGCAGGGCGCACCCAACCCGGCAAAACCGACATAGCCGAAGCACTGAGCTATCGCATGACGGCAGAAACCTCGTTGGTGGGGTGAAGGCTGCAGGGTCAGTCGAAGCTTTTTGACGAGCGCATTTTCTTCAGGGCACCGCGCTTGGTTTTGCTATCCACCCGGCGCTTTTTGCTGGCCCGGGTCGGCTTGGTGGCAATGCGCCGTTTTGGGCGGTAGGTTGCCTTGTCGATCAGGGCCACCAATCGCTCGAGCGCCTCTTCGCGGTTGCGCGCCTGCGTGCGATGGCTTTGCACTTGCATCACCAGAACCCCGTCCTGTGTCATCAAGTGCGAAGCCTGCTGGCGCAGATTGGCTTTGACATAACCGGGCAGGGAGGGGGAATTGCGCACGTCGAACCGCAACTCCACCGCCGTCGAGACCTTGTTGACATTCTGACCGCCGGGACCGGAGGCGCGGATGAAGCGTTCCTCCAACTCGTCCGGATCAAGGCTCAAGCCTTCCTTGATGATGATGCGATCAGACATGGTCTTTCTGCTTTCTTCGGGCGGCTTTTCCCGATGGCTCTCGGGATACGGCCTTCAGGCGGGATGCTTCATCTGGCCGCGTTTCAGTTCCAGCTCGCGCTTGGCAATCAGCTTCCTTTGATAACGCCCTTGGACGATATCGACAACCACCAACACCGCCAGAACGAAGTAGAAGGTGCTCTTGGCCATCGGCTCGATGTGATAGCCAAAGAAGGAGAGATGCGCCAGATGCCCGCCTTCGGACAACAGCATGATGCCGACAATGAACAGAACAAACAGGCCAAGCACCTCATACATGCGGTTCTTTTGCAGAAAGTCCGACACCGTATCCGCCAGATAGATCATGCCCAGCCCGGAGACGACGATGGCAGCCGCCATCACCAGAAAAACATTGGTCAGCGCCATGGCCGACAGAATGGAATCGAAGGAGAAAACCAGGTTCATCACCACGATCCAGGCAATCGCCGTGGCTGCGGATCGCTTGGCTTCCGAACCATGGCTTTCCAGATCATCAAGGCTCAGCATATGCATGATTTCCTTGAAGGCGGTATAGATGATAAAGACGCCCCCGATCAGCACGATCAATGCATGGACATTGACGTCCCCCTCCAGAATACCGTCCCAATGGAAGGCGACAAACGGTGTCTGGAAGTAGGAAATGGCCGACATGATGGCAAATAGCAGCAACAGCCGCAGTCCGATGGCCAACCCGATGCCGACCTTTCGGACCATCGCCTGTTTCTCTGGCGCGACCCGTTTTGATTCGATGGAAATATAGAGCAGGTTGTCAAAGCCGAGCACCGCTTGCAGCAGGGTCAGCATCAGGAGGGTAAAGAGATTGTCGAAGGAGAAAAGTTCAGCCATGGGGTCAGTTTATCCGGTGCAATAGGCAGCGATAAAAGACTCCATGACCACTATCTTGGGTTCGGCAATGCTGGTCGATGGCGCCTTCTATCCAAAGGATTTGAAGAAGGAAATGACACGCCGAATCGAGGATTTCTTCGGCAGATCGCCATAATAGGTGATTGCCGCCCGTCGTCCAATCTCCGAGAAAGTCGGGTAGGGGGATATGTAGCCGGTGATGGCCTTGATATTCATTTTCTGGCTGACGATCAGCGACCACATATTGATGATCTCGCCCGCATTGGCACCCACCACGGACGCCCCGAGCACAACGCCCTTCTTGTCGACAATCACCTTGATCAGGCCGCTTGTCTTGCGCTCTGCCTGCGCCCGGTCATTCTCGCCATAGGGCCAGCGCAGCACCTGAAAGCCACGATGCTTTTCGCGGGCCTGATCTTCATTCAGCCCCACATGCCCCATTTCCGGGTCGGTATAGGTGACCCACGGAATGATCGAGCGATCTTCCTTGGCCCCCATCTTGAACAGGACCGAGCGAATGACAAGACCCGCATGATAGCCCGCAACATGGGTGAATTGCAGCCCACCGGTCACATCGCCAATGGCATAGACCCGTCGGTTGGTTGTTTTCAGCGTCGGTTTGACCTTGATGCCTTTTGCATCATAGGCGATCTCGGCATTCTCCAGCGCCAACCCTTCGACATTGGGGCTGCGCCCGGCAGCAACCAGCAAATGGGTGGCTTCCACCACCTCTTCCTCGCCCGCTTCGTCCTCTCCTGTGGTGAGAATGATGCGCGCCCCATGAGGATGGGTTTCGGGGTCCGCTGCTGGCTCGATGCGGGCAATCTTGACGCCCTCGCGCAGTTCCACCCCATCCTTGCGGATCTGGTCGATCACCACTGCGGTCAGCTCCGGGTCGTCCTTGGCCAGCACATTGAACGCTTCGAGCACGGTCACCTCGGCGCCGAGTCGACGCTGAGCCTGTGCCAGCTCCATACCGATCGGCCCGCCGCCAATGATGACAAGCTTTTCCGGTCTTTCGGTGAGGGTAAAAATCGTCTCATTGGTCAGATAGTTGACCGCGTCCAGACCGGGGATCGGCAGTTTTGCGGCCGACGACCCCGTGGCGATGACAAAGGCGCGCGCAGTGATCTCGGTTTCACCATCGGCGGTGACAACCGTTTTGGCATCCTTGAACTGCCCGGCCTGCTGGATGACTTGCACACCCAGCCCTTCGAACCGCTCGACCGAATCATTGGGCTCAATCGCCGCGATGACGGAATGGATGTGATCATGCACCGCCTGATAGTCGACGCGCGGTTCGACCGAACTGATACCGAACGGATGGGCATTGCGCATCCCATGGGCCTGCTTGCCTGCGGCGATCATGGCTTTGGACGGCACGCAGCCATAATTCAGGCAATCGCCCCCCATCTTGCCCTTTTCCAACAAGACGACCTTTTCCCCGAAAGCAGCGGCTGCGGCCGCCACGGTCAATCCGCCCGAGCCTGCTCCGATGACGCAAATGTCGGCTTTGATCTGTTCAGTCATGAGTCTTCCTTTCGGGCGCAATCACTCGCTCGCCATGCTTATTAGTTTTGCGTGTTCAACGCCCGGTCTTTCAAGAGCTTTCTTTGCTACCGCGCCATTTTTTGACCGCCTTGAGGGCGGGTGGGATCAGCGATACGACACCCAGCGCCACAAAGGCGGCAATCAACTCCGGCGTGATGAGGGCTGAGGTGTCCAGCGTCACACTGCAATTGGGGTCGGTGGCACAGGCTGGATTGGCCGCCTTTTGAGCCGCGATGATGCTGTCGAGCCCCGCCCCAATGAAGGCATAGGCAAAGGTGCCCGGCAAGATGCCGACAAGCGTGGCAAGGAAATAGACGCCGAGCCGCACATTGAAAAGCGCCGGCACCACATTGATCAACCAGAAGGGAAAAACCGGTACGAGACGCAGGAACAACAGGTAACTGAAGGCATTGTCTCGAAATCCTTCGCTGAACCGGTCAACAAAGCCGCCAGCCCGTGCCCGCAGCGATGCGCCGAAGGCCGAACGTGTGGCCAGAAAGATCACCGATGCGCCCAACGTCGCCGCCAACACCGTCGCTGCCCCGCCAACGGCCCAGCCAAACAGCAAGCCCCCGGCAATGGTCAGGAAGGAGGCGCCGGGAAAGGACAAGGCCACGGCGAGAATATAGGCCAGCATATAGCCGCCCAGCATCAGTCCATAATGCGCGCTGACCTGACTTGCCAGCCATTCGCGATGTCGGACCAGCGAATCAAGGCTGAGATAGTGATGCCAGCCCTGGGAGAAGCCAAAGGCCATCAACCCGCCAATGGCAATCAGCGGACCCCATTTTTTCAGCTTGCCAGCAAGGCCGGAGCCACTGCTGTTATTCTGTGCGCTGTGTGTCATCTGTTCTGCCATGGTTATCGTGCCTCATTCAACGACCAGTCATACTGATAGTCATTGATTTTACTATTCTTCTGAAGTCGTGTTTGCAGGGATGGATTGGCATATTTGAGCCAGTGGGCCCGCATTTGATTGGCAGAGCCAAAGTCCGACTTGTACCATTTGTAAAGGCTGGAGACGGTCACTCCGTTCCCGCCAGCCTTGATGCCGCGCGGATGATTGACAAAGGCGCGGGCCGCCTGATCCAGCTGTTTGTCGATGGCCTTGCCGCGATAGGCCTCCTGACGCAAATCCGGGCAGCCGATGGAGGCACAATTGAACCCGTAATGGAGCCGTGGATCTTTCCATGTCGCGCGGGCAATTTCATGCTCGATATCATCCAGCGACAAGGCCTTGCCGCCGACCGTTACCAGCTCCTTTTTCCACGGGCCGGACGCAAACAGGCCGCCAAGTTTGATGTCGCGGATCGACTGGACAGGATAATGCTCGAGGATCACATCCAGTGTCTTGGCATTATAGAGGTTGATCCAGTAAGCCTTGGCCGCGTTGTTTGACAGGGTTGGTACGGAAACCTTCTGCATTTGCGCCAGATAGGCCTGCAATTGCGGCCGAGCCGCTTGCAAGCCACGGTAATTCACCCGTGTTGAACCATCCCCGGTCTTGACCACATAGCGTGCCAACAAGGTGCTGAAGCCCGAATGATCCACGCTTCCATTGCCCTGTGGCTGAAAATGCCTGGACAGCGCTGACGCATGGGCGGGACCATGGGAGAGGGCGACAATCATGCCCGCAGCAGCCAACAGACTGAAAGCCAGTTTCAGTGTCACGGCCTGTGGCTGCAGCTGTTTGGCTGTTGTTTGGGGCTGGCTTGTGTTTGTGTGTTGGGACATGATTCTCTTCGGGTTAATCTGTGAAACAGGTGTCGATAGTGTCGTGTGGCTGGATCAGGCCCGTCTGCGATCCGCCTTTCCAATCTTATATAGAAGGAAATTCAGGACTTGTGACGGCTCTCACCGTCATTTGATCTGCCTTCAAGCCCGCCTCACGGCCCTGTTATGAACTCAAAGGGCTGCCACGGACGCATGAAGCTTCGCTTGGATGCGAGTTACGGGTAAAGAAACGCAAAAGTTGGCTTTTTCTCGCCAATCATGATTGACTCGCGACGCGCATCTCCGTATAAGCCGACGCAAGTGTATCAGGTTCGCGGAAAGCGTCTCGTTCGAGGCGCTCTTTTTTACCCGCCCTGATGGGATTTGAAAAAATCAAGAATAGGGGCCGCGAAAGCGGTATGAGCCCATGAAACGGACTTTTCAGCCGAGCCGTCTGGTGCGTAAGCGCCGTCACGGCTTCCGGGCACGCATGGCAACGAAAAATGGCCGCCAGGTTCTGGCTCGCCGCCGTGCAAAGGGACGCAAGCGTCTTTCTGCCTAAGGCAAACAGCAACAACCGCCAGCATTGAGCTTACCGGCTTCGATCTGGCGGTTTTGTGTGTCTGGGCTCTGGAAAATGAAAATCGGAAGTCAAACCCCGGCACACAGCGCTTCCAGGTGGCAGACATGCTTCGATTGAAAAAGCGCAGTGAATTTTTAACCGCGGCCAAGGGAGTTCGTCTCTCGCGTCGCGGTTTTGTGCTTCAAGCGGTTCGCCGATTGCCTGAAGATGACAAACCGGCGCGAGTCGGCTTCACCGTCACCAAGAAAGTTGGCAATGCGGTTGTGCGCAACCGGGTGAAGCGCCGATTGCGGGAATTGGCCCGGTTGCATGGCCCTGATCATCTGAGCAATGGGTGGGACTATGTTCTGATCGGCAAGCTGGGTGGCCTGCATCTTCCCTTTGAGGGGATGATCGCCGACTTCAAGGGATGCACACGCGATCTGGCGCGCGGCAAGACCGAGCCACAACGAAAGCGGCGCCCGAAAGGCGGGTCAGATCGGGGACAAAAGTCCAACAAACCGACAAGACCGGACCCCGGGGCAGGTCCCAAAGAGCAATCCGCACAAAAGAGCCATTGATTTTGTGCATCCATTGCCGCAAAACAGGGCCAATTCGACGGATGGCTTTTGTGAGCGACGCCTCAAACGGTTGTTTTTGGCAGCATGGAACCATCCGCGCACTTGAACTGGCAAAGGTCAGAAGCCAAGTGCATCACCATGAGAGCGAAGCGGCGAGCACCTTGAAGGCGCTCCGGTTCGCAAGAGATCAGACCGCCGACCGATTGGCCGGGTCACTGACTGGGTCAATTAACCTAGGAAATTGACTTAGGACATGGCGGCGGGATTGATCATCTGAGAGATCGAGAGGCTCACGGCGACATTGGGTTCGACCGGGAGTTTGAGAAAACGGGATGAAGAAAGTCGATGGAAAATAATCGCAATTTCTTCCTTGCCATTGCTCTTTCGTTTGTCGTCTTGTTCGGCTGGCAATATTTTGTCGCCGGACCACAGATGCAGGCAGAACAGGAACGGCAAGAACGATTGGCAGCGCAGAAGCAGACTGCCGAACAGAGCCAGACAGCTGCACCAACCGAAGCCCAGCCGGGCACGGTGCCAAGCGTCTCTGCAGGCAATGTGGCCGTTCCGGGCACCGTGCCGCAGGTCAGCGAAACGGACATGCAGCCGTCCAAGCGGGTTGATATCAAGACCGAAAATCTGACCGGTTCCATCAATCTCACCGGCGCACGCATCGACGATCTGCATCTGAGCAAATATCGTGAGACCCTTGATAAAAACAGCGCGACCATCACGCTGTTGTCTCCATCGGGTAGCACGAAGCCTTATTATGCCGAGTTCGGTTGGGTGGATGGTGGCAGCAAAGCCAGCTTGCCAAACAGCAAGACCGAATGGACCGCAGAAGACGGCGCGACACTGACCCCCGAGACCCCACTGGTTCTCACTTGGGACAATGGCGCAGGCTTGACCTTCACGCGCACCATTAGCGTTGACAATGACTATCTCTTTTCGGTCGAGCAGACCGTCAAGAATAACACCGACGCTGCCGTTGCCCTTTATCCTTACGGTCTTGTGTCCCGTCATGGTCAGCCAGCAACTGCGGGGCTTTATATTCTGCATGAAGGCCTGATCGGCGTTGCCGGCGAAGAAGGTCTGCAGGAAGTCGACTATAAGGACATCACGGAAGACCGTTTGGTTCAACCGGTGAAATCCGTTGGTGGCTGGGTCGGTATCACCGACAAATATTGGGCGACCGCGCTGATCCCAAGCCAGAAGAATGCTTTCCAGCCAGCCTTCCGCTACAATGAGATCGCGGGCAAACCGGCCTTCCAGTCCGATTATCTGGGTGATCAGGTCAGTGTCCCGGCCGGGGGTGAGCTTTCCTATACCTCGGCTCTGTTTGCCGGTGCCAAGGAAGTCAGCACTCTTGAAGCGGTGCAGGAAAAGACCGAAGCGCTGAATTTCGATCTGATGATCGACTGGGGCTGGTTCTACTTCATCACCAAACCGATGTTCTGGGCGATCGACAAACTCTATGGTCTGGTTGGCAACTTCGGTATCGCGATCCTGCTGATCACTGTTCTGGTCAAGTTGATCTTCTTCCCGCTCGCCAACAAGTCTTATGCTTCCATGTCGAAGATGAAGCTGTTGCAGCCGAAAATGGAAGAAATCAAGAAGCAGTTTGGCGACGACAAGCAGGGCCAGCAGCAGGCTGTGATGAAGCTCTATCAGGAAGAAAAGGTCAACCCGCTTGCCGGTTGTCTGCCGATCCTGATTCAGATTCCGGTCTTCTTCTCCCTCTATAAGGTCCTCTATATCACCATCGAAATGCGTCATGCGCCTTTCTTTGGCTGGATCAAGGATTTGTCCGCGCCGGATCCGACCAACATCTTCACCTTGTTTGGTCTGATACCGTGGGATGCGCCAAGCTTCCTCGTTCTGGGCATTTGGCCGCTGATCATGGGTATCACCATGTTCGTCCAGATGAAGCTGAACCCATCCCCGCCGGATCCAACCCAGCAGATGATCTTCAACTGGATGCCAGTGATCTTCACCTTCATGCTGGCCACCTTCCCGGCTGGTCTGGTGATCTACTGGGCATGGAACAACTCCCTGTCGATCCTCCAGCAGGCAGCCATCATGCGTCGTCATGGTGCCAAGGTTGAGATCTTCAAGAATATCAAGGACACCTTCTCGCGCAAAAAAGCCGAGAGTTAGGGCCTGACACAAAAACGACAAAAAAGGCGACCCAATCGGGTCGCCTTTTTTGTTGCGTTGATGCCACTAAGTATGACGGAAGGAAGCGCGGGTGTTTGGCTGCTGTTGCACTGTCCACCCAGTTTGATATGCTGTTCCCATCGACCCTATTGCATCCAGCCTACCGAGGACCCGTGTCGTGATTCTCTGACCACAGCAGCCCTTTATGCCTTTTCGCCCGCGCATCCGTTCCGCCTTCTTTGACGGGGTGGCCTTCATATTCGCGCACGATGGCTCGGCTGCTGTCTTTCGTTGATCCCTTTCCAGACGAAACAGAGAGACATCCATGCAAGATCAGACACGCACGCATCCCGACCCGAACTATCCCTATCCGAAGGCCGAATTCAAACGCTTCGCCTTTTTGAAACCGCTCATCACCAACCCGCACATTTCGGTTGGCGACTTTACCTATTATGACGATCCTGACGGGCCGGAAAAATTCGAGCAGCGAAATGTGCTGCATCACCATGATTTCCTTGGCGACCGGTTGATCATTGGCAAGTTCTGCGCCATCGCTACCGGGGCGACCTTCATCATGAACGGGGCCAACCACGACATGACCGGCATCTCCACCTACCCCTTCGGTGTGATGGGCAATGGTTGGGACGCGGATTTCGACATCGAGATTTTCAAGGCGCAATCCCGGGGAGACACCGTGGTTGGCGATGATGTCTGGATTGGCCGCAAGGCCACGATCCTGCCCGGCGTGACGATCGGTTCCGGCGCGATCATTGCCTCCAATGCAGTGGTCAGCCGTGATGTCCCGACCTATGGCATCGTTGCGGGCAATCCAGCCAAACTGGTCAAAAGCCGTTTCGCGCCCGAGGAGATTGAACGTCTGCTGGCGATCGGTTGGTGGAATTGGCCGGTGGCGATGATCACCCGCTATCGTACACGCATTCAGGGTGGGGACATCGATGCATTGGAACAGGCCGCCCGCCCGCTGCGGTCCGATGAATTCGGTGGTCCTCCGGACGCGCAATCTGGCGATCAGTGAAGCGCTTTTGCCGCGATTTCCCTTGAGTCTTTCCCCAAGGCAAGCTAACGATGGCCTGCCTTGGTGTATTCACCCTCAACCGGAAGCCGATCATGACCGACCACGACCAGACCGCCCCTATGCCCGAAGACAATCAGGACGCCTCCCTTGCGGCGCTTGTCGGCGATGATGAGGTCGAGGAAGAGATTGCAGAGCGTGGCCGATTGCTGTTTGCTCAGGCATGGGATTTCATGTGGGGCACCAAATTCTTCCACCAGCTGCCACCCATCGAAGGCGTCGAAATTGCGTTCGCTGGGCGCTCAAATGTTGGCAAATCCTCGTTGTTGAATGCCATCACGGGCCGCAAGGCACTGGCCCGGACCTCCAACACACCGGGCCGGACCAAGGAACTCAACTTCTTCCGCCCGGAAAAAGAGCCTACCTTGGTTATTTGCGACATGCCCGGCTATGGCTATGCCAAGGCGTCCAAGAAAGAAGTCGCCGCCTGGAACGAGCTGATCCTCGATTATCTGCGTGGTCGCCCCAATCTGCGCCGTGTCTATGTCCTGATCGACAGCCGCCACGGGCTCAAGCCCAATGATACCGAGGTGATGACGACGCTCGACAAGGCGGCGGTCAACTATCAGGTGGTGTTGACCAAGGTCGACAAGACCAAGCTCTCCGACCTGAACAAGGTGATCGACAAGGTGCGTCTGGGCCTGAAAAAACGCCCTGCTGCCCACCCGGAAATCCTGCTCACGTCATCAGACAAGAAGATCGGCATCAAGCGCCTGCGGGCGGAAATGCAGCTCTTGGCCGAGGGCGATTAAGCAGCCGGGGCCAATTGGCTTTGGAAAATTTTATTCTTTAAGCATGCCTGTTTACAGCATAGTTGCCTCCGAGTGCCGGAAGGTCTATAGAGCTTTGTCAGAATGTAATCCCAAAGCATGAGATCATTGCCATGTCTGACACCGCTCAACCCGACGCTCTGACCAAGGCCGCCAACCGCGCCAAAACCATTTCCCAAGCACTTCCCTACATGCAGCGCTATGATGGTCAGTCGGTGGTGGTCAAGTATGGCGGCCATGCCATGGGAGACCCGGAACTGGGCCGTGCTTTTGCCCGAGATATCGTGCTGCTGAAACAATCTGGCGTCAAACCGGTGGTCGTACATGGCGGCGGGCCGCAGATCAAGACCATGCTCGAACGTCTTGGCATTCAGTCCGAATTCAAGGGCGGCCTGCGCGTCACCGATGCCCACACCGTGGAAGTTGTCGAAATGGTGCTGGCTGGCTCGATCAACAAATCCATCGTCAGCAACATCAATGCCGAGGGCGGCCGGGCCGTTGGCCTGTGCGGCAAGGATGGCAATATGGTGTTGGCGGAAAAGCTCACCCGCACCATCCGTGACCCGAACAGTGCAATCGAGGAAGTGGTCGATCTCGGTTTTGTTGGCGAGCCGAAAAAGGTTGACCGGTCCGTGATCGACATGGTGGCCCGTGATGCCCTCATTCCGGTTATTGCGCCGGTTGCCCCCGGTGCCGACGGCTATACCTACAACATCAATGCCGACACCTTTGCCGGTGCCATTGCCGGAGCGGTTGATGCCAAGCGCCTGTTGTTCCTGACGGATGTGCCCGGCGTGCTCGACAAGGACGGCAAGCTGATCAAGCAACTGACCATCAAAGAGGCCCACGCCCTGATCGCCGACGGGACAATCAATGGCGGCATGATCCCCAAGGTAGAAACCTGCATCGAAGCCCTCAACAAGGGCGTCGAAGGGGTTGTTATCCTTGATGGCAAGGTGCCGCACGCGGTGCTGCTCGAACTGTTCACCGAAGGTGGCGCGGGCACCCTGTTGACCCACTGAGTGGGTCGATTGAGCGAAATCATCAAAGGGAGCCTCTGGCTCCCTTTTTTGCGTTTCAAATTTTGCCAGACAGCGTCTCGCAAACGGACTGCCGCATGACTTGACAGCGCATTGATCACATATCTCCCCGGAAAACTGCTTATTTCGCTTGCAAAGACAGATGGTTGGGGCATTGTCAAAGGGAAATACCTGCCCAATTTGCAGGTGATACTTGAGAGTGAAACATGACAACCAAGGACATCGACGTGATCGTCCGGCTGGCAACCCATGAGGATATTGCCGCCATTACCAGCCTGAGCGTGAAAGTGTATGGGGACGATGCCATACAGGAAGAGATGCTCGGCGGCCAGATTTCAACCTTCCCGGAAGGCCAGTTTGTCACCACCTACAATGGTGAGGTCATTGGCCATTGCGCCACCTTTATCATTTCCGGCGACATCGCGCTCAAGCCCCACACATGGCACGGCATCACTGGCTATGGCTTTGCCTCCCGACACAATCCGGACGGTGATTATCTCTATGGCATGGAAGTGATCGTGGATGAGCGCTTCCGCGGACTGCGTATTGGTCAGCGTCTCTATGATGCCCGCAAGCATTTGTGTGAGGAATATGAGCTCAAGGGCATTGTTTTTGGCGGCCGTATGCCCAATCTGAAAAAGCGGGTGAAAAGATGGGGGTCGCCGGAGAACTATCTCGAGCAGGTCCTGAGCGGCAAGCAGAAGGATCCGGTGATCGGTTTCCAGATGCGCAATGGCTTCGAGGTGATTGGCCTGCTCAAGGGCTATCTGCCGTGTGACAAGCCATCTCTGGGCTATGCGACCCATATGGTCTGGTACAATCCCAAGATCGATCGGGATCAGCCCAAGCCGCATTCCATGCGCGGCCTGTCGCGGGATTCGGTCCGTGTGGCGTCGGTGCAGCTTCAGGCCCGTAAAGTGTCCTCTTTTGAGGATTTTGCTGCCCAGCTTGAATATTTTGTCGATGTCGCAGCGGACTATCGATCCGATTTTGTCGTCTTCCCCGAAATGCTGACCATTCCGCTTCTGTCCATTGAACGCAAACGCCTGTCGCCGCAGGAATCGATCGAAAAACTGTCGACCTATACGGAGAAGTTCGTCACCTTCATGCAGAATCTGGCGATTTCCTACAATATCAACATCATCGGTGGCAGCCATCCCACCTTGATGAAGGATGATAGTCTGGAAAATTTGGCCTATGTCTTTCTGCGCACAGGTGCGGTCCATACCCAGTCGAAGATCCATCCGACACCAAACGAGAGCTATTGGTGGAATATTGAGGGTGGTGACAAACTCAAGGCGATCCAGACAGACTGCGGCCCGATCGGGGTGCTGGTCTGTTACGATTCCGAATTTCCCGAACTGACACGCCACCTGACGGATCAGGGCATGAAAATCCTGTTTGTGCCTTTCTGCACCGATGAGCGGCAGGGCTATCTGCGTGTGCGTTATTGCTGTCAGGCCAGAGCGGTGGAGAACCAGATCTATGTGGTCACCTCCGGCATGGTCGGCAACCTGCCGGACGTGGAGAATATGGATGTGCATTATGCCGAGAGCGGCATTTTCACCCCATGTGATTTTCCCTTTGCCCGCGATGGCATTGCGGCACTGGCCGATACCAACACCGAAACCATCATTTTCTCGGATCTGGTGATTGATCAACTCAATGTCAGCCGCAATTCTGGCACGGTTCAGAATCTGAAGGACCGCAGGTTTGACCTATACCGGGTGGAGTGGAACCCCAAATCCCCACCCCAGCAGGAACCGGCCATCAAGCTGAACAAAAAATGAGCCTCGTTTGACGGCTGCCTGCAAATCAGGCAGCCGTCAACCACCATTCGATTGGCTCAGCCGGCCTCGTTCTTCGCTGGTGTGAAGGGCAGATCTGCCTTTTGTTGTTCGCTCATCCGCAGGATATCAGGGTGGGCCATTGGATCTCTTGCATAGTCCATTTCCTGATGTCTGCAATCGTAAAATAAACGCCCCCTCTGGAGCAATCGCATCCAAAAACAGGCAAAGAACGTCGAAAATACATGTGTCATGCCCTCCTTATGGCGAGACTTGCGGTTTTTGGGAATCGACTTCTGGAGGCATGGCGTTTAGATTTGCTAAATGCAAAACCTAAACTCGCTCTCGCTGTCGACGCTCAGGACCATTGAGGTGCTCGCCCGCCATGCCACATTGCGCGGGGCGGCTGATGAGCTTGGCGTCACGCCCGGCGCGCTCAGCCAAAGACTGGCAAAGGCAGAAGCCGCCTTGGGCCAAACACTGTTCATCCGCTCCTCGACCGGCCTCGAACCAACGAACACATGCCGCGCGGTCGCGTCCAGACTGACAGCAACCTTTCGGGACTTGTCGGGCATTGTCGCCGATTTGCAGCAAACCCGGAAGAATAGTCTGACGGTGACCGTCGCAACGATTTTTGCCAGCCGCTGGTTGATCTGGCGGATCAAGCATTTCACCGACCAGAATCCGGATATTTCCCTGCATATTCTGCCAGCCAATGATGTGGTGGATCTCGACAATTCCGAAGCTGATGTCGGCATTCGCGTCGGCCCTGATATGGGAGCTGGCGAAGGTGCGACGAAGCTGCTGGACAAACGGGTTTTTCCGGTCTGTTCTCCGGCAATTGCTGCGCAAGTCAAAAGCCCCGCCGACCTTCTGGCGTTCCCTGTGATCCGTGAGAATGAAAACTATATCGGCTGGGATGCCTGGCTGTCCGATATGGGGGTGAAGGATACAGCGCTCAAACCCGGCCCCACTTATCCTGACGGCTCCCTTTGCCTTGATGCGGCAATGACCGGGCAGGGGATTTTCATGGCGTGGGAAACGCTGGCCTGTGATGCCCTGGAGCGCGGACTGGTCGCCTCGCCCTTTGCCCTCCGGTCCGAGGTTGGGTCGAGCTACTGGTTCGTTACCAGCAAACAGGCCGAAACCAATCAGGCGGTCAAGCGATTCCGCTGCTGGCTGATCAGGGAGCTGGAAGACTCGCTGCAACAATGGGGTAGCGACGCGAGCGAACCCGACTGAAATTTTTACGTCTAGTTGTCGGGTTTCGAGTGACGCCACTATGTAGCAGACTGATCATATGGACAGATATCACTCAACGCATGCAGAACGCCCGTCATTCCTGCCAATATCAGTGGGACCATAGTGTCGCCAACGATAACGGCAACAGGTTTATTGATTACTGATATTAGAATTAGCGAAGAACTGCATAGCGTTGCCGCAGAGTATGCTGTGGCAACTTTATCTTTTAGTCTCTTGGCATGAAATCTGGGTGTCCGTTTGGAGAATGCGTCCCAACAAGTGTTGATTAGGACAAAAACAGCCATCCAGAAAAAGTAAAAAACCGCTACTTCAGACCTGTCTTTTGGAAAAATTAAAGCTAATTCTTGCACTCGGTTAACCAAAGAAAATTTGTCTTGCGATCTGTCCAACGATACCAAGCAATCCACCACCGAGTGCGAATTCGTCAAAGTACAGGTCTGCCTTGATACCATTTATCCAATCATGAGCGATAGCGGCAAACGCTAAATCCATAGCGCCCAAAGCAGCTAAACCCAAGGTTGTGCCTAAAACCGCACCTTTTGCAAGGGCAGAGCCAACCATTAAGTATTTCCAGATTTTGGATCGATTTTTCATACTACGTACTTTGGGGTGCTGTTTTGACGGTATAATATGCATTTTGGTTACCTTTAGTTGTGCTAGCACGGAAATGTATCACCCGTCAAGTTGATGAGAATAAGTCGAATTTCGATTCAACAAATATCTAGCCGCTCACGATGCATATCTGAGCTAGGCTCGAATATCGAAGAAGTTTGGTGGTGGCTGGAAAAATGATCTGAGCAAGAAGTTACCATCCAGTTAAAAATAGAAGGGCTTCATTTCTGGCATTTGGGGCAAAAGAAGGTTGACCGCCCGCTTTGGGTGAAGCGTTCAATTGTCCCCGAGCAAGCCTCATTCTGGCACGGGTCACCCTCCCGGTCATAGACCTTGAAACGATGCTGGAAATAGCCAAGCGATCCATCCGCGCGGGTGTGATCGCGCAAGGTTGATCCCCCCGCCTCAATCGCTTCGGCGATGGTGGCGCGGATCTCGTCGGTCAGCAATTGAAGCTTGGCGGATGCCTTGCCCGCCTTGGTGACAAGGCTGCCCGCCGCGCGTTTCGGATCGAGCCCTGAGCGATACAGCGCTTCGCAAACATAGATATTGCCAAGGCCCGCAATGATATGCTGATCGAGCAGGGCAGTTTTCAGCGGCGTCTTCTTGCCAGAGAACCGCGCCGCCAAATAGGCCGCATCCAGCATGTTGCCCACCGGTTCGACCCCCAATTTGGCAAAATAGGGATGCTCGGCCAGAACCGCGCGTGGGATCAGATCGAAAAAGCCGAAGCGCCGTGGATCATTGTAAAGCACCGACGCGCCAGAGGTCAGGTGTAGCACCACATGATCATGCTGTGGCAGCTTGCCACGCGCCCGGTGAAAGCTCTCCTTACCGATCAAATGAGCGTCTTCTGCCTCCACCACCCGGAACGAGCCGGACATGCCCAGATGCATCACCAGAACCTGCGCATCATCCAGATCGGCCAGCAGATATTTCGACCGCCTGCCAAGGGAAATCACCTGCCGCCCTTGCAACCGCTCGGCCAGTTGGTCTGGAAAGTCAAAGCGCAGATTTTTGCGCCGAACATCGGCTTGTCGAATGGTCACCCCTTCCATGACCGGGGCCAGACCCCGGCGCACGGTTTCAACCTCAGGCAATTCAGGCATGAAAGCTCCCTACAAGTCCGCCTGCATTTCCGCCTTAAGGGCAGCGATCAGGGCGAAGATGTCCTCTTCGGTATTGTAATAATGGGGTGCGGCCCGCAACATCAGCGGCAACTGGCGGCGTTCCCCATCAATGCGTGTGCTGGACAGGGTGGATGTTCCGATGGCAATGCCATTTTCCCGCAATTTGTTGACCGTTACCGCCGGATCGAGCCCCTCAATGGTGAAGCTGACAATGGCACATTGCTCGGCGCCGATATCGCGGATCTGAGCACCCGGCAAGGTCAAAAGCTGCTCGCGCAATAGGGTGGCGAGGCCAAAAGAGCGCTGCTGGATCGCATCAAGGCCGAGTTCTAGCGCATAGTCGCAGGCTGCTTTCAGGCCGGCACGCAGGGCATAATTGTTTTCCCAGTTTTCAAAGCGCCGCGCATCCGGTCGCAGTTCATACGCATCGCGGGAGACCCACGGGGCGGCAAAATGGTCGATCATCACCGGCTCCAGCGTCTCGAGCCACTTTTCCCGCACATAAAGAAAACCAGACCCACGCGGTCCGCGCAGGAACTTGCGGGCCGTGGCCGACAGGAAGTCGCATTGCAGCGCTTCGACATCCACCGGCATCTGCCCCACCGCCTGACAGGCATCAAGCAGGAAGGGAATGTCGTGTTGCTTGGCTATCGCGCCGATCTTCTCTGCCGGATTGATCAGACCGCCATTGGTTGGAATCCATGTCGTGGCAATCAGAGCTGTCTGCTCGGTGATCATCTCTTCGAGTGCCACCACATCCAGCCCGCCAGAGGCATCACTCGGCACCACATCAATGATGATCCCGTCGCGCTTGGCCCGTTGCAGGAAAGCGACGTAATTGGCAGCATATTCCGCTTCACAGGTGAGAATCCGATCTCCAGCCTTCAAAGGCAGAGAATAAAAGGCCATGCACCAGCCGACCGTGGCATTTTCCACCAGAGCGATTTCCTGTGGCTTGGCATTGAGAAGCCGCGCCACGCTGTCATAGGTGGCGTCCAGCTCTTCCGCTCGCGCCCGATAGGCTTCATAGCCGCCAATCCGGGCTTCAAGTTCAGTATGCGCGACGATGGCGTCGACCACTTGCTGGGGCATCAACGCAGCGCCGCAGGCCAGCAAGTGAATGCCATGGCGGGTTCCGGGTGTGTCTGCGCGAACTCTCTCGATATCCATGATTAGATTCATGATTGTTTCCCATCCTCTGACGATGCTATTGCCCCATTTGTAAGGGCGACACCGTATCAATGGCATCCGCCCGTGGCAAGGCGCGTTCTGGCCGGATCATTTCACCGGTCAAGATCATGCCTCTCGCTCGCCAAACGAAAGCGTTAGAGACCCGCATACTAAAAGCGGTGGCGGCCAATGGCATTTGTCGAAAAGATGGGCTAAGGTCGCGCCAAAGTTGGAACAGGGCCGCTCCGAGAGGGCGGCTGGCAGGACGAAGACATGTCGGCACAAAACAAACAGCGCACCGAAGACGTATCCGAAATGGCCACTTCCTTTGGCTTTGAAGCCGTGAAGGAAGGGGAAAAACAGCCCAAGGTGAACAAGGTGTTTCATCAGGTTGCAGAGCGTTACGACGTGATGAATGACCTGATGAGCGGTGGCATGCACCGCCTTTGGAAAGATGCTTTCGTTGCCTGGCTCAATCCGCCCCAACGCTCGACCAAGCCGTTCAAGCTGCTTGATGTAGCCGGTGGGACGGGAGACATTTCCTTCCGGGTGATTGAACGCTCTCGCAGAACCGCCCATTCCACGGTGTTCGACATCAATGGGTCCATGCTGGCGGTCGGCAAGGATCGCGCCAAGGAAAATGGCCTGATCGACTATCTCGATTTCGTCGAAGGCAATGCCGAAGAGCTGCCATTTGAGGACAATAGCTTCGACGCCTATACCATCGCTTATGGCATCCGCAATGTGCCGCGCATCGACAAGGCCCTGCGTGAAGCCTTTCGGGTGCTCAAGCGCGGCGGTCGCTTCATGTGCCTTGAATTTTCCGATGTCGACATGCCTGTGCTCGACAAGGCTTATGATCTGTTTTCCTTCAACGCCATTCCCGCCATCGGTGACATGGTGACCGGTGATCGCGAGAGCTATGAATATTTCGTCCAGTCGATCCGCAAATTCCCCAACAAGGCGCGATTCAAGCTGATGATAGAAGAGGCCGGTTTCAAGCAGGTGACCTATCGGGCCATGTCTGGTGGCATCACCACCATGCATTCGGGTTGGAAATTGTAAGGGAAAGCAGAGAGATCATGATTGGTGCGTCTTCCTCTCTTATCCGCCTCATGCGGGCAGGCTACATTCTGGCGCGTGAAGGGGTCTTCTCGATCATCGAGCCGCCTGCGGAGCTGCCTCTTGTGCCACGGCTTGGCCTGTCGGCTTTGCGCCTGATCGAACGGCGCGGGATTTCCACTCGCAACAAGGGCGAACGGATGAGCGCCGCCCTCAATCGCCTCGGACCTTCTTATGTGAAGATGGGCCAGTTTCTGGCCACCCGACCGGATCTGGTCGGCCCGGAGCTTGCCGAAGCCCTGTCCAGCCTGCAGGACCGTGTCCCGGCCTTTGGTATGCAAGAGGCCAAGGTTGCCATCAAGGAGGCCTTGGGCAAGCCGGTTGAAGATCTCTTTGACAGCTTTTCCGAACCCGTTGCCGCCGCTTCCATCGCGCAGGTCCATAAAGCCAGCTATGTCGACAAGGCAGGCATCAAGCAAGACGTCGCTATCAAGGTGCTCCGCCCGCGCATTGCCGAGCGCTTCAAGGCCGATCTGGCTGGTTTTTACCTTGCCGCCCGGTTGATCGAAGCCGTCCATGTGCCTTCGCGCCGCCTGCGACCGGTGGCCGTTGTCGACACGTTGGCGCGCTCGATTGAGCTGGAAATGGATTTCCGCCTCGAAGCCGCCGCCATGAGCGAAATGGCCGAATATTGCCGTAACGACGAGGACTTCCGTGTGCCGGACGTCCATTGGGACAAATCGACCAAGTCCGTGATGACCATGGAATGGATCGACGGCATCAAGCTCAATGACATGGAGGCGCTGAAAGCCTCCGGCCATGATCTCTCCAAGCTTGGCACCACGGTCATTCAGTCTTTCCTGCGCCATGCCCTGCGGCAAGGCTTTTTCCATGCGGACATGCATCCGGGCAATCTGTTTCTCGACCCGCAAGGCCGTCTGGTGGCCGTCGATTTCGGCATTATGGGCCGCATCGGCCCCAATGAGCAGCGCTTTCTGGCCGAAATCCTTTATGGCTTCATCAGTCGCGACTATCGCCGGGTGTCTCAGGTTCATTTCGATGCGGGCTATGTGCCTTCTCATCAGGATGTCGACACCTTTGCCCAGGCCCTGCGCTCCATCGGTGAGCCGATCCATGGGCGGGAGTCTGCCGAAATTTCCATGGCCGGCCTGCTCAGCCAATTGTTCGAATTCACAGAATTGTTCGGCATGGCAACCCGCACCGAGCTGATCCTGCTGCAAAAGACCATGGTCGTCGTCGAGGGGGTTGCCCGGATGATGGATGGCGGCCTCAATCTCTGGAATACATCGGAACCGGTGGTCAAGACATGGATGGAGGCCAATCTCGGCCCCACCGCCAAGGTCAAGGAAATGGCCTCCGGCCTCGCCACGCTCGGCACCCTGTCCGCAGGTCTGCCGGAAATGGCCCGCCGCGCCCAGAGCCTTTCGGAGAGCTTTGATCAGATGGGCCGAAATGGTATGCGTCTGGATGCCGAAACCGTGGCGGCCATCGGTCGGGCCGAAGCCCGTGAAAGCCGCTCAGGGCGTGCTGCGCTCTGGGTTATCGCTCTTGCGCTCAGTGCCATTGCCATCCATCTTTGGAGCTAATCCCGCATCAGACGGGTCACATCAGATCACATTTGGGTCTAACCATCGGGGGCTTTTTGCCATGCTTGCCAACAAACGCATTCTGTTGATCATTTCCAGCAGCGTCGCCGCCTTCAAGGCAACCGACATTGCCCGCCTGTTGATCAAGCAGGGCGCCAGCGTCAAGGTCATCCTGACGCGCAATGCAACCGAGTTCGTCTCGCCCCTGACCCTTGCGGCCTTGACCGGTGAAGCGGCGATCACCGAATTGTTCGACCTCACGCGTGAGCAGGAAATCGGCCATATTGAATTGTCCCGCGACGCCGATCTGGTGGTCGTGGCACCCTGCACGGCCAATCTGATGGCCAAGATGGCCCATGGCATTGCCGATGATCTGGCCAGCACGACCTTGCTGGCGACCGACAAGGACGTGTTGGTCGCACCGGCGATGAATGTGCGCATGTGGCTGCATCCGGCCACCCAGCGCAATCTCGCCCAACTGAAGGCCGACGGCATCCATTTCGTTGGCCCCGATGTCGGTATGATGGCCTGCAACGAGGAAGGTCCGGGCCGTCTGGCCGAACCGGACGCCATCATCGAGGCAATTGATGCCTTGCTCGACGAACACGATAAGCCGCTTTCTGGCAAACATGTGCTGATCACCGCCGGCCCGACCCATGAACCGATTGATCCGGTCCGCTATATCGCCAACCGCTCGTCGGGCAAGCAAGGCTATGCCTTGGCGGCAGCCGCCCGCGCCGCCGGTGCCGACGTGACCTTGGTTTCCGGTCCCGTCAATCTCGATCCGCCCGCAGGCGTCACATGCATCAAAGTCGAAACTGCCCAGCAGATGCATGATGCAGTGAGCGACCATCTGCCTAGCGACGTTGCTATCATGGCCGCCGCCGTCGCCGACTGGAAAGTCGCCAATCAGGGCACCGAAAAAATCAAGAAAAAGCCCGATGGCAGCCTGCCGGAATTGCATTTTTCTGAAAATCCTGACATTGCCCGTTTCGTTGGCACCCATCCCAGCCAACGCCCGACCCTCGTGGTTGGTTTCGCTGCCGAAACACAAAATCTCGAAACCAATGCCGGGGCAAAGCTGAAGAAAAAGGGCGTTGACTGGATCATTGCCAACGATGTGTCACCTGAGACCGGTATCATGGGCGGCGATCGCAACAGCGTGAAGATCGTCCGGGTCGATGGCATCGAAGCCTGGCCGGACATGGAGAAGGGTGACGTTGCCAAACGCCTGATCGAACGCATTGCCCAAGCACTGGACGGCATGGCGCAAGTCTGATGAACCGGTGGCATCAGCCCCAAGACCAGTCAGGGAAAGGACATCCAATGGCCAAACCGCGTCTCTTGATCAAGACCTTGTCGCATTTCGACGGTCTGGAGCTGCCAAGTTACAAGAGCAAGGAAGCTGCAGGCCTTGATCTGCAAGCCGCCAATCCGGCGGATGCGCCGATGCTGCTCAAAGCCCATGGCGGTCGCGCTTTGGTGCCGACCGGTTTTTGCATGGCGCTCGAACGAGGCTTTGAGGCCCAGATCCGCCCGCGCTCTGGCCTTGCCCACAAGCATGGGGTGACCCTGCTCAACACCCCGGGCACCATCGATTCCGATTATCGTGGTGAAGTGAAGGTTCTGATGATCAATCATGGCGACGAGGATTTCACCGTCGAGCGCGGCATGCGCATCGCCCAGATGGTGATCGCACCGGTTCTGCATATGAAGGTCAAACAGGTGGATGTGCTGGACGACACCGATCGCGGTGCAGGCGGGTTCGGCTCCACCGGCCACTAACTGCGGAAAGAGCGCCGGATGCTCTTGGTCAGCGGGTCGAGCAGGATCTGCAGAAAGGTCCGTTCTTCCGTCTGCATATAGGCCTCCACCGGCATGCCGGGAAACAAATCGGGCAGCATCGTGGTCTCATCAATGATCACCTCTATCCGCGCAACGAAATAGGCGACCTGCGTGCGCTGATTGATCCGTCGGTCCGGGGAGACAAAATCCACCCGTGCATCGACCGGCTGCACTTCGGACGCGTCAAAGGCGCTCAGCACCAGTTTGGCTGGCTGACCGACGGCAACCTGCTCGATGTCGGCCGGGTTCAATTCCACTTCCACCAACAGCCGCTCGCCTTCAGGCACAATCTCGACAATCGACTGGAAGGCGGCGACCGCACTGCCCACCGTGTTGACATGCAGCTTGTTGATGATGCCCGCCTTCGGGGCGACCAGTTCAACCCGGGCAAAGGCCTTCTCGGCGGCGGCCAGTTTTTTCTGCAGGACGAGCTTTTCGGCCCGGATGGATGACAGATCCTTGGCTACCTGCTCGGCGAAAGTCTGGCCAATCTGCGCCAACCGTGCATCCAGTTCCGCGATCCTGTGCGGCAGGCTATCGATTTGGCCCTTGATCTTCTGATAGGCGACATCAACCTCAGCAAAGCTCTTCTTTGTCTCCTGAACTGCCAGCTTGCTGACCGCCCCTTTCTTCAAGAGCTTTGTGCGGGTCTCGACCTGCTCCTTGAGGATCGAGCGCCAGGATTGCTGTGCCTCGATTTCGGCCTTCAACCCTTTCAATTCGGACAGCAGAGCCTGCCTTTGCTGAGCAACAATGTCCTCTTCTTTGGCTCGAAGTCTCTGACGGACTGAATATTCTTCTTTCTGATCCGAAACGAACCTTTGGAATTGGTCATTCGTCAGAGCTTTCTCAGCAAAGTCATGATCTGTCGGTGGGAAATCCGTGTCAGTCTGCTCTGCCACCAGACGGGCCTCGCGGACGATCAGATAGGTCAATTGTGTTTCGATCTGTTCCAGTTCGGCAAAGCGTTCGACATCATCAATCAGGATCAACGGATCGCCCTTTTTTACCGTCTGCCCCTCGCGCACCAGAATGCGCGAAACAACCCCGCCGCTTTCGTGGGTGATGGTCTGGGTGTCGCCTTCCTTGACCACATGCCCTGTGGCAATCACCGCCCCACGCAAGGGGGCAAGGCTGGCCCATGATCCGAAGCCGACAAAAAAGGCCACCAGCAAGAAGGCGCCGAGACGCTTGGATCGCTCAAAAGAGATCAGATTGGCAACTCTATCGTCAATGGGCTCCCGGGACATGTTCATTCCTTTTCCGCCCTTCTATGAAGACCGCTTCATTGAAGGGCTGGGATTTGAAGCATCCGAAATGTCAGGAACATCTGACGGATCAAGCGGTTCATCGGGTGCATTGAGTTGTTGTGGCTTGTCCGCAGACTGGGCCCGAATGGGCAACAGCTCCTGCCGCTCACCAAAATTGGCAATCCGTCCCGCCTCCATCACCAGAACCTTGTCGGCCGAGGTGACAAGCAGATTGCGCTGGGTGGCGAAAATAACGGTCTTGCCTCGCGTCTTGGCATCCTTGATGGCGTTGCGCAGGGCCTGTTCCCCGGTAAAGTCCAAATGGGAATCAGGCTCATCGAGCAGCAGGATTTGCGGGTCACCGAAGAAGGCCCGAGCCAGTGCGATTCTCTGTTTCTGCCCACCGGAGAGACGGATCTCCTCCGACCCCAGAAGCGTGTTATAGCCTTGTGGCAGAGTGCCAATAAAGTCGTGTGCTCCGGCCATGTTGGCCGCCGCAATCACCGCTCTGGCGTCGGCGGTAGGGGAGAAGCGGGCGATATTCTGGGCCACGGTGCCGCGGAAGAAATGGCTCTCCTGAGCCGAGTAACCAATATTGGCTCCCAGTTGATCCGCATCCCACTGGGTGGTTTCAAAGCCATCGATGAAGTAGCGTCCCAGATCGGGCCGACTGACAGTGGCGAGCACCCGCAACAAGGCCGTTTTCCCGGCCCCACTGGCCCCGATGATGGCCACCACATGCCCCGGTTCGATCTCGAGATTGATGTTCTTCAGAATGGCTTTGTCGAATTGTTCTCCTTCGGGAATGACCGTCACCCCCTGACACCAGAGCCGACCTTCGATCTGTGGCAATTCGAGGCGTGGTGCGGCGTCGCGTTCCGCGTCTTCCATCCGATCCAGTTGGGCTTGGACCCGTCGGTGAGCCGCACGGGAGGAGGCGAGACCGCGCCACGCGCCGATGAATTGTTCAATTGGCATCAAGGCCCGTCCCGACACGATGCTGGCGGCAAAAATAAGACCGGCTGACAGGTGGGACGTCAGCACCAGATAGGCCCCGAAGCCGAGCATGGCGACCTGTATCATCTGTCGAAAAAAACGGACCAATCCAAAAAAGGCACCATTGACCTGCGCCACATCGTCTGCACTATGCGCGGCCTGCAGCATGGTGTCCTGCCAGCGGCCTCGCAAGGCTTCTCCCATACCCATGGCACAGACATCATCCAGATGGGTCAGGATTTCGTTGCTTTTGGCAGTGCCCTGTTTGTGCTGGTCGGTGGCCTTGCCCTGCTTGTCCGATGCCAGCATTTCATTGGCCAGCGCCAGCAGAACCAGAAGCCCCGCCCCCAAGGTCGCCAACACGCCCAGAACCGGATGGACCAGAAACAGCAAGCAGAGGAACAAAGGTGTGAAGGGCAGGTCAAACAGACCAATGAAGGCACGACTGGCCAGCATCTGGCGAATGTTGGCCACATCCTGCAGCAACAGGGCATAGTCCCCCTTGTTGCTGGCCCGCGTCCGCAGGGCGTGATGGAGCAAGCGAGGCGCCAGGCGCAGCTCGAAACAAGCGCTCATCTTTTGCGCCACCTTGTTGCGCAGCACTTCCATCATGCCAAACAGCGCCAGACACATCAGAATGAACAGCGACAGATAGAGCAGCGTGTCCGGACTGTCGCTGGGCAGAACACGGTCATAGATCTGCGACAGATAAAGCGGCATCGCCAGCAACAGAAGATTGGCCGCAACGGAAAAGACCGCGAGCCATCGCATGTAACCGTTCAAGTTCATATGAGCAGGTTGGGATAGGGGTGACCTGCCTGACAGCCGGAGTGTATCAGCATCCATGAAACGCAGCCTTCATTGGGAAGGCGGGGCCAGAACACAGGCGTTCTGGTCCTGCCCGAACAAGCGCAAATAGAGGCAAGTCATGTGAGGGTTAAAGAATGAAATCATCATCGCTCAAGGCCATGGACCCCTTGACCTCGATGGAAAAGTCTGCGGCCCCGTCGCCGTCAACATCCACTTCCACGACTTGATAGCCAGACATCATGCCATAGCGCAGTTCGCCTTCCGTTTTGGAGAAGGCGGCCTGCCCGATGAAATCGAAATCCTGATGGCCGGACAGGTTGCTGTTGGCATCAATGGCGCTCAGATCGATCTTGTCGCCTTCACCTTGATCGAAGTCGGCGATCATATCGCGACCACTGGCATGGGCGGTGGACTCGCTAAGGGCTGTATAGGCAAACCGGTCCGCACCATCATTGCCATAGAGCAGATCGCTGCCTTCCCCACCATACAGAACATCATCATTCTCATAACCCATCAGCCGGTCATCGTCGTTGCCGCCATAAAGGGTGTCATTGCCTTGGCGGCCCCTGAGGTCGTCTTCCCCATCGCCGCCCAGAACCACATCATCTCCCGCGCCGGCATCAATGCGATCCTCTCCTCCATCGCCGGAGAGGAAGTCGTTGTCATCCCCGCCATAAAGCTTGTCATCACCCTCACCGCCGAAAATGGTGTCTTCACCATCTTCCCCTCTGAGCTGATCCTTGTCGTCCCCGCCTTCGATATAGTCGTCACCCTCACCGCCATAGATCTTGTCGGTGTCCCCCCCGCCATACAGGTGATCCTCTCCCTCGCCACCATAGATCTTGTCCCGGTCCTCCCCACCGAACAGATAGTCATCGCCCGCCTCGCCATAGAGCCGGTCCTTGCCTTCCCCACCTTTGAGAATGTCATCGCCTTCCCGGCCATACAGCTTGTCATGGCCATCCAATCCGGACAAAAGATCGTTGCTTGCCGTGCCATAGAGTTTGTCACTTCCACCGGTGCCGACCTGTTCGGCTGTCACCTCGGGCACCTCGCCTTCATCGACCGGAATGTCAGGATCGATCGGAGTGTCCGGTGGCGTATCTGGATCGCCCTCGTCCCCATCAGTCTCCCCATCAGTCTCCTCATCGGTGTTATCGCCAAGTGTATCATCCAATCCGACCAGACCGTCCAGCCCTTCGCCGATAGTGTGTGAATAGTCCAGCCCATAGAAGGATACCTGCCCGGTCCCGGTGCCCTGAGAGTCGTTCAGCCCGAGATAAAGCCCGGCTTTGAAATTGAGATCTTCGTGATGCCAGTGCGACTGGATCTCGGTGACCGATTCATAGACCTTGCCGTTGGCATAGATGACGATGGTCAATGTCTCGTCCCGCGCTTCGATCTTGTAGGAAAAGGTCTCGCCGAGCGCGACGTGGGGTTCTTCACCACTATCCGTGGTGGGCACATAGGTCAGCACCTTGTCATCGGGGCCGCTATGTTCGCTCATAAAATAGATCCGGCCATCGTTCCAGTAGAGCCGGACCAACTCATCGACGGTGCCGCGCAATTGGCCAATGACAATCCGCCCATCGGTGCCGTCATTATATTTGGGCACTTCGTCGATGCGCAATGTCGCGGTCAGCGTACCGCCTTCATCCAGCCGCCAGGCTGCGCTTTCGCTTCCGTCTTTCTCCCGCAATTCGGTACGGGCATACCGCGCATTGCCAGTGCGGGCACCATCCACCGACGCACGAAAGACCATCGCACCATCGTCCGCATCGTAAAAGAAGTCCTCTTCATAACCGGTAAGGTCTACAACCGTTTTGGCTCGGCCACTCGTTCCTCCATTATGGTCGACTGGAATATTCATTTTCCAGCCGGTCAGATCAAAATTGTCAGAATTTGTAGCCATGATAACTCCTGTATATTCGGTATTATGGACGGGATTGACTTTTTGATGTTGATCTTGTGGAAGTTAAAAGGTTGGAGAATGATCGAATCATCTTCACGTTTTAATGATTTGCGATGAATTTTGTTTGAATTATGAAATTGCTATATATGATATATATTTGTGCAATGCGTGAAAAAATGAGCATGTGCGTAAACTATATTTCGGTTTACTTAAAAATTTTTGTCAGGTTCCCTCCCAATTTTGAGTTGCTTAGCGGTCTGATCTCGGCGATACGCTGCTCCAGTTCAAAGTCTGGATTGAGAAACAGATAAGGCTCGAGCCAGGCGATGGTGTGTTTCTTCTGCTTCAGCAACCCTTGCTTGACCGTTTGCACTTTGTTGACCTTCGTCTCAACGATGCTGGGGTCATCGACTGCCTTGATCGAGAATTTGGCCGCCAGAAAGAGCTTCTCTTCATAGGGTTTGGAGTTGCTCAGCCCGACATCTTTCAGCAAGGCGCTTGCTGTGACCATCGGCGCCACTGCGTGCATCTGATAATGCAAGGCAAACTGACCACGGCGCATTTCAATCGGCAGGCTTCCATCGGGATCCTGAGTATCAAGAATGATCCGCTGACTTTCCAGTCCCCATTCCAGAAAGACAGGCTCATCGAGCAACAGACCGATCTGAACAACCGACAAGGCCGCCCACGCGCGCAAATTGCCCTGAGATGCCAGCACCGGGGCGTCGAAATTCCAATAATCGATGATGTCGTGAGCCAGACTGCGCAGCCATGTTTCGATCGTCTCGGCTCGCTTCTGATCATCGGGCTGGATCAAGGGCTTGACTTGCCCATAGGCAATGGCGATGCCACCCACCCGAGACGGGTAGGTTATCTTTGCGGTCATGCTTTCGATTGCGCTGTAAGCCCCTGCTTCGGCCCAGCGATTGATGCCGGACAGGACACAATCGACCGCGGCAAGATTGCCATCTCCCTTGGTTGCAGTCCGGCTGGCTCTGGAGAGCAGGCGAACAAAATCGTCCGATGGCTTGAGGGCGGCAACAGCCTTTGCCTTGTTTTCCTTGTCGAGTTCCGACCGGGATTTGCTCTCGGCCTTGTAAGGGCTTTCGAAATCCAGTGTGATGACCGGCTCGGGAAAGTCCGGGCAGTCATAGGAATTCTGCTCGTCGGCTTCGTCCGACTCTTCAGAGGCGTCAGGAGCCTCCTGCTTGGCCGCAGGCAATTCTGAAATGTCATCGGCGTCGAGATCAGCGGGCAGCAGCAGCGGGCTTTGATCAGACTTGGACAGGGCGCTGACTTGATCGAAGGTCTGCGCAGGGGTTGGGTCGGCAGGGGCCGCCTCCACGTCTATCTGACGGGTCAGGGATGCCGATCCACTGGTGCAAAGCAGCAATGTGAAAAGGCCGAGCAAGCGCGCCTTTTTGCGCACCCGAAATGGGGAATGACCGACAATCATTGCGCGGCCTCCTTGCCACGGAACAGCGACAGCATGATTTGCGATTTTTCGTCACCGCTCTGGGAGGCTTCGGCCAACCACTTATGAGCCAGTTCCTGAGATGGTTCCATACCAATGCCAAACGCATAGGAGTTGGCAAGCAGAACCATGGCTTCCACATCCCGCTGTTCAGCCGCCTTTTTCAACCACTGACTGGATTCGTTGACCTCGGCGGCACTCGGTCTGTCTTGCCGCAGAAGTTTCGCCAGTTCCCGCATGGCGGCAGGCTGCTCAGCCTCTGCCGAAATGCGATAGAGCTTTTCAAGACTGTGCCGTTTCAGAACATGGCTTTGAATGGCCTCCTCGCTGCGCTTGATATGGGCAAGAATACCCCACATCTGATCGCCGTCGGCCCGCTCGATTGCGGCATCGAACACTTCAACCGCCAGAGCCGGGTCATAGAAGGGATTGTCGGGAACCGGCACGCGATCCATCAGGCGAAAGACAGCGGTTTGTGACCCCGCCTCGAAGGCCGCCATATAGTGGTCATAAGCTTTCTTGCTGGCTTCTTCGCTCCCGAACGAGGCGTAAATGTCGCCGATCTTGATCATCTGCCAAGGCTCGGTGACCAACTGCGAGGCGACCTTCAGCCAATGGTCCTGGGAGGCACGATCCCCGATTGTCTGCAAATACTGAACAATCTGCAGAACATTGTCGAGATTACAGGTCATGACGCTGACCGCAGTGTTGAACAGCCGTTCTTTCGTATCCGCTTCTTCGGACGCCAGCGCTGCCTTGAGCAGAATGCCAGTGTCGTTGGTTTTCCTGATGCCGGATACGGTGCTGTTCCAGAGTGTGAATTTCTGATTTTCGGGATCGGGATTGACCCGGTTATAAAGCTTGAGAAGCTTACCGGTCATCTCGTCCTTGCCAATCTGCATCAACTGCTCTGCCTTGCGGATCTGGGCCATCTGACCCTTGGAGCGATAAAGATACAATTCGGCCAGTTCGATTGCCGCATACGGGTCCTTTGCCTGCGATAGCGCCTCCAGATTGTCCAGCGCAGCCTGCTTCATTTGCTCGGAACGGGCTCCACGATAGATGCCGACCTCGATGGCCGCCCGTCCTCCGTCAAACTGTTCGGAGAAGGTCCGCCAGAAAGCCAGCTGGGCGGTCAATTGCGCAAGGTTTCCAGCCTGTTCGGTGCTGGCCAGATATTCGGCATAATTGGTAAGCGCGCTGGCCCTGCCATACATGGCGGTGGATTGCAGGGTTGCGATGTCCAACGGATCATTCTGGGTATTAAGAGACCGGATTTCCTTGGACGTCAGAAACAGACTTTCATTGCCCGCTCCCCTGTTGGCTTCCTTCCAGAATGAGGCAATCGACAGGTCGGAATCAAGTTGTCCAAAACAGCGATGGGTGCGCTGCAGCTCGGTCAGGGAGTTGGTTTTTCCGCGGTTGGACGAGGCGGAATAGAGAAGATCCAGCGCCCGGTCGAGATTGTCAGCCTGTTTGGCTCCCTCCAACAGCATTGTGGCCAGATGCAGCTCGGAATCCTTGTCACCGTGGCTGATGGCTTTTTCAAGCAGGGCACGCGCCGTATTGCGTGCCGTCGGTGTCTGCGAGCGATCCAGGGTGATCAGGGCGATTTTGCGAAAGACCCAGGCCGGTGCATCCTCAAGGGCTGCCAGCCGGGAGAGGGTTGCGGAATAGTCGTCAAAATACGCACCTTCGTCTTGATTGCCTGCCTCCATCAAGGAGATTTTCCGAATCAGGCCAATGCGTGGTTGGCTTTTCTCCACCGCATCATAGATCTGTCGGGCCTTTGCCAGATCGCGCGACACCAGCGCCCCTTCGATCAGGATCTGCGCATATTCCAATTGCGCCGACAGGATGCCGGCATCCGATGCCTGTTCGAGATATTTCAGCAAATGGTCATTATTCTTTTTCAGATAATCGCCGCTGAGATGCATTTGTGCCGTTTTCCACGCTGCATCATCGTCCCCCAAGTCAGCGGCAAATCGATGCCACTCCTCGCTGAGGGCGTAATTCTGGACAACGATCTCACCTTTTGAATATTCCCGCGCAATCCGCCCGATCCGGTCACAGACCGAACCATTGAGCTTGCCCAGCAGGGCACCGAAGGCCAACGTGACAGCGACGTCGGGTGCGACGTCCCATCCTTCGATATCAGCCCCGTCATTGGCGCGCTGCGCCACGTCCAGCAGGGCCTGCGGATTGCCCAATCGGGCAGCCTGAACCTTCAGCGACAGGCCTTTTTCCTCGTCGCTGTCGGCGATCTGTCCATTCAGATGCAGATCCGCCAGAAAGTTGAGAACCTTCGGATCGGAAGAGGTCGCATGCTGCTCGAGTTTTTCGAGCAGCTTCTCTTCTTTCAGCGCGTCATACCGCCCAGTTTCCAGATACAGCTCGATCATGGCGATCAGATAGCGGCTTTCCTTGAAATTGGGATCGGAGTCCAGCAGCAGGCCATAACCGGATTTAATTGCGGCGAAATAGGTTTCTGGAGCCGCATAGAAGAGCCGCGCCATTTCCCGCGCGACCTGATCCTTGGACATGTCGCGCGGCAGGCTTTTGCCATCCCACCCCGCCCAGCTTGCCTTGATCTGGGCATCGCTGCGTCGGGCCTTGCAAATCTTGCCGAGATTGATTTTTGGAGGAGCAAAATCGACCGATACCGGTGACGCATGGCCTTCCGTCATGCCTGATACGGACGCTGCAAGCAGGGCTACACTTGTCACCAGCAGGTATTTCAGATGGGTGTGTTTCCGGATCATCATTTTACGCCTCTCCTGTTCACTTTGCGATTTCGTTCTGTATGGCCTTCAAGGTCATTGCGCCATTGACCCGCATGGCAATCAGCGTGGTGCCGCCGCCGCGTTGCAGCTTGACGCCGGATACGGCCGCTTCCGTCTGACCATCGACATTGGCGGCAAAATCCAGCGTCAGAGGCGCCCGGAGCTGCACGGTCTTGCCCTGCCCCGATGGCAGGTTGGAAATGACGTTTGCCTTGGCCTGCATGACAAACAGATCAACCGACTTGTCGCCCGTCAGATTGTAGAAACTCAGATTCGACTTGGCCGGGCTGATGGCAATGCTGTCCTTGAGAAAGATGACATGCCCCTTCGACAGCCCCACGACGGTGTAGAACTTGCCTGAAGCCGCTTCGATCTCGCTCGCCTGACCATCGATATCAACGGCAATTCTGCCTGCATCGACCGCCACATAGGGCGACACATTCTGTCCCTTCTGCAGCCGTTTTGAGCCGATACGCAAAACGCTTTCCCCTGAGCTGACGATGCGGATGAAGGCAGCATTGGGATCAAACCCCTTGTCATACAGGGCGGCATCATTGGCTGTGGCCGGAGGAATGGAATGAAGGCCAACGATCAGGGCTACAACGGTAAAAATGGTTTTCTTGAACATGAGATCACCCTCCTAGTAAGAGCAGAGTTGAACAATCGGCACGCCGTCCGATGGTTTGGAAAAATCGATGGTGAGTTGGGAAATTTGTTCATGCGCAATGGGGCGGACCGGCATGTAAAAGCGCCCGGTGGAGCGGATGCGACTGTTTCGTTCAATCGTGATATTCCTACTGCGGCCCGATGCATAATCCACCTTCACATTGACCGAGCGAATGCTGGTATCGTCGGAATCCACCAGAATGGCGAGGTCTTCCTGCAGCGAGCGGCGGGACAGATTATCAAGGAAGGCTTCCTTGCCCCCATCCTCGAGGTTGGCTGCGGTCGAGACGCATTCCTGACGTGCCGAGGCCCACAATTCCACCCAGGGCGCTGCACCAAACTGCCCCAGATTGTTGTAGATGGGATTTTCCCAGACGATGAATTTGGGTCGGCTGGTCTTGAAGTCATTCGACGTGAGGTAGGACAGCATCGAGCCGAATTGGTTGCCCCCGGTGACCGAATAATTGGTCAGGCGCAGGGAGCTATATTGACGAATGAAACCCGCGAAATTGTAATATTGCGCATCGGAAAAACTGGTCCCCACCAAGGCAATCGGATCAGCCTGTTGCGGACCGAACAGATCAAGGGTCGCACCCTGTGACGCGCCAGCCGTTTCCTGTGTCTGGTAGGTCACGCTATTGATGGCGGGCAGGCTCTCCTTGCAATAGCGCTGCAGATTGTCGCGCATTTTCGAGAAAAGTGGCGTTTTGGGCCGTGCAACGGTCTGAAAACTGGTTTTCGTCACTTGCTGGTAATCGGGCTGCGCCTTGATGGTCTCACTGATCGCCTTGGCCGCCAGTCGGGCACCTTCCGGGCTCCAGTGGAAGTCTGCCTTGAAGAAGGGTTCCTTGCCGGGCTCTGCTGCCCGCAAGGCTGTCATCAAATCGACGGTCACTACACCGGCAGCCTTCAGGCGACCGATAATGTTTTCATAGACCACGCCCGAGATCCGGTCATCATAGCCATAGAGTTTGGCAGTCTGTGGCAGATAATCAGGCATGGCCTGACTCTTGGTCGGCACGGGTGCATAAATCAGCGTGGTCCCATTTTGCTTCAACCATTTCGACAGGTGAGCCAGATTGGTGACCGTCTGATCGGTGAAGGTATGATGGAGCCGCAAGTCGGTGTGAACGCGAAAGACAAACCCGTCTTGCCCGATGATCGACTGAGGTTCAGCTTTCTGTTCGAGAAACTTGCATCCGAAATCATGCGTCGCTGTATCGGTCGCCGCCCGACTTTGGGTTCCGAAGGCCACAGAGCAAGCAAGGCAGGCCAGAATATATCGTGAAGCAATCATCATGAATTAGGTCCTCTGTTGCGCGAGTTACTCGTCCGATTTTGCCGACATCATCAGTCGCAAATTGTAGGCCGCTGTGCGGACGCCCAGATCCTCACTGCGTTCTGCCATCGCAATCAGCGACAAGGCTTCATCATGTTCGTCTGTTGACAGGGACGGCTTGGAGGCAATCGCAGCCGCAAGACCCAGAGCGGCCTCACCGTCACCGCTGGTTTCAATCTCCCGGCGCTGCCACCGCTTGGCGCGTGCCGGATCGTGGCCAAAAGGTTCGCCCGCGGCGTAGAATTTCGCCAGCGCCCGGATCGCCCGGATGTTGCCTTTCGATGCCTGCTCATTGAGCGCATTCTCGAAATATTCCAGACGCTTGTCGCTGTGCTCGACGGTCTGATTTTCCATGATGGAGAGCCACGGGCGCACCGCATAGTCGCGCCCTCCCATGGCTGCGATCGAATAATATAGCGCCGCATCCGTGAGCAGACGCTCCTTCTGCATTGACATGATCCGGTCGGCAATAAAGTAGGCGGCCAGACTGTCTCCGGAATCCGCAAGGCGGCGAAGCTCTGAGAAACGGACCCGTTTCTTCTTGACCAAGCGCTTGCGAATGTCTTTCAGCGACTGGGTGTTTGAACTGGCCGCCACCAGCATCAGATGATCGCGGAACCGGTCTTCCTCGCTGCACGAAGCACAAGCGGACTGTGCGACAGGGCTGGAAATCGCGGGCAGGGCGAGGGTTTGTGACATGCCCACAATCGGAATGGCCAGAGAAAGGGCGACAAGCTTGAATTTATGAAACGTCATCTTTGCCTCCTGTTGCGTGCTTGGCGGTTGCTGATGGCTGGGTTTGCGGGGCGGCTTTCTTGGGAGCCTTTGCCCAGATATCGTCTTGCGCGATGTAGCGGGTCGGGATTTCCCAGATCACCAGCCGTGGCGGGGTTTGTTGGAAATCGTCACTCTTGAGATAGTCATACATCGGCGTGCCGGGGCCTTGCCCTTCCTTGGCATGGTTGATTACATCGACTTTCATGTGATGCTTGAGGAATTCCGCGAAGGACCAGTTCGGATTGGCACTGTAGCTGGTGCCCACCAGAATGACCGGAAAGGCGTCGTCAGAGGCAAACAGGTCAAGCACCGCCTGTTGCGGCATTGTCTGTTCTGCCTGCCAAAGCGTGGCGGATTCCTTGTTCAGCCCTGCCCATTCGCCAAAATCCTCGTTGGTGACGAAACGCACCAGATCGCCCCAGAATGTGCGATGTTTGGTGGCAATCAGCTCAAAGTCCGATGGTTCAATTCCTTCAGGCAGAGGCACGGAACCGGCAATCTCGCGTGCGACGCTTTCAGCGCCCAGCGGGGTCCAGTGCGTGTCGGTCTTGAAAAAGACCTCGCCCTTCGCCTTGGCTTTGATCAGACTGTCCCGTGTGTCAATGAAGGGGATCTCGGCCCCCGCCAGCCGGTCAATGAAATTGCGATAATGCAGCGTGGCCTCTTGCGAGCTGACCCGTTTGTTCAAGACGTCGGCATAGATATCGGTCTTGTAGGGCAGGGGCACGACAACCAGCTTGATGCCCGCTCCGTCCAACTCGTCCTTGACCGCTTCAATCTGCCGGATCGCCCGATCAATCTGGGATGGTGCGTTGGTCTTGGCTGCGAATTCCTCTTTGGTGAAGAACCATTCGTCCTTGCCGACAACCACACCGGGCTTGCCAATGCCCAGCAACTGATAGCGCACGGCCCCCAGCAGACCAATCGCTGGGGTCATGTGTGGCAGGTTATCCTTGTAAACCTTGTCCATGCCCTTGGTCAGGCCACCAGCCAGCAGGGGCTGATCTGCCTCTTTCACACCAGAGAATTCCCCATCGACCAGCATGCTGACATTGGCAAAGGCCGCGTAACACAAAAAGAGGCCGGGAAGCATCAATTTCGATACAAACTCAATCCGCTGTTTCATGACAAATCCTCAAAACTGGAAATACAGGAAGGGTGAAAAGCTCTGTTCCGCCAGCTTGGCAATGGCGAGGAAAAACAGAGCACTGACGGCAGTCGCACTGACCAGCGGCATGGCCAGGCTTGAGGCCGCAGCAATTGCGCCACCCGGACTGCCAGCCTGCTGTCCGACCGGGTCTGAACTGTCTGTGATGGCCAGATAGAAAGACCGGATCCGGCCTTCCAGCACCACGATGGCGGCACTGAGCATCAGGAACAGGAAAGCATCCTGTGGCAGGCCAACCAGATAGTCGTCGGGCAAGGCAAAGCCGTTCAGACCGATCAGCCCGGCATAGCTTTCAAAGGCGCTGGAGACCGTTTCGGCGCGAAACACCACCCAACCCAGCATGACCAGCACAAAGGTAAAAGGCAGAGAGATCCAGTGATCTTTCGCCTTGGCACCCCAGCCGGTGGCCCGCTCCAGCGCCAGCCAGCCACCATGCCATGCACCCCAGAGGACAAAGGTCCAGTTGGAGCCGTGCCAAAGGCCACCCAGCAGCATTACCAAACACAGATTGACATAGGTGCGGGTTGGCCCCACCCGGTTGCCGCCAAGGGGAACATACAGATAGTCTCTGAGCCAGACTGACAGGGAGATATGCCAGCGGCGCCAGAATTCGGTGATGGAGCGGCTGATATAGGGACGGTCGAAATTCTGAATGAACTGGAAGCCGATCATCAGACCAAGGCCGAGCGCCATGTCCGAATAGCCCGAGAAGTCGAAATAAAGCTGCAGCGTGTAGGCAAACATGCCCAGAAAGGCGACGGCAAAGCTCGGGTCGGTGGCGGCAAAGGCTGAATCGGCAATCGGCGCAATCGCATCGGCCAGCAGGATTTTCTTGGCAAGGCCAACGGTGAAAAGCGTCATGCCTTTCGAGAATTTCTCGAAACTGTGCTCCCGGCTGGTGATCTGGTCCGCCAGATCCTTGAAGCGCAGGATCGGCCCGGCAATCAGCTGCGGGAACAGGGCAATGAAAGCGGCAAAATCCACAAAGCTTCTGGTGGCAGGCGCATCCTTGCGCTTGATATCGACCAGATAGCTGATTGACTGGAAGACATAGAAGGAAATCCCAATTGGCAGGATCAACTGCCAATGGACACCCAGCGCGTCAGATGTGGTGCCGAAAGCGACGGCAAAACTGTCGAGGAAAAAGTTGAAATATTTAAAGACGCCCAGCACCGACAGGCAGCCAATCACACCGATCGTGCAGTATAGCTGCCTTTCGCTCTCGACTGTCCGCTGCTGGATTCGCAGGCCGAACCAGTAGGTCCACAAGGTCACGGCGATCAACAGGAACAGGAAATCAATCCGCCACCACGCATAGAAGCTATAGGAGCCAAGGACCAGCGCCCAGGATTTCAGCTTCGCCGGTGTCAGATAATAAACCGCCAGAAACAGGGGCAAGAACAGGAATATGAATTGCTCTGAAGAAAAAACCATAATCGTCACCCATCATTGCAATATTGAAATTTGGACAGAAGCAGGCCGGAATTGCTGACCCCGTTGTCGGCAACATGCGATGGCTTGGAAATGATGAACGGGGAAAGATTGCCTTTGACCAGCGTGCCGGCCCGTTTGAGATAGTCCGCCAGATAGAAGGTCATTTCGCCTGAGAAAAGAGCTGGCAACTGTTTGGAAAAATCATTGTTCTTCAGCGTGATATTCGAAATGTCCGACGTACCAAGGCCCAATGCGTTGCGCTCGAAGCGATTGCCTTCAACGATGATGTGATCTGTCTGCACCGCCCCACCAAGCAGGGAAATGCCCGGTCCCTTATTCAGGGCAATCACATTGCTCTTGAGGCTCAACTGGAAGGTGTTTTCCGACAAGATGCCTCTCACCCCGTTGCGCAGAATGGCATTGCCATGAATGGTCGGGCAGGCGGCGCTCTTGGAAATGATGCCGCTTTTCTTGTTGTCGAGCAGAATATTGTCGACGATGTTCGTTGCTGTCGCCCCGCCGCCGACAAAGATCGCAGCTTCCTTGCTGCCAAAGATGATGTTGTTGCGGATGGTGATGCGGGTGGAATTGTTGGTCACACGCAGGCCATGCTTCTGGCTCTTCATCACCAGATTGCCGATGATCTGACCGGACATGCTGTCTTCGATTCGCAGGGCGGATTCGCCACTGGCGTTGAAACTGTTGTTTGACAGGGTGAAGTCGCGCATGCCCTTGAGCTCGACTGTACCCACATGGTCAAAACGATTGTTGGACAGGAAGACAAAGCTCTGTTTTGGAAACAAATGCCCCGAAATGAAGCTTAGTCCCCGAAATTTGGGCCGATCACCGAAGCCAAGATGGGAGAACTGGCTGTCGCGGGCTGCAAATCTGCCGCCAAGGGCCGTCATGAGAAACGGCTTGAAAGCACCGTCGCCCCTTGCTTGATCGCTCTTTTCAGCCATTCCTGCGATGGCCGCCTTCTCAATGCCCAGCGTGCCGAGATTGATGATGAAGGCGCCGCTGCTCGATGACAGGGCAATCTGCTCGCCGGCGATGGACAAATGGGCCGCAGGCATGATCAGGACTGGCAGATGGAGTCCATATCCATCCGGCCTCCTGGTAACGGCCTTCCGAAGCTCATCTGTCCGGGTCATGGCGAACAGATGAGCCATCGTGAAGTGGCCCTTGCGCAGGGTCAGAACCTGACCATTGCCGGATGCCTGAGCTGCCTTGATCTCATCAAAATGATTGCTACCCACCTGCATCGCGACTTGCGACAGTGCCAGCTCCAGCGGCACCAGCGTGACATCTCTTGCTTGCCCCGGTTTCGCCTTGTCGGACTTTTCGATGGCTGTGACCATCGTCGCCCCAGTTTGCTTCACCCCAGTTTGCTTCATCCCAGTCTGTTTCGCCCCGGATCTGAAAGAAGGAACAAGCTGTGAGGCGATGTGCGCACTGGCGGTCAGGCGTTGGCCGTGAGATCCGGCCGCCGCCAATTCTGTCTTCATGGCGCGGATGAAGCGCTTTGTCTCAGTCTCCAGAAGGTAACCACCATTAAAGCCAGCCTGCGCCGATGGCGCTGTCACGAGGCTCGCACACAATCCAATGCTCAGCCCCATGCAGAGACCTGCAAGTCGCCTTGAAGACAGTGGGGACGAAAGTCCGGGGAGGCTCATCACGCCACCTCTTCCTTGCGATTGGAAAAGCCGAGAGCCGGAGAGGGCTGGAATTCGAAGCTTTCCAGACCAGCGGTCTGATATTCGATCTCGATCAGAACAGCGGTTTCGGTGCCGGTATTTCGGAAGGTGGCAACCTCGCTCTCCTTGATTTCGAGCACTTCACCGGGAATAACGGGGGTGATGATTGCACCCTTGCTGAACGAACCCTGTCCCTCCGAGAAGGACAGAAGACGATGGCAGTCTGCCTTGTCGTCAAACAGTAGCGACTTGCCCGGCTCAACCCGCAACATGGCCAGATTGAACTGATTGCCCGATTGCAGCTCGACAAACTGTCCCCATGCAAACTGCTTGGTGGCGTGGGTGACCACTTCCTTGCGCCCATCCTGTTCGAGGGCCTGGATCACGGACTTGACCTTCTGGCTATGCTCATGGGTGGTCACCAGCAAGGCATCGTCCGTGTCAACAATCACCAGATCATCGACCCCCAGCGCGGCGACCAGCCGGTTGTTGGAGCCGCGAATGTAGGAATTGTTGGATTCAATGCAGACCACGTCGCCGCAAATATAATTGCCATGGCTGTCTTTTTCGCTAACTGCATGAAACGCCTTCCAGGCACCCACATCATTCCAGTCGATGTCAGAGGGCGACAGCACGGCCCGTTCGGTCTTCTCGAAAATGATCGATTCCGTCGGCCCGCTGAAAGCCTTGGCAAACCCCTTGCCGCACAACTCGATCCGATCAGGGAAATATTCTGCCTCTGCATAGGCCTCAATCACCGCCTGATAGCTGTCCGGATCGTATTTTTCATAATCGGCAATAATCACATCGGCACGAAACAGGCTGATGCCCGAGGCCCAATAGGCATTGCCGTCCGTGATCAGCTGCTCGGCAATTTCAAATGGGGGCTTTTCGACGAAATGGGACACTGTATGGGCATCCAGCAATTCACTATGCGGGCCATTGTCGATGATATAGCCATAGCCGGTTTCAGGATAACGCGGCTCGATTCCAAACAGGACGATCTTGCCGGCTTCCGCTGCCGGGATCATCCGGCGGAGGGCACCATTGAGGTCGCCCTTGATGACATGATCCGACGGCAGAACGGCGAGGATGGCATCCGGATCCCGCTCGACCAGATGCATCGCGGCAGCCAGCACCGCCGGTCCGGTATTGCGCCCGATCGGTTCTGACAGGATCGATGCGGTTACATCGATATCATTGAGCTGCTGCTTGACGGTCCCCAAATGGGTGCGATTGACGCTGACCAGTGGCTTCTCAAAGCCCTCGGCCACATGGCGCAAGATCGTTGTCTGGAAGAAGGTGGTGCTGTCGGAGCCATCGATCGGCTGAAACTGTTTCGGGTTGCTCGACCGGGACAGGGGCCAGAGTCTGGTGCCCACACCGCCACAAAGAATAAGGGGGTAAATATTACTCATTTTACGAACCTTTCCCAATTAAATTGGATTGCTCAGTAGTAATGTTAATATTTATATTCAGATTTTACTTCGAACCTGGCCATAAAGATCACTAATATATTGGGTGATATTGAAGTAATGCCCGCTAAGGACGCGCAGCGAGACAAGCTTGCCAATGTCTTCTTTGGTGAAGGCCTGCTCTGCAGAAGCAAAGGTAATTTCCGTTTGCGCATCGGTGGCGGAGCTAACACTTGGCTTGGCTTTGGTGACCGACAGTGCGATTTGGCGACCATCAGGCATGCGGGCCTCAGCAACGCCGCCATAGATTAGCGATTTGGCAATTTTGTCCGGCACTTGGGCCTTGATCAGCGGTTCGGTGCGGTCACTGGGAACAATCGCCAGGGCCGTGCCTTCATTGACGATCTCACCAACATCAACCGTCTCTGAAATCAGCAATTTGCAGTCGCAAGGATTGATCGCGGTGAACTGCTCGCCCTCGATGGTCTGGATCGCGAACAACGGCTCCTTGAAGGTCGCGGCCGGATTGAAGAAAATCAGCCGCCCGCCCTTGGGGGCGGTGATGGCCGAACCATCCGGTGCGATCGTCGCAAGCGCAGGCACGTCAAACACAAACAGGCGATTTTGCACCAAAGTGCCAACAAACAGGGCAAGGCCAAGGGTCGCGGCAAAGACAAAAGCGGTGCCGACAATGCGTTTGGTGATCCGAACCAGAGGATGGCTACCCGTTTCAGCCGATTTCTTGCCGGTTTGCAGCTTGTCTTCATTGATACTGAGCAGGTCATTCATCGTGACCAGTTCGCCAGCGACATAGGAATTGACCACATAGCGCAAATGCGCAAGGTGCGAGCCGGTCGGCTTGAGGAAGTCCAGCCGGTATTTGCCGATCTTCTCATCGACGCACAGCATCAGAATTTCAATCTGCAGGGTGAAGGTGAAGCCCTCAAACGGGAACTTGAAGGTTGCCAGTTTGCTGACACCGCTATATTCACGCGCCGCAAGCCCGGTGACAAAGGCATTGACCAGCGAAATACCATTGCCTTCATACTGGCGGCCATCAATGGAGACCATGAAGGGCATTTGCAAATAGGCATGTTCTGCATTGCTGTCCCCGGAGAGGGACGCGGTTTCAAGGTGGCTGATATCATCCAGCTGTTCTTGTTGGGTCGCAGTGTTTGGCGTTGAATACATGATATAAATTCTCGCTTTAGATTAGACCTGTCATCCAGGATACGCTCACTGCCAACCAGCCGATTGTCAGTAATTGCATATGCCACGAAACAAAACTTGACTTCAAAAAGACGAAATTCGATCTATTACTCTTGCGTCCGGTGGTTTTTTGCCTCGTCCATTTCTGTTTATCGAGACGATAGAGAATGTAAGTCTTTACGATGGCTCCGAAGACTTGGCTGAAATAAAGAAGAACCGGATAGGTGACGGGAAACCCACCTTTGCGAAACAGGGAGATGGCGGTGCAGAAGAGGTAGCGGGTGAACATCACCCACGACAGATACAGCGCCAGCACGAGGGGATCGACAAACAGGGCGACGAGGAGAAAGCTGATCGGGCCAGCAATGGTGGTCCACATCGATATGCGCTGATCAAGCAGCGACCACCAGGTGAAGAAACCGATCCTGGCTGGTCCAAGCCCCAGCGCCCGTCCATTGGTGCGCAGCATGTTGCCAAACCAGCGCACCATCAAGGTGACAGCGCTATCGACGAAGCCCTCGCGCGGCTGGGTCTCGATCGACAGGGTCGAGACATCGGGCATGTAACCCATCTTGTAGCCTTGGCTGAGCAACCAGTACCAGGTGGACTTGTCATCGCCGGTCAAGAAGTCGATCCGACCAAGGCGCCAGTGATCGATATGATCCTTGCGCACCGCTTCAATAAACGCCCGATTGGTGGCCAGATCGGCGCGAAAGACCGACATCCGTCCCGTCAGGGTCAGAACCCGTTCGCTAACGCCCATCGAGCACATCATCATTTGACGCTGGGCGAACCGAAGATCGAACCAGTCGCGGAACATCCGACTGCCAACCGCTTCTGAGCGTTCATCGGTCGTCACCGCCCCATATTGCGGATTGGTGAAGAAGGGGGCCGAGCGGGCGACGATATCAACCGGCACGCAACTGTCGCCATCGACGAAGATGACGATGTCCCGCCGGGTGGGGCATTGTTTGGCAATGGTTGCCAGCGATGTTGCCAAAGCATCCCGCTTGCCGGTGCCATCGATGCGATCAAAAATCAACTGAACGCGCGACATGTCCCGGGTCATGGCGGCAAACACGCCCTTGATCAGCCGAACATCGGACGCATCGACCACGGAGGCCACAACAGTTGCGCCCCCTTCGGACAGAGCCGCCGCCTCAAAGATCGACCGGTAGACCCGCAGCGAGATTTCCGGTTCGATCCTGAAGGTGGTCGTCAGAAAGAAGGCGTGGCTGCGATAAGGCAGTGCGCCATAGGCGGCCTCTACGCGGGCACGACGCCGCGGAAAGGCGATTTTCGCGAAATAGAGGGCACGGGAGAAATTGATGGCAGCCCATGAATATCGCCAAATCCCTATGGCGCCCAAGACAATCAGTGCACCGGATGCATTCTCTGCGGTGCTGAGCGGTACAGAGAATGCAAGCAGCATCATGATCAGAAGATAGATCAGGTGTGACATCGCCCAGATTCCTACCAGCAGATGCCTTCATAATTGTCCCGGGATGTCATGCCGGGCTTGAGGCGGGCCAGATCGACCATGGGCAGATTCTTTTGAGCGGCCTGAGACAACGGCTCGATCGCCTCGTCATATGTGTTGCCGATCAGCAGGATTTCCGATTGATCGATCAACGACCCGATACCGGACACAAGGCGGCCTTCGAGATTGTCGATATAATCATTGCCCCGACCAGCACCGCTGAGCTTCTCATCGAAGGCTTCCTTGACATATGGATCATAGATCTTGAGGTTGTATCCCTTCTTGATCAGTCGATCCGCCAGCGTTGCAAGCGGGCTTTCTCTCAAATCATCCGTGCCGGCCTTGAAGCTGACCCCCACCATGCCGATCGAGCGGCCAACCAGATTGTCCACCAGATGTTCGGCCCGACGGATTTGCTCTTCGTTGGCGCTCAGGGCGCAATCAAGCATCGGCGAGGGAACATTGTTGCTGCGTGCCAGAAACCGCAGGGCGCGCAAGTCTTTTGGCAGGCATGAGCCACCAAAGGCAAAGCCCGGCCGCATGAAGGTGGGCGACATGTTGACCTTGAGATCCGAGCAAAGGACGCGCATCACTTCCTGACCATCCAGCCCGACAGCCTTGGAAATATTGCCAATCTCGTTGGCAAAGGTGATTTTGACGGCCCGCCAGCAATTGCTGGTATATTTGATCATTTCCGCAGTTCTGATATCGACGTGATTGATTTCACAATTCAGCCCGCCATTGATTTCATCGAGAATGGCATTGGTTGGATGATCCAAAGCACCAAAGACGATCAGACCCGGATCGTAATAGTCCCGGATTGCAGTGCTTTCGCGCAGGAATTCAGGGAAATAGCCAACACCGAACTCTTTGCCCGCAACAAGGCCGGACGCGGCTTCCAGTGCCGGAATGCAGATCCCCTCCATCGAGCCGGGCACGATCGTCGAGCGGATGACGACTGAATGGAAACTGTCTTTGCGCGACAGGGCGCCACCAATCGCGGTGCAGACCCCAACCACATAATCCAGACCCACCGAACCATCGGGAGCGCTCGGTGTGCCGACACATACAAAGGAGGCGTCGGTATTCTCAATGGCATCCGCCACGTCCGAGGTTGCGGATAATTTGCCGCTCGCAACCCCGTCGGCCACCAGCTCGGCCAGTCCGTCCTCGACGATTGGCGTTTGTCCCCTTTTGATGGAATCGACCTTGGATTCGTCGATATCCACAGCAATCACTGTATGCCCGTCCTTCGCCAAACAGGCCGCTGCAACGGTTCCAACATAACCAATTCCGAAAATACTAATTCTAGCCATAGCAAATCTCTCACCGCATGAACCAAAAAAGAAGAAGTAAGTTTCTTGTTCAAAAGCCCGATAAATCCGCGGGCCATTAACTTATACTTAAGACCTAAGGACATTTTCGCGCTGCAGCAAAGTCGGAAAATTTGGAACGCTTGTAAGGAAAGGTGGAAAGGGAATTTTTCAATAAATTCAGTTGTAAAGTTAATGTGTCGCGCAGATGTCGGTATATTGCGACGCACAATTTTGATTTTTCCTGCATAGGAACTATTCGGTCGCTGCCTATTTGTTAAGCGTGGCGAAAAAGAAGGCGAAATAAGTAAATTTACCAATTGCCGCTGCGGCATATCGAAACCGTTTGATTTCCTCGTTTTTTCTGTCAACCCGCAAGTAAAAAACGGCTTCCGGCTCGCTTTTGGAAAGATGCGTACGAAATGATCAAAGAAAAGGCCAAGAATCGTCTTGTTTTGACCCAAAAATGACAATATGGTCTGCGCCCCGATGACAGGTTTTTCGGAAGTTGCGACTCGATGTGAAAAAATTCATGTCTTGTCATTTATTGGCTAGAGGATCGCATAAACTTCCGTTTGATCGGCATCATGGTGAGGTTTGGCAGCTTATGCCAAGTTGCGAAGCGCTGAAGGCGGTGGGGCGATCTTTGCACTTTGTTAACGTTTGGGCCGCACTGTTGACCCAGTTTGACGCAGTGTGGCTCCAAAGACAGGCCCCGAAATCGGCTCGAAGCACAGCCCGAAGATCGACTTGTGAGGTTACCCATATGGATTCGATGAAACTCGCAGAAGGCATCTCAGATATCCTCCAGTCCCTGGATGGTCAGGCACTGGATATCGACCAGTTGAAGGCGCGTGTCGAATCCGAGACCGAGCGTCACGTGTTGCCTGAACAGCCCAGCAATGTGATCGCGTTCCCAACCCGCGGGATCAACCGCAAAGTGGCCTGAGCCTCTCTGGCCCCTCCCTGGCCCCTCTCTCTTCCTCTTCGATTCCCTATCCGGCAAGATGCCCTGACTGCGAAGCTGTCGGGGTCTTTCGTGCTGCCGCAACCGGTCCGATACAGGCATGCAGCAGCCTGCGCCGCATTGAGCGCAGGTGCAATGCATGACAGGAAAGCGGAGCGTGAAAGGGAGGCTGAAGGCCAAGGTCTGGCAGGCCGCGCGCCGAAAAGGGCCCTCAAGTGACCTTGCTTTTGGCGGCCAGTTTTTCGAACCATCCATTGACGACGGCGTAGCGCACCACAGCGGTTCTGTCACCGAGCCTGAGTTTCTTCATGGCGCGGGTTTTGTAGGTTTCCACGGTCTTGGTGCTGACGTCGAGGTTGGCTGCAATTTCTTTTGAATAATGGCCAAGGGCAATCTGATAGAGCACCGCTTGCTCCCGTTCGCTTAAGGGATCGTCTTCATCATCCTTTGCAGCGCCAGAGGCAGCCGTCTGGTCAGCATCATTGTCATCGGGACATTCATCTATTAGCACAGGGTCGATGAAGTTGCCGCCCAGAGCAACGATATTCATGGCACGCGAAAATTCCTCCGGCGTCACATTCCGGCCCAGCAATGCATGGGATGAACACAGACGCTTGAGATCATGAACCTGCTCTGGCGGGACGCGCATCAGAACCATCGGCATGGTTCGACTCTTGTTGTTCAGTTGATCAGCCAGCGCTTCAATCTCTTCGATCCGGCCATCATATTCCATGAGAATGATGTCGGGGACCAGCGCTTCGATTTGGTCCAGCTTCGTGGCGTCCGCGGTCAATGATCGAACCGCAACCAAATTCAAATCCAGCAGCAAGCTACGGATTGAATCGAATAACAGAGGATCGGCATCAACAAAAGCAACTCTCTTGCGCTTCGCGCTTTCATGTAAGGAATCGGCGCTTTTGGCCATCGACAAAAAGTCCTCAATGCAATCCTAAATGGTATATATGTCGTACAGTTACAAAAATATTTGACCAGCAATTGCGATAAAATTAAATCACACCAAATCTGGTTTGTACAGGTGCATCAAACAGGGCATTGATTGCACTGATGTTTTTAGTCAATCCTACGTATTACTATTTAGGGTGCAGTCAAAGACGTCCCGTGCCATGGATACACCCCATCGTTGACCGGCAACAGATCGACACAATTTGGAAGCTGGTCCAGCGGCAGTGACCGGTGCCGGTCGTAGAATAATTTTTCAACTTAACCCGGTGCCTTGTCAGTCTCGGCGAAGGCATTTTGATTTTCGCAACACACTTGGTTGTCTATTTCCTGAATGTTCGAAAAGTTGGCATTGCATTCCTCGCACTTTCAAGCGGAACAACCTACATTAGACAGGAAAAAGGCATTTTCATATCTGATCGGCCAGACGCCGATCCCCAGCACTTGATGTTCGGGACGGGCGCGGCACGATCTTAATCACCTGAGGAAAACAGCATGGCACAGTCTCCAATTAAGACCGAAGGGCGCGGGCGCATCTATGATTCCATTCTCGACACCATCGGCAATACGCCGCTGGTGCGTTTCGACAAGATTGCCAAGGAACATGGCGTCAAGGCGAATCTGATCGGCAAGCTCGAATTCTTCAACCCGCTGGCCAGCGTCAAGGATCGCATCGGCGTCAACATGATCGAGAGCATGGAAGCGGACGGCAAGATCGAGCCGGGCAAAACCACGTTGATCGAGCCAACCTCTGGCAATACCGGCATTGCACTGGCCTTTGCCGCTGCAGCCAAGGGATATCGTCTTATTCTGGTGATGCCGGAAACCATGTCCATCGAGCGCCGCAAGATGTTTGCGTTTCTGGGGGCCGAGCTGGATCTAACCGAAGGGCCGAAAGGTATGAAGGGCGCGATCGCGCGGGCCGAAGAACTGGTCGGTGAAATCGAGAATGCGGTCATTCCGCAACAGTTCCAGAACCCCGCCAACCCGGAAGTCCATCGCAACACCACCGCAGAAGAAATCTGGAACGACACGGCCGGTGAAGTGGATGTGCTGATCTCGGGCATTGGAACGGGCGGCACCATTACTGGCGTTGGCACGGTTCTCAAGGAGCGTAAGCCGGGCGTCCATATCGTCGCGGTCGAGCCCACCGACAGCCCGATCCTGTCGGGTGGCAATCCTGGTCCGCACAAGATTCAGGGGATCGGCGCAGGGTTTGTTCCCGGCGTTCTGAATACCGAAATCTATGACGAAGTGGTGACCATCGCCAATGAGGACGCCTTTGCCTATTCCCGTGCACTGGCCCGCACTGAGGGCGTGCCGGCGGGGATTTCTTCCGGTGCCGCTCTGGCCGCTGCCATCGAAGTGGGCAAGCGCGACGAGATGGCCGGTAAGAATATCGTCATCATCATCCCAAGCTTTGCAGAGCGTTATCTCTCGACTGCCTTGTTCGAAGGCATTTGATCGCTGCCGAAATCGCCAACTATTCTTCACACCGCAAGCTTCGTCTTGCGGTGTTTTTTTGTGGCTGGCGCAGACTTGTCACCAATTTGCCTGACGCATAAGACTTTGCCTTTTTATTTTCCGATAGGCACGGCATGATGTCCCTTCCTGATTGTAAGATTTGCTTTTCTCGTGTTTGAAGGGTCTGGCCTCATGGTTGCTCAAATGATTCATCAAGTGAAAACCTCCCTATCCTGCCTGCTTCTGATCGGGGCGCTGCTGCTCGCACCTCAAGTCGGACTGACGCCAAGTCTTGCCGGGGATGCTGCCGAGTTTCGAGCGCACGGCTTTTCCTCCGATGAAGCCGGACGCTATTTTGCCTTTGAGGAATTTGGTGCACAAGATGGCTCGGGCTTTCCCTTCTCCAACATCTATATTGTTGATCTCAAAGAGGATAAGTGGGTGCCCGGCACCCCGGTGCGGGTGCTGATCGAGGATGAAAGCCAAACCCCCTTGGCGGCCCGCGTCAGCGCCTTCCAGCAGGCCACCAGCATTATGCAACAATATGATATCACCCGTGCTGGTGTAATGATGGCCGCCTCTCCGCTCAATGAGGTGAGCGACAAATCGACCTTGTCCTTCCATCAGGCCATCAATCCGCTGCTCTCGGGCCAACCTGCGCCCTACAAGCTGCAGCTGAGCAACATTGATGTGATGGACCTCAATGATTGCGGCTTTGCCGACAATCGGGTGATGGGGTTTGCGCTGAGCATGACCAAACCGGACGGCAGCCATGTCGACATTCATGATGAAGCCTCTGCCCCCAAGTCTCGCGGCTGCCCTCAGCGTTATCATTTGGTTGCGGTCTTCGCGCCAGACCGTTACAGGGTACAAAGCTATGCGGTGGCTTTGGTTGGGGTCTTCAGTCGGGGATTTGAAGGCCCGACTATGCGGTATATTGCGGTGCCGTTCGCATTCTAAGTCAATCCATTGAAAGACAAGGACATACCATGCTGTCAGAGCAAGAGCTGGAACGCTATGCCCGCCATATCCTGTTGCGGGATGTCGGTGGGCCGGGGCAGCAAAAGCTGAAAGCTGCCCGGGTGCTGGTGATTGGTGCAGGCGGGCTCGGTTCTCCGCTTTTGGCCTATCTGGCAGCCGCGGGCGTTGGAACGCTCGGCGTGGTGGATGACGATGTCGTCTCCCTGTCCAATCTGCAACGCCAGATCGTCCATGACAGTGACGCGCTTGATTTGCCCAAGGTTGAGAGTGCCGCTCGCAGCCTTGCGCGCATCAACCCCCATGTGACGGTGGTTGCCCATCAAACCCGGCTTGATGCCGACACGGGGGCGAAGCTTGTGGCGGCCTATGATTTGGTGGTTGATGGTTCGGACAATTTCGATACACGCTATCTTGCCGCCGATCTTTGCGAAGCAGCCCAAAAGCCTTTGATCACAGCCGCAGTGGGCCTGTTTGATGGCTCCATCACAACGCTGAAGCCTTTTGAGACGGACGAGAAGGGCAATCCGAACCCGCGCTATCGCGACCTCTTCCCCAATCGCCCAGCGCCGGGCAGCATTCCCTCCTGTGCCGAAGCCGGGGTGCTCGGTGCCTTGACCGGGGTGATTGGGTCCATGCAGGCGGTGGAAGTGATCAAGGAGATTGTCGGCCTTGGCGAGGGGCTGGTGGGGCGCCTTGTCCTCTATGATGCCCGTGCGATGCGTTTTGAGACCATCCGCTACAGGCGGCGGCCGGATTGAGACACGCTTTCCCGGCGACCGAATCGGATCTGGAACAAAGCCCGAGTGACCCCGTGCAAGATGGTGGCCAGCCGGGCTTTGGCTTGGATTTCGGGCTATCTAAAGCATCGATGGCAGTACCCGGTCCGGTGGGCGGTGGCCATCCATGAAGGTCTTGATATTGACGATGACCTTCTCGCCCATATCGGCGCGCCCTTCCTTGGTGGCCGATCCCATATGCGGGATCAGAACCACGCGATTCGACTGGACCAACTTGGAATTGACCGCTGGTTCATGCTCGAACACATCCAGCCCCGCACCGGCAATCTCCCCATTCTGGATCATCCGGGCGAGCGCATTCTCGTCAATCACCTCGCCACGCGCCGTGTTGACGATATAGGTATTTGGATTGATCAGCTTCAAACGCCGGGCCGACAGCAAGTGATAGGTGGCCGGAGTATGAGGGCAATGGATCGAGAGGACATCCATCCGGGCCAGCATCTGGTCGAGGCTTTCCCAATAGGTTGCCTCCAGCTCATGCTCGATGGCCTCCGGCAGCCGACGGCGATTGTGATAGTGGATCTGCATACCAAAGGCCTTGGCGCGGCGTGCAACTGCCTGCCCGATCCGGCCCATGCCAATGATCCCGAGGCGCTTGCCCCAGATCCGGTTGCCCAGCATCCAGGTTGGTGACCAGCCGGTCCAATTCTTCTGATCCTTCATCACCTCGATGCCTTCGGCCAATCGGCGCGGCACCGCCAAAATCAACGTCATCGCCATGTCCGCCGTGTCTTCCGTCAGCACGCCCGGCGTATTGGTAACGGTGATGTTGTGATTGCTTGCCGTTCCCACGTCGATATTGTCGACGCCATTGCCAAAATTGGCAATCAATCGGAAATTCTCCCCCGCTTGCGAAATGACATGGGAGTCAATTCGGTCGGTGACGGTGGGCACCAGCACATCTGCATATTTCACCGCCTCGACCAACTCGGCCTGACTCATCGGTTTGTCTTCGATGTTCAAGCGCGTGTCGAACAGTTCGCGCATGCGTGTTTCCACAGCGTCGGGAAGCTTCCGCGTCACAACAACAATCGGCTTGGTTTTCGCCATAGCTTTGCCCTATTCATGCCTCATAGCGGCACCGGTTTGCATTGGCTCTGATCCACGCAAAACCTTTCCAGATCTTTTCCGCAGCATCAGGCTGGTTGGTTTCTTCCCGGTGGCCGACTTTGGTTTGCAGCGCATAAAAACATGCGCCAAGGTCGTTTCCGCTTCCGATGCTATAGGCAAAGGCAACAGGTTGACCAGTCATTCCATGGTTTTAGACGAAACCCGGTGGACTTGGGATTTGCGCCATTGGTTAAAGGAATCTTTATCCGGAAATGCTAGTTTGGTCAGATATATCGCAATGCAACACAGACAAAGGGATGGGATGCAGATTCGGATGACATTGATGAAACCAGGCACTGCAGTTTTTCTGTTGGTGATGGCGCTTTGGATCCTTGCCGCCGCTCCCGTTGCTGCCCAAGGCACCAGCGTTGGCCCGTCCGGGCTGAAGGTGCCCCGCTTTGTTTCGCTCAAGTCCGACCGCGTCAATGTCCGTGGTGGTCCTTCGACCGACCATCGGGTCAAGTGGGTCTTCCGTCGCGCAGGCCTGCCGGTGGAGATCGTTCAGGAATTTGAGAACTGGCGCCGCATTCGCGATTCCGAAGGCGAAGAAGGCTGGGTCTATCATTCCCTGCTGTCCGGTCGTCGGACGGCCCTTGTCAGCCCATGGCAACGCACAGGCACCATCATTTCCCTGCGCAAGGCACCACAGGAAGAAGCCCCGATCGCGCTGAAAGCGCAGGTCGGTGTTCAGGTCAATATCACTCTGTGCGATCAGGGATGGTGTGAAGTGCGTGCCGGTGAGTATGAAGGCTGGCTGAAATCCAATCTGCTCTGGGGTGTCTATCCCGACGAGAAGATCCGATAGGCTGAAGATGATCAGACAAGGCGCGCAAAAACTGGCGCCGACGATCCGTCATCGAACCATTCCATTTGAACCATTTGAACCTGTCAGAGGGGCTTGAAAGCCAAGGTCAGGTCTTGATCAGGCGTGATCCTGTTTCTTGCGCAGACGCACCACCACGTCGACACGGGTGATCTCCATGTCTTCGGGGACTTCAGGCAATTCCGACACATGCAGGCCGCCGGGGATATCGACGACCTTGCCATCTTCTTCGAGATAGAAGTGGTAGTGATCAGAAACATTGGTGTCGAAATAGGTTTTGGTGCCTTCAACAGCCACTTCACGCAGCAAGCCAGCCTGCGTGAACTGATGCAAGGTGTTATAGACAGTTGCAAGCGAGACAGAGACATTCACACTTTCAGCTTCTTCGTGCAGCAGCTCGGCCGAAACATGACGATCACCCTTGGCGAACAGCAGTTCAGCCAGAGACAATCGTTGTCGGGTCGGGCGCAGCCCCGCTTTCACCAGCAAATCCCGTGCGGAACGCTTGTCAAAGTTGTGCAGCTCTTGCTTCATGCAGCTTGTCCTCGAAAAGTCACTTTCGCTGTTGCAATCCACCCATGCAAACCCTCCATGTCATCACCCAAATGTGATCGTCGATCGAGGCGCAAAATTGGTCATGCAACGCGTCTTTACTCAAGCAGATATAGTGCCTTTTGGCCGAAACGGCAAGTAATGTTCATGTTTTCGCAGCCTTGGAGACGGTTTTTCCTTTCATCACGAACCACGTGCCTTGACATGGTCAAAATTCTCCTGCACTCAGACACCCTTTACGGAACTGTGCAATTTGGTGATTACGTTACGGAAACGGCAGGTTGGAGAGACCGACGAAACGCCATCGGAACGCACGGATTCTGCGGCATTTTTCCGGCGAACAGATGTTAACTTAAACATTTGCACGCCTAGTGCTTGCCAAAAGAACACGCTATATAGGCAGAAGGCAGATCAACAAAAAGACTTAGCAGTTTGTTCGTAGACGCCCGACACGAAGATTTGGCATCCTGAAGGTCGTCCTGATGACGCAAGGCCAGCCGCAGGACCATATCGGGCCAATGAGTACGGACAGCCTGACCTGAAGACAGGTAGACTCAAGAAGGATAAGAGTGGAAACCGAATGGAACAGCGCCAATCCAGCTATAGCTATGAAGAAATCTTGACTTGCAGCCGCGGCGACATGTTTGGACCAGGCAACCCGCAATTGCCTCTGCCGCCGATGCTCATGCTGGACAGAATTACAAGCATTTCCGAAGATGGTGGTGAGCATGGCAAGGGTCAGATTTTGGCGGCCTACGACATCACCCCTGAGCGCTGGTTCTTCGATTGTCACTTTGCAGGCGATCCCGTGATGCCGGGTTGTCTGGGTCTGGATGCGCTGTGGCAGATGACCGGATTCTATTTGGGCTGGCTCGGTCTGGAAGGCAAGGGTCGTGCCATTTCGGTTGGCGAGATCAAGTTTGCCGGTCAGATCACCCCTGACACCAAGCTGGTTGAATATGGTGTTGACTTCAAACGCGTGATGAAGGGCCGTCTCAATCTTGGCATTGGCAATGGCTGGGTCAAGGCTGATGGTGAAGTGGTCTTCACCGCCAAGGATCTGCGCGTCGGCCTGTTCAAGGACAGCTAGGCAAGACAGCCACTGAATTTTCGCGCGCGGCTTGTCCGCGCGCATACAAGCCCCCATGTTGCGGGGATGGCCTCAGACAGGTATGACCGGCCCACCCGGTTGCTACCTGTTCGGATCGGCCAGCTCCGGATGATGCGGTGCAAGGACGGGTTTTTCGACAGGCCGGGTGACGAAAAGATCGGACCAGCGGTCGGAAAACCAAACCAACAGACAAGCAAATGCGGGTGAGACGGATGCGACAAGGCAGTATGTCTGGCCCTGAAACAGCAGCGCCCCGAATTTGATAGTGAGGCCTAGATTATGAGACGTGTTGTCATCACCGGCTTGGGAATTGTTTCCTCCATCGGCAACGATGCAGAAGCCGTAACCGAATCCCTGCGGACCGCAAAAGCCGGCATTACCTTCTCCGAAGACTTTGCCGAACATGGTTTCCGTAGCCAGGTCTGGGGTCGCCCAGACATTGACACGACCGACCTCGTGGACCGCCGCGCCAAGCGCTTCCTGTCCACCGGTGGTGAATGGAACCACGTCGCCATGAAGCAGGCGATTGCAGATTCCGGCCTCGAGCAGGATGACATCACCAACGAACGCACTGGCATCATCATGGGGTCAGGCGGTCCATCCACCCAAACCGTGGTCAATGCCGCAGACATCACCCGCAAAAACGGCTCACCAAAGCGCATCGGGCCTTTCGCAGTGCCAAAGGCGATGTCTTCCACTGCCTCTGCAACTCTTGCAACTTATTTCAAGATCCACGGCGTCAACTACTCCATTTCTTCGGCTTGTTCCACGTCGGCACACTGCATCGGCAATGCCTATGAGCTGATCCAGATGGGCAAACAGGATGTCGTCTTTGCTGGTGGCCATGAAGATATCGACTGGTCCATGTCGAACCTGTTTGACGCCATGGGCGCCATGTCTACCAACTTCAACGACACGCCGGAAACCGCGTCCCGTGCGTTCGATGCCAACCGCGATGGCTTTGTGATTGCCGGTGGTGCTGGTGTGCTGATTTTGGAAGAACTGGAACATGCCAAGGCCCGTGGTGCCAAGATCTATGCCGAACTGGTTGGCTATGGCGCCACCTCGGATGGCTATGACATGGTTGCTCCAAGCGGTGAAGGCGCCAAACGCTGCATGCGTCAGGCGTTGGCGACCCTTGATGGCAAGGTTGATTACATCAATTGTCACGGCACTTCGACGCCGGTTGGCGACACTGCCGAAATCGGTGCCATTCGTGAAGTCTTTGGTGACGACCAGCCGTATATCGGGTCCACCAAATCCCTGACCGGTCACTGTCTGGGCGGTGCTGGTGTTCAGGAATCCATCTATTCCTTGTTGATGATGCAGTCTGGATTTGTCGGTGAGTCCGCCAATATTTTCGAACTGGATCCTGCAATGACCGACATGAACATTGTCCGTCAGCGCATTGACAAGAGCTTCGATGTGGCGCTATCCAACTCATTCGGGTTCGGTGGCACCAATGCCACCCTTATTTTCCAGCGATATAACGGATAAGGGCGTCCAGAAGCATGACAGGTCTGATGCAGGGGAAACGTGGCCTCATCATGGGTGTTGCCAACAGCAATTCAATTGCTTGGGGCATAGCCCAGATGTTGCACGATCAAGGGGCAGAGCTGGCTTTCACCTATCAAGGGGAAGCATTGGGCAAGCGGGTCAAGCCACTGGCGGAAAAGCTGGGGTCGGACTTTGTTTTGCCGTGTGATGTCGAGGATCTGACGTCGGTCGACACCGTCTTTGATGCGCTCAAGGAGCGTTGGGGCAAGATCGACTTCATCGTCCACGCCATTGGCTTTTCCGACAAGAATGAGCTCAAGGGTCGTTACGCCGATACCAGTCGGGACAACTTCTCTCGCACGATGGTCATTTCCTGCTTCTCCTTCACGGAAGTGGCAAAGCGGGCAGCGGAATTGATGACCGAGGGTGGATCAATGATCACCCTGACCTATGCAGGGTCGATCCGTGTGATGCCGAACTATAATGTCATGGGTGTTGCCAAGGCGGCGCTTGAAGCATCGGTTCGTTATCTCGCCTATGACTTCGGTCCATCGGCCATCCGCGTCAACGCGATTTCCGCCGGTCCGGTGCGCACGCTGGCGGGTGCGGGCATCTCCGATGCACGCGTGATGTATAATTACCAGCGTGACAACAATCCGCTGCGCGAAGTCTGCACCATCGAGGATGTTGGCGGCACGGCGCTTTATCTGCTTTCGGATCTGTCAAAGAAAGTCACCGGTGAGGTGCATTTCGTTGATGCAGGCTATAACTGCATTTCCATGCCAACGCTTGAGACATTGTTCAGCATGGAAAAAAACGGCGCATGATCCGCTGAGCGAACAGTCTTGGAAGATTGAAAAAGAGGGCAAGGCCCTCTTTTTTTGTGTCAGTATCCCAGACAGAAACAGGATACAGGATAAAGGGCGCCTATGAAGGGGGGCCATGCGGCTCGACCTGCTCCAAAGTCGATTTTGTGAAGACCAGATGACAAGCTGTGTTGCTATTTTTGATGTCCCCAACACTCTTTTGTGTAAAATAATTCAATTGGATCCATTTTAGACTCAGTTAACCAAAGCCGTTGCGACTTTCTTTAACAAACGGGCTCTAGGCTAGCGACGTGTTGGATAATTCCGAGAGTCATCATGTCCGAATCGTCAGGTCCTTACTTACAGCGCGATCCGAACCTCAATACGAGCGTCAAACTGTTCTCCCTCGGGGTGATGATGCTTGTGGCCCTGGGTCTATCTCTATACAGCGATCCGCTGATCCGTCAGATCCCGATATTGCTGCTTGGAATGCTGGGCGCCTACTCCTTCCTCATTGCAACACAAGGGGCAAAAAATCGAGGTGAGCGCGACCGCTGCCATCTGGAGAAGCTGAAGACCAAGGACAATTTGACCGGTCTGTCTAATCGCCAGCTCTTTCTCTCCACACTTTACAGTCGCGCACGATCGCCGGAATATCAAAACACCCCTTTTGCGCTGGTGTTGGTGGACATAGACCGGTTCAAGGAGCTCGATACGATCCTCGGTACCGAGAACGGGGATCTGCTGTTACAGGAATTTGCGATCCGCCTGCAGCATTTCCAAAGGGATCCCAAGCTGGTCGCTCGTCTCTCTGGCAACGAATTTGCGATTTTGCTCGATGATATTGGGGCAAGCAGCGATTTTCCCAACCGTATCGAGATACTGCATGCCTATCTGAAACAGTCCTACCGCTTTCATGGCCGCCCGATTGACATCACTGTCTCTGGCGGCTTTGTGCTGTTTCCGGACCATGGCTACCGCACCGCCAACCTGCTTCAGCATGCCAAAATGGCTCTGCTGCGCGCCAAACAGGACGGTCGCGATCAGGTCTGCATGTTTGAGCAACGTCAGGATGTCCGCGCCCATATCGACCATGAGCTGTCGCAGGAAATGGGTAAGTCCATCGCCAATCGTGAATTCTGCCTTCATTATCAGGGCCAGTTCTGTTTGCAGACCGGCAGGCAGGTGGGCTTTGAGGCTCTGATGCGTTGGAACCATCCGACCCGAGGCTGGATTTCGCCGGGCACCTTCATTCCCCTTGCCGAACGCAATGGCCTCATTCTGCCGCTCTCGGATTATGCGCTCAGAGAGGCTTGCCGCCGCGCCGCCAGTTGGCGCCAGCCGCTGAAAGTTGCGGTAAACCTGTCGCCGATCCAGTTCCAGAAATCCGATCTGGTGCCCAATGTGGCCCGTATACTCGAGGAAACCGGCCTGCCGCCGGAACGGCTGGAGCTGGAGGTGACCGAAAGTCTATTCATCCAGACCAGTCAGCGCACCATCGAAACCCTCAACCAGCTGCGGGCCATGGGCATTTCCATTGCACTGGATGACTTCGGCACTGGCTATTCTTCGCTGAGCTACCTGTCCGCCTTCCCGATCGACAAGATCAAGCTGGATCGTTCCTTTGTTCGTGATCTCAATCAGAGCAACGGCAACATGGCGATCATTTCCGCCGTCATCGGCATTGGCAAGAGCCTCGATATCTCGATCACGGCCGAAGGCATCGAGGACAAGGAAACCATGGAAATGCTGCGGATCGCTGGCTGTCATCATGCACAGGGCTTCCTGCTCGATCGGCCGCACGATCTGGCACAGGCGCCGGGGTTCGAGATGACCGAGCCGGAACCGAACCATGAAAGCGAGATGCACGGGCTCAAGCTGATCCGCAACCCCCATCTCTGCGCGTGACAAGGCGTTAGGGGCTTGCCGAGCGCTTTTCGTGCCGTCACCTGTCCCCTGAGGGGCCCTGAGCGGCAAGTTTCCCTTCGAATGACATCTCGCATCACGCGACAAAAAAAAGCCCGTCAGAGCAGATCTGACGGGCTTTCTGATTTTCAGAGAACGGTAAGCGCCAAGCGCTTAGTCTTCGCTCTTCTCTTCCTTGATTTCTTCACCGGTTTCCTGATCGACCATTTTCATCGACAGGCGAACCTTGCCACGCTCATCAAAGCCCAGCAGCTTGACGAAGACGGCATCGCCTTCCTTGACCACGTCGGTCACCTTGTTGGTGCGTTTCGGAGTCAGCTGGGAAATGTGCACGAGACCATCGCGGGCACCAAAGAAGTTGACAAACGCGCCGAAATCGACGGTTTTGACAACCTTGCCCTTGTAGATCTCGCCAACTTCCGGCTCGGCAGCAATCGACTTGATCCAGTTGAGAGCAGCGGTGATGGCTGCGCCGTCGGAAGAAGCAACCTTGATGGTGCCGTCGTCGTTGATGTCGATCTTGGCGCCGGTTTTCTCGACGATTTCACGGATGACTTTGCCGCCGGAGCCGATGACTTCACGGATTTTGTCGACCGGAATTTTGATGGTTTCGATGCGTGGAGCATGCTCACCAACTTCCGGACGGGCTTCGGACAAAGCGTTGCCCATTTCACCCAGAATGTGGAGACGACCGCCTTTGGCCTGCTCCAGAGCGACTTTCATGATCTCTTCGGTGATGCCGTCGATCTTGATGTCCATCTGCAGCGAGGTGATGCCCTCAGAGGTACCAGCCACTTTGAAGTCCATGTCGCCGAGGTGATCTTCATCACCCAGAATGTCGCTGAGGACGGCAAACTTGTCGCCTTCCTTGATCAGACCCATGGCGATACCGGCAACCGGAGCCTTCAGAGGCACACCGGCATCCATCAGCGCCAGAGAGGTGCCGCAAACGGTGGCCATCGAAGAAGACCCGTTGGATTCGGTGATCTCGGACACAACACGCAGGGTGTATGGGAAATCATGATGAGCAGGCAGAACTGGACGAACCGCACGCCAAGCAAGTTTGCCGTGACCGATTTCACGACGCCCTGGGGACCCCATGCGGCCAGCTTCACCAACGGAATATGGAGGGAAGTTGTAATGCAGCAGGAAGGTTTCCTTGTAGGTGCCTTCGAGCGAGTCAACAAACTGCTCGTCGTCACCGGTGCCAAGGGTCGCAACAACGATTGCCTGCGTTTCACCACGGGTGAACAGAGCAGAGCCGTGGGTGCGTGGCAGGGTGCCGACTTCAGACACGATTTGACGGACGGTGGAGAGATCACGGCCATCGATGCGCGAGCTGGTTTCGATGATCTGACCACGAACGATGCCGGCTTCGACCTTTTTGAAGACGTCACCAACCAGCGATTTGGCAGGCGCTTCTTCATTCTCTTCGTCGCACAGGGCTTCGACCACTTTCGCCTTCACCGCATCAACCGCATCGCGGCGTTCGGTTTTGGAGGTGATTTTGTAAGCGTCTGCCAGCTCGGAGCCGACAATCTCGAGCACTTTGGCTTTCAGCTCGCTATTGTCAGGGGTGACAAAGTCGCGTGGTTCTTTCGCTGCTTTTTCAGCCAGACGGATGATCGCTTCGATCACTGGCTGGAACCCACGATGACCGAACATCACAGCGTCGAGCATGGTCTGCTCGGAGAGATTTTGCGCTTCGGATTCCACCATCAGAACCGCGTCGGTGGTACCGGCAACGATCAGGTCCAGGGTGGATTCATCCATCTGGTCAACCGGTGGGTTGAGCACGAATTCGCCATTGATCATGCCAACGCGCGCACCACCGATTGGGCCCATGAAAGGCACGCCGGACAGGGTCAGGGCAGCAGAAGCCGCAACCATCGCCAGGATGTCCGGGTCATTTTCCATGTCATGGCTCATCACGGTGATGATGACCTGGGTTTCGCACTTGTAGCCTTCGACGAACAGCGGACGGATCGGACGGTCGATCAGACGGGAAACAAGGGTTTCCTTCTCGCTTGGACGACCTTCGCGTTTGAAATAACCGCCAGGAATCTTGCCAGCCGCGTAGGCTTTTTCCTGATAATTGACGGTCAGGGGGAAGAAATCGAGGCCCGGCTTTGGCTGTTTGGCCGAAACAACGGTGGCCAGAACGGTGGTGCCACCCAGAGAGGCGACGACGGCGCCGTCAGCCTGACGGGCAACCTTGCCGGTTTCGAGGGTCAGCGTTTGGCCGGCCCATTCAATTTCTTCGCGTTGAATATCGAACATTTAAATGTCCTCTTTGCATACTGCTCCAATATACGGACAAAGGTGGAGCGTGATTGAGTTCACTCACGGGCAAGACAACGAGCAGCTTTTTTGCGGCAAGGGGAAAGAAGCTGCTGGCAATCCTGCCAGTGAGACATTGAATCAGTATATCCGTTTCGGCACTGATTCACTTTCTGTGTTTAGCGTCTCTGGTGACTTAGAACCAGAGCGACCGATGGACTTTCCCCGCATGCAAGCCGATTGCAAAAGGAGTGCATCTATTGCGGAGGAAACAGGGTCCGCTCGGTGAATGCTTGGTAAGCATCTTGCGGACCAACAAATATCAAAAACGCGGCAACCATGTGGCTGCCGCGTTTTTTTGGATTAGCGACGCAGCTTCAGACGCTTGATCAGATCCTGATAACGCGCTTCGTCTTTTGCTTTGACATAGTCAAGCAGCTTACGACGCTGGGAAACCAGTTTCAGAAGGCCACGACGCGAGTGATTATCTTTCTTGTGAGACTTGAAGTGCTCAGTCAGATTGACAATACGCTCGGTAAGCACAGCAACCTGAACCTCAGGGGAACCGGTGTCGCCTTCTTTGGTGCCATATTCTTTGATCAGTTCTTGCTTGCGTTCAGCAGTGATCGACATCGTTTTCTCCTTGATTGTTTTGCTGATCCCCATTGTTGAAAACGGGTGGATGATCAGGCAGATTGAAAACGCGCCTCGGCCAGAGTTCTCCCTCGATGATTTCGCAAATTGCGACCAGCATGCCGGCATTCATGGCAGCGGCATACCCTTCGATGGGAGCATCCTGTCCTCGCAGCAGCACCGATTGACCTCGGCGTAGTCTTGCTGCGGCGTTCCTGTTTATGGCCAGTGCCGGGATGTCGTCCAGCGCGGTCTCCACAGGAAGCAAGGCATCAGCGAGCCCGGTTTTTGGCCCTGGCTCGTCGGGCGCACTATGGCTCAACCGTTCCAAATCGTCCAGCGAAATTAGCATTTCCTCACGAAATGGGCCGGAAAGGAGCCGACGCAGGCCAATCACATGGCCTCGCGTTCCAAGATGCCGCCCAATATCCCGCGCTAAGGACCTCACATAGGTTCCTTTGGAACATTCGGCGACAAAAACGGCGGTATCCTCGTCGATGACTTCCACGAGGTCCAGCTCATGCACAGTGATTGGCCGGGCGGCCAGTTTCACCTCTTCCCCATCGCGCGCAAGATCATAGGCGCGTTCGCCATTGACCTTGATCGCCGAGAAGGCGGGTGGAACCTGCATGATGGTACCGGTAAAATGGTCAAGACAGGCGTCGATCTCGTCCTCGGTCGGGCGATGGGCCGAGCTGTCGGTCAGCTCCCCTTCCGCATCATCCGTTGCGGTTTCCTCACCCCAACGCACCGTGAATTCATATTCCTTCACCCCGTCCATGACAAAGGAAACGGTCTTGGTCGCTTCGCCTATGGCAATCGGCAGACAGCCGGTCGCCAATGGATCGAGGGTGCCCGCATGGCCGACCTTCTTGACGTTGAAGATCCGCTTGATGGCGCCAACGGCCTGCGTTGAGGTCATGTTGAGCGGCTTGTCGAGTGCGATCCAGCCATGCACGTCCGTGCGACGCTTGGCGCGGAATTGCTGTTTCTTTTTGCGCGGCTTGCGGGGCGCGTCCTCGTCAGAGCGGGATGCTGCGCCTTCGATCTGGTCGTCAGTCACTGGATCACCCTCACTCGTCTTCGCCGTCATCTTCGTCACGCTTGAGATCCTGAACCACCCGCGGGGAGCTCAAAAGCGCATCAATCCGAGAGGCTTCATCAAAGGTCTCGTCATAGCGGAAGCGCAGATCCGGTGTATGTTTCATCGCCAGATCGCGGCCCAGCCTGCCGCGAAGATATTTTTTATGCCCGTTGAGGGCATCGACAATCGCCTTTTCCTGCCCGGTTGCACCGAGCGGCATGACGAAGGCAGTGGCCAGCGTCAGGTCCGGGCTCATGCGCACCTCTGGAATGGAGATCACATGGGTCTCCAGGAATGGGTCAATCAGCTCGCCTCGGGTCAGGCATTCGGATAGGGATTTGCGAACCAGCTCGCCGACGCGCAGCTGGCGTTGCGATGGCATGCCACCGCCTTTGTGAGAACCACGTCCCATGATCTATTCCAAAAAGTTGAGGACAGGGACCGGGATTGGACCGACCCTGCCGGATATCAGACCCGGTCATCAAACCGGTTCTGTCAGTCTTTACGGCAAAATGCGCAAAGGTCAAAGCTTGCGCTTCGACCTTTGCCGAACTTGGTTAAGCCAATCTGTCGCTGACCGTTGGCTTGTTATGTCCACGCCCTGCCTTACAGCGAGCGGGCAATTTCTTCAACGCGGAAGCACTCGATCTGGTCACCAGCACGCAGGTCCTGATAATTCTCGAAGGCCATACCGCATTCCTGACCAACATTGACTTCCTTCACTTCGTCTTTGAAGCGTTTCAGGGTCGACAGCTTGCCAGTATGGATGACCACATTGTCGCGCAGCAGACGCACGCCGGTGCCACGCTCCACGGTGCCTTCGGTAACGCGGCAACCCGCGACCTTGCCGACCTTGGTGATGTTGAACACTTCCAGGATTTCGGCGTAACCGATGAAGGTCTCGCGCACTTCTGGCGACAACAGACCGGACATCGCCGCTTTCACATCATCGGTCAGATCGTAGATGATGTTGTAATAGCGGATCTCGACGCCTTTTTGTTCAGCAGCCTGTTTTGCCTGTGCGTTGGCACGCACGTTGAAGGCGAGGATCGGCGCACCGGAGGCCGCAGCCAGGGTCACGTCCGATTCGGTTACACCACCGACACCGGAATGCAGCACCTGCGCCGAGATTTCCTCGTTGCCGATATTGTCCAGCGCACCGATGATGGCTTCCACCGAGCCCTTCACGTCACCCTTGATGACAAGCGGGAAGGATTGGGAATCGCCACTGGCCTTGAGGTTGCTGAGCATCTGCTCAAGCGAGCCCTTGTTGGCTTTCGCCGCCGCCAGATCCTTGTTCTTGCGAATCCGGTAGTCGGTGATTTCACGTGCCCGACCTTCGGTTTCAACAACCGCAAACTGGTCACCAGCGTCAGGGGCTGCATCAAAGCCGAGAATTTCGACCGGCTTGGAAGGCTCTGCTTCGTCAACCTTGTCGTTTTTGTCATCGATCAGCGCGCGAACCTTACCCCATTGTTCGCCAGCCACGACAATGTCGCCGACTTTCAGGGTACCATTTTGCACCAGTACGGTGGCCACAGGACCACGGCCCTTGTCGAGCTTGGCCTCAACCACGATGCCATCGGCTTCGCGGTCCGGGTTGGCTTGCAGTTCAAGGATTTCGGACTGCATCAGAATGGCTTCGAGCAGATCGTCGAGGTTGAGGCGCTGCTTGGCAGACACTTCCACTTCGAGCACGTCACCGCCCATGCTTTCGACAAACACATTATGCTGCAGCAGTTCGTTGCGCACACGGCTTGGGTCAGCGGCAGGCAGGTCGATCTTGTTGACCGCCACAATGATTGGCACGTCCGCGGCACGGGCATGGTTGATCGCTTCGATGGTCTGCGGCATCACGCCGTCATCGGCAGCGACCACGAGAACCACGATATCGGTCGATTTGGCACCACGGGCACGCATTTCGGTAAAGGCAGCGTGGCCTGGCGTATCGATGAAGGTGATTTTCTGGTCATTCTGTTCGACCTGATAAGCACCGATATGCTGGGTAATGCCACCGGCTTCACCCTTGACCACATTCTCTTCGCGAAGCGCATCAAGCAGCGACGTCTTACCATGGTCAACGTGACCCATAATGGTCACCACGGCCGGACGGGATGCAAGGCTTTCTTCGCTATCGCTCTTGTTGAACAAACCTTCTTCAACATCCGACGCGGCGACACGTTTTACACTGTGGCCCAGTTCTTCGGCCACCAGCTGTGCGGTGTCTGCATCAAGAAGATCGACGGTTTTGACCATCTGGCCCTGTTTCATCAGAATCTTGATCACGTCAACGGCCCGTTCGGTCATGCGCTGGGCCAGTTCCTGAACGGTAATGGTTTCAGGAATGACCACTTCGCGGAAGACCTTCTCGCGCGGCGTATCCACCATTGCAGCCTTCTGCTTCTGGCGACGGCGACGCATGGAAGCGAGCGAGCGTTCCCGTTCATTCTCATTCAGCGCGTTGCTCAGCGTCAGGCGGCCACGACGACGGTCATCGCTCTTCGGCTTGGCTGGCTGCTGGCGGTTCGGATCTTCCGGACGCACACGTTTTGGCGCTGGCTTGAGCGTTTTTGCACCTGGCTTGCCTTCCGCAGTCGGATCTGGCGCTGCCGGGGCAAAACCACCACCAGCTCCCGGACGCGCACCACCAGGGCGGGCGCCTGCTGGACGTGCACCGCCTGGACGGTCACCACCAGCGCGTGGCGAGCGATCCCCTGTGCGTGGAGGACGGTCACCGGTCCGTGGTGGGCGATCTCCTGTGCGCGGCGGACGATCACCGGTCCGTGGAGGACGGTCACCTGTGCGTGGCGGGCGATCACCGGTCCGTGGAGGACGGTCACCTGTGCGTTGTTGTGGACGGTCGCCAGAGCGCTCGTCTGAACGGGCAGGGGCCCGCTCTGCGGGTTTCTCCGGCTTGGCCTGGGCAGAGGCCGCGGCTTCTGCGGCTTCGCGTGCCTTGCGCTCTTCTTCGGCCTTTTGGGCTTCTGCTTCTGCCACTGCCCGCGCAGCGTCTTCTTCAGCCTTGCGCTTGGCAGCCGCTTCGGCTTCAGCCTTGCGACGGGCATCTTCAATCTTGCGGCGCTCTTCTTCTTCTTTCTTGCGCACTTCCATTTCGCGAGCGCGAACTTTCGCAGCTTCAAGCGCCTGGAGGCGTTTTGCATTTTCCGAAGAAGTCAGATTGCGCTGAGAAGAAGCACCCTGGCCCTGACCACCGCCGCCATTGCCCTGACGGTTGCGCTGGCCCTGACGTTGGCCCTTGCCACCGCCACCGGCTCTTGGCTTGCCGCCAGCCGCAGGGGCCTGTCCACCACCCGATTTGCTCGGTGCAGCATCAGCACTTGGCTGTGCGGCCTCCTTGGCGGGCGTGTCGCCAGCTGGCTTGGCAGCAGGTTTCCCGGCATCACCTGGTGCGGTGAAGCGGCGTTTCTTTTTCTCGACAACCACCGCTTTGGAGCGCCCATGGGAGAAGCTCTGTCTCACGGTGCCTTGGCCGACATTCTTACCAAGAGACAGGGTCTTCTTCTCGGTTGGGCCATTGGTGTTGTCGTTGTTGTTTTCGTTACTCATGTCTCGGTCAATATCCTTCGCTGCCTCTAGGAGGCGTCTGCAGCGTGCCGATCATCCTGGCCGCTGTCCGAATCTCGTATGTCTGGCTGCAGATAGGCATCAAGCCTAGCAACCTGGTTGCGAACCGCCTTGCCAGCGGATCCCGCCAGCAACGCGCCATGTACCACATTTCCCTGCCCAAGGGCTGTGCTGAGTGCCTCGGCGCTGAACCGGCGAACAAGAGGAAGTTCACCGTCGCTGCCCAAATGGCGTCGCACGACCTGAGCCAATTTTTTCTGGCCATCTTCTGCGGCATCTGACGCATGTATTAGGCCAATTGCAGAGCCCTGCGCAATAGCCGTTTCGACCTTGGCAAAGCCAGTGACAATCTGTCCGGCCTTGCGCGCCATCGAAAGGGCCGACAGGCAACCCAGTTCCAGTTGCTCCGCGACCAGCTCTGCCAGCCTGTCAGGGAGCGTGACTTTCTGTTTGAAACCGCGCGCAAACAACCCCTTCTGAGCTGCCTGCTGCACCAATTCCATGCGCGCCGTCACCCAGACCCCACGTCCGGGTAACCGCATTTTGAGATCCGGCACCACGCTGTCGTCAGGAGCGAGGACAAATCTGATCATCTCGTCCTTGGTCCGAATGTCCCGTGTAACCAGACATTGTCGCGTGGTCTGTTCGCTCTTACGCGGCACGATTTATCCTTTCCGGACCAATGATGTCAAATCCTGTCGGGCCTTCAGACGTGTTTTTTTGCTCTTTGGCCCCTCCGGAGGTCCTTCAACCGCCGAAAATGCCAAAAAACAACCTTAAACGAGTTCATTCCGAACGCATTTGGAACGGGCGACCCGCGCAGGCGGATCGCCGGTTGCCTGCTTACCGCTCTTCTTGTTCTTCAGAGTCGGTTTCGTCTTCCGCTTCGGCGTCGTCTTCCGCTTCGGCGTCGACTTCCGCTTCGTCTTCGACTTCGGCACCAGTGTCGTCTTCGGCATCAACTTCCGCTTCGACTTCCACGTCACCTTCGGTTTCAGTGTCTACGCCGTCGAAATCCGCCAGACTGTCTTCGTCTTCGCTTTCCAGCTGCTCATATTCCGCAGCTTCTTCTTCGCTCAGAAGTTCGGAAGGCTCGATCCAGCCAGCCGCAACGCGGGTCAGCATGATAATGTCTTCAGCTTCCTGACGGGAAATGTCGTAATCGGACAAAGCACCCTTGAAGCGCTTGACTTCGCCATCCTTGCGTTCGGACCAACCCACCAGATCGTCGGTTGCGCAACCGGCCAGATCTTCAATGGTCTTGATGCCGTCCTTGCCAAGACCCACCAGCATAGGCAGGGTCAGGCCGGAAATTTCCAGCAGATCGTCGGACACCCCAAGCGCGATGCGTTCTTCATTAAGCTGCTGGGCCTGTGCTTCGAGATACTCGTTGGCACGGGTCTGCAGTTCCTGCGCGGTTTCCTCGTCAAAGCCTTCAATGTCGGAGACCTCGCTTGCATCCACATAGGCGACTTCCTCAATCGAGGTGAAGCCTTCGGACGCCAGCAGCTGGGCCACGATATCATCCACATCCAGCGCTTCCATGAAGAGTTCGGCGCGCTCGTTGAATTCCTTCTGGCGACGCTCGGATTCCTCTTCCTCGGTCATGATGTCGATGTCCCAACCGGTCAGCTGGGAGGCAAGACGCACATTCTGACCGCGACGGCCAATGGCCAGCGACAGCTGATCATTGGGCACCACCACTTCGATGCGCTCGCTGTCTTCATCCAGAACCACCTTAGCCACTTCGGCCGGCTGTAAGGCATTGACGATGAAGGTCGCAGGATCTTCAGACCAGGGAATGATGTCAATTTTCTCGCCCTGCAACTCGTTCACAACGGCCTGCACACGAGAGCCACGCATACCCACACAGGCACCAACCGGATCGATCGAGCTGTCCGAGGAAATCACGGCAATCTTGGCGCGGGATCCGGGATCACGGGCAACGGATTTGATGGTGATGATGCCATCATAGATTTCCGGCACTTCCTGAGCAAACAGCTTGGCCATGAATTGCGGATGGGTCCGCGACAGGAAGACCTGCGGTCCACGTTGCTCACGGCGCACATCAAAGATGATGGCGCGGATGCGGTCGCCGGGACGGAAGGCTTCGCGCGCAATCAGCTCATCGCGGCGGACAATCGCTTCGCTGCCGGCAATATCGACGGTCACGTTGCCATATTCGACACGCTTGACCTGACCATTGACGATCTCGAACTGACGGTCCTTGAACTCTTCATACTGATGATCACGCTCGGCTTCGCGCACTTTCTGCACGATCACCTGCTTGGCGGACTGAGCCGAGATGCGGCCAAATTCCAGTGGCGGCAGCAAATCAGCCACCGTATCACCGATCTTGGCGTCCGGATGCTTGTCCTGTGCATCGACCAGCGCGATCTGGGTTGCGTAATCCTCGACCACTTCGACCACTTCCAGCAGACGCTCAAGACGGGTGTCGCCGGTGCGCGGGTTTATGGTCGCCCGGATTTCGGTTTCCTGACCATAGCGGGAGCGCGCTGCCTTCTGGATGGCGTCCTCCATGGCCCCGATCACGATCATCCGATCAATTGACTTTTCACGCGCCACGGCATCTGCGATCTGCAGAAGTTCAAGACGGTTTGCACTGATTGCCATTCTCAGCGTCTCCTATTCCTGTGCGTCGGCAGAAGGGGCCTCAACCACTTCAGCGTCTTCAGCGGACTGGCTTTTCATTGCCATATCCATCAGTTTGTCGGTCATCACCAGCTTGGCTTCGCCCAGTTGGGAAAGCGGAACTTTTACATTTGGGTCGGTGTCTTTCGGCGCGTCTGGCAGGATCAGTTTCAGATCCTCTCCTTCGACACCGTCCAGCATGCCACGATAGCGGCGCCGACCGTCAATCGGCTGGCTCAACTCGATCTTTGCCTCATGGCCGGCCCATGCGATGTAATCACGCTTGCGGACCAGCGGCCGGTCGATGCCCGGCGAGGACACTTCGAGATAATATTCCTTGTCGATCGGGTCTTCCACGTCGAGCACGGGCGACACCGCGCGCGACACGGTCTCGCAGCCATCAATCGTCATGGTGCCGTCCGGCTGCTCCGCCATGATCTGGACAGTGCAGCCATTGTCTCCGGTGATCCGAACCCGCACCAGATCGAAACCGAGATCGACGATCACCGGTTCAACAATGCTGGCAACACGGGCCTCAAGGCCTTTTTCGCTAAAAAGGCGGGCTTCAGTTCCGGCTTGCATTTCAGTGCTTTCAACCATGGAAAGCCAGTCTCCGTATCTGATCGCAGCCCCTATTTGGTCAGGCTGCGTCGTCATCATCATTCTGGGACATGCTTGGCACGGCTTGCTGCCTTTCTCGTCCCCCTCGGACCGGGCGAACCGCCTTCAAGCCTGCAACAGGCCGGAAACGAAACGCGTGCCGATCTTACTTGTACCAGATTTTGCTGCCCGAGCGGAGAGCCGCCAATAAAAAAGAGCGGGTCCGGTGGGCCCACTCTAAACAGCTTGTCTAGATTTTGGAGGACTTATACACCGATTTAGCAGCAAATTGCAAGTCCACATCGGTTTTGTCCGGATCAAGTCTTGGATCAAATACGCAGAAAGCTGAGATATTGCGGTTTACGCCCCTCACGAAAGGCTTTTTCTTCATAGCGCGTCCGCTTCCAGTCCGGATAGGCTTCCAGTCGTTCAGCCGGGTTCTGGCATTGCTCGACCAGTTCGGGCACCGCTGCCACATGCTCGAGCGTCCATTCCACATAATCCTCAATATCGGAAGCAAAGCGGAAGATCCCGCCGGGCTTCAATACCCGCACGAAGCGTTTGAGGTTGCGATCCGAGACAAACCGGCGCTTCCAGTGGCGCTTTTTGTGCCATGGGTCTGGATAGAGCAGGAAAATCCGGTCAATTGATGCGTCCGGCAGCCAGTCAAGCACATGGGCTGCATCCTCGTCATACATCCGAATGGTTTCGATGCCTTCCTTCTCGATCTGGCCCAGCGCCTTGACCGCACCATTGATGAAAGGCTCACAGCCGATGATGCCAACAGCGGGATTCTCCATCGCCTGCCGCACCATATGCTCTCCGCCGCCAAAGCCGATTTCCAGCCAGACGGTCTTGGGCGCGTGCGAAAAGATCGATTGAATGTCGCTGATCGGTTCAGACGGATTGACGCTGATTGTTGGCAGCAGGTCATCGACCAGCTTTAGCTGGGTCGGGCTCAAGGGCTTGCCCTTGCGGCGTCCAAAAAAGGCCGTGGCGACCTGTTCTTCTATCAGGCGGGATTTGGAAGGGCGGAAGCGCGGTTTGGGGGAAGAAGATTCGGTCATGACAGTCGGTGGTCTGAAAGTGAAAGGAGCAGAGACAAGATGTGCGCCATAATGCATAAAGGCCCGCCTTTGACAAGGCGGGCCTTTGTGATGTCGCAAGACACCGTGGCAAAAGGATCGATCAGCCGATCAGAGAGCGAAGCTTGTCAACCAGATCGGTCTTCTCCCACGAGAAGCCGCCATCGTCAGATGGTGCGCGCCCGAAATGGCCGTAGGCCGCAGTGCGTTCATAAATTGGTTTGTTCAGGCCCAGATGGGTCCGAATGCCGCGCGGGGTCAGAGACATGCTCTCCCAGAGAGCCTTCTCGATGACGCTGTCGCGTACCGTGCCGGTACCATCGGTATCCACATAGAGCGAGAGAGGCTCGGACACGCCGATGGCGTAGGCCAACTGAATCGAGCAGCGCTCAGCATAACCGGCCGCCACCACATTCTTGGCCAGATAGCGCGCGGCATAAGCCGCCGAGCGGTCCACTTTGGTTGGATCCTTGCCGGAGAAGGCACCACCACCATGGGGGGCTGCACCACCATAGGTGTCAACGATGATCTTGCGCCCGGTCAGGCCTGCGTCGCCGTCCGGGCCACCAATGACAAACTTGCCGGTTGGGTTGACGTGCCAGACGGTGTTGTCGGTCAGCCAGCCTTCCGGCAGAGCGGCTTCGATGTAAGGGGTGACGATCGCACGGACATCGGCAGATGTCAGGCTTGGATCATAATGCTGGGTGGACAGAACCAGAGAGGTGACCTCAACCGGCTTGCCATCGACATAGCGCAGGGTCAGCTGGCTCTTGGCATCTGGTCCAAGACGTGTTTCGGTGCCTGCATGCCGGGCTTCTGCGATCAGACGCAGGATGCGGTGGGCATACAGGATCGGTGCTGGCATCAGCTCAGGCGTCTCATTGGTGGCGTATCCGAACATGATGCCCTGATCGCCCGCGCCTTCATCCTTGCCATCGGCCTCATCCACACCTTGCGCAATGTCAGCGGACTGCTCATGCACATAAATGTCGATGTCGGCATTTTCCCAGTGGAAGCCGTCCTGCTCGTAACCGATCTCCTTGATAACGCGGCGGGCTGTTTGCTCCATCACGTCAGCATCGATGCTGGCAGGGCCACGCACTTCACCGGACAAGATGACCTTGTTGGTGGTAGCCATGGTCTCAACGGCACAGCGCGCATAAGGGTCGAGCTTGAGAAAAGCGTCGACAATCGCGTCGGAAATGCGGTCACAGATTTTGTCAGGGTGCCCTTCGGAGACGGACTCGCTGGTGAATAAATATTCTTTTCTGGCCATGTCAGATAGGTTTCTTTTAACTGGGATATAAAGGTTTCTATATGTCGTTATCACATCACTCCTTGAGACGCAATCCTAACCCTTCCACTAGCCCGCTCAAAGTGAACGAATCCCAAAGAGCGTTGCCCCAACGACAAACAGAATGGAACCACTGGCCTATTCCGAAAACAAAAGCCCAGAAAAAACGGTCCAGAAAAAACGGTCCAGAAAATAAAAAAGCCAAGAGATGTTTCCACCTCTTGGCTTGTTGCAATAATCCCGCCTTTCAGGTCGAAGGACCGATAGGCTGAAGGATCATGTCTTAATTGTCTGCATTGTCGCCTGCAATTTCCCGCACCAGTTCGACAATCTTGCGTCGCACTTTTGGCTCCTTGATCTGAACGAAGGCGCGGTTCAACTGCAGCCCTTCGGACGAGGAAAGGAAATTGATAACGTAATTTTCAGACTTGGATTCAGCAAGGCCCGCGGCCTCCTGAGGGCTGCCCGGTGCGTCTTCGAAGAAAAAGGAGACAGGGACTTCCAGTACGGTTGCAATATGCTGCAAACGGCTGGCGCCAATCCTGTTGGTGCCTTTTTCATATTTCTGAATCTGCTGAAACGTGATGCCCAGATGCTCACCCAGTTTTTCCTGGCTCATGGAGAGCATCATGCGGCGAAGTCGTACACGACTTCCAACATAGATATCGATCGGGTTTGGTGCTTTTTTACTGGCCATTTGGCTCTCTTTTATTGTTTGGCACGTTGCTCTTTGTGGCAACAATTATGCATGCCTGACTGGTTTGAAAACGAGTTCCGCTTCTCGTGGTTTTCCCTGTGACGCTTACTGTGCGCCTTTCAATTTGCGATAGGGATATTGCAATACTGCCGTGTAGGGACCACTTCTGTCAATTCATCCTGTCAAGGGATGTTTGGTTTTCTTCCAATACCTACCGTTGTAAGAAACAAAATTACCCAAATGCCTAAAAAAACGACACTTCCTAACCTAGCGTAAGGGGTTTTTGTTAGTTTTGAAGGCAGCTTTGCCTGCAGAATGCCCTCTTGCTCGAGGGAAAGTTGTGCAATCAGCTGGCCGCGCCCGTCAATGATGGCTGATATGCCCGTATTGGCGACACGTATCACAGGTAGGCCTGTTTCAACCGCGCGCATGCGCGCCAGTTGCAAATGTTGCCATGGACCAGAAGTTGCACCGAACCAGGCATCATTGGTGACATTGAGGATCCAGTCGGCACCGTCCGGGTAGCGAAGAAGTTCGGAAGAAAAGGCCGCTTCATAGCAAATGACCGGAAGCAGGTTCCCCCAACGCTCGATCGTCAGCAGTGAACGCTTGGAACCGGCCTTAAAGCCGGATTTCTGCGCCGTAAGCTGTTCAAGTCCAATGGCTTCGAGCCAAGTTTGCTTGGGCAGAAACTCGCCAAACGGCACCAGATGCACCTTGTCGTAGGAGTCCAGAATGGTGCCGTCGGCATTCAGATGATAGATCGAGTTATAGACCGAATCGCCATGCCCGATCCCGACATCCTGACCCGGTTCCCGTCTCAGCGCCCCCGTCAGCAGATCAACTCCCTCGGGCAGGCTTTGCGAAATTGCCGCCAATGCGCCGGGCTGTTCCATCAGAAAAAAGGGTAGGGAGGATTCCGGCCACAGCACCAAATTGACCGATTTTAAAGGGGTTTCTTCACCATCTATGGTCGTAAGCGCCAGAAGCTTGTTGAAAATCCACGCGCGATTTTCAAATTTCCATTTTTCTTTCTGTGGAATATTGGGTTGTACCAGCCTTGCGACCGGTTGCAAGGCACTCTCTTTACCCGTCAGGCTCAGTCGATACGTGCCATAGCCGAGCTGGCCAACAAACAACAGCCCCACCAGCAGGCTCAAAATGCGGCCAAGACGTGGGGCAGCGGCGTCGCGGTTGGAGAACCACAAGGCGGGCAGCGCAAAGACCAGCAGTGCGATCAACGTCAAGCCATCCGGCCCGACTAGCGACAGGGTCTGCATGGTGATGTCATTGGACCCGAGCACCATGCCGAATCCCCCCCAAGGAAGCCCGGTCAGCACAAAGCCGCGCAGCCATTCCACTGCCGACAATGCAAGCGCGAGCCACAAGATGCGCAGGGGCGAAGCAGACCAGACAAGGGAGCAAAGACCGCAGGCAACCGCCCAGAACAGAGCCAGCCCGGCAGGCAAGACCAGCACCGCCAGCGGCATTGCCCAGGCGAATTTGTCTGCTTCCACCAGAAAGGCAGCCCCCAGCCAATAGAAGGTGAGAAGAAAAAATCCGAAGCCGAACATCCAGCCGACCCGCGCCATCGACCAGAAGGCAGACCGGCCGCGCTTGGCCAGCGAGGCGGAATCCATGAGCCAGATCAGCAGCGGAAGGCTCAGCCACAGGATTGGAAACCACCCAAGAGGAGCCTGCCCCAGACTGGCCAGAGCGCCTGCGGCAAAGGCCAGACCCAGCCGTTGCCAGCCAGCCAGCAGGATCAGATTGGAAATGAAAAGTTGCATGCCGGAAATGTCTCCCGAATCAGACGAATCGCGCTCCAGACACCAGAAATCTGGATAGGCGGCAAAGGTCAAGACGAATTGCGGGCATGGCTTTGACCTATTGGGCAGGACTGAGCTGGCAACGCAGCCTCATCTGCCGCCTTACATTTTCTGCGAACCCGGCTCAGGGCTCTCGGGGCGGGACTCAGCCAGAGATGCGTCAGCCGCAGGCTCTAAGCCACCCTCTTTGTCGCGGCCCAGAGTGAAGGATCGCTTGATAGGCTTCTTGGTCGGCTTTAGGCGGATCTTGATCCGACGGATACGGCGTCTGTCCGCTTCCATGATCTCGAATTCCAAGCCGTCACTGACGGCGATCAATTCCCCGCGCACCGGAATGCGGCCAATCAGAGTGAAAATGAAACCTCCAAGGGAATCAACTTCTTCCATGGATTCATCATCCAGTGGCAGCGGCATGCCGATTGTCGCCATCACATCATCGAGTTCGGCCTTTGCGTCTGCGATGAACAGATTGGTTCCGGCTTTGACGATATGGATTTCATCCTCATCGTCATGCTCGTCTTCGATGTCTCCAACCACGGTTTCGACCACATCTTCAAGGGAGACCAGACCGTCCGTGCCGCCATATTCGTCAATCACCAGCGCCATCTGGGTGCGTTCCGCCCGCATCGTTGCCATCAGGTCAACCGCAGGCATTGAAGGCGGGACAAACAGAATATCCCGGATCACCCCCAGTTCCTTTAAGGGGCGTTCGAGATCGACGGCTGTAAGATTCTGCGGATGGTTGCTCAGTGCATCGGGTTCGAGAAGATCCGCAGGATCCTCGCCCAGCAGACGCACCGCTTCGGTATTTTCGGCCACCAGATCGGCCGTCGGTTCCGACACCGCACCGTCCTCGACAAGGCTCGATTCCCGTGTCATCAGATCGACCACATCCTTGATATGGACCATGCCGACCGGATCGTCGAGGGTTTCGCGATAGACCGGCAGGCGGGAATGTCCCGCATCGCTATAGATGGCCAACAATGTGCCCAACGTGACGTCATCTTCCACCGCGTTGATTTCGGCCCGCGGGATCATCACGTCATCAACCCGCATTTCCTGCAAGGCTAGAATGTTGCGCAACATCGCTTTTTCGTCGGCTGAGAAGGTCTCGTCCTCCCCGTCATCCTCGGCCAGTGCGCCCTCCATCTGGGATCGCAGGGTGGTATTGGAGAGGCGCGATAGCCAGCCATTGGTCAGGCGCTTCAGCCAGCTGCCATGACCATTGGTTGTCTCATGTACTTCGGACATGCTTTCTGGCCGGCTCTCCGGTTGCGCTGCGATCTGAATTGGCGGCTCAAGCCTGCTTGGCTCGGAAGGGTCGGGGTCGTTCATTTTTTCTCGGCGCTCGGCAACAGCTTGCGCTCTCAATCTAACAAAAGGGTCAGGACCAGTGCGTTTTGCAGAGACTGGCCAACGAAAATTTCAGCCAAACTCAGTCTGGCATATCAAGCGGCACTGTGCCCGCATAAGGGTTGGCAAGACCAAGTCTGTCGAGGATCGCGATTTCGACGCTCTCCATCTTGTCGGCCTCGTCCGCTTCTATATGGTCATAGCCCAGCAAATGTAAAAAACCATGAACACACAGATGGGTTAGGTGATCGGAGAATGCAAGCCCCAACTCGGCTGCTTCCCGTTCGACGGTCTCATAGGCAAAGACGATATCGCCCAGCATAGGCCCATAAATGTCGGCATCTTCATCCTGCGGGAAAGATAACACATTGGTTGCCTTGTCCTTGCCGCGATGAGACCCATTCAGAATACGAATGGCCGCGTCATTCGTAAAGACCAGCGACACTTCGCAGTCCGGCCGGAAGGCGATGCCTTCCTCTTTGATGGCAAAAAGCTTGGCTGCCTCGATGGCCCGGTCGATGACCCTTTCCAGATCATCCAACTCCTGCCAAAGCTCGGATTCGATGAGCCGGTCCTTGATCAGCGAGACCGCTGGCTCGACCACGATGCTCATGCCTCGCCCTCTCCATCTTCAGCATAAACCGGATCGCCGACCTCTTCCATTGGTGGCAAATGCTCCTCGGCCTGCCGGGTGCGCACCGCTTCACGATCAAGCAGGCGGCGGGCCAGTGCCCTGCGGCGGGCATCTTCGTCATAGGCATTGACGATCCGCATCACCAGTTCATGGCGCACCACATCTTCTGCAGTGAATTGCACCCGGACAATCGAGGGAATATCCGAAAGCAGATCCATGGCCTGCACCAGCCCCGATTGCTCGCCATTGGGCAAATCGATCTGGCTCGGGTCGCCGGTGATGATCATCTTCGAATTCTCACCCAGACGCGTCAGAAACATCTTCATCTGCATCGAAGTGGTATTCTGCGCTTCGTCAAGAATGACCACCGAATTGGACAGGGTCCGGCCACGCATGAAGGCCAAAGGGGCAATCTCGATCACCTTGGCATCCAGCTCCCGCTCCACCTTGTCCGGCGGCATCATGTCATAGAGCGCATCATAAAGGGGCCGCAAATAGGGATCGACCTTTTCCTTCATGTCACCGGGCAGAAAGCCAAGCCGTTCGCCTGCTTCCACCGCTGGGCGGGACAGAATGATTCGCTCGACCACACCGCGTTCCAGCAAGGCCGCCGCATAGGCAACCGCCAGATAGGTCTTGCCGGTCCCGGCGGGGCCGGTGCCAAAAATCAGATCGGCACGATCCATCGCCCTGATATAGGCATCCTGCGTCGCTGTTCGGGCGGTCAGCTTTTTCTTGCGGGTGGCAATCTGGGCAAAATTCATTTTGCCTGCGCCTTCCCCCCCATTAGGCACCACATCAGGCAGCATCAATTGTTCATCAGCGGCCTGCGCCATGCGGATGGCGCCGTCAACATCGGCCTGCTCGATCAGGTCGCCGTCCTGCAGACGATGATACAGGCTATCGAGCACCATCTTGGCCTGATCGCACAGATCTCCCGGCCCCTTGATGGTCACGCGGTTGCCACGGGCGATTGCCTCGATATTCAGTTTCTGCTCGATGCGCGCCAGATTCTGGTCATATTCGCCAAACAGATCGGCGGCGAGACGATTGTCGTCATAGGAGAGAACAATATGCCCCATGTCGGAGGCGGCTGACAAAGCCTTGCTGGCTTTTTGATCCCGGTCCGGGTGGCCCTTACGGCCCTTTCCTTTGTCGCGGCGTTGATCGCTCAAACGCTTATCCCTTCAACTATCCTCAACTGCACCTTGGCGACCCGCCTGCATCAAACCATCTCCGACAGGGCGTCGGTCAAGGGCTCGCGAGGGTCGCATCGTCAGCCTTGTTTCGCCAGCATGGTACCAAACAAACTGTTGGTGCCCATACTATCGATGGTAACTGTGACAATTTCACCAATCAACTCTTCTGGTGCGTCAACTTGCACAGCTTGTAGCCATGGCGACTTGCCCACCAGCTGCCCCGGCTCGCGCCCCTTGCGCTCCAGCAGCACGGTCATCTCGGTGCCGACCTTGGAGGCGTTAAAGCCTTTCTGCTGCTCGGCCAAAAGGGCCTGCAACCGGTAAAGCCGCTCTGACTTGATCGCTTCGGCCACCTGCTCATCACTGTCAGCTGCCGGTGTGCCCGGGCGTGGTGAATATTTGAAGCTGAAGGCGGAGGCATAGGTTACCTCGCGCACAATGCGCATGGTATCCTCGAAATCCGCTTCCGTCTCGCCAGGGAAGCCGACGATAAAATCCCCAGACAGGGCAATGTCAGGGCGCACCGCGCGGATCCGGTCGATCAGCCGCACATAATCGTCATAGCTATGCTGGCGGTTCATCGCCGCCAAAATTTTGTCAGACCCGGATTGCACCGGCAGATGCAAATAGGGCATCAGGCAGTCGAGATCGCGATGGGCGGCCATCAACGCATCATCCATGTCGCGTGGATGGCTGGTCGTGTAGCGCAGGCGATCAAGCCCGTCGATCTTGGCCAGATGGAACAACAGCTCGCCAAGGCCCCAATCCGCGCCATCCGGACCAACCCCGTGATAGGCATTGACATTCTGCCCCAGCAGATTGACCTCACGCACCCCGGCATCGGCCAGCCGTTTGGCCTCGTCGACAATCTGCGCCACCGGACGGGACACTTCAGCGCCACGTGTATAGGGCACCACGCAGAAGGTGCAGAATTTGTCGCACCCTTCCTGAACGGTGAGAAAGGCACTGACACCACGCTTGCGGGTGACTTCCTTTTTGGCATTGGGCAAAGCGGCGAATTTGTCTTCGACCGGGAAATCGGTCTCGACCACCCGCTCGCCCCTGTCGGTGCGGTCGAGAAAATCCGGCAGTTTGTGATAGGCCTGCGGCCCGACCACCATATCAACCACCGGCGCACGGCGCATGATTTCCTCGCCCTCGGCCTGCGCCACGCAACCGGCAATGCCGATCTTCATGTCACCCTTGCCGGCTTCGGCCTTTTCCTGCTTGACCTTGCGGATACGGCCAAGCTCGGAATAGACCTTTTCGGCGGCCTTCTCACGAATGTGACAGGTATTGAGAATGACCAGATCCGCCTCGCTCATATCGTCGGTCTGGCTGTAGCCCTTGGTTGCCAGCGAATCCGCCATACGGTCGGAATCATAGACATTCATCTGGCATCCATAGGTCTTCACAAAGACTTTCTTATTTTCAAAGGCGGTCATCAGGTCTCTATCCGGTCAGGTATCAATGGCTGGAAGGGCTGGCGTTAGCGATAGCGCACCCCTTTAAACCTTTTTCCCGCATTTTGCAAAGGCAAAAGGCCTAAAGATGGCAGCATGAAAGGCGTGAAAGCCGAGGATAGGCGAGGATAGGCCACCGGGGCGCGGGAGACTGTTTGCTGCCCTCAGATGGCCGTTGACAGGGTGGGTGACACCGCTAGGCAGGGCACTTGTAGTTGAGCAGGTCGCGCAGCATGTTGGCCCGCACAATCTCTTCGGCCCTGATCGCCACCTGCTTGCGGTTGGCATCCGCCCCAAACGGGATCGGCTCGCCGAAGGTCAGGGTCACATCGACCGCCCCTTCTTTCATGATCGTCCAGAGATGGGGCACCAGGTCCATGTCCCCGTACCATGCAGCAAGATGGCGGTGCTGACGCCCCATCGGCATGCCTTGCAAGCCGTTATAGGCAACCGAAAGCGGCTGGATCCAGACCGGTTGCTCCTCTTGCTCGATGCCTTTCTTGCGGGCGTCGCGCATGTCGGCCACCATCGCCGCCTTGGCCGCACCAATCAGCGCGGTGCGGAACGGTAGGACCCGATTGCCGTCCGATGACGTGCCCTCGGCAAACAGCACCATCGCGTCGCCTTCCTTGAGGCGCTTGGCGATTTCCTTGGCGATATCGCCGGTTTCGGTCCGCTTGGTGCGATTGACGAAGATCGAACGTTGCAGCTTGGCAAACAGGCCGAAAATCGGCCAAGAGGCCACTTCCGACTTGGCGATGAAGGATAGGGGCTGCACCCGACTGAGAACCGAAATGTCCAGCCATGAGCAATGGTTTGCGGTAATCAGGACAGACCCGTCGCGCACGCATGCTCCATGCACGGTGACACGCACCCCAAGCGCGAAGCAGACAATGCGGTGAAACAGCACCGGAATCCAGCGCTTGGTCGGCAGAGACAAGGTGACCGAGAGATACTGGACAGGGATCAGGATCAGAGCAACCACTGTGATCAGTGCTGTGGCCAAACTGGCGCGGATTGATGCCAAAGTGTTCTTTGAAGACAATGGTTCCATGAAAGGACCCCGAACTGTTATGCATATACACGTGGCACGCCCCGGATCCCGTGCCGTTGCGGATCAGTTATCCTTGTCATCGAGTGGAATGCCGTAGAGTTCCAGTCGATGATCGACCAGCTTGAAGCCCAGACGACGGGCGACCTCGACTTGCAGCCGTTCAATTTCCTCGTCACGGAATTCGATGACATTGCCGCTTCTCAGATCAATCAGATGGTCGTGATGTTCTTCATTGATGGTCTCATAGCGTGACCGGCCATCACGGAAATCGTGGCGTTCAATGATGCCTGCATCCTCGAACAGCTTGACGGTTCGATAGACCGTGGAAATGGAAATGTTGCCATCAATCCGCGAGGCGCGCCGATACAGCTCCTCGACATCGGGATGATCTTCAGCATCATCAAGAACGCGCGCAATGATCCGGCGCTGCTCCGTCATGCGCATGCCCGCATCGGTGCACAGATCCTCAATTTTTGTTTTCTTGGTCAATGCCATTGCGATGAATCCCCACACTTCTTTCCGGGGTCGCCTGACGGATGCTCAGGATCCGGCGACGTCGATCTGCATGATCCAGGCCAGAGAAGCGGCGTCGGACGCAGTGCGATAATATCCCTTGCGTTCGCCAACCTTCCGAAAGCCCAGTGATTGATACAGAGATAGCGCAGGTTTGTTGGTCGCGTCCACCTCAAGAAAGAGTTTTGCAATCCGATCTCGATAAAGACGGCGCAAGACTTCCTCCATCAGCATGCGGCCCGCACCCGATTTGCGATTATCCGGGTCCACTGCAATGGTCAGGATCTCGGCCTCATCCACCACGATACGCACCAGAACAAAGCCCACCACCTGTTCCTTGGCCAGCAGGGAGGAGCGCTTGAGCACCAGCGTCTGAACGGTTTCGTCCTGCAACAATTTCTGAAAGTCGCCTTCGTTCCAGCTATGGGTGAAGGACCGGCGGTGGATATCTGTCAGGTTCGACAGATCCTCCATACTTGCCTCTTCGACGATCGAAGAGGCCTTCTTCGAAAAAAACACCATGTGCCTCCCAAATCCACTGCCACATCCACTGTTTGATTCTCTCCCGAAACAAGTCATCGTTCCATCTATCGGGTTGCAGGACCAGATGGTCTATTGTCGAAGATGTGCGCTGGGTGGAAAAAGACCAGCGGCAAAAGGAAAGGCAATCCAAAGGGGGTCAGCGTCTGGCAATGGCCTTGGCTGCTTGCGGTTTGGCATCCGGTCCTCTCAAATAGAGCGGGGCGGGGCTGGTCCGGGGCTCTGGCTGATCCAATGCCCAATGGGCAAGCTCGCGCATGTCCGGTGCCGTTGCCGCGGCAATGGGCAGGGCAGCCAGCTGTCGATCCTCTTCCTTGACCAGAGCGGCACCTGATCCGATCAAACCCGCCACCTGATGGTCGATGCACAGCGCGGCAAAGTCTTCAGCGCTCAGCGCAGCGGCTTCTGTCAGGGGATGCGGCCTGTGCGCCTTCATGGCAAACAGCTGACCATAGACCTGATTGCGTCGTGCATCGACCAGCACTGCCAGTGGCTTCTTTGTCTCCGGCATGGCCGTAAGCGCCAACGCTTCGAGGGTCGAAGCCCCGATCAGCGGGATATCGAGCGCCAGCGCCAGCGATCGCGCTGTCGCCAACCCGACCCTGAGGCCGGTGAAACTGCCCGGTCCAACCGTCACCGCCAGCCGGGTGAGATCCTGATAGGTCAGATCAGCGTCGGCCAGCAAATGGCCAAGCTCGGTCATCAAATGTTCCGCATGGCCGCGCCCAAGCACCAGCGAGCGGCCAACAAGGCGTGTCTTGCCGCCCTCCCGGATGGCAAGGCCAACGGAACAGGCATCAAGAGCGGTATCGAGCGCGAGGCAAATTTCAGGCAATTGGGTCATGGCTGTCCTTTCCCCAATTGCGGCGATTTTGTCAATCGATTAATCGAAATAAACTTGAGGTTGCATAAATTAAAAATAAATGCAATAAGTGTTGAATTGATAGGTAAGAATTGGTCGAGGTCAAAATGATTTTGGTGGTGCTCTGGTTGCTCTTTGCCCTGATCCCCGGTTTCGTCGCCAGTGGGAAGGGCAATTCCTTCATTCTCTATTTTTTGGTTTCTCTGGTACTGAGTCCGATTGTCGGCCTGATCATCGCTCTGATCGTGCCGGGAAAAACGGCGACAAGTCCGGGCATTCAGTTTGTTGCTCCAGCGAAAACCGATGTCGCCGACGAGTTGCGCAAGCTGAGTGATCTGCATAAGGAAGGCATCATTTCCGAAGCGGAATTTTCTCGCAAGAAGACCGAACTGATCGGTTCCGCTCCCGGTTGACCGGGTTCGGATCCCTGTGGGGGCAGGGACATCGTGCAAAGCGTAGGCAACAAAAAAAGCCGCCGCCGGATATCTCCAGCGGCGGCTTTTGCATGTCTTTACGGGTCGCGCGTCGGCTTATTGCACCGCGCGCACTTCCTGAACGTCTGGCAAGAAATGACGCAGCAGATTCTCGATGCCATGCTTCAGGGTTGCCGTCGAAGACGGGCAACCAGCGCAGGCGCCACGCATCTGCAGGAAGACCACACCATCCCGGAAGCCGTGGAAGGTGATGTCACCGCCATCCTGAGCCACGGCCGGACGCACACGGGTCTCCAGCAATTCCTTGATGGTCGCGACGGTTTCCGCGTCCTCTTCATCGAAATCCTCGCCCACAGAACCGGTCTCGCTGCTCTGCTTGACGATGGATGCGCCGGACATGAAATGTTCCATGATCGCACCCAGAATGGCCGGCTTGATATGCTGCCAGTCGGTGTCGCCCTTGGTGATGGAAACGAAGTCAAATCCGAAGAAAACCCCTTCAACCCCGTCAATGGTGAAGAGTTTTTCCGCCAGAGGCGACTGCTCGGCTTCTGCTGCCGAACGGAAATCCATTGTGCCATCTTCCAGCACAACCTTGCCCGGAAGGAATTTCAGGGTCGCGGGATTGGGGGTTGCTTCTGTCTGAATGAACATATGTGATCCTTTTCAAGCCATCGCGCGAGAGGCTGTTCTCTCAGCCGCGATATGCACATTTCTGCCTTTACTATGTCAGATAACGCTTCTGCGACAAAGATCAAGATGAAAAGCGGGGACAATCAGAGCCAAGGGTCAAACCCAAAGGGCTCAGCACAGGGCCTTGATGTCCTCATCCCCCAGATTGCCCGGCACGATGGTCACCGGAATGGGGAAGCTGTTGCCGGACTGACTGGAAATGGATGCGACCAGCGGGCCGGGACCTTCGCTCGAGCCCACGGCCGAGGCCAGCACGAGAATACCGATATCCTTGTCTTCGTCGATCAGCTGAACAATTTGTTCGGCCACCTTGCCCTCGCGAATAACGCATTCAATCGGAACCGAAATGGTCTTCTCGACCCGCTCCTTGAAGCGTTCAAGCCGATCCTGCGCCGCATCATGCGCCTCGGCATGCATGATTTCCTTCACCCCGAGCCAATGCTGAAAATGGGTCGGCTCGATGGAAACCATCATGGTCAACCCACCACCGGTCGCCGACGCCCGATGGGCCGCATAGGTGATGGCGCGATCGCATTCCTCGGTATCGTCAACGACAACGAGAAATTTCCGAAAGTGACCTTCGTCATGAATTGTGCGTTTCATAATCATGGGAAAGAGCCTGCCATGCCGCGCCCCATTGAGCAAGAGCTTCCATGTGCCAGTTCAGGTATGCGGGACAGTTGCAACGTATCAACGCAGCGGCGCAAAGGTGGATTGGACAAGCGGCAGCCAAAAGAAAACCCGGCAGACGGTCCGCCGGGTTTGTTGTGAATTATGCATCTCTGCCGTTCCACAATGTCAAAAGCCATTGTGATTCGCTTTAGCGCTTGCGGACGAAGCCAACAATATCCTTGACCTGATCGAGGACTGGGTTGGCAATGGCGGCGGCTCGTTCGGCCCCCTTGCACAGAACCCCGTCAATATAGGCTTCATCATCCATCAGACGGCGCATTTCGTTGGTGATCGGCGACAGCTTGTCGACGGACAGCTCGATCAGGGCTGGCTTGAACTTCGAGAATTCAGAGCCCCCATGCTCGGCCAGCACGTCGGCTTTTGCCTTGCCGGACAGGGCAGCATAGATGCCAACCAGATTGGAGGCTTCCGGCCGACCTTCAAGACCCTCAACTTCGCTAGGCAACGCTTCGGGGTCCGTCTTTGCTTTGCGGATCTTCAGTGCGATCGTGTCTGCATCGTCGGTCATGTTGATGCGGGCCTTGTCCGAGGCGTCGGACGACGACATTTTCTTCGAGCCATCACGCAGGGACATCACACGCGGAGCCGGGCCGCCAATCAGTGGCTCTGGCTGTGGGAAGAAAACCTGCTCAGGATCGGTCGTCACATCACGGCCGATATTCTCGACACCATATCCCAGCGACGCGATGCGCTCGGCATAGTCAATGTTGAACTTCTGCGCCGTGTCGCGGGCCAGTTCCAGATGCTGCTTCTGGTCTTCCCCTACTGGCACATGGGTTGCCTTGTAGACGAGAATGTCGGCAGACATCAGGTTCGGATAGGCAAACAGACCTGAGGACACATTCTCGCGGTTCTTGCCTGCCTTGTCCTTGAACTGGGTCATGCGATTGAGCCACCCCATCCGGGCCACGCAATTGAACACCCAAGCCAGTTGGGCATGGGCCGCGACCTGGCTTTGGTTGAAGACGATATTCTTTTCAGGGTCGATGCCCGATGCAAGAAAGCCTGCCGTCACTTCACGGGTGCGGCGCAGCAGCCCTTCGGGGTCTTGCCAGACGGTGATGGCATGCATGTCGACAACACAAAAAACGCAATTGTAGGAAGATTGCAGATCGACAAATTTGGTGATCGCACCCAGATAGTTGCCCAGATGCAGATTGCCCGATGGCTGGATGCCGGAGAAAACGCGTGGCTCGAAATTGGCCATAACTTTGCCTCATGATGTTGCCCAAGCGGGTGGAAGCGCAAGGGGGAGGGTTGAGATTAGAAGGGGGTTATCGAACAAGCCTGCCCCATATGCAAGTTGATTCGCCAGATTTTTGCCAGAAAGCCAAACAGTCAGACAGGTTTAGCGACGGCGCAGCCGCGCCTTCAGTTCAGCAAGCGAAAAGGCCCCGGTGAGCAAGGTCGCCCCAAGGAACAGTCCAATGCCTGCCCCAACCAACAGGGACAGGCCGATGATACGGCTGACCAGCAGTTCGGCGGCAAGGAAAGGTGTCAGCCAGTCAAGCAGCAGCCAGATACCCGCTCCCATCAACAGGGCCGAAAAGAGGAACAGAGCCAAGCGGCGCATCAGCAGCCGGTCCGCATGGAAATTGCCCCGCCGCCAAAGCACATACCATAGCAACAGCGCATTGACCCAGCCTGACAAAGAGGTCGCCACCGCTATGCCCACATGTTGAAGGAACGGAAACAGCAACAGCGAGCCGCCAACATTGATCACCATGGCGATGGCAGCAAATTGCATCGGCGTTTTGGTGTCTTCCCGCGCAAAAAAGCCAGGAGACAAAACCTTGTTGAGCACAAAGGCCGGCAAGCCAACCGCAAAGGCCGCCAGCGCCCAAGCGGTCATCTGGGTATCCTCAGCGGTAAACTGCCCCCGCTCAAACAACACCGCAATGATCGGCCCGGGCACCACGGCCAACGCCACAGCGGCAGGCAAGGTCAGGAACATGGCAAATTCCATCGCCCTGTTCTGCGCCTGATCAACAGAGGCCTGATCCCCGGCCCGCACCCGGCGCGTCAGGTCCGGCAGCAGCACCACACCAATGGCAATGCCGACCACGCCGAGCGGCAATTGATAAATCCGATCCGCATAATAGAGATAGGACACCGCCCCCGCCTGAAAGGAGGCAATGATCGTGCCGATCATGATATTGAGCTGGGTGACGCCGCCTGCCACAATGCCCGGAATGCCAAGGCGGATCAGTTTGCGGGTATTGTCCGTATGGCGCGGGCGCTTCAAGCGCACGGGAAAGCCTGCGCGACGCGTCGCCCAAATCAGGGCTGCCAGCTGTACGAAACCGGCCACGAACACGCCCCAGGCCAGAAAGTGCCCGGCAAGTGGGCTGTTGTCCGCCCCGCTCACGAGCACCAGCACCAGCGTCGAAATCAGCACCACATTGAGCAGCACGGGTGCGAAGGCAGCCACGGCGAACTTACCCAGCGAATTGAGAATGCCGGACAGAAAGGCAATCACCGACATGCACAACAGATAGGGAAAGGTGATCCGTGTCAGCACCACGGCAAGATCAAACTTGGATGGATCTTCCTGAAAGCCCGGGGCCAGCAAATGGATCAAAAGCGGCATCGCCAGCTCAGCCAAGGCGCTAAAAATCAGCAGCACGAACAGCAGACCGGCGAGAATTTCCTCGGCCACCTTGCGGGCACCCGTCTCGCCATCGGTCTCCAGAGACCCGGCAAAGATCGGCACGAAGGCAGAATTGAAGGCCCCTTCGGCAAACAGGCGCCGGAACAGGTTGGGCAAACGGAAGGCGACAAAAAAGGCGTCGGCCACCGGCCCGGACCCCAGACTGGCCGCCATCAGGATATCGCGCGCGAAACCAAGCACGCGACTGGCGAGCGTCGCCACACCGACGGTGGCAAAATTCTTAAGCATGGACATGGGGTGCCCTTCCTTCCGCAGAGTGTCGAACATGCAATCGCATCCGACCACGACTGACTTATCGCTGTTGACGGGCGGGATCAATCGGCTTCTGCGAAGCTTTCGCGCAAGGATGGCAATATTCAGGCGCTTTCAGTGAGAAAGAGCCTCTCTTGACAGCTTAACGTGGCTGGACCGGATTTTTCGGGTCTGCCTCACCTGTCAGCGCTTCGCGCATCTGGGTTTCGATCATCAATCGGCGATCCGGGTTGGTGATTTTCGCTCCCGTCAGGTCGGTGACATAGAAGGCATCGACCACGCGCTCCCCAAAGGTGGTGATATGAGCCGACTGGATGTCGAGATTGAGCGCCGACAGGGTGCGGGTCAGCGCCGACAACAGGCCCGGACGGTCCAAACCCTCCACCTCAATTACGGTCGACTGGTTGGACAGGTCATTGTTGACCGTCACCTTCTTGCGTGGCCGGAAGGTCTGGAAGCGATTCTTGTGGCTTTCCTTCTGGCTGACCAAGGGCGGCAGGCGGGTTTCGCCCTTCAAGACCTGAACCAGAAGATCAACCACCCGGTTGGCGCGGCGACGTTCATCCCGGTCCTCTTCAAACTCCCGTTCGAGCAGGATGGTATCCAGCGCCCGCCCGTCGGTGGTGGTAAAGACCATCGCATCGACGATGTTGGCTCCGGCGGCTGAACAGGCCCCGGCAATCATCGACAACAGACGCGGATGGTCCGGTGCCAGAATGGTGATTTCGGTGATGCCTTCGAACTCATAGGTTTTGATGGCAGTGGCCACCTTGTCCCCATTTGCGTCAGCCTTCAGGATCAGGTCCGCATGCTCTGCGGCGCTGTCCGCGTCGGTGCGAAGCCAATAGGCCGAGTAATGCAGATTGAGATAGGCCTCGATGGTCGCAGGATCCCGGCTTTCCATCCGATGGCGCAGTTTTTCCTTGGCACGGGCTTCCCGCGCATCGCGGCTTTGCTGCGAATGACCTCCGGTCAGGATCGGCTCGGCTTCGGAATAGAGCGTGCGTAGCAACTGGCCTTTCCAGCCGTTCCAGACGCCCGGACCGACGGCCTTGATGTCGACGACGGTCAGGATCAGCAGCATCCGCATCTGCTCCATTGTCTGAACGACGTTGCAGAAATCGAGGATTGTCTTGCGATCCGCCAAATCTCGGGACTGGGAGACCTGGCTCATGGTCAGATGTTCCATCACCAGCCATGCCACCTGTTCGGTCTGCTCTTCATTCAGCCCCAGACGGGGGCACAGCTCTTGTGCCACGCGCGCCCCGGCGGGCGAGTGGCTTTCCGGGCGGCCTTTGGCAATGTCATGCAGGAACACCGCGACATAAAGCACCACACGGTCATAGATGTTGGGAACCAGCTCGCTGGCCAGTGGATGCTCGTCATTCAGCCGTTGCTTCTCGATTTCCGACAGGATACCGACCGCACGCAGCAAATGTTCATCGACCGTATAATGGTGATACATGTTGAATTGCATCATCGCCACGATGCGCCCGAATTCAGGGATGAAACGCCCCAGAACCCCGGCCTCGGTCATCCGCCGGAGGACATTTTCCGGGTCGCCGCGCGAGGTCAGGATCCGCAGGAAGATTGCATTGGCTTCCTTGTTGGTGCGCAAGTCCTGATCGATCAGTCGCAAATTGTGGCGAATCGCATGCATTGCATCAGGGTGGAAGGAGAGATTCTCCCGGTCCGCTAGCTCGAAGATCCTCAGCATATTGACCGGATTGTCCTTGAAGACCTCTTCACCGACCACGGACAGGCGGCCATGATCCACGATAAAGCCGTGGGCATCGCGGATCTTGCGACGACGAAAGGGAATGGCTGCGAAGAAGCGGTTGATGCCCGGCGCCTGCTTGCCAAAGTCCTCTTCCAGAGCGGCACAGAAGATGCGGGTGATTTCCCCCACTTCCTTGACCACCAGAAAATAGTGCTTCATGAAGCGCTCGACCGCACTCTGGCCCGGATGGCTCTTGTAGCCCATCCGCTCGGCCAACTCCCGCTGGACGTCGAACGACACCCGTTCCTCGGGTCGGTTGGCGACGAAGTGCAAATGGCAACGAACGGTCCAGAGGTGATTGTTGACCTTGCGAAAGCGGCGATATTCCTCATCGGTGAAGACCCCGGCCTCAATCAGGTGGCGGGCCCGACGCACCCGATAGGCATATTGGCCGATCCAGAACAAGGTATGGATGTCCCGAAGCCCGCCTTTGCCCTCTTTGATATTGGGCTCGACCATGTAGCGCGAATCGCCCTGCTGATCATGGCGGGCATCCCGCTCGGCCAGTTTGGCGGCGATGAATTCGGCACTGGTGCCGCGCATCACGGACTTGTCAAACTTCTCGATCAGCTCATCGAACAGGGCCTTCTCGCCATCCAGATAGCGGGCTTCCAGCATTGCGGTGCGGATGGTGATGTCCGACTTGGCCAGCCGGACACATTCTTCCAGTGTCCGCGTCGCATGGCCGACCTTCTGGCCCAGATCCCACAGCATATAGAGGATATATTCAACGACGCTTTCCCCCCAGGGGGTCTGCTTGTAGGGCAGCAGAAACAGCAAATCGATATCGGAATGGGGCGCCAGCGTCGAGCGACCATAGCCTCCCACCGCAGCAATGGCCAACCGTTCGGACGAAGATGGATTTTCCACCGGAAACACCCGTTCAATCGCAAAGCGATAAATCAACCGAATGATCTCGTCTTCCAGATAGGACAGGCGGATGGCGCAATAGATCCCCATCCCGTCTTCGCTCAGAAGCTGCTCGGCGCGTTGACGGCCGGTCTGGAGGATATCTTTCAGCAGCAGCAGAATTTGCCCCCGGACCTTGAAATCGGCTGCATTTCCCCCGCCATCGGCGACGATCTGTTCCATTTGCGCGCGCGCGGCCTCACTGTCGATCAAACCGTCATTCTGGGGGGAGACTGTCATGGTCTTGGCCTTCTCTTCATTGGCTTTGTCTTCAGCGGGCATGTCCGAACAGGGCTCGGAGCGGGGCTGGTTTTGCACGCTTCTCTTCGAGCTGTGCAGTCAAGCAAGTCTTGCGCCAATGTGCGCCGCCCATGCACCATCGTCAAGGCTCCCAGCCGCAAGGAGCCTTGATCTGGACGTCAGATCCCCTCAGATGAGGGCTTTCAGCCGATAGAGCGCTTCATGGGCTTCGCGCGGACTAAGATCGTCCGGGTCAATGGTCTCCAGTTTCTCCCGCAAGGCATCCACCTGAGGCTTGACCACTTCTTGGGCAGGTGCCGAAAAAAGAGGCAGATCATCAATGGTCATGGCGGGTGATTGCCGGTCCCCTTCTTCCAGATGCTCCAGCACATCGCGCGCTCGATGGATCACCGTATCTGGCAAACCGGCAAGCTTGGCCACCTGAATGCCATAGGAGCGGTCTGCAGCGCCGGGCACGATTTCATGCAGAAAGACCACGTCTCCCTGCCATTCCTTCACCCGTACGGTGGCATTCATCAGCCGATCGAGCTTCTCATGCAGCACCGTCAATTCATGATAATGGGTGGCGAACAGGGCCCGCGAGCGATTAACCTCATGCAGGCTTTCGATTGTTGCCCAGGCGATGGACAGGCCATCGAACGTTGCCGTGCCACGGCCAATTTCATCCAGAATGACAAGGGACCGTTCCCCGGCCTGATTGAGAATGGCAGCGGTTTCTACCATTTCCACCATGAAGGTCGAGCGCCCGCGCGCCAGATCATCCGCCGCGCCGACGCGCGAGAAGAGCCGGTCAATCAGACCGATATGAGCGTCCTTGGCGGGCACAAAAGCTCCCATCTGGGCAAGGATCGCAATCAGCGCATTCTGCCTCAGGAAAGTCGACTTACCGGCCATGTTGGGACCGGTCATCAGCCAGATTTTGCCATTCTGTTGGCTGTTGTCGGGGCCGAGATCGCAATCATTGGCGACAAACTGCTCGCCTCCGTCCCGCGCCAGAGCCACTTCGACCACCGGATGGCGGCCATTCTCCACCCGGAAGGCAAGGCTGTTGTCCATTTTCGGACGGCTGTAATTCTGCTCGTCCGCAAGGGTCGCCAGCGCCGCAGACACATCAAGCACCGCCAGCGCGTGGGCTGCCTGCTGGATCATCGGCGAGGCCGCCAGAATGTCATCGCGCAGGCGCTCAAAGATCGACAGCTCAATGGCGATTGCCTTTGCCCCGGCAGATGCGATCCGTGCCTCCAGATCGGCCAGCTCGGTGGTGGTGAAACGCACCACATTGGCCAATGTCTGGCGATGAATATAGGTCTCATTGATTGGCTCGGACATCATCTTGTCCGCATGGTTGGCGGTCACCTCGACAAAATAGCCCAGCACATTGTTGTGCTTGACCTTCAGTGCCTTGATCCCGGTCTGCTCCGCATACTGGGCCTGCAGGGAGGCAATCACCCGCCGGCTTTGGTCGCGCAAAGCGCGCAATTCATCAAGGCTGGCATCATAGCCTTCACGAACGAAGCCGCCATCACGCTTTTGCAAGGGCAATTCGTCGACCAAAGCTGCGGACAAGAGCAGACCCAGCTTTTCCGGCATGGCGCCAAGCGCCTCGCGCGCCTCAGCCAGCTCAGTGGGCAGGGCTTCAGCCCCCACATGGCTGGCGATCTGCGACAGAATGGTGAAAATTGCCCCGAAACCACTGCGTATGGTCCCCAGATCCCGCGGCCCGCCGCGATCAAGCGACAGACGGGACAGGGATCGTGGCATATCCGGCGTGGCTTTCAGCGCGTCGCGCAAGTCGTCCCTCAGGCCCGTCTGTTCCAGACACCAGGCGACAGAGTCCTGCCGCGCCAGAATCTCATCAAGTTGCGCCAGAGGGGCAGCAAGGCGCGCCGCCAAGAGGCGTGACCCGCCACCCGTCACCGTCCGGTCGATGACCGACAGAAGACTGCCTTTCTTGTCGCCGGACAAGGTGCGCACCAGCTCCAGATTGGCGCGGGTGGCCGCATCGATCGACATGGTCCGGTTGGACAAGTCTCGCTCCGGCGGCGACAGGGGTGGTCGTGCCCCCAACTGGGTCTTCTCGACATAGGCCAGCACGGCACTCGCCGCCATCAGCTCGACCCGCTCGAAGTGCCCATGGCCATCAAGGGTCGACAGGCCAAAATAATCCAGCAGGCGGCGTTCGGCGCTCGCCCCGTCAAAAAAGGCTCGAGGCACCGGTGAGAAACTCGCCCGCAGCATATCCTGCAACGGCCGGATATCCTGTTCGCCCAACATATGGTCAGCGACAATCACCTCGCGTGGATCAAGCCGCGCCAGTTCGGCCCCCAGTCGCAGTTGATCAAGCTCCAGAACGCCATAATCGCCGGTCGACATTTCCAGCCAGGAAAGGCCATAAAGATGTCCATCCTCCCCCTTTTTCACGCGGGCGATGGCTGCCAGATAGTTCGAGCTGGACGCATCCAGCAGACTGTCCTCAGTCAGGGTGCCCGGCGTCACCAGCCGCACCACATCCCGGCGCACCACCGATTTTGACCCGCGCTTCTTGGCTTCTGCCGGATCTTCGGTCTGCTCGCAGACGGCCACCTTGTAGCCAAGGGCAATCAGTCGCTCGAGATAGCCTTCGGCCGCATGAACCGGTACGCCGCACATCGGGATATCATCACCCAGATGCTTGCCGCGCTTGGTCAGGGTAATACCGAGTGCCTTGGAGGCTTCAACCGCATCCTCAAAGAACAACTCATAGAAATCGCCCATGCGATAGAAGAGTAGGCTTTCCGGATTGGCCGTTTTGATTTCGAGAAACTGCTCCATCATCGGCGTTGGCTTGTGGGTAGACTTGCTAGTCTCGGCGCTGGCGGCTTTGTTGTGCGTCTCTTCGGACATCTACTTACTGGACTTCCTGTTTGAGGCTTTCAATAATGTGGTTGTCAGGGCGACTCTGTTTTGTACGGATTGCGGCAACTTAACAATCCTCAAGGACCGAGACCACAGACTGGGCCAAATAGCCAGATTGTTAGTTGGCCATGACGCGTTAATGTGCATAACTGCCAGTGATACTATTTTCGAAAATCTGCAAGTAGAATCTCGAAAATGGGAGGACCAGTGCCCGCTTGCACAACGGGTGCATCAAGACCGGAGGAGTACACAGTGGGTGATGACAATGTAAAGGCAGGCGTTTCCGTAACCGACGAAGAAGCGCTGATTTTTCACCAAAAAGGCCGTCCCGGCAAAATCGAAATCGTGGCCTCAAAGCCGATGGCGACTCAGCGCGATCTGTCGCTGGCCTATTCGCCCGGCGTGGCGGCCCCCGTTCGCGCGATTGCCGAAGATCCCTCAACCGCCTTTGACTATACCGCGCGCGGCAATCTTGTGGCCGTGATTTCCAACGGGTCCGCAATTCTTGGCCTAGGCAATCTGGGGGCGCTGGCCTCCAAGCCGGTGATGGAAGGCAAGGCCGTTTTGTTCAAGCGCTTCGCCGACATTGATTCCATCGATCTGGAAGTGGATGCTCAGGACGCGGATGTCTTTATCGAAGCGGTTCGCCATCTTGGACCGTCCTTCGGTGGCATCAACCTTGAAGACATCAAGGCGCCGGAATGCTTCATCATCGAACAGAAGCTGAAGGAAGTCATGGATATTCCGGTCTTCCATGACGATCAGCATGGCACGGCGATCATTGCCGCCGCCGGTCTGTTCAACGCGCTGCACCTGACCAACCGCAACATCAAGGATATCAAGCTGGTCTGTAACGGCGCCGGTGCCGCTGGCATCGCCTGCATCGAGCTGATCAAGGCGATGGGTGTGCCCCACGAGAATGTCATTCTGTGTGATACCAAGGGTCCCATCTATCAGGGCCGCAAGGAAGGCATGAATCAGTGGAAGTCGGCGCACGCGGTCAAGACCGATGCCCGCTCTCTGGAAGAAGCCCTGAAAGGGGCCGACGTCTTCTTCGGCGTCTCCGTCAAGGGCGCGCTGACGCCGGAGATGGTTGCCGTCATGGGACCCAATCCGATCATCTTTGCCATGGCCAACCCGGATCCGGAGATCACCCCGGAAGAGGTACAGGCCGTGCGCGATGACGCGATTGTCGCCACCGGTCGCTCGGACTATCCCAACCAGGTCAACAATGTGCTTGGCTTCCCTTACATCTTCCGCGGTGCGCTTGATGTGCGGGCGACCGAAATCAACGACGCGATGAAAATCGCCGCTGCCCGAGCCTTGGCAGATCTCGCCCGTGAGGATGTGCCCGACGAAGTCGCTCACGCCTATCAGGGCAATCGGCCGAAATTTGGCCCGGACTATATCATTCCGGTGCCGTTCGATCCGCGGTTGATCTCTTCGATTCCACCGGCCGTGGCCCGCGCTGCCATGGAAAGCGGTGTGGCGCGCCGCCCGCTGGTCGATCTGCAATCCTATGCCCAGCAATTGAGTGCCCGTCGGGACCCGCTCGCCTCCACGCTCCAGCGCGTCTATAGCCGGGTGCGCCGCAATCCGCGCCGGGTGGTCTTCACCGAGGGTGAGGAGGAGCAGGTCATCCGCGCAGCGGTGTCCTTCGTCAATGAAGAGCTCGGCACAGCGGTGCTGGTCGGGCGTGACGACAAAATTCGCAGACGAGCCGAGGAAGCGGGCATCGAAATCAACCGTCCGGGGATCGAACTGGTCAATGCCCGCCTGTCGACCCGCGTCGAGGATTATGCCGACAATCTCTATCGTCGCCTGCAGCGCAAGGGCTATCTCTATCGCGACTGTCTGCGCATGGTGAACAGTGACCGCAACATCTTTGCTGCGTCCATCGTTGCCATGGGCGATGCCGATGCCATGGTCTCCGGTGTCACGAGGAACTATTCCGTCGTGCTCGAGGATGTCCAGAAGGTCATCGACCCGCGGCCCGGCCATCGGGTGGTCGGTGTGACGATTGCGCTTTGCAAGGATCGCACGGTGCTGGTGACCGACACAGCCGTCCACGACATGCCGACCGCTGAAGAGCTGGCCGACATTGCCGAGGAAGCCTCCGGTGTTGCCCGCAAGCTCGGCATTGAGCCGCGCGTCGCCATGCTGGCCTATTCCACCTTTGGTCATCCGGAAGGGGAGCGCTCGGACAATCTGCGCGATGCGGTGCGTATCCTCGATCGTCGCCGCGTCGATTTTGAGTATGATGGAGAAATGGCTGCCGATGTCGCTCTGAATGGCGACTTGATGGCCGCCTATCCGTTCTGTCGTCTGTCGGAACCGGCCAACGTGCTGGTCATGCCTGCCTTCCACGCAGCCTCCATCTCCACCAAGATGCTGCAGGAGTTGGGCGGTGCGACCCTTCTCGGTCCGCTGCTGGTCGGCCTCGACAAGCCGGTGCAGATCTTGCCGCTTGGTGCGACCGACGTCGAGATTGTCAATATGGCAGCCCTTGCCGCCTACAATCTCGGATCCTGATGTCAGGCATACCGGTCCATGAGATCAAAAATAAAAAAGGCCGCTCGTTCGAGCGGCCTTTTGTGTGTCGTAGCACCGGATTGAGGCATGCCCTCAGTTATGTTGCGCAACCGCATCCTGCACATGGGATGTGCTGTAATGCTGCACATATTTCGGATCGATATTCTCGATAGGCATGATGATGAAGACATCGGTGGTGCCAAACTGGTGATCCACCATGGCGCTTTCACCAAAGTAGCAGCCAATGCGCATATAGGCCTTGAGCAACGGCGGCAGCTGACGCAACGCCTGCTTGTCATTGATTGCGTCCGGGTCTGCCTGAGCCAGTGGCACGCGGATATGCGGCCAGGCTTCCACTTTCCAGTCTTTGGGAGGTTTGCCCACCTTGGACAGGAAAGTCAGCGGCTCGGCCAGTTCTTTCGGATCCGTTCCGGACAGGGAAGCGCAGCCGATCATCACATCGATCTTGTGGATCTGGACATAGGCCCAAATGCCCTGCCAGAGCAGTTCGATGGTGCGTTTGGTGCGATAATCCTTCAGCACGCAGGAGCGGCCAAGCTCCAGAAAACGATGCTCGGGATGGGCATCAAGAATTGGCTGGATGTTGAACTCGTTGGCCGAGTAGAAGCCACCATAGAGATTGGCCATTTCCTGTCGCAGCAGGCGATAGGTGCCAACGATACGTGGTTCCTGGCGTCGGAACTTCTTCTTTGGTGGTTCATGATCGAGCACCAGAAGATGATCGCAAATGGCATCAAACGCATCCGCATCCCGACGGGTGAATTTGGTGTGACTGTCGGGCTTGGCCGCCATTTCCTTGTAGAAGACCTTGTAACGCAGGCGTTGGGCCTTGCGGATTTCCCCCTCGGTCTGTGCGAGGCGAATTTCCAGCGAGCCAACCCGTCCCAGCGTGATCGGCATCGAGCTGATTGGTCGACCATCACGCAGGCGATTGCGCCTGAGGGCTGCGAGAATCTTCTTTGGCAAGTCGGGCGTCATAAACGAGGATTTGCCATTCTGCGCACCATTAGGGAAGGCTGAGAGCTCTTTGTCCAGCATCGCCATTGGGTCGTTTCCCCTTCATTCCGTCATTTCATTTTTGATTCGCGGTGACGGCGCTTCGCTATCAGATTTGTGCCTTGTTTTCGGGATGTCTGCAACTATTTGTGTCAAAATGGTCGCCCATGTCCGTCACCGAGGCAAGCAAACTGGTTGTTGCTGCTTTTCGCGGAGCGATAGCATCCCTAAAGCACAGAATTGTGACGGCTTCCGCCCTGACCAAGGCTTTTGCGGATGATCTCGACAAGGGTGTCCGGCTCGACGGGTTTGACGATGAAGTCGCCAAAGCCATGGTTGAGGCATTGTTGTCGGGTTTCCTCCAGCGCGTCAGCAGTGAAAGCCAGTTTTGGGATCGAGCGGCCAAGCGCCGCGTCCCGACATTCAAGCGCATCAAACAGGGTGATGCCATCCATATCCGGCATATGCAGGTCAAGCAGTGCCAGATCAAACTGTGCCCCCGAGGCATATAGCTCAAGGGCCGCCTCCCCGGACTTGGCCATGGAAATGGTCATGCCAGCCTTTTGCAGCGCCGTGCTGGCGAGCAAGGCGTTGATTTCATTGTCCTCGACCAACAAGATGTGCGCCGCTGCGGCTGGAGGGGCAAGAGTCTCTTCCCCTCCAGCCTGGTCGGTCCGTTTGGTCTGGTCCGTTTGGTCAGGAAAATCGGGATGGGCCCGCAAGGCAGGATGCCCCAGCAGAGACTGATATAGCGAACTTTGCCGCACTGGCTTGACCAGATAGGCGGTGATGCCACTGTCGCGCATTTGCGGAATGACACGCCGCTCTCCCGGCTCCAGCAGGATGATCCGGCTTTGCGGCAAGGGCCGTGTCAGGCTGCCGCCCCGCAAAGGATCGAATCCTGCCAATATGCAGGCAACCTTGTCCGGCTCGGCCCCATTGATCAGCAGGTGGTCCGGGGTCATGCCAGTGCCGGTTTGCTGCCAGTCTTCAAGGCTGAAGGGATGAAAATCGATGCCCCAGTCCTGACAATAGGCATAGAGCGCACGGCTGTCGGCCTGTGTCAGGTCAATGCCGACCAATTGATGGCCGCGCAGAGACACCGCCTCCTGCGGCGCAACAGGGGGGTGACCATCGCCGGTGTCCGTGGTGACCGCATCCTGTTCGTCGCCTGTCAGCCAATCACCCTTCAGCCGCAGGGTGAAGGTGGATCCTTTGCCGACCCTACTGACCAGATCAATATCACCGTCCATCAACCGGGCCAGACGTCGGGAAATCGCCAGACCCAGCCCCGCTCCGTCATGGGGGCGGGTGGTGGACTGATCCGCCTGCTCGAATTCCTCGAACAGCCGTGAAATCATGGACTCACTGATGCCGGGGCCGGTATCGCGGACCGACAAAAGCAGCGTTGCCTGCTCCCCGTCCAACAAGGGACCTTCGCAGTCGAGCGACAGGTTGATTGCGCCCTCGTTCGTGAACTTGATCGCATTGCCAAGCAGATTAACCAATATCTGCCGCACCCGCACCGGGTCGATCAGCATCTTGTCGGGCACCGATTGTCCGACCCAGGAAGCGACCGACAAGCCCTTCTCCTGCGCATCCGGAGCCAGCAGCTCCAGCACGTCCTCCATCAGCCGGGCCGGCGAGGTCCATTCAGACCGCAAGGTGAGCTTTCCCGCCTCGATCCGCGACAGATCCAGCACATCATTGACCAGCGCCAGCAATGCGGTACCCGATTGACGCAGAGCCTGATTGTAATTGCTTTGCTCGGCAGACAATGGTGTCGAATCCAGCAGATTGGCCATGCCGATAATGCCATTCAGCGGGGTACGCATTTCGTGACTGATGGTCGCCAGAAAGCGCGACTTGGCCTCGCTCGCAGCTTCCATCCGTTTGTAGGCGGTGATGTCGCGGGCAATCAGCAGGCGCAATCCGTCTCCACCCCCTTGACGCAAATTGGTGCGCATCAGGGTTTCGGTCCAGCGGAACCAGGTGTCGCCCTGTTTGGTCGGCATTTGCCGCTCCCATAAGGGTTCCCCTTCATGCCGTCCCCCGGTGTGAGGGTCATCCCCCTCGTCGGTCACCAATTGGCCGCTGGCGGGATCGGGAAGAAACGGTGAATGGCTGAGATTGGCCTCAAAATACCGCTCAAAAGCATCATTGGCATAGCGAATATGCCCGTTGTCATCGAGATGCAGCAGGATATCGTCCTGCCGATCCAGCAGGGTGCGATATTTCTGCTCCGCCTCACGCAATTCCCAATTCTGGTCCTGCAAATGCTCGCATTGTAGGTCGATTTCCTTCAATTGCTGCTGAAGATGGGCTTCCTTGTCCGGTTGTCGTGTTGGATTGCCCACTGCGCCGACCAGATGCACAATGAAAATCATCCCAGCCAGCGCCCAGAGGCTTGCTCCCAGCCAGATCCAAGGACCCGTCAGGGTCAAGGCAAAGGCCCCGATGGCCAGCGCCAGAAAGCCAGATGCAAGCAGCACGGGACGCAGGCGTCTTGATGGCTTGGGCTGATCCTGTCGGGAGTGGGAAGGCTGGGCACGCATGAATTCTTACCGATGGTGACGTTTCGAACTTTCTAGCACAAGGCGGTGACCAAAGTCTTTCCAGTTGTGCGAATTGGCCCGCTATGCCTGCTGAGCGTAGAGGCAAGTGGAACGAACGGTCTGAAAAGGACCGGCTGCTGGATTCTACCATTGCATTTTCTGTCAGGCTGCATAGGTTAGTGGACCGCTCAGTCATGAAGCCAATGGAGGAAGCCATGAGCACAATGTCCCGCATTGAAATCGAAGCCACCGGTGGACCGGACCAGATGAAGCTGGTTGAACGGGACATTCCTGCGCTCGCGCCGGGCCAGATTCTGGTCCGTCATGATGCCATTGGTGTCAATTTCATCGACGTCTATTTCCGCTCCGGCCTTTATCCAGTCCCACAATGGCCTTCTGGGTTGGGCCGCGAGGCTGCGGGCATTGTCCAGTCGGTCGGTGAAGGGGTCTCTCATATCAAGGCAGGCGACCGGGTTGCCTATTGCTCCGGTGCGATGGGCTCTTATGCCACCCATCACGTGATCGACGCAAAGGTGGCCGTGCTGTTGCCCACCTCGATTTCCTCCAAGGATGCGGCAGCCTCCCTGCTGAAGGGCCTGACAGTGCAATATCTTATCCGTCAGATCTATCCGGTCAAAGCGGGGGAGACCGTGCTGTTTCATGCTGCTGCCGGTGGGGTCGGCTCCCTGGCGGTCCAGTGGCTCAAGGCGCTCGGAGCCAAAGTCATCGGTACGGTCGGTTCAGAGGAAAAAGCCGAACTGGCCAAGAGCTTGGGCTGCGATTGCGTCATCAATTACCGCACCGAATCGGTTCCGGAACGGGTGTTGGAATTCACCGGAGGCGAGAAGCTGCCCGTGGTCTTTGACGGGGTTGGCAAGGATACCTTCATGGACGGCCTCGAGTGCCTGCGACCGCGCGGACTGCTGATTTCCTATGGCAATGCGTCTGGGCCGGTGGAAGGGGTCAATCTTGGTATTCTCGGGGCCAAGGGCTCGCTGATGGTCACCCGCCCGACCCTTTATGATTTCATTTCCACGCCGGAAGACCTGGCTGCCGCCAGTGGTGATTTCTTTGAGGCATTGGCCTCAGGTGGCATCAAGATCACCCCGCCAGCTGAATATGCGCTGGCCGATGCTGCCAAGGCCCATGCGGATCTCGAAGCCCGCAAGACCACCGGATCATTGATCCTGATCCCATAAGGGAAATCATGTCGTTGTCGTAACGATGACTGATTTTGGCCATATATTGGCTATTGAGACCGCATTTGAAAGGCCCGTCGAAACACCGATGGGCCTTTTTGCGTTGCCCAACCTTCCATCACCGCCATCACCTGTTGATCAAGCGGCCAAAGGGCCTCGACCTCTAAATCATAGTCCCGACCCTGATGGATGCTGTGATAGTCGGCGACCGCGATGCCAATAGGGCGGTCTCCACGCAAACGCTCCCGCTCGGCCAGCAGATCGGGCGGACAATGGAGCGCGACGAAATAGACATCAAAGGGCGCGAACAGCGTCACCAGCTGCTCGAACATGCCCTCCTGATCAAGAATATGCTCGACTATCAGATGATTGCCCGCTTCGGCATAGGCGGCGAGGCTGCGGTGATAGCCATCGAAAAATTTCGGCTTGGCGGCCCGCCAGTCAAAATCGCCAGCCTTGAAGCGGGCGCTGGGCAGAACGCCGGAATCCCGCAAATGGTCGATGGAAATATGCCAGAAAGGCAAAGGAAGGGCGCTTTGCAGCGCCCTTGCCAATGTCGATTTGCCTGAGGAAGACGCACCATGCAGTAACAGGATCTGGCTTGGTGTCGTCCCAGTCTCAGTCTCTGTCTCAGTCGCCATCCCGATGCCGTCCCTTGGCCCGTTCGCTTTCCTGAATTGCCGATTTCACCATCTTGCCAAAGGCGCGGGTGCGCTTGCGGCTTTCAGCAATGCTTTCGCTGTTGCGATTGTCCTCGGCCTGCAATTTGCGCCAGCGATCGAGCCGTTCCGGTTCCAGCTCTCCTGCTTCAATGGCCGCCTGAACAGCGCATTTCGGCTCGGATTCATGCTGGCAATCATTGAACTTACAGCGGCTGGCCAGGTCAACAATATCGTCGAATACCTGCTCGATGCCGGTGCTTTTTTCATGCAGCCGCAGGGCGCGAATGCCCGGCGTATCCACCAGCCATGCGCCGTTGAGTGTCGGATGCAGTGACCGGTAGGTGGTGGTATGCCGTCCCTTGGCATCGTCTTCGCGAATGGCCCGGGTGGCATCTTCCCGACCGGTCAGACCGTTCAGCAAGGTGGTTTTGCCAACACCGGAGGAGCCGACCATGGCGATGGTCTTGCCTCGGCGACACCAGGGCGACAATTGCTCCACCGCATGCTCGTCCTTGGCATTCAACCCCATGACCTCCAGTCCCTTCATCAGGCCACGGGCCTGATCGAGATAGCTGTCAGGCTCGTCACATAGATCCACCTTGGTGATCAGGATCACCGAATCCACCTCGGCATCCTTGGCCAGCGCCAGAAACCGCTCCAGACGCGCCAGATTGAAATCGTCATTGCAGGAGGTGACGATGAACAGCACGTCGACATTGGTCGCCATGATCTGTTCAGACACATCGGTGCCTGCCGCCCGGCGAATGAGTGCACTATAGGGATCAAGGCGACGGGTGATCTGGTCGGTATGATCCGCCAGCACCCAGTCTCCGACACCAAAGGCCGAGGTCGGCACTTTGTGCGGTGTGCGCAGGGTGCGGGTCTCTGCTGCCCCCATGCCAACCACGACGGAGCGTTGAATTTCACTGATGCGATAGGGGGTCAGGGTCTCCAACTCGTCAAGTTCGAGTTGGCGTGTGAAATGGCTGCCAAAGCCCAGATCGGACAAGCTCCGACCGGCCTTGGGGGCAGGTGCCTTGCCCAGAAAGTCTTCAAAAGACATCATTGTCTTGCCTATGGGTAAAAGATCATCGACGGCGCAAGCCTTTCGGCAGGGCCGGTGGGTCCAGGCAAGATCAGGACTATCATCAGACAGCCATTGCCCGGAGGTAAGTTAAGCGATCCATAATCTTCCTCCTTGTTGGGTTGGGTTGCTGTGTCGATCTGTTGGACCGGACGGTTTGCCGATCTTAGGCATGGATGACCATCGGGACAGCGCATCTTAGGCAGCTTGCGTGGCTTTTGACAAGATTGTTCCGTTCAAGCCCCGTCCGCTTATGCACCATTCTGCAGTCTATAGGCGGGGACACACTGTGGCGTGAAGGACAAGGAACGGTCCTGCGGGCGGCTCGAAGTTAAGCCGGGCTTCTATTGGCCCGGTTGCCAATCGGGAGACGCCATCTCAAAGCCGTCAAATACGAAACCCGGCGCGACCGTGCAGCTGACCAGCGTCCAGTCCCCAAGGCTTTCAGCCGATTGCCAATGGTGGCGCGGCACGATGATTTGGGGACGTTCACCGGCCAGAATATTCGGCCCCAATGTCCGGCTTTCCGACCCTTTGCCATCCGCTGATTGCCGCAGCAACAGGGGCGCGCCCCCATGCCAGAACCAGATCTCGGTGGCATCCACCCGGTGCCAGTGGGACCGGTCTCCCGCTTCCAGCAGATAATAGATGGCGGTGGAATGGCCGCGTCCTTCCGGACCGTCACCATCCCGGAAGGTCTCAGAAAAATAGCCGCCCTCGGGATGCGGTTGCATCTCAAGGGCGGCTATGATGTCCTTGGCATTGGTCACGCCCGAGCCCCGTCAGATATCGAGGTTGGCAACATTCAGGGCATTGTCCTGAATGAAGTTGCGGCGTGGTTCGACATCGTCGCCCATCAGTTTGGCAAAAATGTCATCAGCATCGTCGGCTTCCTGCACGCGGACCTGCAACAGGGTGCGAACTTCCGGATCGAGCGTTGTTTCCCAAAGCTGCTCGGCATTCATCTCGCCAAGACCCTTGTAGCGCTGCATGGAAATGCCCTTGCGCCCGAGGGTATAGACTTCATTGAGCAGCGACATCGGACCATAAATCACATATTCTTTGTCGCGGCGACGCATGACGGTGCCATAGTCGAAATTCTCTTTGAGTTCACTGCCCAGCCTGTTGAGTTTGATGGCATCGGCAGATTGCAACAACGCCGTATCGAGGAAGGCCACTTCCTTGACGCCGCGCACTTCGCGCTCGAAGCGATAGCTGCCATCCTCTTCGACATGGCCGCTCCATCCCTGTTCGGTTTCCTCGGCCACCCGGTCAAGGCGACGCGAGACCCGGGCCAGTGCTTCCTGGGTGGTTTCAGGGCTTTCCGAGGTAGAGCTGTCAAACAGGCCGCTGATCGCCGCCTGCTCGACAACGGAGCGACTATAGCGAGAGTGCAGGCCGTTCAGAACGGCACCGAAATGACGGGCTTCATCCAGCAAAGATCGTAGATCCGGGCCAGCACGTTCCACGCCCGACCCTGTGGTCACCACCGCTTCATCGATGCCTGCATCGATCAGATAATTCTCAAAGGCCAGCTCATCTTTCAGATATTGTTCGGACTGGCCGCGCTTGACTTTGTAAAGCGGCGGCTGAGCAATATAGAGATAACCAGCTTCGACCAGATCCGGCATTTGTCGGAAGAAGAAGGTCAACAAAAGGGTCCGAATATGCGCGCCATCGACGTCAGCATCAGTCATGATGATGATCTTGTGGTAGCGCAGTTTTTCCAGATTGAACTCTTCGGTCCCGATGCCGGTCCCCAGAGCGGTGATCAGCGTGCCGATCTCCTGACTGGACAGCATCTTGTCAAAGCGGGCGCGTTCCACATTGAGGATCTTACCACGCAAGGGAAGGATGGCCTGATTGGCGCGGGATCGGCCCTGTTTGGCCGAACCACCTGCGGAATCACCCTCCACCAGGAACAATTCTGACTTGGCAGGATCGCGTTCCTGACAGTCGGCCAGCTTGCCCGGCAGGGACGCGATATCAAGCGCGCCCTTGCGGCGGGTCAGCTCGCGCGCCTTGCGCGCTGCTTCACGGGCGGCGGCAGCTTCCACCACCTTGGAGACGATCATCTTGCCTTCTGCAGGATTTTCCTCAAGCCACTCGCTCAAGGCCGCATTGACCAGATTCTCAACGACCGGGCGCACTTCCGAGGAGACCAGCTTGTCTTTGGTCTGGGAAGAGAATTTCGGATCCGGCACCTTGACCGACAGCACGCATGTCAGGCCTTCACGGCAATCATCACCGCTCGGGTTGACCTTCTCGCGTTTCAGCAGCCCGGAGCTTTCCGCATAAGAGGTGATCTGCCGCGTGAGAGCGGCGCGGAAACCGGCCAAATGGGTGCCGCCATCGCGCTGCGGGATGTTGTTGGTAAAGCAGAGCACATGCTCATGATAGCTGTCATTCCACCACAAGGCGGCTTCCACCGTGATGCCGTCTTTCTCGGCGGTGACGGCCAGAGGCGCCTCGATCAGCGGCTTTTTTGTGCGGTCGAGGTAACGGACAAACGCTTCCAGACCGCCTTCATAGAGCATTTCCTCGGACACTGGATCCGGCCCGCGATTGTCCGACAGCAGGATGCGCACACCGGAATTGAGGAAAGCCAGTTCGCGCAGGCGGTGTTCCAGCGTCGCAAACTTGAACTCGATATGGGTAAAGGTCTGATCACTTGGATAGAAAGTTACCTCGGTGCCCTTTTTGCCATTGGCCGGGCCATTGACCTTCAGCGGAGCAACCGCGTCCCCGTGGGAAAACTCAATCTCGTGTTCCAAGTTATTGCGCCAGATGCGCAAAACCAGCTTGGTCGACAGCGCATTCACCACCGAGACACCGACGCCATGCAGACCACCGGACACCTTGTAGCTATTCTGGTCGAATTTACCACCCGCATGGAGCTGGGTCATAATAACTTCAGCCGCTGAGATGCCTTCTTCCTGATGCACATCGGTCGGGATACCGCGGCCATTGTCGGTGACGGTGACAGAACCGTCGACATTCAGCGTGACGGTGACCAGATCGGCATGGCCCGCCAGTGCCTCATCGATGGCATTGTCGACCACCTCATAGACCATGTGATGCAGGCCCGAACCATCATCGGTGTCACCGATATACATGCCCGGACGCTTGCGAACTGCATCCAGACCTTTGAGCACTTTGATGGAGTCTGCGCCATAGTCTGCGCCATTATTGTCAACTTGGTTATCGCTCATGCGAATCAGTCATCCTTAGGCTGGGAACTAACCCTTCACTTATACGTTGTTTCGCGCCGCATTCAACTCCACGAGCCCCTCAACCCCTCGCAAAGCTCACTTGTTCGGGGCCATTGTGGAGAGTTTGCAGACGGAATGTGAAAGCTGCCCCAAAAGGCGGCGTAGCGGGCGGAAATTAGCGGTTTTTCAAAGCGTCCTGACGGGTCCGGATATAGGCCAGAATCTGTGCTGCCTCGACCTGACTGATCCCCTCAAGCGGTTCCATCGGACCATAGGACCAGTGCTTCTGCGGCGTGCCATAAAAGATCGCCTGCAGGAAGGCCCGATCCGGCAATTTGGAGCGCTCGTAAAGACCATGGACGAGGGGTGGGCCAAAGCTGGTACCGCGTCCATTCACCCCGTGGCAATTCAAGCATTGGGCATTATAGAGCCTGTGCCCGGCCCTGCGGATTTCTTCGCTGTTGAGACCACTTTTGAGAACGCTGTCATCGGCCTCGCGCGGATTGAGAAATGGCCCACCGCCGATCCACAGCATCACCAGAGCCGAGACCGACAGAACCATGATGATGAGACTGTTGGGCGAGTTGGAAAACCGCCATTTGCGCCTTTTCTTGACCATGCTTCTTCCCTCGATCCATGCCTTGCTTGTCTATGTCATCTGTGTATCTGCCTAGACAGCAACACCAGCCTTGCGACGGGCAAAGTCAAGCACCAGTCCGAACGGACGACTGACAAGCACCATCAGGAGCAAAGCCGAACTGACTGCAGTAACAATTGCACTCCACTGGGCACCAGCAAAGAGCAATGTAGCAACATAAACAGGGACTTGAAAGCTCAAGAATGCGATGATGTCTAGGATGGTTCGCATGTTTGTGGAACCCGGAGGGACCCTCATCATCCACCAATCGCGGTAAAGGCCGTAAGGCCGACCGGTCAGAATCATAACAGGCATCATCACCAGTCGGGTCAGCAGGACGGTTTCAAGCGGCATTCCGGCAATGACCAGCTCGGTAAAACTGGCCACCACGGTGAAAAACAAAATGGTGACGGAAGTGTCGACGATAAGACGTTTCATGCGGCAATTATAGGTGCTTTGCACCTGTCTTTCCACTCTGTATGACCCATTCAGGCGCTGACTTTTTCCACGATACCCATCTCTACATGGAACCGCTCGGCTCGGTCCCCCAGCGGAGCAAAGACCGCGTCATCGGTTCCCGTCACCCAGGCCTGACATCCGAGCCGATCCAACAAATCGAACAGGGCGAGCCTGCGGCTCTCATCAAGATGGGCCGCCACTTCATCGAGCAGCACCAGCGGAGTTCGGCCGCGCCGTTCCGCCACCAGATGGGCATGAGCCAGCACAATGCCCAGCAGCAACGCCTTCTGCTCGCCGGTCGAGCATTTGGCCGCCGGCATATCCTTCGGCCCATGACGGACCAAGAGGTCCGAGCGATGCGGTCCTTCCAGCGTCCGCCCTGCGGCCCGATCCCTGTGGCGCATCTTGGCCAGCAGGCTGCGATAATGCTCTTCGCTGTCAATGGCCGGGCGATTGAAGGCCTCCACCTCCAACAGACCCTCCAGCGCCAAAAGCGCATTCGGAAAGGCTGATTTGGCCTCTGTTCCATGCAGGATTGTCAGGGATCGATTCAGGAACGAAATCATTTCAGCCCGCGCGGTGGCAATGGCCGAACCATATTCCGCCATTTGCCCTTCGATGCCATCGAGCCAGACCCGTTCATTCGGGCTGTCTTCCAGCAGTCGATTCCGCTGGCGCATGGCTTTCTCAAACGCGTTGACCCGCGCCCCGTGGCCCTTGTCGATGGCCAGCACCATCCGGTCAAGCCATTTGCGCCGCTCGGACGCCGCCCCGGTAAACAGGCTGTCCATTTGCGGTGTCAGCCACAAGACGCTGACATGCTCGGCCATCGCTTCGGCAGAGCGCGCCGGGGCGCCATTGATCCGGATCCGTCGCTGCAAGCTGCCGTCGGGCCCCGGCTGCAAGCCCGTGCCGAGCTTGACGTCACCATAGGGGGTGCTCAATGCGACGGAGACTGCCCAGCTGCCCGACGCCCCTTCCCGGGCAATGTCCGGATAGGCAACGCGGCGCAGACCGCGTCCAGGCGACAGAAAGGAAATGGCTTCCAGCAAATTGGTCTTGCCCGAGCCATTGGCCCCGGTTAGCACCACATGACGACCGCTGAGCGGCAAAGATAGGGACGTGTAGTTGCGAAAGTCTGACAGGGTGACCGAGGAGGCAACAATCCGGTCCACGCTCGAGACAGCCCCACCGATGGCTTCTGAGGTCTCGGACATACCGTCCTCGTGATTTGGCTTGATGCCTGTCATTGCAAGCGGCTCTTTCATCCCGTCACGGTCACACTTCCAAAAAAGGTCAGGAGTCAAAAAGGGCGCAAACTGCGCCCTCATTGTCCATCATCAAGGGCTTTACCCTAGACACGCATCGGCATCAGCACATAGAGGGTGCTGTCATTGCCTTCATCATGAATGAGGGTCGGTGAGCCTGAATCCGCCAGACGGAAGCAAGTCTGGTCGCTTTCCAGCTGGTTGGTGATGTCGAGCAGATAGCGGGCATTGAAGCCGATTTCCATCGGTTCGGACGCATAATCAACCAGCACCTCGTCAGTCGCTGTGCCTGAATCCGGGTTGGAAACGGAGAGCACCAGACGGCCCTCTTCAAGGCTCAGCTTGACCGCGCGGCCGCGCTCGTTGGAGACGGTCGACACGCGGTCGACAGACTGGGCAAAGACCCCATTCTCGACCTTCATCACCTTGTCATTGCCCTTCGGAATGACCTTTTCATAGTCAGGGAAGGTGCCGTCGATCAGCTTGGAAGTCAGAACAACCGGACCGATGGTCAGGCGGATCTTGGTCTCGGACAGTTCCACCGCAATGTTGGCTTCCGGATCTTCGATCAGCTTCTGGACTTCCAGCACCGTCTTGCGCGGCACAATCACGCCAGGCATGCCTTGCGCACCTTCAGGTGCTGGCATCTGGGCCTGTGCCAAACGGTGGCCGTCGGTGGCCACTGCGCGAAGGGTGGAAACGCCTGCCAGATCAAGGCTATGGACATAGATGCCATTGAGATAATAGCGGGTTTCCTCGGTCGAGATCGCAAACTGGGTGTGATCGATCAACCGTTTCAGATCCAGAGCAGGAATCGAGAATGTATGCGAAAATTCCCCTGCCGTGATGTCCGGGAAGTCGGTGATCGGCAAAACCTGTAAGGTGAAGTGGGACCGGCCAGCGACAATCGCCAAAGCGGTCTGGTCTTCATTGGTCTCCAGCGTCACTTCCGAGCCATCGGGCAGCTTGCGGACAATGTCGTAGAGCATATGGGCAGGCACGGTGGTCGCACCGCCAATTTCGACCATGGCAGGCGCCGTTTCCAGCACTTCGAGATCCAGATCGGTCGCCTTGAAAATCAGGTCACCGCCCTCGGCGCGCAACAGCACATTCGAAAGGATGGGAATGGTGTTCCGGCGTTCAACGACCCGATGGACATGGTTCAGTGACTTCAGAAGAGTTGCCCGTTCAAGAGTGACCTTCATATCCGAAATCTCCCTGCAATATTAATTTACTAACGCATCCCCACGAAGCCCCTCAAATGGTCGCGCCGATCAGCAGATCTGCAGTGCGCGCCTCATGTGAAGCCTTGCAATCCGACAGCATGAACGCACGTGCGAAACCACGATCGGTTGACTGGTGGGGAAGCAACTTTGACCCGATTGACGTGATATGGCAAGGGGATCGGCGCGATTCCCGCGCGATCCCCTCACTTTTCTCCACGATTCTAAAGCAAATACCGAAAGCCTATTCGGAAATATTCCGCTTCAGCATTTCGATTTCCTGCTGCAGCGCATTATCAGACCCTGCCAGCTCCTCGATCTTGCGCACCGCATGCAACACGGTGGTGTGGTCACGACCACCGAACCGGCGGCCAATTTCTGGCAGCGAGCGTGGGGTCAGCATCTTGGACAGATACATGGCGATCTGACGCGGACGCACGATGGTGCGCGTCCGGCGCGAGGACAACAGATCCGAGCGCGAGACATTATAATGCTTGGAAACCACCCGCTGGATGTCTTCAATGCGAATGCGGCGCGGCTCTTTCGAGCGGATCAGATCTTTGAGGGCCTGCTCGGCCATCTCGATCGAGATCGGCGCCCCTGTCAGTTGATTGTGCGCCATCAGGCGGTTGAAGGCACCATCCAGATCACGACCATTGGAGCGGATGATACCGGCCACATGATCCAGCACCAGTTCGGGAATCGCCAGATTGGGATCGCGGCGCGAGGCATTGGTGGCACGATCCGCCAGAATCGAGCGACGCAGCTCTTTTTCAAGCGGCTGCAATTCGCTGACCAAGCCACCGGCCAGACGCGAGCGGACACGCTCATCAAGGCTTTCCAGTTCGACCGGCGGACGGTCGGCAGCCACCACCACCTGACGTGCGCCATCAATCAGGCTGTTCAGGGTGTGGCAGAATTCCTGCTGAATGCTCTTGCCCTGCAGGAACTGCAAGTCGTCGATCAGCAGAATGTCGATGTCGCGCAGGGTATCCTTGAAATCGAGCGCCGACTGGCTCTTGAGCGCCTGCACGAAGCTATACATGAAGCGTTCGGCGGTCAGATACAACACCTTGGCGGTCGGATTGGATTTCTTTGCTTCCCATGCGATCGCCTGCAGCAAATGGGTTTTGCCAAGGCCAACGGAGGCATGCAGGAACAGGGGATTGAAAGAAACCGGCTGACCGGGCTGGGCCATTGCCACCTGTTTGGCGGCCGCATGGGCCAGCGTGTTGGACTGGCCAACAACAAAGGTGTCAAAGGTCAGGCGCGGGTCAAGAGGGGAGCCGCCCCCATGATCCTGATCGTCGATTGCCGCCATACCGCCCTGTGGGCGCGCAAAGCCGCCATCCTTGGCGGCTGCATCGGCCTGCTGTGGCTGCTGTTTGGCTGCGACAGGTTTTGGACGAACCGCACCACGCACATAGAGGTCAATGCGGCGAACCTGCTCGCATTCCTCGCGCCACAAAGCCATCAGAAGATCCCCATAATGGGACTGGATCCACGATTTCAGGAAGCGAGTGGAAACGGACAGGGTCACAAGACCATTCTGTTCGCTTTCCAACTCAACGCTGGCAAACCAGCTGGAGAAGACGTCTTCTCCCAACTCGGCCTGCAATCTCTTTTTGACTCGTTCCCAGTCTTCTTTGCCCACTTTCACCGAAGGCTCCTCTTGTTGGGAGTCTGCCCCTGGAAAAGACTGATGAGCTGCCGCACCCATCTCCATGTCAACATTTTCCTTCGTGGCCATTTGCTGCATTCTCATGTCTTTTTCTAGCCTAGTTTTTGTCTAGCCTATTAGCCGCAAAACGCAGCAAGGTCTTTGACAAGCCGCAATCCTGACGAGTCTTTCTCATTCTCTCGACTGCGACAGAGCTCCTGTTTTTATGACAATCAGGGCAGTCCCGCAATGCGGGTTTCCCTGAATATCGGCCTTAGAATTGACGCCATGGCAGGCCCGCCTGCTTCCAGCCATTGCGAGTGGCCCGGTGCTGTGCCTCGTCCAGATCCCCTTCGAATCCGGCTTCGACATTGTAGCAGGGCCCATCCCATCGCGGTGTCATCACCATTGCCGCATGTCGGGAGCGAACTCCCGAACGGCAAAGGAAATACAACGCCGCCTTCTTGTCGATTGATCGCTTTGCCAGCTCTGCCTCAAGGCGTTCGGCAAAGTCGCCGCTGCCCTGCATCGAAGGGTAGGACACCCATTCAACCAGCAAAACTTCGCGGTTTGGATCCTCAAAAGTCGGAACCCCGACATAGGACCATTCCGCATGGGTGCGCACGTCGATCAGCAAAGCCGTTTCATTCTCTGCCAACTGATGCCAGACCGTCCGGACCTCGACATCACCAGCATAGCTTTCCAATTCACTTACAGACAAACCACACCTCTTGAGGTCCCAGCAGCTGGTACCCCTGACCAACAGACAATACTCACTTAAACTTGGGTCCACCGTACCCTGACGCACCAGCATCAGTCCGGCATCTGCAAGCCCGCATACAAGACGGATCACCGCTCCTTCACCAACCAATCCAGACCTCGGTCAGGCGGAAGTCAGACAAAGCTGACGACAGACCAACTCAGAGGATGTCGAAACCGGAAAATCCGGGAAGAAAGTGGTGTCATTCTTTGCAGGAGTGGTTGCCGGTCGTTGTTTCAAAAGCACCAAGCAGGATCTGTGAAAGATCTCAGGCGAGCAGCTTTTGCTTATCTATTTGGCAACCATTAATCTTGCAGTTAAAAAACCATACACAGCCTTGGAAAAGCGTGCAAGAAGCCCAAGACAAGATTCTTTGTCGCGACTGCGCCGAAAAAAAATTCGCACTTTTCAGCAAATCCGCTTGACCCTGCCTATCTCATTGCGACTCCATGCCTTCTGTCAGCAAACTGTTACAAAAGGCCACAGAGAAGCGGTGTAAACTTTTTTTTGCCGCGCCAGTCTTGACCTTGGCAGAGAATCGTCCGTCATGTTTCAGCCACCAAGAGATGGCGCTAAGACTCTGTAATACATGCTCTTTTGCCAACGAGACCAAAAGAGGAACATGCATCATCGCTTACGTAATTCCCACTAGGAATTGTGACGAATAGGCGACAGGTTGTATGGCTGAAAACAAGAAAGCCCGGCATCAACCGGGCTTCTGATTTCCAAAACCGTCTTAAGCAGCCAAAGACTTGACGCGTTTGGACAGACGGGAAATTTTGCGAGAAGCGGTGTTTTTATGGAACACGCCTTTTGCAACAGCACGCATCATTTCGGACTGAGCCTTGCGCAGTGCGTCGCTGGCAACAGCCTGTTCACCAGCGGCAATGGCTTCTTCAACCAGGCGCAGGTAGGAACGAACACGGGTACGACGCGCTTTGTTGACAGCGGTCTTGCGTGCGATTTTGCGGGTTGCCTTCTTGGCGGAAACAGTATTGGCCATTGAGCCTATTCCTTATCTGATCTGCGCCCCAGTCTCGGGACGCTCGCGCCGCTGCATCACATCAGCCCTCAAACCTGTACGGGCCCGGAAGGACGAGCAGCAAACCTGACAAAACGGGGTTGCGTTTTGCTTTTCTCGAAAAGGGCGCCCAAATTCTGAGGGCGCCGACAACAAAAGGCGGCACTCAAAGGCCGCCCAATGGATCGCGCTTATAGTCAAACTTGGCTGGGGCGTCAACCGAAATGACTCATGCGGAAGGCAGAAATCGGCCAAAATGGCCCGTGGCAGGCATCCTTCGGGTACTTTCGAGCCTCTCGCCCCTTCCCTTCAACCGGTATTCCCGATCTCTCTGGCGTCAGTCACCAGTCCTTGAGAGGCGAAAACGGACCCGGCCAGAGGCGCGGATCCGTCTCAAATCAACGTAGGGTCAGCGCGCCCTAGCGGTCCTTGAATTGTGCCTTGCGCTTCTCAACGAAAGCAGCCATGCCTTCTTTCTGATCTTCGGTGGCAAACATCGAATGGAACAGACGGCGCTCAAAGCGCAGACCTTCGGTCAGGGTCGTCTCATAGGAGCGGTTGACGCTTTCCTTGGTCATCATGACGATCGGCAGCGAGAAGTCGGCAATCTTCTGCGCGGTTTTGAGCGCTTCCTCAAGCAGATCTCCTGCCGGGATGATGCGTGAGACAAGGCCGGACCGTTCCGCCTCTTCGGCATCCATCATGCGACCGGTCAGGCACATATCCATGGCCTTTGCCTTGCCGACAAAGCGGGTCAGACGCTGAGACCCACCGGCACCGGGCATCACGCCAAGCGTGATTTCCGGTTGGCCGAATTTGGCCGTGTCTGCCGCAAGAATGAAATCACACATCATGGCCAGCTCACAGCCGCCACCCAGAGCATAGCCAGCCACCGCTGCAATCACCGGCTTGCGACATTGGGCAACCCGATCCCATGGGGTGATGAAGTCGTTGAGATAGGCATCCATATAGCCCATCTCGGACATTTCCTTGATGTCGGCACCCGCTGCAAATGCTTTCTCCGACCCGGTGATGACGATCGCACCGACTTTGCTGTCCGCCTCAAAGCCGTCAAGGGCGTTTGAAACCTCGGCGATCAGCTCGGACGACAGGGCATTGAGCGCCTGCGGACGATTGAGCGTGATCAGGCCAACGCCATCACGGGTTTCAGCAAGGATTGTTTCATAAGCCATCAGTCCCTCCGGCAAAATGGAGCCCCTATTGCCTCGTCCGCACAATAGCGGACGCGACCAAGGAGCCAAATCTCGTATGCGCAAATATCAGATTGTAACGCAGCACCCCTCTGGATGTTCCCATCATGAGTGAAAAGATCATGCGTCACAATCGAAATGCGTCTGTGTGACCCTATGGCTAACGGAGCCGAAGAGTCAGTGCAAGCCTTTTACGTAAGCTGTCACATCGACTTTGGTTCTCTCTGCGATGGGCCGTGTCGTCAAGCTCGCCATTCGACCCACCACCAAGGGCAAGCCAGTTTTGGCCAGTTCTGGGCCAGTTCTGGACCGGATCTAGGCTGGTTCTAGCCCGGCTTGCGGCCAATGGCATCGAGCATGTCCCACAGAAAATGGCCCAGATTTTCCGTCACATAGCCCACATGCGGCGCTTCGCTGCCCTTGGCTTCCCAGCTTTCATGGAACACCTCGCGCGTCCGGTCTGGCACCACCAGCACGGTTTTCATGCCCATGTCGAACGGCACCTTGAGATTGCGGGCCAGATCCTCGAACATTGCGGCCCGATGCGGATTCAGCCCCGTCTGAGCCAAAAGCTTCTCATAGGGCGGACGGTTGGGTTTGGGGTCGAGACCCGCCCAGACAATGTCGAAAATATCGTCGAAATATTCGGTGATGCCCAGTCGTTCGGCGACTTTCACCGCATGTTTGTGGGTGCCGTTGGTATAGATATAGCGTTTGCCGGGCAGGGCGCAGATGGCTTCAGCCAGCGATGGATCCGGCACGACGCCGCTGTGATCGATATCGTGGACATATTCGAGGAAATCGTCCGGATGGATATTATGCTCGATCATCAGCCCCCGCAGGGTGGTGCCATGCTGCTTGTAATAGCCCTTGCGCAAGGTCGTTGCATCTTCTTCCGATATATCGAGCAACCGCGAAACATAATCGCTCATCTTCACTTCCATCTGCTTGAACAGATCGATATGGCGTGGGTAAAGCGTGTTGTCGAGATCAAAGATCCAGTTGTCGATGTCGGAAAAGTCGGAAAGGCTGTTGGCGCCGTAAGGCAAGGCGGATTGCATGCAGATATCCATTTGGGTCGGTTCCAACTGGCCAGTGGAAAGTCGGGTCAGTGGGAAACAGAGCTGGGGTCAGACGATCTCACGCAAAGAGCAACATAGCAAGCTGCATCCTTGCGATCGGGTTTCATCGACGCGCGGTGAAACGCACAGTTGGGTGTCGATGAAGCTTGCGACTTGCCAAAGCCTGTCGCAACATCGCATAGATAGACCTATATGGAGTGAGCCGAGAGGCAATGCAACCGCCTTGCCTTGAAGTATCGGGCGGTCTTGTCGACCGTCAGGGTGGAGCTCGGGGGCGAGCGGGGGATTGAAGAGTCCCTTGATTGAGCATCCGAAGACAGAGTGCAAAAGTGCATGTGAGTGTGGGCATGAGTGAAGGCAGAAGCGACGAAATCTCGGATAATGTCAGCATGGGGCAGGAAGAAACTGCCCTGCCGTCCTCCGCTGCGACACAGGCAGACAACCCGGCCACGCGTCTGCAGGGCCGGCGGCCGGCCTTTGGTCTCTCCTCCAAGCTGCTGTTGCTGACAATTCTGTTCGTCATGCTCAGCGAAATCCTCATTTTCGTCCCGTCCATATCCAAGTTTCGCGTCGACTGGCTGGTCCGCAAGCTCGAAGTTGCGGAAGTGGCCGCCCTGATCTATTCCAAGGCCTCGACCGACCTGATGGATGAAAAACTGGAAGCCGAGTTGCTCGAGCGGCTGGATGTGCAGACCCTGGCGCTCAGAAGTGATGGCCAGCGGCGCCTGTTAGCCATGGTTGACATGCCCGGCCAGATCAATCGGGACGATGATATCCGCAGCATGCGGCCGACCCAAACCGTGCTGGCCGCCTTTGACACCCTGCTGTGGGGGGAAGGGCGAACCATCCGGGTGGTCGGTCAAAGCAAGAATGGCATTGGTCTCATTGAAATGGTGTTTGATGAAACGCCCCTGCGCAATGCCATGATCGCCTTCTCGATCAACATCCTGTTGTTGTCGCTCGCCATTTCTGCCATGACGGCCGGGCTGGTCTATCTGTCACTGCGCGCCCTTCTGGTGCGGCCCATCCTGCGCCTGCTTGGCAATATGGCGCGCTTCACCGCAGACCCGGAAGATGTCAATGCGGTGATCAAGCCATCGGGCCGACATGATGAGATCGGCATGACCGAACAGCAGCTCTCGGCGATGGAAATGATTCTCGCCCAAACCCTGCAAAAACAGCGCCGTCTGGCCGATCTCGGTCTCGCAGTCTCCAAGATCAACCATGATTTGCGCAACATTCTCGCCTCGGCCCAGCTCTTTTCCGATCGCCTGTCGATGCTTGATGACCCCACTGTCCAACGGGTGGTGCCGAAAATCATGGGCGCCCTTGACCGGGCCGTTGATTATTCCGGTGCGGTCCTGTCCTACGGCAAGGCTCAAGAGGCCCCGCCGGAAAAACGCTTGCTGCGGCTCCATCAGGTGGGAGAGGATTTGCGCGACTTTCTTGACCTGCAACCCGATGGCCGCGTGACCTTCATCAACGACATTCCCGACAGCATGGAGGCCTATGCCGATCCCGGGCAATTGTTCCGGGTGTTGATGAATCTGTGCCGCAATGCGGCCGATGTGATGCGCAATGAGGCGGAATGTTCGGTGATCTGTCGTCTGGAACTGCGGGCGTTTGAAGAGGACAACGAGACTGTGATCGAAGTGTCCGACTCCGGTCCGGGTGTGCCAGAGCGGGCCAAGGCGGCCCTGTTCAAGCCATTTCAGGGTTCGGTTCGAAGCGGTGGTACCGGGCTTGGGCTGGCTATTTCGGCCGAGCTCGTTCGCGCCCACGGGGGCACCATCCGCCTGCTTGATCGTGCTCCGGGTGCGCATTTCGAGGTGCGTCTGCCAAAAGAGGATCGCCCGGCACCCAAGAAGAATGCCCCGGTGCAGGCCGTCCAGAAAATCCTGTCGCTTTAGCTAGGAGACACCGATGACACGAGACGAATTTGATGCTTATTGCGGCAGCAAGCCGGGCACCAGCCATGTCATCCAGTGGGGCGGGGCGTCAGTATGGAAGGTTGGCGGAAAGATATTCGCGATCTGCTCAAACTGGACCCGAGCCGATGACGTGGATTCTGATATCGAGCCGGTCCCTTCCGGCTTCCAGCCGATCAGCTTCAAATGCTCCGATCTGGCATATGAGTTGTTGCCTGAACAAGACGGGATCACTCCTGCCCCCTATCTTGCGCGGGCCAAATGGGTGCAGCTGACCCGCCCTGATGTCATGGACGACGCGGATATCCGGCTGCATCTGGATGCCGCCTACGACATCATTGCCGCAAAGCTGACCAAGAAACTGCGCGCAGAGCTGGGCATCAGCCTTTAAATTTCGAGACCCAAAGGAGGCCGAATTGGCCGACCCGCATATCAAATCGAAAATGGATTGGCTCGACTATGTGACCGTCATTGCCTATCGGCTTGGCTTCACGCTGGCTGCCCCTGCCATCCTGCTTTTGCCGTGGGAAGTGGAAACAGGCATACCCGCACAACAGCTCACATTCCTTGCCGCCATGCTCTGTGCCAGCAGTCTCCATATCTATATGAAGAATTTTCGGCTGATTCTTCAGGCTGCGACATGGGGCGGACTCATCTGCGCCATTTTTGGCTTTCCGCTTTTCGGACTTGGGGGCGCTTTCGTCACCCTGGGTGGATTGTGCTTCAAGGAATATTTCTGCTTCCGGGTGCCGGGCCTGCGCGCCCAGCCTTTCCTGCTGGCCGCCCTTTGGTTGGCTTTGGTTCTCAATGCCACCCTTACCGCCCCGATGGTTGTTCAGGGACTGGCCGCTTTGTCTGCCTTGCTGTTTCTGGTCACCGCAGTCGCCAAGTGGCGGATGCCGCTGCATTTCGACATCGGCGACAAGACCAAATATGAAGTCTGAGGCTGAGCGGTTGAGCGCGAGCGGATCCGCTCAAAGCCAGCGGCAGCAAACCGCACCGTGCGACGGGATCGAGCATCATGGCTGACCTCAAGGGGAGAGAAGAGAAGGGTTATTTGCGATAGCTATCATGGCAGGCCTTGCAGGTGACGCCAATCGCGCGCATGGCTGAGCGCAGAGAGGCCTGATCCGTGACCGCGCTGGACGCTTTTTCTGCCGCCTGCTGCAGCGCTTTGGCCTTGTTGGAGAAGTCGTCAAAATCCGACCAAATGGCAGGTAAGGCCTCTGAAACCGGATCATCCTGTCGGCTCCGAAACAATTCTGGCACCTTGCTCGACTGCTCGATAATTGCCTTGAAGGCACTGTCTGTGGTGGTCTGTTGATAGGGGGCGGCGCCTTTGGCCATTTGCGCCAGATTCTTCATGGCGGCATTGATGGTTACCATGCCATCCATCCGGGCTTTGACAGCCGGGTTCTTGACGCTTTGATGGGCGAGCGCCGCGCCGGAAAGCGTCAGGCAAAGGGCGAAAAAGATTGAGCGTTTCAATGGCATGACTAGTCCATCTTGGTTGGTCCTATACGTACCATTCCATATTCTTGCACCAAACGAAAGTCCCCCAGCGGCGCCTCCAGTTTTGTTGAAGCCGCCCTTCAGACATCTTTTGGCACCCTGTGCGCATTGGCACTCAGAGCACCGATCCCATCTTGACCCACGGCACCCTCTCCCACATACTCGGCGGTGTAAAACTTTCGGCGCTGAGCGCGGTCCGGGGAGATCTCTCTCCAAAGGGCAACCGCGGCGCGCAGCCCGGAATGTGTTTTCAGCAAGGAATCCGGGCTGTCAGACCGGAGACTTTGTTATGAAAACCATCATCGAACCCTTCCGCATCAAATCCGTTGAACCGATCCGCATGACGACCCGCGCCGAGCGCGAGGCCAAATTGCACGACGCGCATTACAATCTCTTTGCGCTTCATTCCGACGACGTGCTGATCGACCTCCTGACCGATTCGGGCACCGGGGCCATGAGCGCCGAACAATGGGCCGCCGTGATGCGTGGCGACGAAAGCTATGCTGGCTCGCCATCCTATTATCGTTTCCGCGACAGCGTGCAGGAGCTGATGTCATTTGAGCATATCATCCCGACCCATCAGGGCCGCGCGGCAGAAGCCATTCTGATGTCGATCTATGGCGGCGCGGGCAAGCATATCCCGAACAACACCCATTTCGACACCACCCGCGGCAACATTGAGGCCAGCGGCGCCGAAGCCTATGATCTGGTGATTGCCGAAGGCAAAGATCCCTCTTCGCTTCATCCCTTCAAGGGCAACATGGATTTGGAAAGGCTCGAAGCCTTCCTGAACGAATATGGCGACAGCGTGCCGATTGTCATGCTGACCATCACCAACAATGCAGGCGGTGGCCAACCCGTCAGCCTTGGCAACATTCAGGCCGTTGCCGAGCTAGCCCATCGCTTTGGCAAACCCTTCATCATTGATGGCTGCCGCTTCTCGGAAAATGCCTATTTCATCAAGCAGCGCGAGGAAGGCCAGCAGGACCGCTCGATCAAGGATATTGTCCGCGATTGCTTCCGTGTTGCTGACGGCATGACCATGAGCGCCAAAAAGGACGCCTTTGGCAATATCGGTGGCTGGATTGCCTTCAATGACGATTCGGTGGCGGAACAAGCCCGCGTGCGCCTGATTCAGACCGAAGGCTTCCCGACCTATGGCGGTTTGGCTGGCCGTGATCTGGAAGCCCTCGCACAGGGTCTTCACGAGATTATTGACGAGGATTATCTCAAATACCGCATCCGTACCAACGAATATATCATCGAAAAACTCGACGCTCTGGGCATTCCGGTGGTCAAACCGGCAGGCGGACATGCGGTCTTTGTCGATGCCAAGCGCTGGCTGCCCCATATCGATCCGCTGTCCTATCCGGCCCACACGGTTGCCTGCCGCCTTTATGAAATCGGTGGCATCCGGTCGTGCGAAATCGGCACGGTGATGTTTGGCCGCCAGACTGATGGCTCGGAAAAGCCCGCCGCCATGGAGCTGGTCCGCCTCGCCTTCCCACGCCGCACCTACACCCAGTCGCACGCCGATTATGTGGTTGAGGCATTTGAACTGCTGGACAAGGAAAAAGACAGCCTCAAAGGCTTCCGTATCGCCAAAGAGCCCAAAATGATGCGCCATTTCACCTGCCAGTTTGCGCCATTGGACGACTGAGCAGCATCATCCGGTCCGGGTCTTGTGATCCGGGCCGGCATTTGATCGTCAAAGCACCGGCAATTGGCTGCGGATATGATCGGCCAGCGCACTGGCTGCCGCTGAGGATCGCTGATCCGCCACCTCCAATGTGATGCCAATGGCAGGCAGGGGCGGCAGCCTGTCGGTCACAACATAAAGATCCTCTGGCACCGCTGACTGGGTCAAGACGCTGAGCGCATGGCCTGAGCGGGCGATCGCCAACAGCCCGGCCAAACTGTTGGAGGCATAGGCAACCCGATAGCGTCGCTGGATCGCATCCATCGCCGCGCAGGCCGCCCGATGGTCCAGTGTGTTGGGTGCTGCCAAAGCCAAAGGCACCACGGGCGCGTCCAGCAAGTGGGGCTCAGCTTCATGGGCCACCCAGACCAGTTGCTCTTTGCGGATCGCCCCGCTCATATCGGGAGAGGGCAGGGACACCAGCGCCATATCCAGCTGGCGTTGATGCAAGAGGGGCCGTAAGTCGGTGGAGGGCGCACAGACCAGCTGCAAATCCACATCCGGATAGGCTGCGCAGAAGCTGCCAAGCAGATCGGGCAAAAAGGCGCTGGCATAATCTTCCGTACAGCCCAGACTGACCGACCCGCGAAGGTTCGCCCCGCTTAACTCCATCACCATATCATCATGCTGGGCCAGCAGGGTTTCCGCATGGGCGATGAGGCTTTCCCCGGCGCGGGTCAGCCGCACCCCCGATCCGGTTCTGTGCAATAAGGTCCGCCCCAATTGCTCTTCCAGCCTTTGCATCTGCATGCTCAGCGCTGATTGGGTCCGCCCCACTTCCCCTGCCGCAAGGCTGATCGAGCCGCAACGCGCGATCATGATGAAATGCCTCAAGAGGGAAAGATCAAGGGTCTGCATGGGAAGGCCTTCTTGACATTAGAAAAAATGATATCTGTATCAAATACTATCAATTTGCCTGAAGGTGCAAGGCTTGCTAGGGGTGAGACAAACAACAAACACGCAATCCGCCCTTCGCGACCCTCTCGCTTTCAGAGCAAAGGAACCCACCATGTCCTTGAATGACGACGCTGATTTCTGGCACCGCGCCAACACCCACCTGATCCGCTATGGCTCGGCCTTTGAAAAGCTGATCATTGAACGGGCCGAGGGCAATTATGTCTATGACGCCGATGGCCGCGCCATTCTCGATTTCACCTCCGGCCAGATGAGCGCGCTTCTGGGCCACAGCCATCCGGACATTGTCGCCACCGTCAACAAGCAGATGGGTCTGGTCGATCACCTCTTCAGCGGCATGCTGTCCCGTCCGGTGGTCGATCTTGCCAGTCGCCTTGGCTCGCTTGTGCCGGGACTTGAGCGAGTCATGTTGGTCACCACCGGGGCGGAATCGAACGAAGCCGCTCTGCGCATGGCCAAACTGGTCACCGGTGGTCACGAAGTCGTCGCCTTTGCCCAAAGCTGGCATGGCATGACCGGGGCCGCAGCGTCCGCCACCTACAGTGCCGGTCGCTTTGGCTATGGCCCGGCAGCGGTCGGCTCCTTTGCAATTCCCGCGCCCGACGCCTATCGCCCGCGCTTCAAACATGCCGATGGGTCGCTGGACTGGCAGACCGAACTGGATGATGCCTTCCATCTGATTGATCGCCAGACCTCTGGCAAGCTCGCAGCTTTCATTGCCGAGCCGATCCTCTCAAGCGGTGGCATCATCGAATTGCCGCTTGGCTATCTCGCGGCTTTGAAAAAGAAATGCGAAGAGCGCGGCATGCTGCTCATCCTCGATGAAGCCCAGACGGGCATTGGCCGCACCGGGCAGATGTTTGCCTTTGAGCGCGATGGCGTCACCCCGGACATCCTGACCCTGTCCAAGACCCTTGGGGCGGGCCTGCCGTTGGCCGCGATCCAGACCTCGCACGCCATTGAACAGAAAGCCCATGAGCGCGGCTATCTCTTCTACACCACCCATGTCTCGGATCCGCTGCCCGCCGCTGTTGGCAACACGGTGCTCGATGTGGTGGCCCGCGATTGTCTGGCCGAGAAGGCCGTCGAGCGCGGCAGCCAGTTGCGCAATGGCTTGCTGGAGCTGCAAAAAGACTATGAGTGCATTGGTGACATTCGCGGACGTGGCTTGCTGATGGGGCTTGAAGTGGTCAAGGACCGCGACACCAAGGCACCGGGCTATGAGCTTGGCACCCGCATCATGGAAGAAGCCATGCAGCGCGGTCTGTCGATGAATGTGGTCAAACTGCCCGGCATGGGCGGCGTCTTCCGCATCGCCCCGCCGCTGACCGTGACCGCCGAGGAAATCGACCGCGCCCTGTCGATCCTCTCCGATTCGATGAAAGCGGCCCAAAACTAGGCCCCATCTATAAGCCTCAGTCGTCAGCAAATCCCTCTGCCCAAACCCGTCAAGAAGCGGGCAGGGGGATGATGTCAAAGCCCCGCCATCTCGCCGACCACGCGGGTCAAAAGGGCCAGATCTTCGTCGCGGGAGAGGCGATGGTCGCCATCCTTGATCAGGGTCAGCTTGACATCATCCTGCGCCAAGCGCCCGACCAGATCGACCGCCACAGTCCATGGCACCGCATCATCCGTCACCCCTTGGAGAATATGCACTGGGCAGCCGGTTTCGATCAGCGCGTCGCCAAACAGATGCTGCTTGCCATCTTCAATCAGATCGGCGGTGATTTCGTAAGGGTCACCATACTCACTTGGGCGGCGGAAAATACCGGTCTCGGCCATTTGCTGCTTGGCCTCATCATCAAAAATGTCCCACATCAAATCCTTGGTCATGTCGATTGCCGGCGCAATCAGCACCAACCCCTTGATGCGGCTCTTGCTCACGCCAACGGCGGCCAGATGCGCCCGAACCAGCAGCAAGGCCAACCAGCCACCCATCGACGAGCCGACCACCACTTGCGGGCCGTCTGTATGGCTGTCAAAGACGGCAAGGCTTTCCTCCAGCCATTTTGAAATGGTGCCATCAATGAAGGCCCCACCCGATACCCCATGGCCAGAATAATCATAGCGCGTGCAGCCAAGGCCCTGATGCGCCGCCCAGCCATCCAAGGTCATCACCTTCGAGCCTGCCATGTCGGACTTGTAGCCGCCCATCCAAAAGACACCCGCCGCGTCTGTCTGGTTGGCGGGACGGGTCGCCGGGCGATGGTGAAAGGCGATATCACGTTGCTTTTCGCCCTTGCCAACAAGGAGGATTTGCTTTTCGGTGGCTGTCATGGCTATGTCTCCGGGCATGCAAGTGTTGCGGCGCACCAAGCGCGACGCAAAATCCAGTCCCAGCCTACATAACGCGGCGGTTCCCATGAAAAAAGCCCCTACCATCCTGCAAGTTGTTCCATGGCTCGATTCCGGTGGTGTGGAGCGCGGAACGGTGGATATCACCCAAGCCATAACGGAGGCTGGCGGCAAGGCTTTGGTGGCCGCCGAGCCGGGGCGTCTGGTGCCGCAGTTGGAAGAAGCGGGTGGAGAATTGCTGCCCTTTGAGGGGCGCAGCAAACATCCATGGACCATGCTGGTCTCCAACGTTCAGGTGCTTGAAAATATGATTCGGGAGCGAAAGGTCGATCTGGTCCATGCCCGCTCCCGCGCGCCCGCTTGGAGCGCCCTGTTGGCCGCCCGCCGGGCTGGTGTGCCCTTCGTGACCACCTATCACGGGGCCTACAGTCAGAAGGGACAATTCAAGGCTTTTTACAATTCGGTGATGGCCAGAGGCGATGTGGTGATCGCCAATTCCGATTATACCGCCGCTCTTGTGGCGTCACGCAATCCAACCGCCAAGGACCGCATCGTCAGCATCTATCGCGGCATCGACATGGCGGCTTTTGACCCTGCTGCGGTCTCAACCGATCGCACGGATGCCCTTGCCAAGGCGTGGGACTTGAGCGGAGATCCGCTGATCATCCTGCCCTCGCGCCTGACCCGCTGGAAAGGCCAGAGCTTCATCCTGCCGGTGATGGGGGCGTTGAAAAAGGCTGGCCTTGGCTTCAAGCTGGTGCTGATTGGTGATGATCAGGGCCGCGAAGCCTATGTCGCCGAGCTTGACCAGCTGATTGCCGAGCATGATTTGACCGATTGTGTGCGCCGCGTTGGCTATTGGTCAGACATGCCTGCGGCTTACAAACGGGCAGATCTGACCATTGTGCCCAGTCAGGATGCCGAAACCTTTGGCCGTTCGGCGGCGGAAAGTCTGGCCATGGGGACGCCGGTTCTGGTGGGAGATCTGGGCGCCCAGCCAGAGGTGATCGCCTGCCCGGACGGGGTCGATCCGGCCCGCTGGATCGCCCGCTCCATCACCCACAACAATCCCGAAGGCTGGCAGGCCGCAATTGCCCTGCAGCTTACCCAGCAAAAAGGGATGGGCGCGGCGGCCATCGCAGACCTGGCTTCCATCGCACGCGCCCAAATGGAGCGCCGTTTCTCCCTCAAATCGATGGGAGAACAGACGCTCGCTGTCTATGATCAGTTGCTGGGAACCGCGCTCGCATCAGCCAAACACTAGCGAGGCACGGTGCTGGACCCACCATTTTTGCGGAAAGTCCCCGGGCCGATATGAAATTCCCGCTTGAAGGAGCGGGAGAAGGAAGGCACGCAGTCATAGCCGCACTGAAAGGCTATCTCGCCCATGGAAAGCTGGCTTGATACCAGCAACAGGCGCGCCTTGCTCAGCCGCCATCGACGCAAATAGTCCATTGGGCTTGTCCCAACCTGCTCGGCAAATTTCCGAGCGAAGGCCGAACGGGACTGTCCCGCAATGTCAGCAAGGCCCTCCACACTCCATTTCTGGTCGGGAGTGTCATGCATCGCGGACAAAACACGCGAAATAGACCGATCTGAAAGCGCCAGCAAAAAACCTTCACTCGTGTCATTTGCCAGCTCGATCCGTTGCCTGATGGCTTGTATGAAAATCACCTCGATCAAACGCGTGACAATGGCTGCCATACCCTGACCCGGATGTCTGGCTTCCAACGAAATCAGGTGAAGCGCCGATTGCAACCATGGATCGGCCGACAATGTCTTGTCAGAAAGATGCATATGGGACGGCAAAAGCGACAGGATCGGATGTTCAATCTGCTCATCAAATTGCAGGAAACCACACAGGAGTTGAGCCCGTTGAACTCCGGAGCCAAGGCTAAGCTGACCGTCTTTCAAGGCCCCACCAGCAATGGCATCCATCAAGGGATGAGAAGCCAGATCCGGTTCGGTGCTGATCTCTTGCGCCTGCCCTTCGGGTACAAGCACAATGTCGCCTTTCTGCATCAATAGAGGCTCGGCGTCGTTCAGACACAGCCAGCACTGACCGCTTAGCACAATATGAAAGCGAATATGCCGATAGGATTGGGGAATTTCCACGCAAATTGGCCCCGCCAATCGCGCACAGAAATAAACCTCGCCGGAGACACGCAGGGTCTTGAAAATATCGGAAATAAGATCGCCGTCCGCCATGGGGGCCTCAGTTTGGAGGATCGATCAAAAATCGAGGTGTTCTGATCATTAACAAGGGACGTCCGATGAGGCAAGCAGAAGACGGTCATTCCTTGTTTCTTGTGTCTTTCGGATTGGAGATCTCCCATGTCACTGGATTGGATTCTGGCGCTCGCCGGCTTTGCGTTCGTTATGTCGATTTCGCCGGGACCGGCAAACTTTCTGCTGCTGACTTCGGGGGCAAATTTCGGGGTGCTCCGCTCGTTGCCATTGCTGTTTGGCGTATCGCTAGGCTTTTTGTCGATGGTCTTTGCAGTGGGACTTGGTGTGGGCGAATTGATCAAGCAATATCCTGTAATCGATAGCCTTTTGCGTCTGCTCTGCGGAGGGTATGTCTTGTGGCTGGCCTACAAGATCTGGAACGCCAAATCTTTGGGCGCAAAAGGGGAGGACACATTGGATCGCCCGCTTTCCTTTTTCCAGGCCTCGATGTTGCAACTGGTTAACCCCAAAGCCTGGACCGTGGCACTCTTGGTCACCGTTACCTATTTGAGTGCAGACAGGCAGGTTTCTAATCTGCTTGCGCTTGTGGCCATTTTCGCCCTTGTCAACATACCCTCGATTTCCGTTTGGGCCATATCGGGAGCAGCGCTGCGCCGAAACCTTTCCAAAGGCGATCGGCTCCTATGGTTCAACCGGGCGATGGCACTGTTGCTGATCGCCAGTATCGCACCGATGCTGGTTCGCTTTTAAGCAGTCGACAACGACGCGGGGCAATCGCCCCGACACATTGAATAAACCTGTTTGGGTGGATCTATGCGCTCAAGCTTCTTTGCCGGGGCGCAAATAAATAAACCAGTAGACCAGCCCGACACAGAAGCCGCCGCCAATGATGTTGCCGATGGTGACCGGAATGAGGTTGTTGATCACAAAGTGGCCCCAAGTGAGATCCGCAAAGTCTGCTGCGGACCGGCCCGTCGTCGCCCAGAAGTCTGCATCTGCCGCAGCTGCGGTCAGGATTCCCATCGGGATCTGAAACATGTTTGCCACGCAGTGCTCGAAGCCTGCGGCCACAAACATCGCAACCGGCAGGGTGACGGCGAGCAGCTTGTCGGTCAACGAGCGGGCGGAAAAGGTCATCCAGACCCCCAGACAGACCATCACGTTGCACATGATACCCAGCGCCACCGCCTGAAAGAAGCCGTGATGCAGTTTGTGCTGGGCAATCGACATGTAACTGATACCAAGCGCCCCGTTGCCTTGCTCATAATGCCGGGCAATCTGCATGATGACCACCAGCAGAATGGCACCAATGAAGTTTCCGACATAGACCAGAGCCCAGTTGCGCGCCAACTGGCCCCACGATATCTTGCCGCTGGCTTTCGCCACCACCGTCAGCACCGTCGAGGTGAAGAGCTCGCCCCCATTGACCACCACCAGCATCAGCCCGAGGCTGAAAGCCAGCCCGCCCAAGAACTTGTTGGCGCCCCATCCGACACCGCTATTGCCTGTGGTCACCACGGTATAGAAGATAAAGGCAATGCCGATAAAGGCCCCGGCCATGATGGCCAGCATGAAGGTCTGTTTGGGATGGCGGGTCGCCTTGGTAACGCCGACATCTTCCGCCTTCTGGGCCATGGCTGCGGGAAGGAGTGCGTCAAACTGCTCTTGTGGCATGAAAAAGCCCTTGATTGGTCCGTCTGACTTGTTGACGCATCGGGGGATATGGTCACCAAGCGGGGGAGGTACGGATGCTATACAGCATTTGCAACGATTGAACTCTTGTTGGCTCGCTCATAGCAGATCCCTTGCTGCTGATCTTGATCTTGGTCATCTTTTGCCATGCTTTTCACGCATGACTGCCGCCCTTTGGTGATAGGCGGTGAAGCCTGAAATGCGTATTTCCGCCGAGAATTGACCGATAGATTGTGCAAAGCGTTGTCGTTTCTATCAATTAAGCGCCCTTTGAGCGGTCTGGTGACTTGAAAGGACGGGCAAGCTGCGGCATATGTAGGGGAACGCATTTATTGCAACTTTACAGGAGACTACGACCATTCGCCGTCCATATCGAGCGCAACCAACCCGTGAGACGGGACCGCGCATCAACAATCAAATCCGTGTAGACGAAGTCCAGCTGATCGATGATGAAGGCACCAACCACGGGTCCGTGCCTGCACGTCAGGCCATGGACATGGCCGCCGAAGCCGGGCTGGATCTGGTGGAAATTTCACCCAATGCCAAACCGCCTGTCTGCAAGATCATGGACTATGGTCGATACAAGTATCAGGCCCAAAAGAAAGCGGCAGAAGCGCGCAAGAAGCAGAAGGTTGTCGACGTCAAGGAAGTCAAGATGCGCCCGAACATCGACACCCATGACTATGAGGTCAAGATGCGCAGCGCCAACCGCTTCCTCGATGCTGGTGACAAGGTGAAGTTCACCCTGCGGTTTCGCGGTCGCGAAATGGCCCACCAGAATCTTGGCATGGAGCTGCTCAGGAAGGTCAAAGGTGAGCTTGTCGAGCGCACCAAGGTTGAACTGGAGCCAAAACTCGAAGGTCGCCAGATGATCATGATCCTCGCTCCGAAATAAGCGCGAGCGATATAGTCAGAAGTTAAGAAGCCCGGTTCAACAGAGCCGGGCTTTTTTGTATGCAGATTGCCCCCTGAGTAGCCTGTAGCAGTTGCATGCCCAAGCCATCGCGGCTGCGTCCCTGAAAATTATAAAGAGCAACAGCAAATAGCTGCCTGGATCCGTCTGAATAGGACTTTGTCCTTTAGCGGCCTCGCGTTTGCCCGTCCAAAGGGGACCGGTTGGTCTGGTTTGATCAAAATCGCGGCAGTTGCACTCTATTTGAGCGCTCGGTTGACGGTAAATCATTGAAATTGCATACACAAAATTAACGCTCTGCTATCAAATTTCAGGAAATGGTTATGGGAAGCTAAAACTGATGAGACGTATTCTGGCAATTTCAACCCTCGCATTTGGTTCGTCCATCGTGACTGCCGAGGCCTCGGCGCTGAATGTCAGGGATGTCGAATCCGGACTGAACATGACATGGATAATGGCAGCCAGTGCGTTGATCATGTTCATGCAAGTCGGCTTCCTGCTTCTGGAGGCCGGCATGGTCCGCTCCAAGAACAGCATCAATGTCGCCCAGAAGAACCTGCTCGACTTCACCTTCTCAGTCGCGGCCTTCGCCATTGCCGGCTTCACCATCGCATTCGGCTCCAGCCACTATGGCTTGATTGGATTTGACTGGAAGTATCTGGGCCTCCAGAAGATCACAACCTATGAAGCGGGTTTCTTTGTCTTTCAGGTGATGTTTTGTGGCACGGCGGCCACCATTGTTTCCGGTGCCGTTGCCGAGCGTATGCGGCTGTCTGCCTATGTGATCGGGTCCATTTTTCTGTCTGTCCTCATCTATCCGGTTTTTGTCCATTGGGTCTGGGGCAATGCCCTGCAGGACAATCCCGGTGCCTTTCTGGCCAATCTGGGCTTTATCGATTTTGCTGGATCGACCGTTGTTCATGCCACAGGGGCCTGGGTGGCGCTGGCGGCCTGTCTGGTGCTCGGGGCACGAGAGGGGCGGTTCGACGAACAAGGCAGGCCGATCCGGCTGGCGGGCCACAGCCCGGTACTGACGGCCGCAGGGGGGCTGCTTCTCTTTATCGGCTGGCTTGGTTTCAATGGCGGATCCACCTTGAAGGCGGGCGAGGGTGTGGCCTTCATCATTCTCAACACGATTTTGGCGGGTGGCTTTGGGGCCGTGGCAGGGCACATCCTCGGTTATTTGAAGGATGGCTGCTATCTGCCCGAAAAATCCGTCAACGGCATGCTGGGTGGTTTGGTCGCGGTCACCGCTGGCTGCGCGGTTCTCACCCCTGCAGGGGCCATCATCATTGGGGCCGTCGGCGGCGCCGTCGCCATCTATGCCAATGACTTTCTTGAGCAGAACTACAAGATTGACGATGCCGTTGGGGCCATTGGCACCCATGGCTTTGCTGGCGTGGTGGGCACGGTCGGGCTGGCCTTTCTCGCTCCGGCTGATCAATTGTCGGGCAGCCGCTTGCATCAGATCTATGTGCAGACCGGCGGGGCGTTGCTCAATTTCTGCTTCTGCTTCTTCCTTGGTTATGCATTCTTCTGGACTTTGAACCGGGTTGTCGGCTTGCGCGTCAATCAAAAGCAGGAGCTGATCGGGCTCAATGTGGCAGAACATGCCACCCGCATCGGTGTCGGCCATGTCGAGGAGGCCATGGAAAATCTGGTCTCCGGTCAGCGTGGCTTCAGCCAGCGCCTCCCGACGGTGCCCGGCGATGAGGCCGAGAAGCTGACTGATCTGTTCAACCAGCTGATGATCAATATGGAACATGAGCATCGCAAACTCAGCGAGCTTGATGCCCTGAAGGCGCAATCAGAGGAAGCCGAGCGGATCACGGCGCTCTCCAACGCGACCTTTGAAGGCATCGCCATGCTCAAGAATGGCATCATCATCGATGGCAACCAGCGTCTGGTTGAGCTGTTGGGATACAGTCTGGACGAAATGGTCGGCAAATCCGTCATGCGGTTTCGCGTCAAGGACAAACGAAGAGACGCCTCCGACGCCATGCATAGAGGCAATCGCGGCTTCTACGAGGTCAATCTGGCAGCCAAGTCCGGCGAGCATATCCCGGTTGCGGTCAAGGGCCGGGTCATCAATTTCAGGGGCGACAATGTTCGAATCGTCTGTCTGGTCGATCTGCGCGAGCGCAAGGCGGCCGAGCGGAACATGCGGATTCTGGCCCAAAGCGATGCGTTGACGGGGCTAGCCAACCGCTCTTTGTTCAATGACAAGCTGGACAATGCCGTCAAATCAGCAAGCAACGGCAGGAGCACCGCGCTCATTCTGGTGGATCTGGATCGCTTCAAGAATGTCAATGATGTGCATGGCCATCAGGCGGGCGATCTGGTCCTCAAGGAGGCAGCCAGCCGGTTGCAATCCATCGTCGGGCCCGATGGTACGGTTGCCCGGTTGGGCGGCGATGAATTTGCAATCATTCAGCCCAACATCAGTTTTGCCAATCAGGCAGAAGATACCGGCCACCGCATCGTTGCAGAAATGGCCAAACCCATTTCGCTGGGCGACAGCAGCTCCGCAATGATCGGTGCCAGTGTCGGGGTAGCCCTTTGTCCCGAACATGCCCGCGACAAGGAAGATGTCTTCGGCAATGCGGACATTGCGCTCTACCATTCGAAGAATTCCGGGCGGAGCATGGCCACCATGTATCGTCAGGGTCTCAATGAGTTGATGGAGAAGCGCAGGCTGCTGCAAGCGGATCTGGAAACCGCACTTGAAGCGGGCGAGTTCGAGGTCTATTACCAACCACGGGCAGAGGCTGACAATCTGGAAATCAACTCCTATGAAGCCTTGCTGCGCTGGAACCATCCGGTGCGCGGCCTTGTCAGTCCGGCCGAGTTCATTCCCGTTGCCGAAGCCTGTGGCAAGATCATCGACATCGACAGCTGGGTCTTCCATCAGGCCTGTCTCGCCTCCAAGGGGCCGTTTGCGGGCAAGCATATCAGCGTCAATATCAGCCCATTGCAATTCCAGCAAAAGGATTTCGTCGCCAAGATTGAGGCCATTCTGGCCCAGACAGGGGCCGAACCATCCCAACTGGAACTGGAACTGACCGAAAGCATGCTGATCGAGGATGACGCCCGTGGTCTGTCCATCATGAAACTGCTCAAGTCCATCGGGCTGTCTCTGGCGCTTGATGATTTTGGCACCGGCTATTCGTCTCTGTCCTATTTGTCGAAATATCCCTTTGACACGATCAAGATCGACCGCAGCTTTGTTGCCGCACTGGGACAGGAAGACAATGCGGTCGCCATCATGAAGGCCATCATCAGTCTTGGGGCTGGTCTGGGCATGAAAGTCGTCGCCGAAGGGGTGGAGACCAAGGAAGAGATCCTGTTCCTTCGAAACCAGAAATGCGACCAGTTTCAGGGCTATCTGATCGGAAAACCGGTGCCGATCGAACAGGCCATCACCTCTGCTCCGGCCGATCTGACCCATTTCATGACGGAGCAGGCCGACTTGCAGGAAACCGATGCGCATGTCGCAGCCTTGCGAGCCCTTGCCAGAGCCAAGGCCGCGGCAGAGGATCGTGTTCTGGATCAGGCGGACCGGCCTCCATTGTCAGATCTTGCCCAGCGCACGGCCTGACAACAAACAAGCGCTCCGTCCCCGGACGCTCCGTCGGATCAGGGCGGCAGCGCCCTTTCCCCATCCCACGATCGACCCATTGCAAAAGGCTTTCTTGCGCTCCAGACTTATGGCAGAACGCGTGAGTGGGCTTTGTCATTTCTATTGGTTGAGGAGCGTGTATGACCCGAGGATACTGGATTGCTTTGTTGATCTTTCTGGCTATTTCCGATGGTGGCGGCCTGCTGATCGGGGCGACCAATATTCCCGGCCCATGGTATGCAGGGCTGGAGAAGCCAGCCTTCACCCCGCCCAACTGGCTCTTCGCGCCAGCCTGGACCCTGCTTTACATTCTCATTGCGGTTGCCGGCACGCATGTGCTCGATTTGCCCGGTCCGCGCGGCCCGATGATGCTCTGGATTCTGCAAATGGGCCTGAATTTCGCGTGGAGCCCGATTGTCTTCACGCTCAATCAATTGCTGCTGGGGCTTTTGGTGATCCTCGCCCTTCTTGCAACCATCGCCGCCTTCATCCGCGCCACATGGCACCGGCAGCGTCTCGCCGCATGGCTGTTTGCCCCTTATGCCCTATGGGTCACCTTCGCCGCTTATCTCAATGCAGGTTTGGTGGCGCTGAATTGAGGGCTGCTGATCAAATTCCTCTCGTCCCTCAACGCCACGGTCAAAATCCGCATCCGCGCTCATGCAAATGTCTTTGTCGACCATCTGGGCTTTGATTTGGGCAAAGAAGGCTGGCAAATCGTCTCCAAAATCTGGCACCTCGAACAGGTGATTGCCTGAGTGCGGGTGAGCGACAGTGGTGAGAAGAGCAACTGGCTGGCCTGATTGTCAGGCTGGCCTTAGGTGAGAAATGGGGAGGGATGCTTTGAGTTCTTTTTTGGTCTTCAAAATGAAGAATTAATTGCCAATGCAACAAAGGGTGGCAAGAAAAGCCGGCCCTCAGCCCACACTCCGCGATCAAAGTTCGTCAATAGATGTTAGAAGCCGTGTGCCATAAGCTTTGTCCAGACGTGCCTGACGGGCGAGATTGACAAACGTCTTTTCGCCGATGACGACATCGGCAAGCGACAACACTGTAGTGAAGGCCGACATGTCTCGTAGGTCATTTTCTTCGATGGGCCTCGCCAGATCCTCGAGTCGGATAGCCAGTTCCCTCTCTGTAGCTAGGATCGGTACGTCACCTAGTATACTTCGGACCAATGAAGATCCAATATCGGTAAAGCCATTCCAATCCAACCCAAGACTTCGGCCAGTTGCAAGGACGAAATCTAGCTCATCGATAATCAGCCGCGCGCCATAAACACGTTTGCGCAGCGCCAACGGTTCGGAAGCTACAATAGCCCGTCGTGCTTCGATTCCCATGACAAGATCGGCCGAGCTAGCGCTAAAGCGCCTAACACCTTCGAGCCTAACATCCTCATCGTTGGAGGTAAGATAGTCGAACAGCACCCTTGCAGGGTAGGAATGCATATGGTCAAGCGCTGCGTCCGATAGCGAGAAGCCGAATGTCTCTGGCGAATACTCAGCGAGCGCTTCGAACCATAGGTCAGACAGGAACCAGTGCTCTTCCGGCGGTGCATGCACGATCGAAAATTTGTCGGCCAAATATAAAGCGAGTGTCTCACCCAAGATTCGACGCCTGCCACGAAAGACCTGCCCCTGGCTGATTGTAACCTGGGTTCGCGCCATGTTGGCTCGACGGGCCGGGTCGTTTATCTTCGAGGTTTCGTAGATATTGGCGAAGCTTAATGGGACGACAAAGCGGTTCTGCTGAAGCGCCTCGACTACCTTCACCAGTCGTTTATGGTCCTTCGGATAGCTAGCCTTGTCCCAAGCGCCTCGCGCCAGAGACACCCACGCATTCTGGTCGAGATATAGAGTTTCAGCCATGGTTAGAGTGTAGCGCAATTGGATTCGATGCTCAATTCATGTCAGCTTTTGCGTGTCCAATCTTTATATCGCGCTTCTTGAGCTAATGTCCGCTCTTCGCCCGATTACCAGTTGCTGCATTCTTTCTAAGAAAAGCATTGCTCGGCACCGAATGTTCAAAACGTCCGAACAGCCCCCTTCCCGTCATCCCCCTGTCAGAATCTTCCCCCTTTGCCCTTGATTCTCTGCACCCACATCGCTATAACCCGCCAGTCTCGACTCATCCGGCTATCGTAAGGGCTGCCGTGGTGGGTCTCGAATGCTCAATCCGAGACGGTGCTGCAGACCCCATTTTTTCGGAGATGCCAATCCGCCTTCGAGCAGTTTCAAAAAAACAACGATCCGAGCACGCGTTCCGATTGATTGTCTTCAATCGATCAAGGGAATTCGGGCCAAGATACAGTTTCAGGAGAGCAAAATGCCCAAGCTGAAGACCAAGTCCGGCGCCAAGAAGCGTTTCAAAGTGACCGGTACCGGCAAGATCGTATCAGCACAGGCTGGCAAACAGCATGGTATGATCAAGCGCACCACCAAGTTCATCCGCAAAGCCCGTGGCACGACCACTCTGAGCGATCAGGATGCAAAAATTGTCAAGCAGTTCCTGCCTTACAAATAAGCGCAGACCTTGAGAACAGCATTCCGATTATAAGGAGATCAAAATATGTCACGTGTAAAACGCGGTGTAACCGCTCATGCCCGCCACAAAAAAGTTCTGAAGGCTGCCAAAGGTTATTATGGCCGCCGCAAGAGCACCATTCGCGTCGCCAAACAGGCGGTTGAAAAAGCCGGTCAGTACGCTTATCGCGACCGTAAGGCCAAGAAGCGCAACTTCCGTTCGCTCTGGATCCAGCGCATCAACGCCGCTGTTCGCGAACAGGGCCTGACCTATGGTCGATTTATCGACGGCCTCAACAAGGCTGGCATCGAAATTGACCGTAAGGTTCTGTCCGATATGGCCATTCATCAGCCAGAAGCTTTCGCTTCTCTGGTTGAAAAGGCCAAATCTACTGCTGCTGCCTAAATCTCTTCCCGTAAAGGCGCTTGGCGCTTTTTGGGTCTGGGATTGCTGTTGAGGCTCTAACTGTTGCGAAGCGGGTTTGTCCGTTTCGCAGGATGGTCTCATATCGGCGCACACACAGATTTCACGATTTGAAAACCCGCGTCGAGCAATCGAAGCGGGTTTTTTCTTGGTTCTATCAGATTTGCCTCATCTTTTTGCCACAAAGCCACTGGCAAGCCGCATGCAATCTGCTAAAACCGCAGCAATCGCACCCCGTGTCGGGTCTTCGCCCGGCCAAACCTGTCCCAACGGAATAGTTATGTCGGAACTTGAAACACTTGAGCAGGAAATCGCCGTCGCCATTGATGCCGCCGGTGACGAGACTGCACTGGAAGATGTCCGCGTCTCCGCCCTTGGCAAGAAGGGCAAGATTTCGGAGCTGATGAAAACGCTCGGCAAGATGAGCCCGGAAGAACGCAAGGAAATGGGCCCGGCCCTTAATGGCCTGAAGACCCGCGTCGGTGATTTGCTGGCAGCGCGCAAAGAGATTCTGAAGGAAGAAGCCCTCAATGCCCGCCTGAAGAGCGAGACCGTCGATGTGTCCCTGCCCACCCGTCAGGGCGCGACCTTTGATGGCCGCGTGCATCCGATCGCTCAGGTGACGGACGAATTGACCGCAATCTTCGCCGACATGGGATTTGCGGTCGCAGAAGGCCCGGACATCGAGACCGACTTTTACAATTTCACTGCGCTCAACTTCCCGCCCGACCATCCGGCGCGTCTGGAACATGACACCTTCTTCCTGCCTGAGAAAGAAGATGGCAGCCAGATGGTGCTGCGGACCCACACCTCGCCGGTTCAGATCCGCACCATGGTCAATCAGGAACCACCGATCCGCGTCATCTGTCCGGGCCGCACCTATCGCTGCGACAGTGACCAGACCCACACCCCGATGTTCCATCAGGTCGAAGGCCTCGTCATTGAAGAAGGCGCCCATATGGGGCACCTCAAATGGGTTCTGGAAGAATTCTGCAAGGCTTTCTTCGAGGTGGACAAAGTCAAAATGCGGTTCCGCGCCTCGCACTTCCCCTTCACCGAGCCATCCATGGAAGTGGATATCGGCTGCCAGCGCGTCGGCAACGAACTGCGCATTGGCGAAGGCGACGATTGGCTGGAAATTCTGGGCTGCGGCATGGTCCATCCCAATGTGCTGCGCAATTGCAACCTTGATCCGGACAAATATACCGGCTTTGCCTGGGGCATGGGCATCGACCGCATCGCCATGCTGAAATATGGCATGCCGGACCTGCGCGCCTTCTTCAATGGCGACAAGCGCTGGCTCGACCATTATGGCTTCCGCCCCCTTGATATTCCCGGACTGGTAGGAGGGCTCTCCTCATGAAATTCACCCTCTCGTGGTTGAAGGATTATCTCGACACCGACGCGTCGCTCGAAGAAATCCTCGAAAAACTCACCGTCATCGGCCTTGAAGTCGAGGAAGTCATCGACACGGCTGCGGCTTTGAAGGCCTTCACGGTCGCCCATGTCGAGGAAGCGGTTCAGCATCCAGACGCAGACCGCCTGCGGGTCTGCAAGGTCAATACCGGCAAGGAAGTGCTGCAAATCGTCTGTGGCGCCCCCAATGCCCGCGCTGGCATCAAGGTCGTTTTGGCTCAGAATGGCTCTGTCATCCCGTCCAACGGCATGGTTTTGAAACCAACCAAGATCCGCGGTGTGGAATCGAACGGCATGATGTGCTCCGAGCGCGAAATGGGCCTGTCCGATGAGCATAACGGCATTATGGAACTGCCAGAAGACGCGCCAATCGGTGAGCCTTTTGCGCCGTTGCTGGGCCTTGACGATCCGGTCATCGACATTGCCATCACGCCAAACCGAGGCGATGCGCTGGGTGTCTATGGCGTTGCCCGTGATCTGGCCGGCGCTGGCGTAGGCGTGCTGAAAGAAAAGCATCCCAAAGCGGTGGATGGCTCTTTCGACAGCCCGATCAACGTGTTGCTGAAGGAAGAGGGCGACAATCCGATCTGCCCGATCTTCACCGGTGTCTATGTCAAAGGCGTCAAAAATGGCCCAAGCCCCGATTGGCTGCAGCAGCGTCTGCGGGCCATCGGTCTTCGTCCGATCAACGCGCTGGTCGACATCACCAATTATATCACCTACGACCGCGGCCGCCCGCTTCATGTCTATGATGCGGACAAGCTGACCGGTGACATCCATGTGCGCCTTGGCAAGCCGGGGGAGAGCATGAAGGCGCTTGACGGCAAGGACTATGAAATCACCGAGGGTGAAGACATTTGTGTCATTGCCGACGACAAGGGCCTTGTTGGTTTCGGTGGGATCATGGGGGGCGAGGAAACCGGCTCCCAACCCGAAACCACCAATGTCTTCATCGAATGTGCCTGGTTCGATCCGATCCTGACGGCCCGCGCGGGACGTCGCTTGGGAATCCAGTCCGATGCCCGCTATCGCTTCGAGCGCACCTGTGATCCCGAATTCGTCATTCCCGGTCAGAATGCGGCCGTTCAGATGGTGCTTGACCTGTGTGGTGGCGAACCATCCAACATGGTCGTTGCCGGTCAGGCCCCGGTCAGCGAGAAAATCATCGACTTCCCGATGTCGGAAGTGAAGCGTCTGGTTGGTCTCGATGTGCCGGAAGTGGAAATCAAGACCGTGCTGACCCGTCTGGGCTTCTGGGTGTCTGGCCATGGCCACGACGTCAAGATCGCGGTGCCAAGCTTCCGCCCGGACATTCACGGCAAGGCGGATATCGTGGAAGAAGTCGCGCGTATTGTTGGCGTTGACCGGGTGCCAAACACCCCGTTGCCGCGCCTCCATGCCGTGACCCAGCCACCGCTGACCGAGCGTCAAAAGCGCATCCGCGCATCCCGTCGCCAACTGGCGGCCCGTGGCATGGTCGAAGCGGTCACATGGTCCTTCACCGAGAAGCAACTGGCCGACCTGTTCGGCGGCGGCAAACCGGAATTGGCCCTGACCAACCCGATCTCTGCCGACCTGTCCGATATGCGCCCGAGCCTGTTGCCGGGTCTGCTGCAAGCAGCCCAGCGCAATGTCGACCGCGGTTTCAATGATCTGGCTCTGTTCGAAGTGGGGCAGATCTTCCTTGGCGATCAGCCCGAAGAGCAATTCACCCACGCCTCCGGCATCCGTCGCGGCGCGACCCAGCTGGTCGGCAATGGCCGCCACTGGCGCGAGCCCGCCAAGGCGGTTGATGTCTTTGACATCCGCGCCGATGCGTTGAGCGTGCTCGATGCCATGGGCCTTGATAGCACCAAGCTGCAAATCGTCGCTGGTGGTCCTGACTGGTATCATCCGGGTCGATCCGGCAAAATCCAGTTGGGCCCGAAAAATGTCATCGGCACCTTCGGTGAATTGCATCCAAAGGTCCTTGATGATCTGAAGGTTGACGGTCCGGTCTATGCTTTCGAAATCACCATCGAAGCGGTCCCTGCGCCGAAGAAAAAGCCGTCCAAGTCCCGTCCCGCTCTGACCCTGTCAGACTTGCAGCCGGTGCGTCGCGACTTTGCCTTCCTTGTCGACAAGGACGTCACCGCAACCACCATCCTGCGGGCCGCCAATGGCGCGGACAAAAGGCTGATCACCGGCGTCAATCTGTTCGACCTTTACGAAGGCGACCGTCTGGAGCCGGGCAAAAAGTCGGTTGCGTTCGAAGTGACCTTGCAGCCAAAGGACAAGACCCTGACCGACGAAGACATCGAGGCCATCTCGAAGAAAATCGTTGATGCGGTCGCCAAGTCAACCGGCGGCGAATTGCGCGGTTGATCTTGATCCAATGCGGATTGAAAAGGCGGGGCCATCGGCTCCGCCTTTTTTGTTCAGATCTCTCATGTGCGGTTGAGATGGTTGCCAGAATCGCCGACCCTGCCCACGAAGCGACAGGAGAGTCCCTCACGGAGATCCAAGGATGGAAAGCCCGCATCTGATCAAGGCCAACGCTCAAGACAATCAGCTCGACGAGCAGGAACGCCGCTTTCTGCTGGCGCAATTCGTCTCAGAAGACGATGACCTGATGGAGATCCTTACAGGTTTGCGCGCTCGATTTGCCCGACTGGCGGCTGGTCTCTGGCGCGATCTATCAAACGGTTTGGAACCGCCTGACCGGCCAGCCACAGGGCCACGGCATCAAGGATTATGACGTCGCCTATTTTGACGCGTCTGATTGCTCCTATGAGGCTGAAGATGCGATGATCAAACGGGTGGAGGCGGCAATGCCGCACTGGCAGGGGCGCATAGAGCTGCGCAATCAGGCCCGCGTCCATCTGTGGTATCCCGAGCGCTTTGGCGGTTCTTATCCGGAGTTGAAAGACACCGACGAGAGTTTGGAAAATTATATGTGCACCACCCATGCGGTGGCGGTCCGGCTGGAAGAAGATGACAGCCTGTCCATTGCCGCGCCCTTTGGGCTGGAAGACATTTTCGCCCTGACCATTCGCCCTTGTCGCAAGCTACCGACCAACCGCACCCATTATGCTGAAAAAGCCAAACGCATGGCACGCCACTGGCCGCACTTGCGGATCCTTGACTGGGAAACAGAAGAGCCGGTCCGGCCAGATCAGTTGTGACAGACCTGCTCTGACAGAAGCGGGCTTGAAATGGGGCTGGGCGTCCGATCAGGGTCTAGCCATTGACCAGTTCATCCAGCGCCACGCCACGATATTGCTTGGTCTGATCCAACACAACATGGCTGGCAATCTGCATTTTGCCGCCAATCTTGACCAAGAGATCCTCGGTGACCGAGTGATAGCGCTGGATGTCGGTGCAGACAAACCGCACCAGATAATCGAACGAGCCGCTCAGTTTGAGGCACTCCGCCACGTCTGGAAGATCGGCAATCGATTCCTCAAAGGTGGAGAAGATGGAATGATCATGGTCACGGATGGTGATGGTCGCCATCACGGTGACATGGCGGCAAAGCTGCTCCAGATTGATCAGGCCAAGATAGCCACTGATCAGGCCAATATCCTCCAACCGCTTGACCCGCTGCAGGCAGGGGCTCGGCGACAATCCGACTTTCTCCGAGAGCGCTTTGTTGGTGATGCGGGCATCTTTTTGCAGCTCATCAAGAATACGCAGGTCAATCCGATCGAGTTTTGAGCTTTTGCGCGGCAAGGCTGGGATCCTTCGGTTCGAGGCATTTAAACGAAACAATATGTTGCGTTTCATAGGGTTTTTACAGGATGCTGCGTATTATGCAAGTCAATTCAGGTGCCTAAAAGGGCGCATGAAATTGGGTTCTCCACCAGTTTCTGCATTCCGCGGCTCTTTGGCTTTGTGCGGGCTGGCACGTCTTCGGGATGGATTGAGGATAGTGATGTCGCACCGGTCTTGTGCCTATTGCACCACTGGCATCCTCGTGCCAACCTACGGTCTATCCAATAAGAAAGTTCAATAATAGCCAGAGGAAGAATAACAATGTCGAAGAATGGTTCGATCAATCGCCGCTCGGTCCTGACGGGGTTGGCGGCAGGCGGGGCAGCCAGTTTGGCAAGCCCGGCGATTGTCAAGGCGAATGAGACCATCACATGGAAAATGCCGATGTCCTGGCCAAAGCAGGTGCCGGGCGTTGGTGTCAACGGTGTCCGTTTTGCCGAGCGCGTCAACAAGATGTCGGCCGGGGAGCTGGAGATCAAGGTCTTTGGCGCGGGCGAATTGGTGCCACCGCTCGAAGTGTTTGATGCGGTCTCCAATGGCGCTGCCGAATGTGGCCACGCCACCCCCTACTACTGGCAAGGCAAGGATCAGTCGTTCCATTTCTTCACCGGTGTGCCATTTGGCCTGACACAGATCGAGCATATTGCTTGGTTGCAATATGGGGGAGGGCAAGCTCTGTGGGAGCGCGCCTATGAACCATTTGGCGTCACGCCGCTTTATGCTGGCTCTTCAGGCACCCAGGCTGGTGGCTGGTTTGCCAAGGAAATCAAAACCCTTGATGACTTGAAGGGCTTGAAGATGCGCATTGCAGGCCTTGGTGGCGAGGTGCTGCGTCGCCTGGGCGCGTCTGTCGTCATGCTGCCGCCAACCGACATTTTTTCCGCGTTGCAGGCAGGCACCATTGATGCCGCCGAGTGGGTTGGCCCGTGGAACGATCTGGCCTTCGGTCTCTATAAGGTGGTTGGCAACTATTACATGCCGGCCTTCCATGAATTGGGGCCATCGCTCGAAGTGATCGTCAACACCGAGAAATTCAACGCCCTGCCAGACCATCTGCAGGCCATCGTCCGTGAAGCAGCCTTGGCGACCTCGATGGACACCATGGCGGACTTTGCCTATCACAACATGATGACCTTGGGACCATTGCTGGCCAAGGAAGGCGTCAAACTGCGCAGCCTGCCCGATGACATCACCATGGCTCTGGCCAAAGAGTCGGCCATCGTTACCAAGGAAATTGCAGATACTTCGCCACTGGCAGGCGAGATCTACAAGAGCTTTGTCGATTTCCGCAAGATTGCGTCCGATTATGTGATGATTTCCGAATGGGAAGCCACCAGAACCCGGAAATTGGCGCTCGATCTCTGAGACGGCCAGCGGTTTGCAAAGTCAGAAAACCCGGTCTTTTAAGGCCGGGTTTTCTCGTCTTTGCCCGCTTCTATCCTGCTTTCCCCCTCAGCGGGCCAGTTCAATGCACGAATATGCGCGTAAATCGGCTCAATCGCGCAATTCCTGCTGGAACATTCTCTCTGTTCATGAGATAGCCAAGAAAAAGCATATCGGCCGGAAAAAAGCCTCTTCTCACTTGAGAGAGCTAAGGGTATAAGCGCGCCATGACAAAACAGACATTTGATAAAATCCGCAACTTCTCGATCATTGCCCATATTGATCACGGGAAGTCGACGCTCGCCGACCGGCTCATTCAGTTGACCGGTGGCTTGAGCGATCGCGAGATGTCCGAGCAGGTCCTCGACAGCATGGACATCGAAAAAGAACGCGGCATCACCATCAAGGCACAGACCGTGTCCCTGACCTATCCGGCGGATGATGGGGAAACCTATACGCTCAACCTGATGGATACGCCGGGTCACGTCGACTTTGCCTATGAAGTCAGCCGGTCGCTGGCCGCCTGCGAAGGGTCGATCCTTGTGGTCGATGCCTCACAAGGGGTGGAAGCCCAGACGCTGGCCAACGTCTATCAGGCAATCGAGAATGATCACGAGATTGTCCCGATCCTCAACAAGATCGATCTGCCAGCGGCTGAGCCCGACCGTGTCCGCGCCCAGATCGAGGATGTAATCGGCATTGACGCGTCTGACGCGATTGAAGCCAGCGCCAAGTCCGGCATCGGCATCAAGGAAACACTCGAAGCCATCGTCCAGCGCCTGCCTGCCCCGGAAGGGGATTTGGATGCGCCGCTCAAAGCCATGCTGGTTGACAGCTACTATGACGTCTATCTCGGCGTTGTGGTGATTGTCCGCATCGTCGATGGTGTTCTGAGGAAGGGCGACAAGATCCGGATGGTCGGCACCGGTGCCGCCTATGACGTCGACCGCATTGGCGTCTTCCGTCCAAAAATGACCGAGGTTCAGGAGTTGGCGCCCGGTGAGGTTGGTTTCCTGATCGCCTCGATCAAGGAAGTGGCCGATACCCGTGTGGGGGATACCATCACCCATGTTCGCAAACCGTGCGAAACGCCCCTGCCAGGCTTTCGTCCGGCCCAGCCGGTGGTGTTTTGCGGCCTTTTCCCGGTCGATGCCAACGACTTTGAAGATTTGCGCGCTGCCATGGGCAAGCTGCGTTTGAATGATGCCAGCTTCTCCTTCGAGATGGAAACCTCTGCCGCATTGGGCTTCGGCTTCCGCTGTGGCTTCCTCGGTCTCCTGCATCTGGAAATCATTCAGGAGCGCCTCAGCCGCGAATTCAATCTCGATCTCATCGCCACCGCTCCAAGTGTGGTCTATGAGATGGAACTGACTGACGGCTCCGACATCAGCCTGCACAATCCGGCCGACATGCCCGACGTGGTCAAGATCCGCGAAATCCGCGAGCCCTGGATCAAGGCATCGATCATGACGCCGGATGAATATCTCGGCCCGATCCTGACCCTGTGTCAGGAGCGACGCGGGATCCAGACCGATCTTTCTTATGTCGGCAGTCGCGCCATGGTGCAATATGATCTGCCGCTCAATGAAGTGGTGTTCGACTTCTATGATCGCCTGAAATCGATCTCCAAGGGTTATGCCAGCTTTGACTATCAGTTGGCCGACTATCGCGCGGGTGACTTGGTGAAAATGTCGATCCTTGTCAATGAGGAACCCGTGGACGCCCTGTCCGTACTGGTGCACCGTTCGCAGGCCGACATTCGCGGCCGTTCCATGTGCGAAAAGCTCAAGGAGCTGATCCCGCGCCACATGTTCAAGATCCCGATTCAGGCGGCGCTTGGCGGGCGCGTGATCGCGCGTGAGACCATTTCGGCCATGCGTAAGGACGTGACCGCGAAATGCTATGGTGGTGACGCCACCCGCAAGCGCAAGCTGTTGGACAAACAGAAGGCCGGCAAGAAGAAAATGCGCCAGTTCGGCAAGGTGGAGATCCCGCAGGAAGCCTTCATCGCCGCACTGAAGATGGACAATTGATGCATTCTGCCGATAGTCGGCCCTGAAGACGGGCTGCGCCAGAAAGACCAAAGAAAAGCAGGGCTCTCAGGCCCTGCTTTTCTGTCTGATATTGCAGGCGGCTTTGTAATCATCCTCGATCACCGATTTATGCGGTCTGTCCACCGAAACCCGGTTTCGCCCCTCATTCTTCGAGCGGTAAAGCGCAATGTCGGCGCGTTTGAGCAGTGCGTCCACACTGTCGCCGTCCTGATAGCTGGCAACGCCAAAGCTTGATGTGATCTCGATCCGGTGGCCATTGATCAGGATCGGTGTATTCTCGATGGTCTCGCGCATCCGTTCGGCGCTGCGCGCTGCCCCCAGCATCGACTGGTCGCTGAGAATCATCGCGAACTCTTCCCCGCCCAGACGCCCGATCAGATCGCCCTCAGCCTGTGCAATCTTGGCGACCGTACGGATCACCTGATCACCGGCATCATGGCCAAAGCTGTCATTGACCCGCTTGAAATGGTCGATATCGAACATGATGGCATGGATCGATGGGCTTTTTTCCGGGTCGGAGAGTTCCAGATCCGCATGCTCGAAAAAGGCGCGACGATTGAGCAGCTCTGTCAGGGAATCATGGTTTGCCAATTGCACCAGCTGCTGCTGCAGCACAATCATCCGCTCTGCTACTCGCAGGCGCGCCAGAAGGATTTCTTCCTGGAGTGGCCTTTGCAGATAATCGTCTGCACCACTGTCGAGTGCTTCGACCAGCATGTCGTCATTGTCTTCGCCAGAAATGGCGATCACATACATGCCCTTGCGTTGCTCGGCAAGAATGCGCGCATTCCAGCATATCTCCAGACCGGACATGCCTTCGTCATTGAGCGAAACGATAATGATGTTGATGTCGGGTGTCTGCTCGATGAAAGACCACGCATCCTGCCCCTTGGAGAAGGCATACACCGTCTCCTGTCGCTTTTCGAGCATTGAGCGTATGGCGCTACGCTCAGCGCCTTTGGCTTCCACTAGAACGATCTTCATTTTGCCCCCGGGTCTTTTTTACACAAGGCAAACTGCCCTTGCCCCCAAGTGAATGCATGTCAAACAGCATTCATGGCGCCGGCCTTGTGTTGTAACTGATGGGCATCCTAGGTCATGAGCCTTAACGTACTAATACGACCACAGCCAAAAATGCACGTCTTGATGTCCATCATGCAACAAAGTTAATTTTTGGTATCAGTGAATAGAGTGAGCCTGATCTGATGGAAGATTCTGCGCTAGACACAAGACAATATGTAATAGTTTCAAATTATTAAAGGGATATACAAAAGGGTCGAATCCTTGGTGTCCGAATGCCTTTTGATAGTCCATCCCTTGCAGTCGTGTGGATAGTCTCAATTTGATTCTATAAAATTCCGGATGCTCCATTAAGGATTGCAGCGCGCGGTTCAGATATCCGGGCTGACCGAAGCCAGAAAGTCATCGGCTGCCAACAGCGCCCGATCCCGTTGACGATTGAGTCGATGGATCTCGTCTTCCAGACGGTCGGCTTCGCGGAACAAGCGCCGCAACGAGGCTCTTCTTTCCCGTTCGCTCACCTTGTCCTTTTTCCCCGGAGCTGCCTTGTGGCTGCGCAAGGACGCAATCTTGCTCCGCACGTCGCCCAGACTGTTCCGCGCTTCGGCAATCTGCTTTTCGATCTCGTGCAGATCATGCCCCCGCTCATAGCCCCTGAGGAAGGAAGCCTCCGCACCCGCGGGACAAATGCCATGATATTGATAGCCATTTCGCCCGACATTGAAGCCGTTCGACGGAGTGCAATAGCGCACCAGTCCCTCATGATACCCCTTGTCATACAGCCCCTTGTCCGGCAGCACCCCATAGCGTTGACAGGCTTTGATGTGTTCGTTGAAACGCGCAGTGGTTCGTCCCTGAACGGCATCATTGAGACCAATCGATTGCCAATTGCCGATATGGCATTCATCCTCGGTCAGGCTGGCACAGCCAACAAGCAGACCCGAGAGGAGCAGGACAGGAATGAAGGGACGCATGGCAGGAACTTCATGGCGAGAGGGATGGAAATATGGACGTCATCCACGTATGGTTAACAATTCGTGCATAGAGTCGCAAGCATTCAAACTGCGATAAAGTGGAGCAAAGGCCATGCCGCTGCCCAAGATGCCCCTGTTGGCGCATCCCTGTCACCCTACCCACAGCCGCCGCACCCTCCTGCCGGGGCGCGTGGTTGCTGTCTATCTTTCTGCCTTGGCGCTCCTGCCATTGACTTTAGCAGCCTTGCCGGGCGATGCGGCATGGGCACAGACGCCTGCCAAGCAATTGTTCGGCAAGAAGAGAGCGCCTGCCGATTTGCAATCCCGTGCCATTGGCTCCTATGCCAAAGGGTGTCTGGCTGGTGGTCGCGCCTTGTCGATCGATGGTCCGGCCTGGCAGGCCATGCGCCTGTCGCGCAATCGCAATTGGGGTCATCCGGTGCTGGTTGCCTTTCTGGAGAAGCTGGCTGTTGATGCACAAGCCTATGATGGCTGGAACGGTCTGCTGGTCGGCGATCTGGCCCAGCCGCGTGGTGGGCCGATGCTGACCGGTCATGCCTCCCACCAGATTGGACTGGATGCCGATATCTGGCTTCGGCCGATGCCTGAGCGCCGGTTCACCCGCTCCGAGCGCGAGAAGGTCTCGGCCATTTCCATGCTCAAGACAGGCACCCGGACGGTGGATGCCAACAAATTCACTATGGCCCATCTTCGCCTGATCAAACGCGCTGCCTCAACCCCCGGTGTGGCCCGCATTTTTGTTCATCCGGGTATCAAGAAAGCCCTTTGTGATCGTGCGGGCGATGACCGAGCTTGGTTGCGTCAGGTCCGCCCATGGTATGGCCATCACTATCATTTCCATGTGCGGATGAGTTGCCCGCCAGGCAATCCCGGCTGCAAGAATCAGGCACCTCCTCCAGTAGGGGATGGGTGCGGCAAGGAACTGGCCTGGTGGCTCTCCGACGAACCCTGGAAGCCGAAAAAGCCGGTCAAGAAAGACCCCAACAAGAAGCCCGTCAAACGCCGTCAGGTCACGTTGAGCGATTTGCCAAGTGCCTGCAGTGCGGTACTCGATGCCGCGCCGCTGCAAACCGCCAGTGCGGCGAGGTCGGCTGTTGCACCAGACAATATCCTGCCATTGCAGGCCCTGCCCAAACCGCGTCCATTGCCAAACTGAGGCAGTGAGGCGAAAAATCAAAAAAAGCCTCGCTCCCATCGAGCGAGGCTTTTTCTGACGGTAGTCTCTTGATGCATTCAGGCCAACGGCATCGGACAGGACACCCCTGTGCCCCCAAGGCCGCAATAGCCACCAGGATTTTTCGCCAGATACTGCTGGTGATAGCTTTCTGCATAATAGAATGGCTCGGCAGCGATAATTTCGGTTGAAATGGTGCCATGGCCCCGTTCCTTCAGAGCCGTCTGATACTCTCGCCGCAATCCGGTGGCAACTTTCGCCTGATCATCGCCGAACGTATAGATGCCGGAGCGATACTGGGTGCCAACATCATTGCCCTGCCGCATCCCTTGAGTCGGGTCATGCTGTTCCCAGAAGGTCTTCAGCAAGCTGCGATAGGAAAGCCTGGCCGGGTCAAACACCACCAGAACCACCTCATTATGTCCGGTTCCACCGGTGCAGACTTCTTCATAGGTGGGATTGGGCGTGAGCCCCGCGCTGTAGCCGACTGCGGTGGTATATACTCCATCCAGTTGCCAAAAGGCCCGCTCAGCTCCCCAGAAACAGCCCATTCCAATCATCGCCATTTCCAAACCCTCTGGAAAGGGGCCTTTGAGTGGGCTGCCCAGCACATAATGGGTGCTGGCAGTTTCAATCGGGGTTGCTCGCCCCGGCAGCGCACTTTCCTTGGTCGGCATGTCAAGCTTCTTGCGTGTCAATCCAAACATCGTCGCTCCTCACATGAAACAAGCCCCCGCCCGCGCAGCCATTGCCCGGGTTGCGTGTCGAAGGGCAGGGTTTCTAAAGACCAGTCATCTATATCGGTACGGCAGACTGTCAGTTCTAGGTCACATGGCCCGTTCGAAGAAATCAAATCCGGATCACTTTTGGGCGACGCTTGCGGCCCAGATAGATGAAAAGGGCACCAACCAGCCCCGCGGCCAACCAGGCTGGCATCATCAAGATCCACTGCACCACAGGATCCCAGATCAACGGATGGACGTTGCGCTGGATCACCGCCTGCGCCAAATTTAGGCTGGCATTGTCGATTTCGAACCAGGTGGCTCCGAGCGATTTCATCACCACTTCATTGGCGGCGATCGAGCGCACCCCGTCCAGCACCAGAGCCAGAAGCGCAAGCGCACAGGTCCACAGACCAAGCATGGAACTGAAGAAACGCAAAAGACGCATGACTCTATCCTTTCAAACGCTGACACACGTGATGGTTCAGGCAATAGAAAAACTTGCTGCCCGACGCAACACACTTGTCGCTCCCCAATCCGTCATTCAAGTCTATCACAAGATAAAAGGCCAAAATGAGATCCAAAAAGCGTCCCACGTCACGCCGACAACAGCAAGTTATGATTTGATGTCCAGTGTGGATTTTTATGGTGCGCCATGGGGTTAGCAGACATGCGAACATGACCATAAGGCGCATGAGGCCTGATTTTTGGCTGGTGATATGCACAGGGGAGGGTGCAATATCACAAGAGTCTGACTTTCTGTTGACAGATAGGGTCAAGAGGGCTTGCGTTCCCGTTCTATTTGGCTATATTGCGCCCACACTTTGGTACGGAGAGGTGGCCGAGTGGTCGAAGGCGCACGCCTGGAACGCGTGTAGGCGGGTAACCGTCTCCAGGGTTCGAATCCCTGTCTCTCCGCCATCTGCCCTTTGACCGGCAGAAATATGGTATTTCCTTACATTTCAATGCTCTAGCGTGGTCGACTGTGATACAACACTGTGTTACATGGGAGCCATGGAAGCTGTGCCAGGATACCCAAATCTTCACCGCCGTGAAGGAACATATTACCTCTACAAGCGTGTCCCTCAGGGATTGCTAGAGGCGTTCGACAATCGCAAATTCATCAGGAAATCGCTGAGGACAAAAGATCTGTCTGAAGCCAAGGTTAAGTTGCACCAAGAGCTGGTTGCGCTTGATGAGGAATTTGCGCAAGCCAAAGCAGATCTGAAAGAAACGCTTTCGCCCTCCGAGGCTAAGACAATCGTTGATGGCCGTCTCAAGGATATGCTTGTGGAGGATATGCAGATCCGTGATGAGGGTGACAGAGCGTCTCAGCAAGCTTACGGCGAAATGTGGGCCAGTTTCAACAAAACGCAACTCGAGCAGCGCGATCTTAGTGAAAAACAAGCTGAAGGCACCGACAAAGCGGATCAGAAGTTTAAGCCAATTGCCCCTACTTTTTCACTCAGCGCTTCATTCTCGGAGTTTGGGCTCAGCAGAAGAGATCTGTTTAAGTCTCATGAAACGGTAGGCTTCTTAAAGCCTCACTATCGGGATGCATTGGCTCGGCAAGATCTATCTGCTGCCGAAGAGGACATTGAAGAACTGGCTGAGGAGCATCATCTTCGTTTGCATCGCGGGTCGGAAGGCTGGCGAAACCTGGCTCGAGAAGTTTTGGCCATGTGGGTTCGATATATCGATGCCCTCGAGCGTCGAAACAATGGCGAGCCAGACGAATTTGACCTCTCCCCTCCGTCAATCACTGAAGGCGAAACCTCCACACAAACGTCAATGCCTGTAGGACACTCGGTTTCAAAAGGTGGTGCTATCACCCTTGAGAAGCTAGTTCAGCTCTATATCGAAGATCCTGCTAGATCGGCATCTGATCGGACGAACAAGGGCTATGATGTTGTCTACAGGACGCTGAAGGACGTTATGGGGCAGACCGGGATGTCAGCACCATTAATCGGGAAGATTGCAAGAAGGTTAGAGACGCTCTCCAGAAAACGCCTGTGAATGCCCTGCAGAGGTTTCCGGGCAAGGATACTTTCGAGGTTATCAAGCTTGCAGAAGAAACCGGAGCCAAACTCCTCAGCCCTCCCACCATCAACAATCGCTTGAGGAACATGTCTGCCCTGTTCAAATGGGCTGTGCGAGAAGACTACATGGTGAAGAACTATGCTGAGGGTCTGGGAGTTAATGACCCGGTGAAAGCAAGAGACAAAAGGCGGCCATTCACTGAGGAAGAGCTACAAATCATCTTTTCGGCACCGCTCTATTCAGGTTGTCAAAGCGAGTTCAAATACCATCTTCCCGGAAGTCAGATCATCAAGAAGGGGCGCTATTGGGTGCCTTTGCTCTCTCTGTGGACTGGCATGCGCCTTGGAGAATGCTGTCAGCTTCATTGCGATGACATCAAACAAATTGATGGGGTCTGGTGCATCATTATTCAGGAAACCAAAGACGGTGAGGGATTGGACGAAGCGGACAAGAAGCGGGTGAAAACCTCTTCAGGAGAACGTTTCGTGCCAATTCACTCGGCTTTGGAGAGGCTCGGCTTCATCAATTTTGCCCTTCAGCAAAAGCAAGCAAAACATGTCCGCTTGTTCCCTGAGTTGAAGCCTTCCGCAGATGGATACCTATCGAACAACTTCTCGAAGTGGTTCAACGACAAATCGCGCTTCCTTGGCAAGCTTGGTCTTGCGGGCAACGGGGCATCCTTTCACAGCTTCCGACACAACTATCGTGATGCTATGCGGCAAGCTGAGTTGAACCACGATGTCGTACTAGCGCTAGGTGGGTGGTCTTCGGGTGACACGTCAGATCAATATGGCGGCAACCTCAGCCCGGCTTTCCTTAAGGAGCAGATCGAGAAGATTGCCTATGACGGTTTGAAAATGCCGAGTTGTCGCGAAGGAAATTAGCTTACAGATGATGCATCAGAAAGAGACTAGAGTGTCATCTGCGGGACAATCTTTTGATTTTGAACATGAGGGGATAGTCAAGATAGAGAGCCTGAGTTAATCGAAGCCGCATTGAAATAGTTGGAGTGGTTGGTCGGGAAACTCAGCGCTTTGCTCAGTGCATCATTCGTTCAGCAACTCTTCGACCCACTCATCCAGTTTCGTCTTTGTGGTCTGCCAGCCAGGTTGGAAACGGTCGAGAAGCTCATAGAAGGCTTTGCTGTGGTTGTGCTCCTTGAGATGACAGAGCTCATGTAAGAGCACGTGCTCGATGCAAACTCGGGGGGCTTTGACCAAAAACGGATTGATGCGCAGCACTCCATCGGTGGCACAACTTCCCCACCTTTTCTGCATTTCGAGAAGTTCAAACTTTGGGGGTGTGTTGATCCACGGAAGCGTTTGTGTCCATTCTCGGATGCATCCCTTGAAGATGTCTTGAGCACGAAACTTGTACCAAGCACGGAGTTTGAGACGAATGGCATCTGGGTCTCTGGTTTCCGTAAGGACTTCCACTCTCCCACGAAATAGTCGAACACGTCGCTCAGAGCGGGGAACATCGATCAACTTGAGCTGATGGCGTCGGCCCAAATACATGACCTCTTCACCATTGACATACTCACGGTTCAGCACGTTGTGAAAACGAGATTGCGCATTGACCACATGCTGGAAGATCCACCTAGCCTTCGCGTGAACCGATTGATGAATGGCTGAGGCATTCGCTGCAACAGGAGCCTGCACTAGTACAGTCCCATCGGGTTCAACATTGATGGCGATCTTGCCGGATGGTCGCTCTTCCCTGACGACGACATAAGGCAGCCGCATATCTCCGTAGACCAACAGGCGGTTCTCAGGCTCAGTTTGATCAGAAGCTGCCATTGGTGGTCCCGGCCCTTACTTTGTCTTGGATCGCCGAGATCAGACTCTGGGCAATCGTGATATCGCCGTAGGTCTTGAAGAAGGTCGGCAGAAGGCTTCGGCTGATTTCATTCATGATTGCTTCCTGGCTGAGTGAGTTGGCGGCGACAGCATCCATAACCACCCGATCTACCAGTTGCGCCTCCGCAATGAAATGTTCCTCGCCCAGCTCCTCAAAGCGAACCGGATCGATCTGCTGTTTGAAAATACCATAGTAGGCCCGGACGTGGCGGTTCTCTCTGATTGCATTGGGGATGTCCGCCGTTGCCCCCTCTTTCATTTGTGCTTCGAGGTCTTTGAACAGGTCATATTGTTTGCCAGGGAAGTCGAACATGGCCTCTGCTTCGGCGATGGCCTCGCGCAACAATTCCGAGAAGACAGCCTGGGCATAGGGGTCCTCTGCCAGATCCACCTCGATGGATTGCGTCAGGCGTGTTCGGATGAGGTCGGCCTCATTCTTCTTCTTCTCGTCGCTCCACTCTTCTGGATCTTCTGAGCTATCACCGTCCTTGTTGCCACCGACCTGGATCAGGCCCTTCGGCTCCCGAATATCCACCCCAGTCACCTGATGATCGAGCAGGTTGCGGATCTGCTTTTCATATTGAGAGAAGTCCACTGTCTCCATCGCGTCGGCTCGTGCCTGTTGTCGGATCCCCATGAAGAATTTGAGGTCGGCCTTGTAGCGGTTCAGCTTCTCCTCATCAAAGCCAGGATCTTCAAAGAAGGCGCGGGTGGAAGTCGCCAGCTTAAGGCACATGCCGAAGTTGGTCAGTGCCGCATAGAAGTCCTCGCGGAATTTGAGGTTTGCGTCGTAGGACATCCCCTCTTCGGTCACCATCTTCGGCACCAGAAGGCGGCGGAACTGCTCCTTGTCGGCCTTGTTCTTTACGCCGGAGAACAAAGCCCAGAGCTCACGATGCAGCTTCGGCAACTGGAGATATTCCGTGCTGACACTGGCATAGATGCCCTCCAGATCTTCAGGGTCGTATCCCTCGCGTGTTTCCTCTGCCAGCTTCTGGTAGTCCTGCAGGGAGGTGTCCAGCTCCTTCAGGATGCCGCGATAATCGACCAGATAGCCGAACTTTTTGTCCTCATGCAGCCGGTTCACACGGGCTATGGCCTGGAGCAGGTTATGCTGCTTGAGGTCCTTGTCGATATAGAGCACCGCATTGCGCGGCTCATCAAAACCGGTCAGCAGCTTGTCAACCACGATCAGGATGTCAGGTGGGCCGACCAGCGAGAAGCCTGAAATGACATTTTCCTCATAGGCATCGGCATCATTGCCAACGGTTTGCGCCCACCATGTCTGCACCTCGGGTGCGTTGGCGGCGTTGGTGTCTTCGTGACCTTCGCGGGTGTCTGGGGGGGAAATGATAACGGCGGAGGTGACTAGCGCCGTCTCATCCAGCGCTTTCTTGTAGCGGATGGCCGAGAGTTTGCTATCGGTCGCCAATTGGCCCTTGAGGCCGATATCCTTGAAGTTGTCACGGAAGTGGGTGGCGATGTCATAGGCAATCAGACGGATGCGTTGCTCCGCGCCATAGACCTGCCCCTTGGACGAGAATTTGCGCTTGAGGTCCGCCTTCTGCTCATCGGTCAGGCCCGTGGTGATCTTCTCGAACCAGTTGTCGATGGCCTTGTCGTTGACATCAAGCATCGGCTGACGCTCTTCGTAAAGCAGAGGTGTGACCGTGCCGTCGTCTACCGCCTCGCGCATGGTGTAGGCATGGAGGATCTTGCCGAACTTGTTCTCGGTCTTGCGCTCTTTCAGCAACGGCGTCCCGGTGAAGGCAATGAAGGCGGCATTGGGCAGGGCAAGCTGCATCCGCTCGTGGTTCTCCCCTCCCTGACTGCGGTGGCCTTCATCCACCAGCACGATCATATCCTCACTGTCATTCTTGCATTCGGGATATTTGGTGGCGGAGTTGAACTTCTGCAGCAGGGTGAAAATGATCCGGTCGGTGCCAAGGCCTATCCGTTTGGCAAGATCCTGGCCGCTCTCTGCCCTGGCTTTCTCACCTTCCTTCTTGGTCGCAATAGCAGAGCCGAAGGCCCCACCGGTGCGGAAGGTGGCGGCAAGTTGCTTCTCAAGGTCTATACGGTCGAGCACGATGAGCAATCGGCATTTGGCCAGATCTGGATTGTGCAACAGGGCACGGCAGAGGAACACCATGGTGTAGCTCTTACCTGAGCCGGTGGTGTGCCAGACGATCCCGCCCTTGCGCTTCTTGCCTGAGCTGCTTGTCTCGTCGCGCTGCTGCACCTGGGCCAGCATGGCACGTACACCGAAGAACTGCTGATATCGGGCGGCGATCTTGCCCACCTTGCTGTCAAACAGCAGGAAGTAACGGACGAACTCCAGCAGCCGGTCCGGTCGGGCGATGCCGATCAACAGCCGGTCCTGCTCGGTTAGGGCCATCTCTGCAGACCAGAGCGTCAGCAGGTGCGCCTTCACCTTGGCCGAGAGCCCCGACATCAGATTGTCCCGCTGAGCCCCATCGAGCGGCATATTCTTGATCACCAGCATGTCGGCCTCGGAGACTTCTTCCTCATGCCAGGCTGCCCAGAATTTCAATGGTGTCTCAATGGTCCCATATCGCGCCTGACTTTCGGCCAGCGCCATCAGAACCTGCCCATAGGCGTAAAGGCTCTGGATGCCATCGGGCAACTGGTTGCGGAGATGCTGCGAGATGGCCTCTTCCACCATCTTGTCCTTGTGGGCTGACACCGCCTTCTTGGCTTCGATGATCAGCAGCGGCAACCCATTGACAAAGCCGACAATGTCGGGGCGATAGGTCGTTGTCTGGCCCTGCCGCTCAACGCTCATCTCCTCTGTCACCTCGAACCGGTTGGCACTGATATCCTTCCAATCAACCAATGACACGGTGACGGGCTGCTTGTGGCCGTCGGGCATGAATTCAGTGACGGTGATGCCAAGGGAGAGGATGGTGTGTAGGGTCTCGTTGGCCTTGGCCAGCCCTTGCACCAGCCCCAAATGGGTGACGCCCTTCATCACCTGCGCCTTGCCATCCTCGGACAAAGGATAGAGCCTGCCGCGATAGTCAAAGCGATAGGCATCAAGCCACAGGCGCAGACTATCCTCGAGCAGCACCGCACGATTGGAGCCACGACGGGCGAGGCAGTCCTCAACGGAGATGTAGATCCAGCCCATATTGATCATCAGCGCCAGCGCCGGGATCTTGGAGGCGACATCTTCGGAAGTGATCGGCGCGGATTGATCGAGCATGGTGGCCTCGGGCAAGAAACTGGGCTTTGCGAAAGCAGGACGGCAGAGCGACCTCAAGTTGTTGTCATGTCAGCACAACAGCGCGGCAAGGAGCAAGGTGTGGTTGAAGAAAAAGACCTTTTGCCACCGAAAAGGTCAGCTGCTCACCACCTCATAGGGCCAGTTGAAATGGGAGTAGAGGAAGGGCTTGCTGCCTGCTCGGCTTGTCTCCTTGGCATAGATGCGGAAACGGGTGCCAACCGGATGCGCCTTGCGCATGGAGCGGGAGCATTCCACATCCATGGTAACGGGAAAGGCTTCGCCCTCAACGGGGCGGACATGGATCGCCTTGCCCCTGCCGTGTCGGCTTGCCTCATAGGTCTCGACGATAACTTGCTGGTAGTCACTCCATGGGGCATTTACATCCTTCATCAGACCGTCACCCTCTTCTTGCCAGTCAGCAACTGCTGCATCAAAGCGCGTTTTTCGGTGCGGAGGTGGGATATAGAGTGCTTCAAACTAACAACCTGTTGGGCAGCCTTTTCTAGATATTCCGCTATTGCCTCCTGCTCTTGAGGGCAGGGAAGATCGATCTCGATTTTCATAAATTCCTTTTTGGACAGATTATAGCGCGTTGATCCTTGAGCTAGGACTACAATTTTTCGTCGTACATGCCCCGATCTGAAAAAATGCTTTCCAAAAACGGGCAGCAGAACGCCCATTTCATGCATTCGCAATCCAAAACAGAAACTATTTAAATACAATTCTTCCATTTCGAATAAAACAACAGAACTCATCCCAACTTCTTTAGGAACTTCGGAAGACGTGGTGAATATTACATCACCTTTTCGAACTCTGTTTTGCTCTTCTCCCCGAGACAGTTGAACTAGCTCAAGAAATGAAGCGTCAGTCTCGGCATTATCAAAGACATTTTTGTATGGAATATACGGGGCCCCTGAGCCAAAATCTGTTTTTGACTTACCAGATAGGCCTGAATAAGTGTCAGCAATATCCCCCAACTTCACGGTCTTCCACTCGCCATCAAATCCGGGGAGGCGGCGGGTGCCGGTTAGGAGCTGTTGCATCAGGGCCTTTTTCTGAAGCCGTGCAGTCTCTAGCTGCCGCTCCGCCACCTCAATCGCCCGGTCCCACGTCGACAGGATCTCGGCGATCTTCTTCTGTTCGGAGAGAGGGGGGAGGAGGACGGGAAATGCCTTGAGCTGGGTTGAGTTGATGCTTGCCAAGTTAGTGCTGCGTTTGGCCGCTTTAAGGAAATATCGCTTTCCGTAGGCCCCTCCACTCAGCATTGCGAAGAAAAATGGCAAGAGCTTGCCTTCATGAACTCTCACCGCAAACACATGATTTTGGTGTAAACAGTTGGGTACTTGTCCGCGCCAAATAGTGCCCCGCCCCAATTTATCGAAGTCTCCTCCCTCGGTCATAAGAACGTCACCATCTTGCAGACGGTATCGCTCAACCATGTTCCTGCTGACTTCAATCTCTTTAATCTCGCTGAGATCTAGGTAACCGTCTTGCACATTCGCGACCCTGAGATAAGGCATAGAGATGGGATCAGAAATGTCCTTTTTGCCTTTTGCAATGCCGGTACGCACGTCTGCGACGCTTGACAAAGCCAGCTTCACCCAACCCTCAGGCACCATAACCGAGCTCCTTGAGATAGGCGTCCATCTTGGCTTCCAGCTCGGCCATTTCCTCGTTCAGGGCCTTGCGTTCCGTGCGGACGGCGACGAGGTCGATCTCCTCTTCTTCCTCGAAGGTGTCGACATAGCGCGGGATGTTGAGGTTGAAGTCGTTCTCGGCGATCTCCTCAAGGCTGGCGCGATAGGCATATTTGTCGAGCGTCTCACGGGCGCGATAGGTCTCGATGATCTTGGTGATCTGCGCCTCGCCCAGCTTGTTCTGGTTCTTGCCATCGACATAGTCCCGGCTGGCATCGATGAACAGCACCGAGCTGTCTGGCTTATTGTGTTTGAAGATGAGGATTGCCGCCGGGATGCCTGTGCCGAAGAACAGCTTCTCGGGCAGACCAATGACAGCGTCCAGCAGGTTCTCCTCGATCAGCGCCTTGCGGATCTTGCCTTCCGATGAGGCACGGAACAGTACCCCATGGGGCACCACCACCGCCATGCGACCCGTGTCGGGCTTCAGGGTCTCTACCATGTGGGAGATGAAAGCATAGTCGCCCTTTGTCTTGGGTGGCAGACCGCGCCAGAAACGCTTGTGAGGGTCCTTCTCGGCGCTGCCAATGCCCCACTTGTCGAGACTGAAGGGCGGGTTGGCCACCACCACGTCGAAATGCAACAGGTTGCCATTGCCATCCTGGAGCTTGGGGTTGCGGATGGTGTCGCCCCACTCGATGCGATGGTTGGTCTCGCCATGCAGGAACATATTCATCTTGGCCAGCGCCCAGGTCGACCCGATGGCCTCCTGACCAAACAGCGAATAGATGCGCTTGCCTGTCCCCTCCAGAATGCGCCGACCGCATTTCATCAAAAGCGAGCCAGAGCCACAGGTCGGATCGCAGATCAGATCCCCTTCCTTCGGCTCGACCAAATGGGACATGAGGGTCGACACTTCTGCCGGGGTGTAGAACTCCCCCGCCGACTTACCAGCCTCAGACGCAAAGCGGGAGATGAGATATTCATATGCCCCACCGATGACATCCAGCGCCCCCACACGGCTCGGGCGCAGGTCAAGCTCGTCTCTGGCGAAATCCTCGAGCAGCATACGCAGGGTATCGTTCTTCTGCTTTTCATCGCCGAGCTTGTTGGAGTTGAAACTGATGTCCTGGAACACGTCGCGCAGCTTGGTGCCGTTGGCGTCTTCGATGGCATGAAGGGCCTTGTCGATGCGCTCGCCATTCTTAGGCTCATGCCGGTGTTCATAGAGGTAGTCAAAGCTCGACTGCGGCGGCAGGACAAAGTTTTCCTTCGCCATCATCGCCTCGATCAACTCAGGTGCATCGCCATGTTCCGCCTTGTAGCCCGCATAGTGATCGCTCCAGACATCGGAGATATATTTGAGGAACAGCATGGTGAGGACATAGTTCTTGTAGTCCGCTGCATCCACGACCCCCCGAAAGGTGTCACACACCGCCCAGGCGGCCTTGTTGATCTGATCCTGGGTGACGACTGATTGTGGCATCCTGCTTCCTTGTCCTTGGGGCATCAGCAAAAACAAACCGATACGAAACTTTGGTCGGCACAGTAGACGCCCCTGAGGCGGAGGGGAAGGCGAAAGGAATGGTGTGTTCACAGGCATGGGTTGCAGTTGAGAAGGCCTAGGCAGGTTGATTGGGTTCCCCTATAGACCCCACTACAACGATCTCTCCCTTCGTTATGACTGCCTCTGTTCCCCCTTCATCTCTTAGCCCTCCCCTTTATGGGTGGGAGGAGGATGTGTTCCCTATGGATGTCTTCCCTCCAGATGTCCCTGATGTCTACACCCTATGTCTCCTGCTTCCTCCTACCTATCTATAGATATCTAACCTAATACATCCATACCTATACCCTCTCTCTATACCCCTCTAGTTACCTACGGAGGCTTGCCTCTATAGGGGAACCTAATTATTGGGAGCCTTTGGTGGTCAGCTCTAGTGGCCGGTCCCCACCTCCCAGAAAGGACCGATGGGCTGCTAGGGGCCACTGACGTGACAACGTTTGTTGGGTTTCCTTGGTATGGAGGTCTTGGCAGGGCTCTGCGTTTGCACTGCTGGAGGGTCACTGGTCGGTGGGCGCTGCCGATGCATCGTCTGCAGGTGTCGTGTCAAGCCTCGGCTGTTGCCAGCTCTGCCAGATATCCTTGACTTCCTCTGCAACAACAATCCGAGCCTCTTCACGTGTCAGCTTCAGCGCTCCCATCAGATATTCATATTGCGTCATATGATGCCGGACATAGTTCGTGACAGTGATACCGACGGCTTTCCCTATCGTGACGTCGTTCCAACGCCTTCTGCTCGTTCTGAACGCAATTTTTTGCTTGTAGTAGGAGCTGCAGCTTGGATAGTGCTCATTGAGGAACGCCATCACCTCACGTCGTTCAAATCGGATCTTAGACACAATTCACGAGCCTTGGTTTGGTTGGTTGTATTCATTGCTTTTGCATCAAATATGATGCTCCGTCGTGCTGTTGTCCATAGTCAACGTTGGTTCAGGCTAAGCGGCATGCCGAATGCGTCAGCCACGTGATTGTGCTCTAGAAACCCGCTTTGAAGCTGCTTTGGATGACCTCAGAATGCGCTCGCAGAGGCGTTGGATATCGCTTTGATGCAGTGGCTCATTTGTTGACGCGGCTGCCTGCAGACTCTCCTGACGCGATCCTGACCCTATGCGTTGGGGCACTATCTTGGAGGGCAATCAGCAGGCATGCTGCGGTGCGAATGAATTCTAGGGTAAGCCACAACGGATATGCACAAGGGGCTTCAAAAGTGTGTTCACTAGGGTTGATTTTGATCTGCGGACGGTTTTTAAATGGGCGCTATCCTAAAATTCATATGGAGGCAGGATATGAAGACCGTTCTATATGCTCGTGTGTCCACGATGGATCAGACCTTGGATCATCAGAAGACACAAGCCGAAGAGGCAGGCTTTCAGATCAACGAGGTTGTCGCGGATCATGGCGTGTCCGGTGTGTCTACTCGCTTGAGGGAACGACCAGAGGGGAAACGCCTGTTTGACCTGCTCAGAGAAGGTGACACACTTGTTGTCCGCTGGGTGGACCGCCTAGGCCGCAACTATGATGATGTCACTGAAGTCATGCGTGAGTTGCTCAGCGCAGGTGTCACCATCAAAACCGTCATCAACGGCTTGACCTTTGACGGTTCAAAGTCAGATCCCATGGCCAAGGCGGTGCGGGATGCGCTAATCGGCTTCATGGCAGCAATGGCACAGGCAGAGACGGAAGCCAGAAGAGAAGCACAGAAGGCAGGCATTGCAGCAGCCAAGCAGAGGCCGGGGAAGTACAGGGGGCGCAAGCCATCCTACAGCCGGGAGCAAATGGCACAGGTGACGGCCATGTTGACCAACTCCGATACCATCTCAGCCATAGCCAAGGCGACGGGCCTCACGCGCCCAACCATCTACAGGATCAAGGACCAGCCTGAAGAATGCGAGAAGGCGTTGCATCTGTGGAGAATGTGACGGCTGTGAACTGGAGTGTTTAGCCTCAGGGGTTGCTTTTGCCTTGCCGATTGCAGGACGTGAGCGCACCCTTGTAAGGCCCTATGGGGGGTGTTTGTCGTGGCTAGATCTGCAAGATGGGGGCTGACAAAATTGCGCCGAAAACCAACCTTGAATAAGGGAGATCAGTCTTTTAACGCCCTCTTCTTCCGAATATTTTCGTATTCTTCTATTGCCTGTTTGACAACGTCTCTCTCAGTGGCAAAAAAACTGACTTCCAAGCTGTCTACAATATCAATAATCGCGTCTTGAGATGTGTTTTCATGTATAAAATCGAAGAAGCAGTAGCTTTTAACTTCATTTTCATTGGAATTTATTCCGTCTTTATTTTGTATTAGAAGCTCTCTTCTATTTAAATCGTGCAAAAACTCTTGACCTGATTTAACAATAATTGGACTTCTATCGCCGTATGAATAGATATATCGCCCAACAACTTCTTTTGCTGTGGGGTAACGAGAATCAAAATATTTGTTAGGTTCACCATCAACCCCTACCCACAATGTGGAGGATTTTTCAGTCGGCCAGATTGAACACAAGGCTGTTTGGTTGAATACGACACTTCCTGGCCCGTCGTTGTCGATGTAAAGAGAAATACGCTCTGGTCCTAACGAAGTAATTTTGACCGTTAACCCACCGCGCTCGGGATCGGAAAACCAGTTCGTTAGATCAATTAAATTTTGGGCTCCGAGTGCCATTACCGATATTGTTGCAATGAGCAATGATGCCGATGTATTCCCAAAGTCCAGAAATCTTCTCCAATCCTGGCGAGATCCACACTTGAGACATTTTCGAGCTCCTTCAGGCAGGTCACTTTTGCATTCGATACATTTGGATTGCGCCTCGGTCATACGAAATTTCCACCTTTATCTATAAGGAACGTAGGGAGCGAATTCTGCACAGGCCGAGAAAGAGCTGCAACTGAGATTAGGCTAGACTCACAGATGCTTGACACTGGGTTACAGACCTGCGATACAGGAAGTCCGCCGGTTGATCATACGGCATTGAAAATATTGATAAAATCGGCCTGAGAGGGCTTTCCCTGTCTCTCCGCCATACCAAGAACGCTTCGAGGCACCAAGCGTTAGGGATCTTCCCTATAGATTTATCAGCTCCCCTTCTCGGTGAGCGGCTCGCCGAGGGTAAGTTGGAAAATTGGGTTGGGGCGTGCATGTGTCAAGCTGTCTCATTGAAAGATCCCAATTGCTTCAATCGGATATGACGTGCCAGACGCTGATTGTCTGGTTGCGAGGGTGCCTCACTGGCCCTGCATGACACCGAAACGGGATATGTCCTCCCAACTGTCTTTCGAAAGCAATCCCTTCTCGGCTTGTTCACCACCTTCTCCTTGCGCAGCCCTTCCTTTTCAACCCTGCGCTGATGACAGGGTCTGCGATCTGATCTAGTCTGGTCTGGCTAGATCGGGGGATGGAAGGCGTGGACAGGTGCCTGTCTTTCTGGCTCAAGGAGGAGAAAATGGAGCTCAATCTTTCCAACAAAACGGCACTGGTGACCGGCAGTTCCGATGGTATCGGGCTGGCGGTGGCCAAGGGGCTTGCTGCCGAAGGGGTGCGTGTGTTGATCAATGGCCGCAATGCCGACAAGGTCGAGGCGGCGTGCCGCCAGATTGGGGAGCAGGCGGTGCCGGCGGTCGGTGATGTCTCATCGATGGAAGGCGTCGATGCGGTGCTTGCCGTCGTGCGTGAGGTTGGCGGCGTCGATATTCTGATCAACAATGCGGGGACCGGGTCAAACGAGACCATCATGGAGGCCCCCGACGACAAATGGATGGATTACTGGAACCTGCATGTCATGGCGGCGGTGCGTCTGTGCCGCGGGGTAGCGCCTTATATGGAGGAGAGGGGAGCGGGAGTGATCCTCAACAATGCCTCCATTTGCGCCGTCCAACCGCTCTGGTATGAGCCAATTTATAATGTCACCAAGGCAGCCTTGATGATGCTGTCGCGCACTATGGCGACAGAGTTCATTCCAAAGAATATTCGGGTCAACTGCGTCAATCCGGGGCTGGTGCAAACACCGGACTGGGAGAATACCGCGCGCGAACTCACCAAGGATAGCGGCGGCGACTGGGAAGGCTATTTGCAAGGGGTTGCTGACGAACTCGCCCCGATCAAGCGCTTTTGCTCACCGGCAGAGTTGGCAGATTTCTTCGTTTTTCTTTGCTCGGATCGTGCCAGCTATTGCGTCGGCGCGTCCTATTATGTTGACGGCGGCATGAAGATAACGATCTGAACCGCCGATGCCCGCGTCACGAGGTCAAGGGATCGCTTGGTCTTGCGATGCGGGTTCTACAGAGGCAGAAACAGCTTCGGCAACCCCATTTTGCAGCCGTTCCTGTCCGTTATTGCGGATCGCAACAGTCCGTTCTCCGGCTGGGCCTTACTCGGCATCTCATTGGTTGTAAGGATAATTGTGATCCGCAATTCCCCTGATATGCTTCCCTTGTGCAATTTGATTGTGACAATCAAGCCGACGCAACCGCCCTCTTGGCTTGGCGCCTGTCCAACCTACACCCGCGCCAACAGCGCGATCTGGTGCGGATGGCAATGCCTATCCTTCAAATTGTCGGATATCGAGCGAGCATAATAGAAATGCATAGACGCTTTATGGAATGGAAGCTGATGACATGATCGAAGCTGGAAAGAATATTGCGATTAAGGTGCCGCTTCACAGATGGGAAGATACTGTCGCCTTCTACCGCGACAGGGCAGGCCTCACTGTCACGAAAGAATTTGAAAACAGCATCGCCTTCGCGTTCGGACCGATGACCTTATGGATCGACAAGGTGGAGACGCAAAGCCAGTCTGATATATGGCTCGAGCTCTTCACTGACGATCCGGACAAGGCAATCGAGACCCTTCAAAGCCCGGTCCGTGACGAACTCGAACCCCTGGATGATGTGAACGGCCACTGGACGTCTGACCCGGCAGGTGTCGTCCTTTTGGTTCGCACTGAATAGGTCTTTGCATGAACCTGTCGAATGTCGACGCTTCATAGCAAGGATCGTATCAACGCCTCCAGTCAAGAAGAGAGCAACATGACCACATGCAAGAACCTTGAGGGTGACTATGATTATATCATTGTCGGGGCAGGCACCGCGGGCTGCGTGCTCGCCAACCGCTTGACCGAAGACCCGGCCACCAAGGTCTTGTTGCTCGAAGCGGGCGGCTCTGACAATTATCACTGGGTCCATATCCCGGTCGGCTATCTCTATTGCATCGGCAATCCGCGCACCGACTGGATGATGAAGACCGCCCCGGAGGCCGGGTTGAATGGTCGCTCACTGGTCTACCCACGCGGCAAGCTGTTGGGTGGCTGTACGTCTGTCAATGGCATGATCTATATGCGCGGACAGGCCGCCGACTATGAACATTGGCGGCAATTGGGCAATGTCGGCTGGGGCTGGGACGATGTGCTGCCCTTTTTTCTCAAATCCGAAGACCATCATGCGGGTGGCTCCCGGCTCCATGGCAGCGGTGGCGAATGGAAGGTCTCCCGCCAGCGGCTCGAATGGGACATTTTGAAGGCTGTGCAGGAAGGCGCGAAGGAATTCGGCATCCATCCGCGTGAGGATTTCAACGATGGCAACAATGAAGGCAGCGGCTTCTTCGAGGTCAATCAAAGGAAGGGCTGGCGCTGGAGTGCCGCCAAGGCCTTTTTGCGCCCGGCGCTGAAACGCCCCAATCTGCGGCTGATCACCAAGGCCGAAACCGAAAGCCTCCTGCTGGAAGGCAAGCGCGTCACCGGGGTGCAATTCCGCTGGAAGGGCGAGACCCATATCGCCAAGGCAGGCCGCGAGGTTTTGCTGGCCGCCGGCGCCATCAACAGCCCGAAAATCCTCGAATTGTCCGGCATTGGCGATGCCGCCTTGCTCGCTTCGATGGGCATCAAGGTCGCCCATGAAAATGCCAATATCGGCGCCAATTTGCAGGACCATTTGCAAATCCGCACGGTCTTCAAGGTGCAAAACACCAAAACACTCAATAAAAAAGCCAACAGCCTCATCGGGAAGGCCCAGATTGCGCTGCAATATGCCCTGACCCGATCCGGCCCGATGTCGATGGCCCCAAGTCAGTTTGGCATATTCACCAAGTCGGATCCTTCTATGGCAACCCCGGATCTGGAATATCACGTCCAGCCGCTCTCCACCGACAAGCTTGGTGATCCATTGCATCCCTTTGAGGCCATCACCGTATCGGTCTGCAATCTGCGGCCCGAAAGCAAAGGCACCTGCCATATTGCAACACGGGATCTGTCCGTTCAGCCACAGATCAATCTCAACTATCTCTCGACCGAGAAAGACCGCGATGTGGCGGTCAAATCCGTCCGCCAAGCCCGCTCCATCCTCACGGCTAAGGCGCTCGCGCCTTATCAGCCCGAAGAAATCCTGCCCGGCCCGGCGGTCGACAGCGATGCCGACCTGATCACCAAGATCGGTGACATCGCTACCACGATCTTCCACCCCGTCGGCACCTGTGCCATGGGGACAGATGACAAAAGCGTCGTCGATCCGCAACTGCGTGTCCGTGGATTGGAGGGCTTGCGGGTGATTGATGCGTCGATCATGCCGAAAATCGTCTCCGGCAACACCGCATCCCCGGTGGTGATGATCGCCGAGAAAGCCGCCGACATGCTGCGGCAGCATTGAGGCAGGCTTTGGAGGTCGGCCTCAATGCGACGATCAAAGTTTAAACCTTGAGCGTTTCCAGCAATTCCTTTTTCGCTATCCGTTCTTTGGCGCCATCGAGAATGATCTCGCCGCGGCGCATCGAATAGAAGTGATCGGCAAGGGAATAGGCAAATTCAAAATATTGCTCGACCAGCAGGATCGCCATCTCGCCCTGATCCTTCAGGAAGGAAATGACCCGGCCAATCTGCTGGATGATGTTGGGCTGAATGCCTTCGGTCGGCTCGTCAAGCAACAGCAGTTTCGGTTTGGTGATCAAGGCCCGCGCAATGGCCAATTGCTGTTGCTGGCCACCGGACAGGTCACCGCCGCGCCGATTTTGCATTTCCTTCAAGACCGGGAACAATTCAAACATTTCTTCGGGCAGCTTATGCTCGCTTTTGTCGAGACAGGCATAGCCGATTTCCATATTCTCCCGCACGGTCAAAAGCGGGAAGATATCGCGCCCCTGCGGTACATAGCCGACCCCGCGCTTGGCCAGCACATGGGCTGGTTGCTTGCCCTGTTCGACGCCATCAAGGTGATAGCTGCCGCCGGAGTGATTATGCGTGCCGGAAATCACTTTCAACAGGCTCGTCTTGCCCACCCCATTGGTGCCCATCAGGCAGGTGATCTTGCCCTGTTCGGCCACCAGATCGACCCCATGCAGAATCTGGCTCTGGTCATAATGCAGCGTAATGCCTTCTAGATTCAGCATGCTCTATCGTCCCAAATATACATCGACAACATTCTGGTCCTTGGTCACATGATCAAGGCTGCCCTCGGCCAGCACCGAGCCTTCATGCAGCACGGTGACCTTGCAATCGAGATTGCGGATGAATTCCATATCATGCTCGACCACCACCACTGCGCGGGTCTTGGCCGCTTCGCGCAGCAGCTCGACCGTGTGATTGCGCTCTTCCACCGTCATCCCGGCGGCTGGCTCATCGACGAGCAACAATTGCGGGTCTTGCGCCAACAGCATGCCAATTTCCAGCCATTGCTTTTGCCCATGGCTGAGGTCGCCCGCCCGGCGCGCCAATTGATCCGCCAGACCGATCTCAGTGGCCAAGGCCAGCACCTTCTCGCCTTCGGCGTCGCTCTTTTTGTGGAACAGAACCGCAAAGGGACCGCGTTTGTTTTTCAGCGCCATGGTAAGATTGTCACTGACCGACTGGTCTTCAAACACGGTGGGCTTTTGGAATTTCCGGCCAATGCCAAGCCGGGCAATGTCACTTTCGGATCTGCCGATCAGGTTGATCACATCTGCGCCCCACAGAACCTTGCCACTGTCGGGCCGGGTCTTGCCGGTGATGATATCCATGAAGGTGGTCTTGCCTGCCCCGTTGGGGCCGATGATCGCTCGCATTTCCCCGGCATCGATATTGAAGGACAAGTCATTGATCGCCTTGAAACCGTCAAACGACACCGACACGCAATCCACTTCCAGCAACGCCCCTGCGGTCATGATTTTGCTCCCTTGGAGAAGTGATCAACCAGTCCGCCAATGCCCTTGGGTGCATACAGCGTGACGGCCACAAAGCTCAAGCCCAGCAGCACCAGCCACCAGTCGACCCATTTGATGACATAGATGCCAAGATTGATATCCGGGGCCTGCCCGCCGGTGAACCAACTTGAAAGAAGTGAGACCACAGCCGCTCCAATGGCAGCGCCATACAGCCGCCCACGGCCGCCAATCGCTACCCAAACCGCCAGATAGATCGAGGCAATCGGGGCAATCTCCGCCGGATTGATGATGCCAGCCTGCGGATAATAAAGCGCCCCGGCAATTGCCGCGATGATGGCCGTCAGAGTGAAAACAAACAGTTTGTAGACTTCCACATTGTAGCCAAGGAAGCGGACGCGCGCCTCATCGTCGCGAATGCCGCGAATGACATTGCCCAGCTTGCTCTCGACAATCAGTTTGAGCAGCAGATAGCCCATCATCAACGCAAAGGCCGAGGCCCAGAAGAACCAGATCGAAATCAGCGCTTGCGGGGTGCTTTCAAGGCCGGGCAGATTTTGCAAGCCCGACAGGCCATTGTTGCCGCGCAGGCCAGAATCATTCTGGAACAGATAGAGCGACAAAGCCAGCGTCATGGCTTGGGTCAGGATCGACAGATAAACCCCTGTCACCCGTGAGCGGAAAGCCAGCCAGCCAAAGACCAAGGCCAACAGGCCCGGCACCAGCACCACCAGCAGCAGCTGCACCGAGAGGAAATTTGAGAAAGCCCAGATAACGGGGAAATCGGATCCCCCCACCACGCCGAAAATCTGCGTGCCGATGGCATCTTGGATTTCCTGTTGGGTCGGCGGCAATGGCGCATTGCGGGCCGCTTCCACCACGATCAACCGGGTGCGCTCATACATCAGCCACATGCCGATCATATAGCCGCCAAGGCCGAAAAAGGCGAAATGGCCAAGGCTGAGAATGCCGCAATAACCCCAGACCAGATCCATCGCGATGGCAATCAGGCAGAAGCACAAAGTCTTGCCCAGGGTCTTGACGAAGGAGGTTGAAATGAAGCCATAGCCAAGGGCTTCGCTGCCAATGGTGACAAAGAGTGTGAAGGCGGCGATGAGGCCCAGAAACACCAGCGCACTGGGATGCTTGAGCAGGAATTTCGTCAGTGGTCCACCCATGGCTTAGTCTCCTGCTGCCCGACCCTTGAGGGCAATGATGCCGCGTGGTCTGAACTGAATGAAAATAATGATGAAGATGATCATGAAGGTCTGGGCGGCCAGCGTGTTGGATGGGTTGAACCATTCAATGCCCTTTTGCAGGAAGCCAATCATCGCAGCCCCGGCCAGCGTGCCCCAAATGTTGCCAACCCCGCCGACAACCACCGTCATGAAGGACTGAACGATATAGTCCGCCCCCAATTCCGATGTCACCTTGGCGAACAGGCCGATCGCCACCCCGGCGATTCCCGCAATGCCCGAACCAAGCCCGAAGGTCAGCATGTTGATCCGGTCCGGATTGATGCCCATCGAGGCCGCCATGCGCGGATTCTGCGTCACCGCCCGGGTTTCAAGCCCCAGCCGGGTCTTGTTGAGGGTGAACCACAGCATGGCAAAGAACAAAACCGACAGGCCAAAGATCGCCACCCGGATCCAGCTGATCGAAATCACGTCATTGATCACCAGCGCGCCATCGAGCCAATCGGGCGAAGTCAGCGGCCGGGCCTGCGTGCCAAAGATATTTTTGGCCAACTGTTGCAGGGCAATCGACACGCCAAAGGTTGCCAGCAGGGTTTCGAGCGGGCGGTGATAGAGATGGCGGATGATCAGTCGTTCCATCGCCACACCAGCAAGGAAGGTCACTGCAAAGGCCGCCGGAATGGCGAGCAGGATCGACAAGGTGTAATTGGTGACGAATTGCTGGATGACATAGCCCGTATAGGCCCCCATCATGATGAACTCCCCATGCGCCATATTGATCACGCCCATCACCCCGAAGGTAATGGCAAGACCAATGGCTGCAAGAAAGAAGATCGAGGCCAGCGACAGGCCGTCAAGAAACAGGTCGGCAACCTCGGACCAGGCGACCTTGGTCTCAATGCTCGACAAGGTCGCCTTGGTGGCAGCCACCACCTCAGGCGATGGTTCGAGATAGACTTCGTAGAAAGAGGCCTGTTTGAGTGTCTCTGTTATCGCTTCAGCGCTTGGGTCGGCGGGGGCAAGACCTCTTTCGACCAACTGCGCATAGGCTTTGTCGCGCGCCTCTTGGGTGCCCAACGCGCTGACAGCGATGGAGCCGACCTTGCCATCTGCTATATGGGTGATCAGGGCCTTGGTCTTGGCATCGGCCTTGATATCCTCTGGAGCCCAGCCTTTGGCAACCAGCATGGCATAGGCCTCGTCCCGGCCCAGTGTTTCATCACTGCCGAGTTTGAGGATCCGGGCAAATGTGCCTTTCTTCGGCGCGGTCTGGGCGACCATCAGTCTGGTGTCCAGCATCGGATTGAGACGCGCCCGCACATCAAGGCCTAGATCGCTCGAAAAACTCTCAATCGCGGCGACGCGGGCTGCCGTATCCTTGTCATATTGCATGGTCAGCAGACGCTCCAGACGGACCATGTCCGCCTTAAGGCCTGCATCGCTCTCTCTGGCGATTGCCTTGCGCAGAGGACCCAGATGATCTGGTTTGGGATCACGCGCCAGACTATCAAGGCTGTCCTTGCGCGTTGCCAGATCGTCGCTGACCAGTTGCGACGCAACCAAAGCCGCGCCCAGTAAGGCGCGCACACCGGAGTTGGGCTTGATCTGCTTGATCTCTTTCTTGACCGCCTTGCCAATCGGCTCACCAGTCGTGATGTCCATAAGGGTGTAGTTTTTGCCGCTTTCCCGCTTGACCGTGACGATCAGATCATCTGATTTCCGATACCACAGGTCCTTGGATTGCCAATTGACCAGAAACCGACTGGCGGCAGGGTCTCCGGTTTCCTGTATCGCATCAATGACCGGTTGGGCGGTCTTGACCGACCCTTTCTTGATTTTCGAAAAATGGGCCTGCACCACCGATTGCAGCTTTGACATGGTCGAGGCTGGCTGGGAGTCTGAAACGGGCTGATCCGCCGCAGTCTGTGCGGATAGGGACGTGGTGGCAAGACCGGAGAATGTGAGGAAGGCCACCAGTAAGGCTGCGAGTATGCGGATCATCAAGATATACTTTCATTGATGCAGGGGCCGCAAAGGGCCCCTGCACATGTTGGCGAAAGGATAAGCTTAGTAGTTGGATTTCAGCTGGACGCAGGTCTTGGTTTCGGTGTTGTACATGCCGCAACCGAGATCTTTCCAATCAGACTTCAGCACCTTGGATTCAGGCAGGAAGTCGGTCCAGGCATCGCCCGGCACTTCTTCGGTCTGGCTGATGATGTCAAACTGGCCGTCTTCCTGAATCTCGCCGATCAGCACCGGCTTGGAGAGATGGTGGTTGACCAGCATTTCTGCGGTGCCGCCCGTCAGGTTCGGGAATTTCTGGCCATACATTTTCTCACGCACCTTGTCGACATCGGTGGTGCCCGCTTCGGTGACGGCATTCACCCACATGTTGAAGCCGATATAGTGCGCTTCCATCGGATCGTTGGTGACGCGCTCTTCACCCATTTTGGCTTTCCAGGTCTTGATGAACCCGGCGTTGGCTTCGCTCTCGGCAGACTGGAAATAGTTCCAGGCAGCGAGGTGGCCCACGAGGTTCTTGGTGTCGAGGCCCGCCAGTTCTTCTTCACCCACCGAGAAAGCAACAACCGGGATATCGTCAGCCGATACGCCAGCTGCGGCC